>DIHE01000076.1:0-52792 GCA_002420005.1 Holophagales bacterium UBA5704 | reverse complement strand
AGGTCCTGGTGCGCATAGGCGCCGAGCGCGGCCTCGCGGGTGCGGCCGACCAGCTCCGCGCCGGTGGGATCGCCCGCCAGGTCGGCGCGCAGCACGAGGGTGTTGACGAAGAGGCCGATCAATCCCTCCACCTCGGGGCGGCGCCGGTTCGCCACCGGGAAGCCGAGCGCGAAATCGGTCTGGCCGGACCACCGCGCCAGCACCGCCTGCTGCGCGGCGGCGAGCGCCATGAACGGCGTCGCCCGCAGGCGCCGGGCCGCCGCGGTGATCCGGTCCCGGCGCGCGGCGTCCAGAGCGAGAGGGATCTCCCGGCCGCGCGAGCTCGGCTGCGGCGGGCGGGGCCGGTCGGTGAGCAGCGCGAGCGGCGGCACCCCGGCCAGGCGCGTGCGCCACCAGGCGAGCTGCTCCTCCAGCACCTCGCCGTGCAGCCACCGCCGCTGCCAGAGCGCAAAGTCGCCGTACTGAACCGGGAGCGGCGGCAGCTCTCCGCCGCGGGTGAGGATTTCCAGCTCCCGCGTCAGCACGCCGATCGACCCGCCGTCGGCGGCGATGTGATGCAGATTCAAGAAGAGGACGGCTGCGCCTCCGGCCTCGAGCCGGCAGGCCCGCAGCAGCACGTCCCGGGTGAGATCGAACGGCCGCTCCGCCAGCGCCTGCAGGCACCCGCGCAGCGCGGCGTCCCGCACTCCTGCCGGGAGGCCGGTGAGATCGACCTGTGGCAGCACCGGACCTGCCGGTCGTGCGACCACCACCTGCCGCGGCTCGCCGTCCACGTCGAGAAACCGGGTGCGTAGCGCCGTGTGGCGGTCGAGGACGGCGGCGAGGGCGCGCTCCAGGACGGCCGGGTCCGGCGCCTGGGCGAGCCGCACGGCGAGCGGCAGGTTGTAAAGGCTCCTCCCGGGCTCCAGCCGGTCGAGCAGCCAGAGGCGCTGCTGGGCGAAGGAGAGGGGGAGAGGCCCGTCGTGCCCGGCCGGCTCGATGGGCGGCACGAGGCCCGGCTCCGCACCGCCGAGGGCGGCGTCGATCCGCGCCGCGAGAGCCCCCAGCGTCGGAGCCTCGAACAGCGCGCGCAGCGGCAGCTCCACGCCGAGCGGGCCGCCGAGGCTCGCGAGGAGGCGCGTGCCGAGCAGCGAATGCCCGCCCCAGGCGAAGAAATCGTCGTCCGGGCCGAAGCCGGAGCCGCCGAGCAGCTCGCTCCAGATCTCCGCCAGGATCTCCTCGGTGGGCGTGCGCGGCCCCGGCCGTTCCGCGCCGGGCAGAAGCACGCGGCGCGGCGCGATGCGCTCGAGCGCCGCCACCTGCCGCCGTTCGGCCGTCGCGAGGAGAGGCAGGCCGGAGAGCCGCCGCTCCGGATCGTCGGCCGCCGCGGTCAGCAGGTGGACGAAGCCGGCGGCGAGCCGCTCGACCGCCTCCGCCGTGAACCGGTCGCGCCTGTGCTCGATCACCCCGGCGAGCCCGCCGCCGGGAGCCGCGGCCAGCTCGATCGTGAGGTCGAGCTTCGCGGTGCCGGTGTCCACGGCCAGCGGCGCGATCTCCACCCCGGGCAGCTCCAGGCTCCCCGGCGGCGCGTTCTGCAGCACGAGGAGCACCTGGACGAGCGGTGCCTGGCCTGGTGTGCGCAGCGGCGCCAGCTCCTCCACCAGCTTGTCGAACGGCAGCTCCTGCCGGCGGAATGCCGCGAGCGTCGTCGCCTTCATCCGTTCCAGCAGCGCGGCGAACGGCGGATCGCCGGAGAGGTCGGCGCGCAGCACCAGGGTGTTCACGAACAGGCCGAGGAGCGGCTCCACCTCCACCCGGCCGCGGTTGGCCGCCGCTGTGCCGAGCAGCAGATCCTCGGTCCCGGCGAGCCGTCCGAGCAGTGCGGCGAGCGCCGCAGCCAGCACCATGAACGGGCTCGCGCCGCGGTGGCGGGCGAGCTCGTGGAGCGCGGCGGTGAGGGTGGGGGAGAGGTCGAACGGCAGGCGTTCACCCGCCGGGCTCCACGCCTCCGTCGTCGGCCGATCCGCCGGAAGATCGAGCCGGGCCGGCGCCCCCTCCAGCTCGGCGCGGGCGGCGGCGAGCTGCACGGCGAGGGCGTCGCCGCTCATCCAGGAGCGCTGCCAGCGGGCGTAGTCCGCGTACTGGAGCGGCAGGCGGGGCAGCTCCGCCGGCCGGCCGGCCGCCGCCGCGCGCACCAGCTCCGCCACCTCGCGGGCCATCAGGCCGAGCGACCAGCCGTCCGCCGCGATGTGGTGGGCGGTGACCCGCAGCACGTGCTCCTCCGGCGCCAGCCGGACCAACGACGCGCGCAGCATCGCGTCCCGCCCGAGATCGAACGGCCGCCGCGCCTCGGCGCCGTGCAGTCTCTCCGCCTCCACCGCCCGCTGCGCCGCGGGCAGGGCGCTCAGGTCGAGCACGGGCAGCGGAACGGGAGAGGGAGGATCGATCGCCAGGACCGGCCGGCCCG
This sequence comes from Holophagales bacterium UBA5704, assembly GCA_002420005.1. Lineage (GTDB taxonomy): Bacteria > Acidobacteriota > Thermoanaerobaculia > Multivoradales > UBA5704 > UBA5704. The sequence continues at coordinate 50,346 of DIHE01000076.1, read as the reverse complement.
CGACTGCCACGAAGCGGGTGCGCAGCACCTCCTGGCGCCGCACCAGCTCGCCGAAGGCGGCGGCGAGGAGGGCGGGGTGGAGGGAGCCGCGCAGGTGGTACGCGCCCGGCATGTTGTAGACGGCGGTGCCGGGGTCGAGCCGGTCGAGAAACCACAGCCGCTCCTGGGCGAAGGAGAGCGGCAGGTCCCCTCCACGGGGTGTCGGCCCGAGCGGTACCGTCGGCCGCGGCGGTGCGGCGGTCACTGCGCGGGCGAGGTGCACGATCGTGGGGTGCGCGAACAGCGTCTCCACCGGCAGCTCCACCCCCAGGGTGTGGCGGACGCGGGCGAGCAGCCGCATCGCGAGGAGCGAGTGGCCGCCCAGGTCGAAGAAGCTCTCGTCCACGCCCACCGTGGCGATCTCCAGCACCTCGCCCCACAGCGCCGCGAGAGCCGCCTCGACCGCATCGCGCGGCGGCGTCTGCGCCCGCCCGGCGCCGCCCGCCACGGGCAGAGGCAGAGCGCGCCGGTCCACCTTGCCGCCCGGCGTCCGCGGCAGCGCCGGCAGCGCCACCCAGAACGACGGGATCATCGCCGTCGGCAGCGTGGCGGCGAGCGCGGCGCGCAGGCCGGCGGTGGTGGCCTCCCCGGCCACCCAGGCCACCAGCGCTCGCTGGCCGGCGACCTCGCGCACATCGGCCACCGCCTCCCGCACCCCACTCTCGCGCCGCAGCGCCGCCTCCACCTCGCCCAGCTCGATGCGGACGCCGCGGATCTTCACCTGGTGATCGAGCCGGCCGAGGTGCTCGAGCGCACCGTCCGGCCGCCGGCGGGCGCGGTCGCCGGTGCGGTACAGGCGGGAGCCTGCATCGCCCAGCGGATCGGGGAGGAACCGTTCCGCGGTCAGGTCCGGCCGGTGCAGATAGCCGCGCGCGAGGCCGGCTCCGGCGAGCCAGAGCTCGCCGACGACGCCCAGGGGGACGGGGCGCAGGTGGGCGTCGAGCACGTGGGTGCGGGTGCCCGGCAACGGACGGCCGATGGGGGGCGGCGCGTCGCCGTCCACCCGGGTGCCGGTCGAGTAGACCGTGTCCTCCGTCGGGCCGTACAGGTTGAGCACCCGCACCCCCGGCGCCGCCGCGCGCACCCGGCGCACCAGCTCCGCCGGCAGCGGCTCGCCGGCCAGGTTGACGGTGCGGAGCGAGGCCGGCAGAGGTCCCTGGCGCAGCAGCTCGGCCAGCGCCGACGGGACGGTGTTGAGGAGCGTCACCTCGCCCGCCGCCGGCAATCCGTGGAGCGCCAGGAGGTGGTCGCCCAGGATCACCGTGCCGCCGCAGCAGAGCGGCGCGAAGATCTCGAACACCGAGATGTCGAACCCGATCGAGGTCGCCGCGAACACGCCCGCCACCTCCTCGCGGGTGAAGGTGTGCCCGGCCCAGTCGAGGAGCGCCGCCACGGAGCCGCGGGTCACCGCGACCCCTTTGGGGTGGCCGGTGGAGCCGGAGGTGTAGAGGAGGTAGGCGAGGTGGCGGGGGTCGGGGGAAAAGGACGACAAGGGAGGCAAGGACTCCAAGGACGGCAAGGACAACAAGGGGAAGGACTCCAAGGACGCGCTCCCGGAGTCGCTGTCGTTGTTGTCCTGGGTGACCTTGTCGTCCTTGAGCCTCAGCCCCGCCTGTGACGCCATCCATTCCCGCCGCTCCCTTGGCAGAGCGGGATCGAGCGGCAGATACGCCCCCCCGGCCGCCAGCACGCCGAGCATCTCCGCCACCATCTCCGTGGAGCGCTCGCGGCCGATGCCCACCACCCGCTCCGGACCCACTCCCAGACGCCGGAGCTGTGCCGCCAGCTCCTCGGCTCTCCGGTGCAGCTCCGCGTACGTGGTGCGCTCCGTTCCGTGGACGACCGCGGTCGCCTGTGGCGAGCGCGCCGCCTGCTCGGCGAATCTCCGGTAGAGATCGGTCGGCGGCGCCGCGGGCGGCTGGGTGTCGTTGCCCTCGCAGACCACCTGATGCCGCTCGGCGGCGCCGAGCAGCGGCAGGTCGGCAATCGGCTGCTCCGGAGCGGCCACCAGGGCCGCCAGAAGCCGCTCGAAGCGGTTCGCCAGCCGCTGGACCGTGGTCCGGTCGAACAGGTCCGCGCTGTATTCGAGCAACAGCGCGAGGCCCTCTCCCTCCTCGGCGAGGATCAGCGTCAGATCGAACGGCACCTCCCGCGGCGGCAGGGGGATCGGATCGAGCGCCAGCCGGTCGCCCAGCGGCAGCTCGGCCCCTTCCCGGCCGATCACGAAGGCGGGAAACTCCCCGGTGTCTCTGCTCTGATGAAACACCAGCATCGCCTGGAAGAGCGGCGACCGGCCCGCCGCCCGCACCGGCCGCAACCGCTCCGCCAGCAGCGCGAACGGCAGCGCCTGGTGCGCCAGCCCGGCGCGCACCGTGCGCCGCGCACGGTCCACCAGCTCCTCGCCGGTGGGAGTGCCGGAGAGATCGGCGCGCAGGGCCAGCGGATGGATGAAATACCCCACCGTACCGGCCAGATCCGCTCCCGACCGCCCGGCCGACGGCGTGCCGATCACGAAATCGTCCTGCCCGGCGGTGCGCGCCAGGAACCCCTGGAAGCCGGCGAGGAGCGCGGCGAAGAGCGTCGCGCCGCGGCGGCGGGCGAGATCCCGCAGGGCCGTCGTCCGCTTCGGCGCCAGGGTCGAGGCGATCGCTCCACCGCGGTGAAACGGCCGTGCCGGCCGCGGGTGATCGGTGGGAAGATCGAGATCCGGCGCCTCGCGCAGGTGCTCGCTCCAGTACGCCCAGAGCCTCTCCCCGCGCGGCCCGGCGAGGCGTTCCGCCTCGCGCCGCACGTGCTCGTCGTACCCGGCACGCAGCGGCGGCAGGGCGGCCTCGGCCTCCGCGTAGAGCAGGCCGAGCTCCTGGGCGATGATCGCGAGCGACCAGAAATCGGCCACGGCATGGTGGACGGCGATCAGCAGGCGCGGCGCGTCCGCGCCCGTCAGCAGCACCGCGCGCAGCAGCGGTCCCCGCTCCAGGTCGAACGGCCGGCCCGCCTGGGCGGCGAGGCGCGCGCGGATCTCCTCCTCGCTCCAGTCGGCGGCGTCCAGCTCCAGGAATTCCGGATCGAGCCGCGCGTGGAGGCGCTTCACCGGCGTGCCGTCAGGCGTGGCCTCGAAGGTGGCGCGCAGCTCGCCATGGCGGGCGGCGAGCTGCTGGAACGTGCGGCGGAGCGCCGTGGCATCCAGGGTGCCGCCGTCCGGGCACCGCACGCGCGCCGCCGCCACCAGATGGTAGGCGGCGCTCTCGGGCGCCCGGCGGGTGAGGAACCAGAGGGCGGCCTGGCCGTGGGAGAGTGGGTGCACCGGGTGAGCCTCCGTTCGGTCGAGTCCGCGTGGTCCCGCTGGAAAAGCGCCTCCGGTTCCGCCATGATCCGGGCACGGAGGTGCGATGAAACCACGGATTATCCTCGATCTTCTGGTGCTGGGCACGCTCCTCGCGGGTGCCGCCGCCGCGCAGGCCCCGCACGCCTGCCACGATGCCGCGGTGCCCGACCCCGGCACCCTGCCGCCGCCTCCGCGGATGGACGGGATCGGCGGCGCCCATCTCCCGGTCTCCTGCGCTCCCGAGGCACAGCCCTACTTCGACCAGGGGCTCAACCTCCTCCATGCCTTCTGGGACTTCGAAGCCCTGCGCGCCTTCCGCGAGGTGGTGCGCCGCGATCCCGGCTGCGCCATGGGCTGGTGGGGCATCCACCGCGCGCTCTACTACAACCGCCGCGAGCAGGGGAGCGAGCGGGAGACCGCGCTGGCCCGCGCGGTCGAGCTCGCCGGGACGGCGGGAGCGCACGAGCGCCTTTACATCCAGGCCGCCGCCGAGCTGATGGTCGCCGGCCGTTCCCCGGCCGAGGCGCGCGCCGCGTACATCCGGGCGATGGAGGCGCTGATCGACCGTCACCCGGACGACCTCCAGGCGCAGCTCTTCCTGGCCGACTTCCTGCGTCAGGGCTACGAGCCCTCCGACGGCCGGCCGCGCGAGGGGCAGCTCTACAGCCAGGCGATCCTCAGGAACCTCCTCGCCACCCATCCGGACGACGCGGCGGTCCACCACTACTGGATTCACGCGGTCGAGAACAGCGCACGTCCCGAGGCGGGTCTGGCGAGCGCCGAGATCCTGCCCCGCCTGGCCCCCGGGAGCGGCCACATCGCCCACATGCCCGGCCACATCTACTACCGGATCGGCGACTACGCCAAAGCCCGCGCGGCCTTCCTCGCCTCGCGCGAGATCGACCTCGCCTACCAGCGCGAGCAGGGCATCGCCCCAATCAACAACTGGAACTACGTCCACAACCTCGACTACCTGGTGGGGAGCTGCGCCGAGGACGGCCGCTATGAGGAGGGCCTCCGCTGGGCGGACGAGCTGGCGCGCCTGCCGGTCGATCCGACCCGTTCCGGGTCCCTGGGGCTGGGCTTCATCCTCTATGGTGGAGACACCGCGCGCGCCCGTCTCCAGATGCGCTATGGCCGGTGGGACGACGCCGTCCATAGCCTGGAGACCCTCCTGGAGAAACCGGCTCCGGCGGGCGACTCCCTGGCCCCCAGCTATCACCGCGGCATGCTCGCCTACGCCCGCGGCATGGCCGCCTTCGGAAAAGGCGACGCCGCCGCTGTCCAGGCGCAGATCGCGGCCCTCGATGCCCTGGTGCAGCAGCTCACCGCGGCCACCCCCACCCTCGGCTCGGACTGGTACGTCGGCACCGCCGCCAAGATCCTCGGCGTCAACCTCCTGGAGCTGCGCGGCACCCACGCCGCCCTGTCCGGAAAGACCGATGAGGGCATTGCGCAGCTTCGGGAGGCCGTCGACCGAGAGCGCGACCTCGGTTACTGGGAGCCGCCGCACTACACCCGCCCGGTGGTCGAGACCCTCGCCGAGGTCTACGAGAAAGCCGGCCGCTGGCAAGACGCCCGCGACGCCTGGAACGCCTCCCTGAAGCTCCGTCCGCAAAACGGCCACGCCCTGCGCGGCCTCGCCCGCGCCTGGGCCGCCGAAGGCAACCGCGACGAAGCCGCGAAGGCCTTCGCGGCGTTCCGGAAGGCGTGGCAGGATGCGGACGCGGGGGTGAGGGAGGAAATGGAGTGAGCGACCACAGGATCGAAACCCTGGAGCAGTTGGAGGCTCTGTTCGACCCACCCAGCGAGGCGGCGGTGCGCAAGGAAGTCTCCTTCGTGCACCCGTCCTACCGCGCCCTCATCGAAGCCTCGCCCTTCGCCGTCCTGGCCACCCACGGGCCGGGAGGTCTCGATGCCTCGCCGCGCGGCGATCCGCCCGGCTTCGTCGTGGTGGAGGACGAGCGGACGCTGCTGCTGCCGGAGCGGCGGGGGAACAACCGGATCGACAGCTTGCGCAACATCGTGACCGATCCGCGCGTCGCTCTTCTGTTCCTGATCCCCGGCGTCGGCGAGACCCTCCGCGTCCGGGGGCGCGCGACGCTGACCACGGAGCCGGCGATGCTGGAGCGTTTCGTGATGCAGGGGAGCCGTCCCCGGTGCGTCGTGGTCATCCACGTCGAGTCCGTGTTCTTCCAGTGCGCCCGCGCCGTCTATCGCGCCGGCCTGTGGCAGCCGGTGCCGCCGGAAGCCGCCCGGCGGGTCCCCAGCCCGGGGCAGATCCTGGCGGCTCTCACCGACGCGCAGATCGATGGCGAGGCCTACGACCGCGACCTCCCCGCTCGCCAACGCGCAACGCTTTATTGAGAGTGAGTCGGCACGACAAGTCCGGTGTGCGCCCCCTGGGAGCGCTGGCGTCTCGCCGGCATTCAAGAAGAATGGGCCGCAGGCCCGGCCTCTGGCCCTTGGTTTCTACGCCGACCTGGCCAACGGATGCTCAGGCTCACGCAGCTTCGGAGTTCTTCTCTGCCGGGGTTTTCGCAGGCAGCGTAACAGTCTCTCGCCTCTCCGCCCGTGCCGTGGCACGCAATAACCGGAAGAGGCCTGCGACATCGCCGCCCGCCTCGGCCACCAGTTGCTCCCGTACACGATGCAGCTCGTCGAGAATCTCATCGTTCGCCATTGTTCTTATCCTTCCAGGAGTTCCTCAGGTGTACACAGGACAGGAGCCTCATACCCCGCGCCCCGCGCCACTCCGTGCCACCAACGCCGGCCGCCCGACCGTCCGGCGAGGCCTACGACCGCGACCTCCCCGCCCGCCAACGTGCGACGCTCTCTTGAGAGAATGTCGTCACGGCAGGGACGATCACAGTTGATGCTCGTCATGGCGAGCGGCTACGTCATCTTCTCCAGACTCGAATCTGGTGCCTAGAAGGGAATAGATGGCGGCCAGTCGTTCGTCTTTGGCTCGGGGGGTTGGTGCTGTGTCGAGAGGTACGTGCGGTTCCGGACCCGAGGGAGCGCCGATCTCAGCCCGGTGCTCGGCCTCCAGTTTCGCAAGAGGATTTTCCGGGAGGTCTTTCAGGCAACCATAGAGAGCGTTGATAGGGTCCTCGGGCGCGAGTGCAGGCTTCATAAAGGCAATCTTATCCGCGCGTACGCCGGTGTCCAACCGCACCAGGCGAGGCCCCCGCCCCCCTCCCGCGGGAGGGGGGCAAGGGCGCGTGGGGCGGGGTTTCAGGGCAGTGTGACCTTCCACGCGCCGCGGCCGTGGCTGAAGGCGAACAGCTCGTAGACCGGGGTGGGGCCCGCGGCGAGCGGGTTGGGCTGGAGGGCGAGGGCGAAGACCGGTACGTTGGCGAAGCCGGTGTTCTCCACCATCCAGGTCGTTCCGCCGTCGATCGAGGAGAAGACGCCCGCGTCGGTGCCGATATAGAGGTGCGAGCGGTTGGCCGGATTGATCGCGATCGAGTTGACCGGGATGTCGGGCAGCGCGCCGCTTCCGGTGCCGTCGAGCGCCGCCCAGGTGGCGCCGCCGTCGGTGCTCTTCCAGACGTGGGCGCCGCCGCCGAAGCTCGAATAGGTGGCGTAGGCGATCGCCGGATCGACCGGGTCGAAGGCCACCCAGGAGACGAAGCCGGTGCGCGGCTGGCTCTGCGGCCAGTCGGTGCTGCCGTCCGTCGTCCCGGCCGTGGTGTTGCGGTGGACGAAACCCTCCACGGTGCCGGCGAGCACGCGGTTGGAGTCGCTCGGCGCCACGCCGAGGGCGCTGACGATCGGGAACCGGTCGCCGGCGACGACGTTGCTCGCCGCGGTCCAGCTCTCCGCCGCGTCGTCCGTCCGCCAGAGCTGCGAGCCGCCGATCCACAGGCGGTTCGGGTTCGCGGGGTCCATCACGTAAGGCGTGATGAACAGGAAGTTGCCCGGATCCTCGTCGATCCCGGTGGTCTTCCGGTTGAAGGTGACGCCGCCGTCGGTCGACTTGCGCAGCGCGAGGCCGGGGGTCGAGACGTAGAGGATGTCGGTGTCGGTACGGTCGATGGCCACGTAGGCACCGTCACCGCCGAAGATGGACTCCCAGGCATTGGCGCCGGACGTGTTGTCCCCGCGGATGGAGCCGTTGTCCTGGGTGCCGCCGAAATACGTGGTGCCGTCGGGATACGGCAGGCCGTGGTAGAACTGGGTGACGGCATAGCCGTTGTTCAGATCCTCCCACTCGAACGCGCCGGCGAAGGGGTCGCAGACGCCGGCCGTGTCCTTGACCGTCGCGGCGCGGGCGTCCCGCGTCTTGAAGATGCCGCCGTCGCCACCCACGAACATCGTCTTGTTGGTGGTGCCGTTGTAGCGCGGGTGGAAGACGATGGTGTGCTGGTCGGCGTGTGCGTAGGAAGGCAGGTAGGAGCCGTCGTCGAGCTGGGCCCACCAGTAGGAGGCGAGGCCCCAGCTCTTGCCGCCGTCATCGGAGCGGAACAGGTCGATGCCACCGGCCCAGACCCGGTTCGAGTCCCTGGGATCGACCGCGATGACGTTGTCGTACCAGCCCTGGTTGAAGAACGCTCCGGGAGCGCCGAAGCACTCTTCCAGGAAAACGAAGATCGGGTTGGACAGCAGCGCCTGGTCGAGCTTGCGCGGGCTGGTGTTGCGCACCCGCGCGGTCCAGGTGGCGCCGCCGTCGGTCGAGCGGAAGACTCCGTGCAGGCCGTCCAGATAGTCGCCGGAGACGTTGCTCGACGCGAGCGCATAGATGACGTTCTGGTTCGACGGCGCGATCGCCAGCGTGGTGCGCGACATGCCCGGGTCGCGCAGCACCGGCGTCCAGGCTCCGGCGGCGTGGGCCGCCGTGTTGCGGTAGACGGTGGCCTGGTCGAAAATGCCGCAGGAGGCGAAGACGACGTCACCGGCACGGTCGGTGCGGAGGGCCAGGTCGAGGCAGCCGCCGAAGGCGGTCGGGGTGAGCACCGCGGTCCAGGTGGCGCCGCCGTCGAGAGAGCGCCAGACTCCGGTGCGGGTCGCCGCGTACACCCGCGAGGGGCGCTTCGCGCTGACCACGATCTTGTTGACATAGTAGAAATCGGAGGTGTTCGTAGCGGCGAGCTGCACCCAGGTGGTACCGCCGTTGATCGACTTGAAGATGCCGCCGCCGCGGATCGCGTCGCCGTTGAAGAAGCCTTCCCCGGTTCCGGCGTAGATCACCTCCGGATTCTGCGGTGAGAGGGCGAGCGTGGTGACCGCGATGTTGGCCAGCAGATCCGCCAGGGGCGCCCAGGTGACGCCGCCATTGGTGGTCTTCCAGACGCCGCCGGCCACGCCGGCCGCATACATCGTCCGGGGATCGGTGGGATGGATGACCAGCCCGCGGGTGCGTCCGCCGATGTTGCCCGGGCCGAGCGGCGCCCAGCCGTTCAGGGAGGAGGCGCCGGTCGCCAGGGCCTTGCCGTCGCGCGCACGCGGCGGCAGAACGGTGCCGCTCGCGCTGGAGTACCGCGGCATGCCTTCCATCCGGCGCAGCGCCGCCAGGTAGCGTTCCACCGGCACGTCCCGGCGTCCGTCGGGAGCGCGCCGCAAGCGCAGATACTCCTGGGCCGCGGCGGGAGCGTCCTGGCGCAGCGGCTCTTTTTCGAGCCGCAGCATTTTCTGTCGGACCACGGACGGAACGGCGGGCTTCGCCACGGGGGAGGCGGTGGCCGGTGCGGTCTGCGCTCCGGCGGGCAGGGCCAGGAAGGCGCCCAGGATCAGGCTGGTGGTGGCGAGAAGCCGGCGGTGGGACGGTTGCATCATTCCAAATCTCCTTGCTGAAGGTCTCCCAGTATACCCTGCCACGGATGGGGCGTGCCCGCGCGGCACTGTTTGCGATAAGCTCCCGACTTCCATCATCTTCCGTCGCGAGGTCGAGCCCATGAAAATCCCCTCCCTGATCCTCAAGCAGATGTACACGCTGGGCAGTCTCGAGAACGTCGAGGACGGCGTGCGGTTCAGCCTGAAGAACCGGCTGAGCAACGCCACGCTGACCAAGATCAACGAGATCCGCATCGACGACCGCCCGATCCCCCTCGACCGCGTGACCTTGGAGGTCGGCGGCGAGACGCTGGCGGCCACGCAGGTCAGCGCGACCAGCGCCCTCGCGTTCCCGCTGGCCCGCACCGTCCGCCTGCATGCCCGCATGGACCAGCTCGACAAGGGGCAGCACGAGATCTCCCTCGCGGTCACCACCGAGCCGTTCGGCTCCCTGTCCTTCAAGGTCAAGGACGCCATCGCCGAGCGGGTCAAGCGCACCTCGGTGCCGCACGACAAGGACAACGACTACACCCCGGAGATCGTGCGCGCGCGGCAGAAGTTCGTCGAGGAGGTCACCGGGGCGCAGCTGCGCCACATCGACAAATTCTCCTTCGACCCCGGAGTGACCAAGGGCAACATCGAGAACTTCACCGGCGTGGCCCAGGTCCCCATCGGCTTCGCCGGCCCGCTCAAGATCAACGGCGAGCACGCGACCGGCGAGTTTCTCATCCCTCTTGCCACCACCGAGGGAACCCTCGTCGCCTCCTACAACCGCGGCATGAAGGTGCTCAACCTCTCCGGCGGCGTCACCTGCACCGTGGTCGGCGACAGCATGCAGCGCGCACCGGTGTTCGTCTTCGACAACGCCCGCGACGGCCGCGACTTCGTGCAGTGGGTGGACGCCAACCTGCCGCGCATCCGCGAGGAGGCCGAAGGGACATCGAGCGTCGCCAAGCTCACCTACATCGACCGCTACCTGTCGAACAAGCTGGTCTTCCTGCGCTTCAACTACACGACCGGCGATGCGGCGGGCCAGAACATGGTCGGCCGGGCCACCTTCGCGGCCTGCTCGTGGATCCTGGAGAACTGCCCGACGATCCGCCACTTCTACCTGGAGTCGAACTTCGCCACGGACAAGAAGTCCTCGCAGATCAACGTGATGCGCACCCGCGGCAAGCGCGTGACGGCGGAGTGCGTGATCCCGCGCGACGTGCTCATCCAGCACATGCGGGTGGACCCGGAGACCGTCCACTACCACGCCGGCATCGCCAACGTCGGCGCCTTCATCTCCGGGGCGAACAACAACGGCTGCCACTCGCCGAACGGCATCACCGCCATGTTCATCGCCACCGGCCAGGACGTGGCGAACGTCTCCGAGTCCTCGGCCGGCATCGTCTACACCGAGGTGACGCCGGAGCGCGACCTCTACATCTCGATCACCATCCCGTCGCTCATCGTGGCCACCCACGGCGGCGGCACCGGTTTGCCCACCCAGCGCGAGTGCCTGGAGCTGCTCGGCTGCGTCGGCCGCGGGACGGTCAAGAAGTTCGCCGAGATCGTGGCCGGGGTGGTGCTGGCCGGCGAGATCTCGCTCGCCGCGGCGATCTCGTCCCTCGACTGGGTGTCGAGCCACGAGCAGTACGGGCGCAACCGGTGAGCATCTGATGGCCGAGCCTGCCGCCCCATCCTCCGAGCCCATCCCGGGCTTCGAGATGATGCCGGACGAGCCGCCCCAGGGGCTCGTCCGGCGCTTGATCACCGTGCTCCGGCATCTGGTGGGGCTCGCCTTCGGCTCGATCGCGGCGGGGGTGCGCGGACAGGTGGGGGTGGAGCGCAGCGCGCGGCGCAGCTTCCGCCTCGTGCTGCTCTTCGCCCGGGTCGTCACCTGGTTCGCTTGGCCGTTCCTCGACAAGGAGATCGCCTCCCGCCCGTTCCCGGTGCAGCTGCGCCGCCGGCTGGAGATCCTCGGTCCCACCTACATCAAGCTCGGCCAGGTGCTCGCCCTGCGCCAGGACATCCTGCCCGCGGCGGTCACCGAAGAGCTCAAGAACCTCCTCGACCGCCTGCCGGTCGTGCCGTTCGACCGCTACCTCAAGCTGATCGAGGACGACGTCGAGCGGCCGATCGCCTCCATGTACTCCTGGGTCGATCCGATCCCCACCGGCTCGGCCTCGATCGCCCAGATCCACCGCGCGACGACGCTCGAAAACGACCACGTCATCATCAAGGTGGTCAAGCCGGGCATCCGCGAGACCCTGATCCGCGACGCCATCCTGCTGCGCATCCTCGGCGCCCTGCTGCAGATCGTCCTGCCGCAATACCGGCCGCGCCAGATGATCCGCGAGTTCGTCGAGTACACCCGCCGCGAGGTGGACCTGCGGCGCGAGGCGGACAACGCGGAGACCTTCGCCGCCAACTTCCACGACCTGCCGGGGGTGAAGTTTCCGCGCATCTACCGCCAGTACAGCGCCGGCCGCGTGCTCTGCATGGAGTTCCTCAAAGGCTACAAGCCGAGCGCACCGGAGGCCCTGGAGCTCACCGAGGTGGAGCGCGACGAGCTGGTCGACTACGGCGCGGCGAGCATCATCCGGATGCTCTTCAAGGACGGCTTCTTCCACGCCGACCTGCACCCGGGGAACCTGCTCATCCTGCCCGGGCCGCAGCTCGGCTTCATCGACCTCGGGATGGTCGGGCGCTTCGACAACAACCTGCGGCGCACCTTTCTCTATTACTACTACACCCTGGTGATGGGGGACGCCGAGGGCGCGGCGCGCTACCTCTCGGCCATCGCGACCCCCGGCCCGGGCGCGGACCCGCAGGGGTTCCGCCGCGAGGTCACCGAGATCCTGCAGCGCTGGAACCGCGGCTCCTCGAACTTCCGGGAGTTCTCGCTCGCCCAGCTCATCATGCGCTCGGTGAACCTGGGCGCCCAGCACCGCATGTTCTTCCCGGTCGAGATGGTCCTGATGGTCAAGGCCCTGGTGACCTTCGAAGGCGTCGGCCAGATCCTGAAGCCGGGGCTCGACGTGGCCGAGGTCTCCCGCAAGCACGCCAACCAGATCTTCAAGGACCAGTTCAGCCCCAAGAACCTGCTCAAGCAGTTCCTGCGCGGTGCTCCCGAGGTCCTGGAAGCCCTGGCCAAGGCGCCGAACCTGATCACCGAAGGCCTGCGGATGATCGAGCAGGCCACCCAGCGGCCGGAAAACCCCCTGGCCGGCCTGCGTGGCACTCTGTTCGGCGGCTTCTGCATGGTGGCCGGCGCCGTCCTCGCCGGCGCCAAAGGCCCCTGGCCGGCCTGGCTCACCCTGTTCGTGGTGGGCATCGGCGCGGCGCTCCACCGCACCGATCGGTGAGGGCGCGCCCCGATCCCTACCCCTCCGGCTCGTGCAGCCGCAGCTTGCGATACCCCCGGTTCCAGTAGATGAGCGGCGGGGCTTCCGGCTCGGGGACGTTGCTCGCGTGGACCTCGCCGATGTAGACGGTGTGCGAGCCGGCCGGGTGGCGGCCGTGGATGCGGCAGTCGAGCCAGGCGAGCGCGTCGGTGAGGACCGGGGCTCCGGTTTCGGCCGAGGACCAGTTGCCCAGGGCGAAGCGGTCTTCATCCTTGACCCAGGCGAAGCGGTTCGACAGCTCGGCCTGGTCCTGACCGAGGATGTTCACCGCGAAGACCGCTCCGGGCTCTTCGAGCAGGGCGTGTGCCTTGTGGCGATTCTCGATGATGACGGCGATGAGCGGCGGCTCGGCCGAGACCGAGGCAAAGGCCGAGACGGTGAGACCATGGGTCTGTTCCCCGGCGCGGATGGTCACGATCGTGACGCCGGCGGGGAAATGGCGCAGTGCAAGACGGAAGGCTTCGGACGAGATCACCACGAGCTCCTTCTGAAAGGCCGGATCGTAAACGGAACGGAGGCACCGGCTCCACATTCTACCGCCGGTGCGTGTCTTCTCTCTCTGAAGTGCCGCGAAGGGCGTCCGGGAGGACAGCGGGGGGCCTGGACGGCTCCGCCGGCTTTGACTGCGCCGGGCGCAACCTCTAAGCTAGGCCGCGGAGCTTTGAAGTCTCATGGGGAGGTGACCGTATGGCGCAGCTCAGGACCCGTGCGGCGTGGTGCGCCGCTGCCGCGTTTCTCTCTCTCGGCCTGCCCGGGATCACCCGGGCGCAGGAGGGAACCGAGGCGGAGCCGGAGGCCGAGGCGGGGAGCACCCGGCCGCGTTTCCGCTTCGGCCTCGAAGGAAAGGCCAACTACCGCGACAGCGAGGCGAACCGCTTCCAGGCGCCCTTCGACTTCGACCCCTCGGCCGCCGTGGTACGCGCTTTCGAGGAGACGGTGAACGCCGGTCAACACCTCGAGGTCTCGGCGCTCACCCTTCTGCTCGACGCCGACTGGGGCGACGGCCTGACCGCGCACGGCAAGATCGACTTCATCGACCTCTATGACCGCAATCCCACCTCGACCGACAAGAAGGTCGACGTGGACGAGGCCTGGGTGCGCTTCGGCATCGAGCCGGAGCCGGCGACCCTGGCGCCGCGGTCGGGGGTCTATCTGAAGATCGGCAAGCTCCCCAAGTTCGAGCGCCAGGACGACCGGCATCTGGAGAGCTACGGCCTGGTCTCGACCGCGTTCAACCGTTTCGAGGATTCCGGCGCCGAGCTGGGCCTGAGCCTCGGGCGCCACCTCTATGCGAAGCTCTCGGCCACCCAGGGGAATCCGGTGTTCCTGCGCGACCCGAACGCCCTGGCCGGCGACAATGGCACGCCCGACCGCGCCACGCTCGGCGCGAATCCGGACCTCAAGAGCGGCATCGTCCTTCTCTATGACGCCGAGGTCGAGGACCTCGATCTCGACGGCGACCTGGAATACGGCGGCGGGCTGGGCTGGCGCTGGGCCGACGAGGCGGGGCGCAACGGCGTGGACGTGCTCGTCTGGTCGTACCAACGCACCCTCGCCGACCGCGTCAAGCTGGAAGGCACCTTCTACGGCGGGGACCTCGACCTGCTGAACGGGCCGGAAGGCCATCCCGACCAGGTCGTCACCCTGCCGATCCACGGCGACAAGAAGGAAGAGGTGGGGGCGAACGTCTGGCTCTACTGGGGCGGCTTGTCGTTCTTCGGCCAGTACGTCGACCAGGAGATGGCAGGTCTGCCGCGCACCGGTCTCGAAGGCGAGCTGTCCTGGCGTTTCGACCTGCCTCTCTGGATCGCGGTGGGGGAGCGCCAGCTCTTTCCCTGGATCGCCCCGGCGGTGCGCTGGTCGGAGCTGGACAACGACTTCCGCAACGCCCGGGATACTCCGGCCCCCAGCCTCGCCTGGGACTGGAAGAAGGTGGACGCCGGGGTGCGCCTCGGGATCTTCGACGGGATCGATGTGACGATGGAGTATGCGGACAACCAGTTCATCACGGCACGGGGTCGGAGGGACAACAATGAGCTCCTGGCGACGCTGCGCTGGCGGAGCTGAGCTCCTCCTCGCCCTCGTCCTCGTCGCCGCTCCCTCTGCCGCGGAGGAGCTGCGCGGCACCGTCCAGCTCCTCAACAAGGGGGGCAAAGGCCCGGCGCGCGGCGCCGACGTGCGCCAGACGGTGGTCTCCTGGGAGCCGGCCGGCGGCGCTACGGTGCGTCCTCCGGAGGCGCCGCTCCTCCTGAGCACCCGGCAGAAGCAGTTCTCCCCCCGTGTGCTGGTGGTGCCCCGCGGCAGCCGGGTGCGTTTCCCCAACGAGGATCCGATCCTCCACAACGTCTTCTCGGTCACGCCGGGCAACGTCTTCGACCTCGGGCTGTACCGCAAGGGGCCGGGAAAAGAGCAGAGGTTCACCGAGCCGGGAGTGGTTCGGGTGTTCTGCAACGTTCACCACGACATGATCGCCTATGTCCTCGTGATGAGCACGCCGTGGACGGTGTCGCCGAAGCAGGACGGCTCTTTCGTGCTGACCGGGCTCCCCAAGGGGCCGGGCCGCCTGACCGTCTGGCACGAGCAGGCGGATGCCTGGACGGCCGACCTCCAGCTCCCCCAGGGGAAGCCGGTCGCCGCCCGCGTCGAAGTGGTGCGGCCGCGCGTGCCGCCTCATCTGAACAAGTCCGGACAGTCGTACTTCCAGGAAGGCCGTGACCGTTACAACCAACCCTAGCCGCTCCTCCGGGCCGTCGCTCGGCACCCGGGTGTTCCTGGTCACCTTCCTGCTGATCGCGTTGTCGGTCGGCCTGGCGGTGGCGGTCACCTCGTTTCTGGTGCGCAAGATCGCCCGCGACGCGGCCCACGAGGCGCTCGCCGGCTCCTCCTCGGTGCAGACGATGGTGCAGACGCTGATCCGCGAGCGTCCCCGGCTGCTCACCGAATCGTTCGCCAAGGACCCCTACGTCGCGGAGTACATCGCCCAGGCCTCCGGCGGCGGCGACGGCAGCTCGTTGCTCGACCTGCTGTCGGACGAATGGCAGAAGAAGCTCGGCTTCGATTTCGCCATCCTCCTGGATGCCACCGGCCGGGTGCTGGTGCGCACCGACCGGCTGGGCACCGAAGGCCAGGACCTGTCGCAGCAGCCGCTGGTGGCCGAGGCTCTCTCGTACAGCGCGTCGGAGGGGATCTGGGAGGAGCAGGGCAAGCTCTATCACTCGGTGGTGGCTCCTCTCTCGCGGGACCGTTTCACCTTGCTCGGCTACCTGGTGAGCGCCTTCCAGATCACGCCCGCATCGGCGCGCAGCATTTCCGAGATCAGCGGCACCGACGTGGCCTTCGTCTCCCTGGCCGGCCAGGAGCCGCAGGTGGTGGCCACCTCGGATCTGCCGGCGGCCACCCTGGGCAGCCTGGAGCGGGCGCTGCGGGCGAAGAACGGCGCGCTCGCCCGGGCTCTCGCGGCGGCGGCTCCCGCGCCCAAGGAAGGGGGAGCCGAGGCCGGGGAGGGGGCGGCGGAGCCGGAGGTGGCGGAAATCGATCTCGAGCTCGCCGGCGAGCCGTGGATCGCCGCCGTTTCGCCGCTCGCCGGCGCCGAGGGCAAGCCGGTGGGCGCCACGATCGCGCTCGCGTCGCTGCGCAAGGAGCTGGGAGCCTATCGCGAGATCGAGACCATCCTGATCATCGCCGGGCTGGCCTCGGCGCTCCTCGGCGGCGCCCTGGCGTTCGCCCTCGCCCGGCGCACCCTCGCCCCGCTCACCCAGCTCGCCACGGCGGCCGAGGCGGCGCGGCAAGGGGACTACGACCAGAAGATCTCCACCGGCCGCACCGACGAGGTCGGCCGGCTCGCCCGCTCGTTCGACGAGCTGATCTCCGATCTGCGCGAGAAGAGGGACATGGAGGCCTATGTCACCGAGCTGTCGCGCAACCTGCCCGAGCCTTCGCAGGGCCGGGCCATCCTCGGCGGCCCCCAGTCGCGCGAGGTGCTGGTCATGGGCGTCGATCTGCGCCGCCATGCGCGCTCCGGCGCCGGGCTCGATCCGCAGGCGGCACTCGATCAGCTCACCGCGGACCTGGAGCGGGTGACCGCGGCGATCGGGGCCCAGCGGGGCCAGCTCGAAGGAGTCGTCGGCCACCGCGTGCTGGCGAGCTTCGTGGGCGAATCACGGGGCCGGCGCGCCCTCTACGCAGCGGCCCAGGTGCTCGCCGCCCATGCCGAGCTGGATGAAGAGCAGGCGCCCGCCGTGGCCCTGGCCTCCGGCAAGACGGTGACCGGGCCGGTGACGGTCAACGAGCAGCTCGAACGGGCGCTGGTCGGCCTGCCGGTGCAGCAGATCGACGGGCTGCTGCGCGAGGCGGCGCCGGGCGAGCTGCTGCTCTCCCGCGAGGTCCACGAAGAGCTGCGCCCGGCGCTGGAGCAGGCGGGGTATCAGCTCGCCCAGCGGCGCGGCGTGCTCAACCCGCAGCCTCTCTACGTGGTCACCGCCTCCCTCGCCGCACGGCTCACCGGCGTGCGCGGTGGCGGCGCGGCCACCGCCGGCCTGGGCGACACGGTGGCCCCGTCCGGGGGGCAGACGCTCTCCGGCATTGCGCCGGGCGCGCTCATGGGGCACCGCTTCGAGATCCTCTCCGTCCTCGGGGCCGGCGGCATGGGCGTGGTCTACAAGGCGCGCGACCGCGAGCTGGACGACCTGGTGGCGCTCAAGATGCTCAAGAGGGACCGGCTCGTCGACCGCACCCAGCTCGAACGGCTGAAGAGCGAGATCAAGCTGGCGCGCAAGATCACCCATCCCAACGTGCTGCGCACCTTCGACTTCGGTGAGATCGACGGCATCCCGTACATCTCGATGGAGTACGTGCGCGGCGTCACCTTGCGCACCATGCTGGACCAGTCGCGGCGCCTTCCGTACTCGGCCGGCCTGCGCCTCGCCAAGCAGCTCTGCTCCGGTCTCGCCGCCGCGCACGCCGTGGGCGTCCTGCACCGCGACATCAAGCCGGAGAACCTGATCCTGGAGCCCACCGGCAACGCCAAGCTGATGGACTTCGGCATCGCGCGGCCGATCAACCGGATGGAGCCGGGCCAGACCCAGGCCGGGATGATCCTCGGCACGCCCCTCTATCTGTCCCCCGAGCTGCTCCAGGGCCAGGAGGCGGATGCCCGCGCCGACATCTACTCGTGCGGCGTGGTGCTCTACGAAATCTTCTGCGGGGTGTTGCCGTTCAACGGGGCGAACGCCATGGAGATCATGGTCAAGCATCTGCGCGAGCAACCCCTTCCCCCGCGGAACCATTGGGCGGAGATTCCTGCGAGCCTGGAGCAGACCATCCTGCGCTGCCTCGCCAAGGACCCCGGAGCGCGGCACCGCTCGGTCCAGGAGCTGCTGCAAGATCTCGAGACCCTGAGCGCGTGAAGGGAGACGAGGAGACGCGATGATCGCCGAACGCCGAACGACCGTCCCCGAGAGCTTCACCGACAGCGAACGCCGGCTCGCCGACTACGAGGTGCTGCTGGAGATCGGCGTCAAGCTGTCGCGCACGCTCGATCTGCCGACGGTTCTGGAGACGGCGCTCGAAACGGCGGAGCAGGTCTGCCGGGCCGAGACCAGCTCCATCTGGGAGCTCGACGAGGAGACCGACGAGCTGTTCTTCCGCGTCGTGCGCGGCCAGGCCGCGGGGGAGATCCGCCACCTGCGGGTGCCGATGGGGCATGGCATCGTCGGCATCGTCGCCGAGTCGGGAGTGGCCGAGCTGGTCAACGAGCCGGCGGCGGATCCGCGCTGGCACGGCGATCCTCCCGGTTTCCGCACGCGGGCGATCCTCACCGTACCGCTGCGCGTGCGCGGCGCGGTGATCGGGGTGTTGCAGCTCCTGAATCCGGTCGGGCGCGGCCTCTTCACGGAAGACGACCTGCAGCGCATGACCCTCTTCGCGGGCGTCCTCGCGCCGCCCCTGCAGAACGCCCGCCTCTACGAGGCACAGGAGCGGCAGTTCCTCAAGATGGTCACCGCCCTCGCCGAGACGATCGACAAGAAGGACCCCTACACCGGCGGCCACGTGCGGCGGGTGGTCAGCTACTCGATGCTGCTGGGGGCGGAGCTGGGGCTCGGGCGCGGCCAGCTCAAGGAGCTGTGGCTCGCCGCGACCCTCCACGACATCGGCAAGATCGGCGTTCCCGACCGCATCCTCTGCAAGCCGTCGCCGCTCGACGCCGACGAGGCGGAGCTGATGAAGAGGCATCCGGTGTTCGGGGCCGAGATCGTCGCCCACCTGGCCAATCCCAGCGTCCTCGTCGGTGTGCGCAATCACCATGAGCGGGTCGACGGCCGGGGCTATCCGGACGGGCTGCGCGAGGACGAGCTGCCGCTGGTGGCGCGGATCATCGCGGTCGCCGACACCTATGACGCGATGACCACCAGCCGCCCGTACCGCGCCGGCCTGCCGCCGGCCGAGGCGGCGGAGGAGATCTTCCGCTCGGCCGGAACCCAGCTCTGCCCCACGGTGGTCGGCGCCTTCCGGGTTCTCTTCGCCGACGGCCGGTTCGAACTTGCGAAGAGCGAAGAGGTCCTGCGGTCGATCTACGACTGAGCCCGCGGGGAAGATCGCCGATGCTCTGCCTGCGCTACGCCGTCCAAGGGGAAGAACGGACCTACACCCTGCGCGGAGACCGCATCCGCCTCGGCCGGGGAGGCGACAACGACGTCGTCCTGTCCGACGTCTCGGTGTCGCGCTACCACGCCGAGATCCGCCAGGTCCCCGGCGGCTGGGTCATCCAGGACCTGAAGAGCACCAACGGCGTCGAGCTCAACCGGGCGCCTGTCGAACGCGCGCCGCTGCGCGCCGGGGACCGCCTGGGGATCGGCGTCTTCGACCTCGAGGTCGAGGAGCTCATCGAGCTGGACCGTGGCCCGCTGCGCGACGTGCGGCCCGACGTCACCGCCGAGCCGGAGGAGGACGAGGAGACGGCGCCGCTCTCCACCCTCACCAACGCCACCATCGTGCGTCCGCTCGCCGACTTCGCCGAGGCGTTCGGGCTCGCCGGCAAGAAGACGGCGCCCCTGCCGGTCGAGGCGACCGACCTGGCCTATGCGAACCGGATGTTCGGCTTCCTCACCCGCCTCGGGCGCATCCTGATCGACGCCGAATCGGTGGACCAGGTGCTCACCCGGGTGCTCGACATCGCTTTCGAGGCCCTGGAGGTGGACCGCGGCTTCATCCTGCTCTCCGACGACAAGGGTGAGCTCGTCTGCGAGCTGATGCGGGTCAAGGACCGGGTGGAGCTGCGCCCGTCCGTCGAGGTGCCGGTGTCGCGCACCATGCTGCGGGCCGTGGTGCGCGAGCGGGTGGCACTGGTGACCTTCGACGCGCAATCGGACCAGCGGCTCTCGGGCGGCGAATCGATCCGCCTGCACCAGATCCGCGCCGCCATGTGTGTGCCTCTGTGGTCCGGCGAACGGATCATCGGCGTGATGCAGGTCGACTCGCCCTTCCACGTCGGCACCTTCACCCAGCGCGACCTCGACTTCCTGACCACTCTCGCGAACTATGCCGCGGTGGCGGTGGAGCGCATCCGCTACGCCCGCCAGGCGGCGCAGGAGCGGGAGCTGCGGGGCCGTCTGGAGCGGTATCACTCGCCGGGGGTGATCGAAGAGGTGCTGCGCCGTGGCGACGCCTCGGGCGGCCGCCCGCGCCTCGCCCAGGCGACCGTGCTCTTCGCGGACCTGGTGGGCTTCACCGCCTTCTGCGAGCGCTCGCGCCCGGAGGACGTGGGCGAGCTGCTCGGCGCCTTCCTGAACCTCTCGGTGGAGGCCATCTTCCGAGCCGGCGGCACGCTCGACAAGTTCATCGGCGACTGCGTGATGGCCTTCTTCGGTGCACCGGTGGCGCAGGACGATCACGCCCTGCGCGCCGTCCGCGCGGCGGTGGAGATCCAGCAGGGCCTGACCGCCTGGAGCGCCGGGCGGGAGGCGCGGGGCCTCCCCGGCTTCGCCGCCCGCGTGGCGCTCAACAGCGGCCCGGTGGTGGTGGGAGACATCGGCTCCGACCGGCGCGTCGACTACACCGTCCTGGGCAACACGGTCAACGTCGCCGCCCGCCTCGAAGCCCACGCCGCCAAGCCGGGCGACGTGGTCATCGGGCCGGAAACCTGGCGGCTCCTGAACGGCGCCTTCGCCACCGAGCCGCTCGGTGAGCTGCAGCTCAAAGGGCTGCAGCAGAAGATCCAGGCCTACCGCGTCGTCGGGTAGGCCCGCGAGCCTCTCCAACTGAGCGCCCGTTTCAGCGACCGCCAGATCTCGCCTCAAGATCTCGCCGAGCGCCCCCTGGGAGCGCTGGCGTCTCGCCGGCCTTCAAGAAAACGGGCCGAAGGCCCGGCCTTGGAAATCGGGTCTGAGCGCAGTCTTCAAAGATCAGCGTGCACCTTGACGTTCGGCTATGGCCGCCTTAGAATCGCAATCGAAGCAGCACATGCAAGAGGAGGCGATATGCCTGGGGAATTGCTTTGGTTAGCCCAGTTGCCGCAAGTGTTTACTCCTGTTGTAGCAACCCTCATCGAGAGAGGTACCAGCGGTGTACTTGAGGCAGCTCAGTCAGTAGGTGATTTTGGTGTTGCCGGGCGCCAGTCAGAAGTCAAGATCACCATTTTCAATGGGCAGCCAGACAGGGCGGCCGAGTTTTCTGAGCGAACCGTGCTGGCCGGGGGATTTCTCTGGCATCTCTACATGAAGAATGAAGGGGCCTGGAAGCGTCGCATCGGGGGTGGCTTTTTCTTGACAACGGTGCTTTACATTTACGGGCCACTTTGCCAGGTTCACGGCAATCCTGGACCGTTTGCAGTCCAAAAGAAAAATATTTTTCAGAAGCGCTTGCAGAATGCCTCGTGCGGCTGTCTCGTGAGCTACCGGAATCCTGCGAAGACTGCGCTGGAACTTACACGCAAGATTCGAGCGGCAGTCGCGCAAGATTTTGGTGTTCGGCATTGGCGTTCTCAGAGAGCATAAGATCTGGCAGTGCGCTGTCCTCGAACTTGTGGCCACCGCGAGTAGAGCGATCTCTATCGGAATACCCGCACCGGGCGGCCCGATGGTTCCCCAACCCAGACCGGTGACCTCTCCTGTCATCGGAGAATCGGAGTGCTCATGAAAATTACTGTAGAGACGATGGTTCGCGCCCCCCTCAGCACGGTTTGGACGGCCTACACAAGCCCCGAGGACATCGTTCAGTGGAACGCTGCGTCGGACGACTGGCATACGACGAGGTCGACCGTCGACCTTCGGCCGGGTGGGAAGTTCTGCTCTCGGATGGAGGCCAAGGACGGGAGCTTCGGTTTTGACTTTGAGGGCACGTACACAACCGTCGAGCCCAACCGGCTCATCGAGTACTCCTTCGGTGACCGGACGGCGAGAGTTGAGCTCAGTGAAGGCAGTGGCGGAGTCACGGTTCGCGTGTCCTTTGACAGCGAGGAGAGCCACTCCGTCGAGCAGCAGCGAGAAGGATGGCAATCCATCCTTGATCGCTTCAGGCGACACACCGAGGCCAAGTCCGCCGACGACTTCGACTTCATCCTCGGCGACTGGCAGGTTCGCCACCGGCGCCTGAATGCGCGCTTGAGCGGCTGCACCGAGTGGACCGAGTTTTCGGGAACGACCTCGACGCGAAAGATCCTCGGCGGGCTGGGCAATGTCGAGGACAACGTCCTCCGCTTTCCAGAGGGGGACGTGCGGGCGGCCGCCTTCCGCTCTTTTGATCCGCAGACCCGGACCTGGTCCATCTGGTGGCTGGACGGGCGCTTTCCCCACCGGCTTGACGTGCCGGTCGTCGGTGGTTTCTCCGGGAACGTCGGCCTCTTTTTTGCGGACGATACCCTGGATGGGCGCCCCATCAAGGTCCGTTTTACCTGGAGGACCAACCCAGGCGGCAATCCCACCTGGGAGCAGGCCTTCTCGGGGGATGGCGGTGCGACGTGGGAGACGAACTGGATGATGGAGTTTGAACGGGTCGCTGCATCCTGACATCAAGAGGCAACGCGGTCCTGACCCCGGAACTGCCGTAGGCCCCCGCCTCAGGCCTCCTGTTCCTTGAAGTCGCCCGCGAAGCGGCTGAACAGCAGGAAGACCACCGCCCCCACCAGCAGGTTGGCGGCCATCACCCACCACACCTTCTCGGCGTGGCCGGCATCCGCAAAGCGGCCATAAAGGGAGGTGTAGGTGATGCCGGAGAGAAAGCCGCCGATGCCCACGGCGAGAAAGTTCGAGCCCATGTAGAGCCCCGCCTTTTCCTTCGGAGCGATCCAGGTGATGTACTCCTGGATGCGCGGCGAGGCGGTCATCTCGCCCACGGCGAACAGGAAGATGCCGACGAACACCCAGGCCGGCGCGCCGATCCGTGCATAGCCGAGCACGAGAAAACCGGCCGCCGCCACGACGAGCCCGATGACGAACGAGGGGATGGGCTTGAACCTCTCCAGGAACTGCGAGACGAAGATCTGCAGCGCCATGATGACCCAGCCGGTGTGCGAGATCGTCTCCCCGAGCACCCGCCGCACGCCGTCCTTGTCCGGCGCCGAGAGGAACCCGGCGATGCTCTCGCCGAGAACGCCTTTGAGATTGAGGTAGAGGCGCGCCGTGTCGAGGCTGCTGTCGACGTAGAGGGCACAGAGGTTGAAGAAGGCCCAGAAGGGGAGCCAGAAGAAGAGGCCGAGGAGCAGCAGGAAGAAGGAGAACTTGACGTCCGACAGGGCGACGCCGATCTCCTTGAGCTTCTGGCCGAGCGTGGCCCCTTCGAGCTCCCGCTCGGGCTCCTTGTAGAAGAAGATGGTGATCAAGAGCATGACCACGATCGAGATCGCCCCGGCGAGGAAGGCATAGTTCCACGAGATGGCGCGCAGATGGCCGGCGACGATGGGTCCGAACGAGCCCCCGATGTTGACCATCGCGTAGAAGATGCCGAACCCGAGCGTCTTGTTGGTCTTGTCGGTGACCGCCCGGACGGTGCCCGAGATGAGCGGCTTGAAGATGCCGGCGGCCAAGCCGATCGTCAGCATGGTGAGCGCGATCCCGGAGAACGACTTGGTGAGCATCAGCAACAGGATCGACGGCAGATAGGCCAGATACGAGACGATCAGCACCTTCTTGAAGCCGTAGCGATCCGCGAACGTCCCCGAGATGACCGGCGTGACGTAGGACAACGCCAGGAAGAGGCTCTGGACGATGCCGAGCTGGGCCCGGGTGTAGCCCAGGTACTGCATGTAGATGCCGAAGCCGAAGTAGATCCCGTAGTACGCGAAGCGTTCCAGGACCTCGATGGTATTGGCGATCCAGAAGACGGACGGGAACTTCGTTCTCTCGCTCAACCGGCACCTCGCTTGGAGTCGCCCGCCGGCACCCGCCGGCGGAGTCAGGGAATCTGCCGCCCATTGTAAGCGGACCCGAGCCCCTCCGGTCCCTCGAAGGAGCCGATCGCACCGCAGACTACCCGCCGAGCGCCCCCTGGGAGCGCTGGCGTCTCGCCGGCATTCAAGAAAACGGGCCGCAGGCCCGGCCCGGGAAGCGGGGCTAGATGTAGTACACACCGTGGTGCCTGTATTGACGTGCATGCCGGATTATTGTAGGGTTGCGGGAGTCCTGAAGCCGAGGTGCCAGCAGTGTTCGAGAAGGTCTTCGTGGGAGCGTGGCACCAGAACGGTAGAGCGCCTTTGCGCCCGCCGATTGAATGGATAAGTTCAGGGTCTTCTGGCGGATAAATCGGAGCGCTGCAATGACCGCAAATGTCCTTTCGGTATTAGCCCTGATTGTAGCTGTGCTTGCACTCTGGCAGGCGCATCTTGCGAACAAGACTCAGCAGTCTTCGTCAACTTGGCTGGCCCATTTGTCAGAAATTGTTGAAGTCGAGGCTCGGCTTGGCGATCTGCCGGAGGCGCTTCGGTTTCACGGCATCAGCAAGGAGGAACTTGATCATGTGGGGTTAGCTCCCCAGGAGTTTGCCTATCTCCTGAACAGTTTTACCCTCGGGAGTGCATGGGACCGAATCCTACATCCAAATCTCCGAACTCCTTTCGGCGTAGACAGCTATCGATACCGAATGTGCAAATCAAGGGACTTCCGTAAGGCGTGGCCATTGGTGAAGAGGTTGATGAATCCGAGCGATTTCGTGGCCAGGGTCGATCTGACCATCATGCAGCTTGAGGGGGACGAAAGTTTCCACGCAACAGCAGTGCGCAGTGAGAAGTAAGGCAGTGGGCCTGCAGTTTCGGCTTTGTGAGAAATTTGAGGAGATTGTCATGAAGTACGCCAGTCTTTTGTTTGTTGCACTGTTTTCAGCACTACCACTCGCGAGCCAGGTCACAGCCTCGCAACCGACGCCGGAGCAGATCCGGGAAATGACCGGAGCGCCGCAGGAACTTTGCCCCCTGCTCCTCGAGATAAACCTGGCGAGGACGGAGAAAAAGAGAGCGATCGCCGACCTCCCCACTCCGGGTTCCTGGATCGAGAATCGCGGGCTGAGTCGCTACGTCTGTGACAAGGCACAAGTCCGTTCAGTCTCACTACTCCGAGAGCGTGAGAAGAAGGGTAAGGTGCTCCTCGTCGCCTCACCTCGCTTGACCACCGGCTGGATGCGCCAAGATGTCAATGTCACTGTGCAATTGATTGTCAATGGCGAGGTCAAGCTTTCAGAAAAGTGGGAGGAGCTCACGATCGGTACCGAGGAGGGGGCCGCAGCTGCCCTGGGAATGTGGGGCACCTCGTCATCGAAGGCCCCGAAGACCGAGTGGTGGGTTCCGGCAGAGGATCTTCAGAGTTGGTTTGGGGACGGTAACGAAGTGAAGCTGAGGTTGCTTCTTGAGATTGAGGAGTAGGGCCCAGGTGCTAGACAGAACTGTTGGGTAGGCGCGGACAGACACAGGTACCAGGTCAAAGAACAGACGACTCGCAAGGGCGGGAGCTACCGAAAGTAGCTAGATCGCCTGGAGCTTGGCGACGAAACCATGAGTGAGATGAGTGAGATAGACACTTTCCCCTCTACGGTTATGCTGTCGGACTGGTCGGCAGACGTTGAACTCATGCAGGGCCGCACCGACGCTGCAGTCCACGAACTGGTCCTCTTGTCGATTCTATATGACGAAGTGATCATTCCAGACGAGGTGCTCGCGCTAAGCGACTCCCTGGCGCTTGGGTGGGGGGGCTCCCGAGCGAAGTTGCTGAGCAAGATACTGTCTCTTTCGACGGTCAGGATACTCACACACCCGCTCAGCGCTTACCCGACCGCTCAATTGGCTGAGTTAGCCGCCTCTCAGCCAATGCTTGCCCGCGCGAAGCAACTCGAAGGATATGGGACGAAGGGCGAACAACCATTCGTCCCAAGCGAAGCGCAGGTGAGGTTTCACCGGGACCTGGACAGAATCCTCAGGCAGCGCCCTGGCATCGCCCGCCCACCTGCTGGGTCCACGCTGGATCCACTAGACACAATTCGTCGCTTCACCAGGCTTCTCGAAACTGTTCTCTCTGATAACAGATATAGGCCTGGCCTGCAAGCTACCTTTGGACTCACAGACGAGGTCGCAGATGCCTTTGCTTTATACGCGGCCGAGCCACAGCTGCTTGTTCATCGACTTAGAATGGCTCACCGAAGTCCGAAGCTCTCCTTTGACCCAGGCGGCCAAGTACTTCTGAATCGGTCCCTGATATATCAGGGGTCGGAGCTTTATCCTAGGGTAGCAGACAACCTGAAGAGGCTCGCTCAGTCATGCCTCGCCGCAGTCACGACATGGAAGGAGGGGGCAGCCGGTCGCTACAGTAGCTCGCTAAGAGAGCTGCTACTTCATTCAAGTGACGCCGAGGGGTTAGATCAGAAGACTGAACGCGCCGTGATTTCGGTCAGGCATGTATCTGACGTATTTTTGCATCTTCCACCTCTCAGCAGTCATTTCCCTGACATCGTGGAGCGCATTCGGACGTCAGCCGAAGGCATTGCCTTGAGACAGTTGATCCGAAATCCGCAAGCGAGCTTTAAGGAGCAGACTGCCTGTTGGGCGGCCGTCTCGAAGCAACTCGCTTCCGCGAGTGTTCCTCTCCGATTGCTTACCCCAGTTACCGCACGTACTTCCCTCGTAGAAATTGCAAAGCATTACTGGCAGGAGGTTACCGTCGCTGGACTAAGTACGCTTAGTCAAGCAGAGTCCCTAGCGAGTCATAAATGGCTCGAGAGCGCGATGCTCGGAGCAGGTTATGGGCTATTGATCAGCATGGGTAAGCATGTGTGGCGTTCTTCTCGGGAGCAGGCGGCGTTTCGAAGGCAGCTCGAAGCTAGGTTGCCAGTGCGATATAGACCCGTACCTGTTGCAGCTCTTATAGATCGGATCGACAGCACTCGTTGTGGGCGCTGAACCGACGACCCCGCAATTGCGCGCTTGGAGGGTTGATTGATGCAGCCTTGTCACCGTCAGCTGCCGGCCTGCCACTCGCCAGAGAAAGGACAGAATCTATGCCGAGTTCGTTCACTTTGTTGGCAATCCTGGTCACTGCAGCGATCCTGCTAATGGCTACGCTCTACCATTTCAAGAGTAATTGGAGGAAGACGGTTGTATTCATAGGGTCAAGTTTAGGCGTGGCAGCGGCGGCAGCAGGGGCAATACTTACAGGATTGGAGCTAAGGGAATCCACTGACCAGTATCGCCAATCTGTCCGGCTGAAGCGTCAAGAAGTGTCTTTTCTCTACATGGAGAAGTTTCAGGGAATTCCTGATAAAGCGCTGTTGCGAAATGCGATTGACGGTTTGGCCGGTAAGAGTCCAGAGGAGATACAGGAATTTTTCTTAAATCAGCCAGCCGATGGCACAAGAATCAGCGACATGCTTAGTTTCTTTGAGGATACCGCAGTTGCGGTGCGGGTGGATTACGCTGATGAACCTACCCTGTGTGCGTTTCTGGAGGAGCCTGCGGTGCGTTACTACCGAACGCTGGAAAAGTGGATTGATTACTTCAGGAAGGCTGGAGGGGCCCCCTCATACCTTGAGCACTATCAGTGGCTCTACGACCGATGGAAGCAGGGCTGTTCACTCGGACCTTCTGTTGAGAGGTGACGGTTATTTATGGGGCGGTTCGCCGAATTGGGCTACGAGGTGGGAAAGATCGCCACCCGCACCCGCAAGAGGATGCGCACGGCCGGTCAGCGAGGAAGGGCGTAGACGCGCTCCGACCGAAGGGTCTCGCTGGCATAGGCCAGGCAGGCCTGCACGTCGGCTACGGTCAAGTGGTCGTACTGGTCAAGGATCTGCTCTCTGCTGTACCCCCGTGCGAGCAGATCGATGATCAGCTCGACAGAGATACGGGTTCCTTTGACGACGGGTTTCCCCACGAGGATCTTCGAGTCGACGACAATCCGCTCAGTCCAGTCTTCCATCGGAGGCTCCAAAGAAGGCCCGTCGGCCAGCAGGTTGAACGGCAGCCGTCATTCTAGCCCGAGACCCCCGGTCTTCGTTGTGAGCACAGGCCGCGGCCTTCGCCGGTCAGGCCCGGCACCAGGCTGTTCCGTTCAACAGGAAGCCGATCCGCCGGCCCGGAAGCCCCTCTGGCACCGCTGGCCCCGCTGGATGCTGCAGGGGAATCAGCTATCACTCTGCGCTATCATGGTGCCGTGACCTCGAAGCACCGCAAGACCCTTGCCGCCATGCTCGTGCGGCCCACGCGGAGTACGGCCATGAACAGCATGTCCTACAAGGGCTACACGGCCCGTGTCGAGTTTGACGAGCGAGATGGCATCTTCGTCGGGCGCCTTCTCGGCATCCGCAGCATCATCAGCTTTCATGGCGAGACGGTGGCCGAGCTGCGGGCCGAGCTGGCGGGCGCCGTCGACGACTACCTGGCCGACTGCGAGGTGCAAGGCCTCAAGCCCGAGAAGCCTGCCTCGGGCAGGCTCCTTCTGCGGGTACCCCCCGAGATTCACGGGAAGGCCCTGGTGGTCGCCCAGTCGGCAGGAAAGAGCCTCAATCAATGGGCCACGGAAGTGCTTCAACGGGCTGTGCAGGCGAGCGGCTGAGCGGCAGCCGCAGCTCGTAGGCGTCACACCTGCTACCTCAGAAGTCTCCGCCGCGAAACCATCTGTTGAACGGCTCCCTGCCCTCTACCCGGGAAACTCCAGGTACCCGGGCGGCACGGCCGCGGTGAGCCACACGCCGTTGTCGGACAGGTAGAAGGCATGGCGGGCGCCGTGCATGGCTGCGGCGCGCACGGCGAGGACGACCGGCTTGCCGTGGCGTTGGCCGACCTTGACCGCCGTCTCCTCATCGGGCGAGAGGTGGACGTGCTGGCGGCTTTGCGCCCGGAGCCCTTCCGCGCGGATCGAGTCGACGAAGCGGGTCGCGGTTCCATGAAACAGGCGCTCGGGCGGAACAGTGGGCGGCAGGCCGAGCTCCACCTCCACGGAATGCCCCTGGCTGGCACGGATGCGCGAGCCGTCCGGACTGAACGCGAAGCGCTTCTTGTCGTTCGTCACCACCACCCGCTCCAGCTCCTCGCGGGTGAGGGGCGTCCCGGCCTGCGCCGCAGCGGCGAGAAGCTCATCCACGGCGACCCAGCCCTGGGGATCGAGGGAGAGCCCGATCCGCTGAGGCTCATGGCGCAAGACCAGGCTCAGGAACTTGCTCAGACGGACGAGATCGCCGGCCATAGGGGGAGGATCACAGCTTTCAGGCCGGGATTCAAGGGGATCCAGAAAGGCAGAGGTGGATTCCGATAGGATAGGTCCCCGCTCGACGCGGCTCCAGGAAGGAGGAGGTCTCAACCATATGATGCTCCGATCCCTTGCCCCACTGGCTGCTCTGCTTCTTCTCCTCCAATCCCCGCCCTCTTTCGGCTTGCCGGAACAACCGCCGGGCGCCGGGGCTGCCGGTCCGCGGGACCTCTCGGCGGTCATCGTGCCGTTGCTCCAGAAGAGCCGCCTCCCGGCCCTGGGTGCCGCCATCGTGACCACCGACGGCCTGGAGGCCATCGGCGTTGCCGGCGTCCGTTCGTGGACGGGAACCGAGAACGTCACGATCGATGACCGGTGGCACCTCGGGTCGTGCACCAAGGCGATGACCGCAACGCTCGTCGCCCGCTTGGTCGACCGTGGTGTGCTGAGTTGGGACACCAAGATCGGCGACGTCTTCGGGCCGACCGTTCATGCCGCGTGGAAGGATGTGCCGATGGTCTGGTTGCTGAGTCATCGCTCCGGTGCGCCCGGCAACTTCAGCGAAGACCTGTGGCAGGAGATGGTGGCCCGGGGCGGCTCGCCCCGCGAGCAGCGCCGGTTCTTCGTGGAACGGGGGCTGCGGCTCGCACCCGAGATCCGGCCGAACACCGAGTCCGTCTATTCCAATGCCGGCTTCCTGATCGCGGGAGCCATGGTCGAGGCGCTGACCGACACGTCCTGGGAGGACTTGATGCGGCGCGAGGTCTTCGAGCCGCTCGGCATGACGCGGACAGGGTTCGGTGCGCCAGGCACGCCGGGGCTCCTCGACCAACCGCTGGGGCACACGCGAGGAACAGATGGGTGGTCGCCGGTCGCCCTCGGTCCGGGCGACGACAATCCCGCAGCCACCGGGCCGGCGGGAACGATCCACACCACCCTGGCTGACTGGGCCCGATTCGTTGCGGCCCACCTCCGTGGCGAGCGAGGCGATCCGAGTTATCTCAAGCCGGCGACCTGGCAGCGCCTTCACACACCCGGCGGGAAGGACTGGGGATACACACCCGGATGGGTGGTGGCCGAGCAAGAATGGGCAGGCGGCCAGCTCCTGCGGCATGTCGGCAGCAACAACTTCTGGTTGGCCGAGGCGACCCTCGCCCTGCGCAAAGACTTTGCGGTCCTGATCGTCACGAACGTCAGTGATGACGCGGTCGAGGCTCCCTTCAAGGACCTCCTCGCCGCACTGGTTGCCGATCACGCGGCGCACGTCCCCAAAGAAGGCCCGATGGTTCCCCAACCCAGACCGGTGACTTCTCCGGTCACGGAAAGAGCGGAGTGAGCATGAAGATTACGGTGGAGACGACGGTGCGCGCCCCTCTGAGCCTGGTTTGGACGACCTACACCAGCCCCGAGGACATCGTCCAGTGGAATGCTGCGTCGGACGATTGGCACACGACGAAGGCGACCGTCGACCTTCGGCCTGGCGGGAGGTTCTGCTCTCGGATGGAGGCCAAGGACGGGAGCTTCGGTTTCGACTTTGAGGGCACCTATACCAACGTCGAGCCGAACCGCCTCATCGAGTACTCCTTCGGTGACCGGATGGCGAGAGTCGAGCTCAGTGAAGGCAGCGCCGGAGTGACGGTTCGCGTGTCCTTTGACAGCGAGGAGACCCACACCGCCGAGCAGCAACGAGATGGATGGCAGGCCATTCTAGATCGCTTCAAACGACACACGGAGGCCAAAGCCTGAACGGGCGCCGGGAGGTCGCGGGGTTCAGGATCTGATAGACCAGGGCAGTCCAGCCGTGGCGCAAGACGAGGCTCCTGGCGTGCTCGAGCTGCGGCCGAGTTGGGGCTCCGGCCCCCCGTAGATCCTTTTTGGTCCGCCCTTCCCGCGTTTCTCAAGAGAGGGCTGTCATATCCTGGCTCGGCCATCAAGTCGATTCTGACGAAACGAGCAGGGAGTCGCTGTGTTCAAGACGAGACTGCCACGTCGCCGCACCCTCACCTTCGTTGTTCTCGCCCCGCTGGCTCTGGCCGGCGGAACCTGGATGTCCCTGGGCCACTTCGACCGCGAAGGGCGGCGGTTCTTCGAGACCGGCCGCGACGTGGTGCAGACTCTCGCCGCCCTCTCCAAGGCCGTTGAAGCGCGCGACGCGGCCGGCATCGAGACGCTCTACAGCTCCGGCTTCCAGGGCTCCCCCCTGGGGATCTCCACGCTCCGGAAGACCGGCGAGAAGGACGGCATCGGCATCTTCCGCTTCGCGGCGGACGCCGGAAGTCTCGACCGCGCCGGGGCGGTGGAAGAGTGGCGCCGGTACCTGGACGGCTTCGCGTCCCTCGAAGAGGTGGGGATCCATCTCCATCGCCTGGAGGCCTGGAAGGGGGACGAGCTCGCCGGTGAGGTCCGCTTCGAGGCGATCGGTACGCCCCGCGGCGCCGCGCGGCCGGGGATCGACCGCGGGTTCTTCAAGATGCGGTTCACCCGCACGCCGG
Source organism: Holophagales bacterium UBA5704 (assembly GCA_002420005.1). Lineage (GTDB taxonomy): Bacteria > Acidobacteriota > Thermoanaerobaculia > Multivoradales > UBA5704 > UBA5704. The sequence goes on along the minus strand of DIHE01000076.1, from coordinate 18,668 downwards.
AGGGGCTGCGCATCACCGCAGCCTCGCTGGTCGAAGGGGAGCGCCACACCGGCGCGCGCGATCTGTTCACCAACGTGGCGGAGGCCGCCGGTGTCGGCTTCGCCAACCGCTACTACCCGCCGTTTCTCACCGAGCCCCTGCGCTTCGGCATGATCCGCCACGGACCCGGAGGGATCACCGCCGCGGACGTGGACAACGACGGTTTCCACGACCTGTTCATCCCCGACGGCGTCGAGTCCAAGGCCTTCCGCAACCGCGGTGACGGGACGTTCGAGGACGTCACCACCGCCTGGGGGCTCACCGGCCTCGACGGCGTCTCGGTGGGGACCTTCGCGGACTATGACAACGACGGCTGGAAGGACTTCTTCGTCAGCCGGACGTTCCAGCCCAACCAGCTGTTCCACAACGACGGCCCGGATGCTTCCGGGACCCTGCGCTTCCGCGACGTCACCGCGGAGTCGGGGATCGGCGCGGATTGCTGCACCACCGTGGCCTCCTGGGCCGACTACGACAACGACGGCGACCTCGACCTCTACGTGGGCCGGTATCTCGACCCCCGGGAGAAGATCCCCACCACCTTCTATGCCAGGAACGGCGAGCCCAACCAGCTCTACCGCAACGAGGGGAACGGCCGTTTCACCAACGTGACCGAGGAGGCCGGCGTCGGCGAGATCGGTCTCTGTCTGGGCTCGGCGTTCGGCGACTATGACGACGACGGCGACGCGGACCTCTACGTGGTCAACGACTTCGGCCGTAGCACGCTGTATCGCAACGAAGGGGACGGGACGTTCACCGACGTGACGGTGGACGCCGGAGCCCTCGCCTATGGGGCGGGGATGAGCGCCTCGTTCAGCGACTATGACAACGACGGCCGGCTCGACCTGTACACCGCGGACATCCGCTCGGAGCACGCCTGGTTCGCCGAGGCGCCGACCGTCATGCGCTACATGGCGAACTCCTGGCGGCAAGGGGTGTGGAAGAGCGACATGCCGCTCTATTTCCAGATCTTCCGCCAGTCCGGTTTCGGTTTCGTCCAGGTCTTCCAGGAGATGGCCATGGGCAACCACCTGCTGCGCAATCGAGGCGACGGGACGTTCGAGGACGTCTCCTGGAAGACCGGCGCCAATCCGGTCGGCTGGTTCTGGGGCTCGGTCTTCGCCGACCTGGACAACGACGGCTGGAAGGACCTCTACAGCGCCAACGGCTGGGTCTACAACGGCCCGGACACGGAGATCGAGCTCGAGTTCCTGAACAACGTGGTGGGCAGCCAGAAGGAGTACAAGACCGGGATCTTCTTCGATCCGCGGCACTTCGGCACCCAGTCCTGGCATGGCTGGGAGCGCAACCGGCACCTCCTGAACAACGGGGATGGAACGTTTCGCGAGATCGGACGCGCCGCCGGCACGGATCTGCTGACCAACAGCCGAGGCGTGGCGATGGCGGACTTCTGGAACCGCGGCGCGATGGATCTCGCGGTGGCGGCGTCCGCGGATCGCCATGCCTTGCTGCGCAACGACGTGGGGTCCGGACGTCCCTGGCTGCAGGTGGAGCTGGTGGGCACGAAGTCGAACCGCGACGGGGTGGGCGCCCGGGTGACGGTGCAGGCGGGGGGCCGCAAGCAGGTGCAGGAGGTGGTGCTGGGGGACAGCTATGCCTCGCAGAGCTCGCTGCGCCTGCATTTCGGGCTCGGGGAGGCCACCCGGGTGGAGGAGCTGACGGTGCGCTGGCCGGCCTCGGGCACCGTGCAGACGTTTCGCGATGTCGCCGCCGGGCGGATCGTGCAGGTCACGGAAGGGAAAGGGCTGGTCGAAAGGCACTACGAGGTTCCAGGCCGATGAAGGGGACAGCTTGGGTTCTGGCCGCAGGGATCGTGCTGACCGTCCAGCCGGCCCCGCCGGCGGCAGCCTCCGGGGAGCGGTGGTTCGCGGACGTGACGGAAGCCGCCGGGGTGGCGGTGCCGCACACCAACCGGAGCTTTGAAAATCCCTATGCCGACATCATGGCGGGCTATACCGCCCTGGGCGCGGCGGCGGCGGTGGCGGACTTCGACGGCGACGGCTTCGAAGACCTGTTCGTCACCGATTCGGCGCAGGGGAGCCGGAACCGCCTCTTCCGCAACAACGGCGATTTCACGTTCACCGACGTGGCCGCCGCGGCCGGTGTGGCGGCGGGCAACGACGCGGCGAACGCCTCGGCGGATGCGCTCTGGCTGGACTACGACGGGGATGGCCGCCCGGATCTCTTCGTGGTGCGCTTCGGCCGGAATCAGCTGTTTCACAATGAGGGGCCGGACGCCGCCGGGAACGTCCGCTTCCGCGAGGTGACCCGCCAGGCGGGCCTCGACCGCTATGCCAACTCGATCACCGCGGTGGCCTTCGACTACGACCGCGACGGCCGGGTGGATCTCTTCGTCGGTGATTATTTCCAGCCGGTCAATCTGTTCAAGCCGGACACGCCGCGCTTCTTCCCCGAGAGCTTCGAGACGGCGAACAACGGCGGCGGCCTGACGGTGTGGAAGAACCTGGGCGGCGGCACGTTCCGCGACACCACCAAGGAGGCCGGTTTCGCCCTCTCCGGCTGGACGCTCGACCTCGGCCACGCCGACGCCGATCTGGACGGTGACGACGACCTCTACGTGGCCTGCGATTTCGGCACCGATCGCTTTTTCGTCAACAACGGCGACGGCACCTTCCGCGATGCCACCAAGGAGGCGATCGGCATCGACACCAAGAAGGGGATGAACGCCGAGTGGGGCGATTACGACAACGACGGCTGGCTGGACGTCTTCGTCACCAACATCACCGACGAGTACATGCGGGAAGGCAACTTCCTGTGGCGCAACAACGGCCCGGGGCCGGACGGCAAGGTGACGTTCTCGGACGTGTCGCGGGAGACCGGCACCCATGACACCGGCTGGGGGTGGGGCGGCAAGTTCTTCGACTATGACAACGACGGCTGGCTCGATCTCTACGTGGTCAACGGCTGGGTCTCCGCCGGGCCGCAGAGCTATGTGCCGGACGTCTTCGAGATGATCGTGCGCCCGGGTGTGGACCTCGCCGATGCGCGGAGCTGGCCGCCGATGGGAAAGAAAAGCCTCTCCGGCTATCAGAAGAAGCGGCTGTTTCACAACCAGGGGGGCGGGCTGTTCAAGGACGAAGCGGCGCGCCACGGTCTCGATGCGACGCGCGACGGCCGCGGCATCGCGGTGGCCGACTTCGACAACGACGGCCGGCTCGACCTGTTTGTGGCGAATGCCAACAACCTGCCGTTTCTCTATCGCAATCAATCGCCCGCCTCCGCGCGCTGGGCCGGTTTCCTGCTCGAAGGGCGCGACGGCAACCGCGAGGCGATCGGAGCGGTTGTCAAGGTGACCGCCGGAGGCCGGACGCAGCTGCGTTTTGTCGATGGCGGCAACGGTTTCGCGGCGCAGAGCAGCCGCCGTCTTCACGTCGGCCTGGGAACAGCGGAGCGCATCGACAAGCTGGAGGTCCTCTGGCCCTCCGGCCGCCGCCAGGTGCTCGAAAATCTCCCGGCCGGCCGCTACGTCCGTCTGGTGGAAGGGGATTCCAAATGAAACGCATCGCCTGTGCCGTCCTGCTCACGCTCGCCGTCTGTACCGTCCTGCCCGCCGCCGCCCGCGCCGGTACGCCCGCGGAGGCGGCCGCGGCCCTGCCGCGGCTGGAGGCGGCGGTGGCGGCGGACCCCGAGAACCTGCGCGCCGCCAGCGCCTACCGGATGGCGGTGATCCAGGCCGGCGAGTACGACCGCTGCATCGCGTTTTTCGAGAAGCTGGTGACGGACCATCCGCAGGCCGCCAACGCCTGGCTGAACTTCGGCTTCGCTTACGTGGACAAGATCCCCGCCGCCGGCTCGATCACCCAGGTGATCCTGGCCAACGATGCGCTCACCCGGTTTTCCAAGTCGATCGAGATCCGCAAGAGCTGGCTCGCCTTGTTCACCCGCGGCAACAGCTATCTGTACTGGCCGGTGATCTTCGGCCGTGCGCCGCTCGGCGTCGCCGACCTGGAGGAGGCGGTGGGCATCGCCCGCCGCGAGGAGAAGAAGAGGCGGGTCTATGCCCGCTCGTTCATCGCCCTGGGCGACGGCTATTTCAAGACCGAGCAGCTCGACAAGGCGAAGGCGGTCTGGCAGGAGGGGCTCACCCTCTTCCCCGGCGAGCCGCAGCTCCAGGCGCGCCTGGCGCGCAGCGGCAATGCCGAGGAGCTGGGCACCTACATCAACGAGCAGCTGGATCCCAACAAGCGGGTGGACACCGACCTGTTGCCCCTGGTGGAGGGCGAATGAACGCCGGCCGCCGGTTCGTGGTGCTCGGGCTGCTCGGGATGCTCGCGGCGTGGCCGTGCCTGGCCCAGGGAGGACCCGCGCCGATCCGCTTCGAGGAGATCGGCGGGGCGGCCGGCGCGCGGGTGCTCCATCACACCCGGAAATTCGCCGGCAAGCACGGCGACGTGCTCGGCATGTTCACCGCAGGCGGCGCCGCCTCGGCGGTGGCGGACTATGACGGCGACGGCGATCTCGATCTCTTCGTGGTCGATTCCGACGCCGGCCGGCCGCATCACCTGCTGCGCAACGAGCTCGTGCCCTCCGGCAAGCTCGCGTTCACCGAGGTGGGCACCGCGGCGGGGGTGACCGGTGGCAACGACCCGAAGTCGATCGTCGCCGATGCGCTCTGGCTCGATGCCGACAACGACGGACGGGCTGACCTGCTGCTGGCCCGCTTCGGCACGCCGGTCCTTTTCCGCAACCAGGGCGATGGAACGTTTCGCGACGTCTCCGCCACCTCCGGGCTCGACAAGTTCGGCAACTCGATCGCTGCGATCACTTTTGACTTCGACAACGACGGCCGCCTCGATGTGCTGCTCGGCAATTACTTCCAGCCGGTGAGCCTGATCGACTTGCCGACGCCGCACGTGCTGCCGGACAATCTGGACAATGCGAAGAACGGCGGCGGCGTGACCTTGTGGAAGAACGTGACCTCCCCCGGTTCACCGGAGATCCGATTCGTCGAGGTGACGGAGAAGGCGGGGCTCACCGGGCACACCGGCTGGACCCTGGACGCCGGGCACGCCGACCTCGACAACGACGGCGACCAGGACCTCTATCTGGCCGGCGACTACGGCACCGACCGCCTGTTCTGGAACAACGGCGACGGCACGTTCCGCGACGCCACGAAGGAAGCCATCGGGATCGATACGAAAAAAGGCATGAACGTCGACATGGGCGACTACGACCGCGACGGCTGGCTCGACGTGTACGTGACCAATATCACCGATGAATACATGAAAGAGTGCAACATGCTGTGGCACAACAACGGCGACGGCACGTTCACCGATCTGTCCAAGGAGACCGGCACCTGCAACACGCTGTGGGGCTGGGGCGCCAAGTTCGCGGATTTCGACAACGACGGCTGGGAGGACCTGTTCGCCGCCAACGGCCTGCGCTCGGCGAGCGCGGAGAACTACATTCCGGTGCTGCTCGAAATGATCATCCGCCCGGGCGTCGATTTCACCGACGTCAACAGCTGGCCGGCGATCCGCGACATGAGCTGGAGCGGGTACCAGAAGAAGAAGCTGTTCCGCAACCTGGGGGATCAGACGTTCAAGGAGGTCTCCGCCGCGGCCGGGGTGGACAACGACCGCGACGGGCGCGGCGTGGCGGTGGCCGACTTCGATCACGACGGCCGGCTCGACTTTGTGCAGACGAACGCCGACCAGGAGTCCTTGCTCTATCGCAATGTGAGCGAAGGGGCCGGTCACTGGCTGGGGCTGCAGCTCGTGGGCACGGTCTCGAACCGCGACGCGATCGGCGCGCGGGTGACCGTGCGCTCCGGCGGGCGGACCTGGATCCGCGAGGTCAACGGCGGCAACGGCTACGCCGGCCAGAGCACCACCCGGTTGCACTTCGGCCTGGGATCTGCGGATAAGATCGACGCCGTCGAGATCCGCTGGCCGAGCGGGAGGAAGCAGACGGTGTCCGCGCCGGTCGATCGCCTGACCACGCTTCGCGAGGAGGGAGCCGTTCCGTGAAATGGGCGTTTCTGGGCCTGCTGTTGGCCGCCGCGGGGGCGCCGGACGATCCGGCGGCCCGCGAGGAGCTTCTCTGGCACCACCGCAACCTGGGCAAGGCGTTCTACGAAAATCCGACGACGCAGTATGAAGCGGTGGAGGAATTCCAGAAGGCCTTGGAGCTGGCCCCCGCCTCGCCCCGCGAGCGGCTGAACTTCGCCCTGGCGCTGCTCAAGGCCGGCAAGACGGCGGAGGGAGTGGCCGAGTTGGAGAAGGTGCAGCGGGAGGCGCCGGAGCTGCCGCACACCTGGTTCAACCTGGGCATCGCCTGGAAACGCGAGTCGCAGTACGACAAGGCGATCGCGCAACTCGAAGGGATGCTCGCGCGGGTGCCGGACGAGCCGGTGTCGCACTACAACCTGGGCACCCTTTACAAGCTGAACGGCAAGCCCGAGCTCGCCCTTGAGCACTTCGAGGCCGCGGCCCGCCTCGCGCCGCGCCTCGCCGGGCCGCATTTCCAGCTGTTCAACGCCTACAAGCAGGCCGGCCGCAGCGAGGACTCCGCCCGCGAGCTGGCGCTGTTCAAGGAGATCAAGGCGGCGCAGGAAGGAGCGGTGATCCCGGAGGACCTGGAGTGGAGCTGGTACTCCGAGATCCTCGACGAGATCGAGCCGCACCCGGTGGCCGCCGCGCGGCCGGCGGAGCCGCGGTGGGAGCCGGCCCCGCTCGCCGCCGGGCTCGATGCGGCGACCGCCACCCTGCAAGTGCTGGACGCGGACGGCGACGGCCGCCCCGACCTGCTGGCCGCCTCGGCCGCCGGCATCGGCCTCTGGCGCAGCGGAGCGGAGAAGGTGGCGGCGACCGGCCTGGAGGAGGTGCGCGGCGTCACCGCCGTGGCGCCGGGCGATTTCGACAACGACGGCCTGGCCGATCTCGCGGTGCTGGCGCCGGGGGTCTCGCTGTGGCGCAACGCCGGCGGGGGCCGGTTCGAGAAGGTGGCCGCGAGCCTGCCCGCCGGTGGCTTCCGCACCGCCGTCTGGCTCGATGTCGATCACGACTACGACCAGGACCTGGTCCTCCTCGGCGACGGCGCGGCGCTCCTGCGCAACCAGGGGCCGGCCGGCTGGAGCGACGAGACCGCGCGGTTCCCGTTCGTCGCCGCGCCGGCCGTCGCCGCCGCCGTCTTCGACCTGGTGGCGGATGCGCAGGGCCTCGACCTCGCGGTGTCCTACGCCGGCCGCAGCGGCGTGATCTACCGCGACCGCCTGAGCGGGATCTACCAGGCCGAGCCGTTCGACGGCATCCCCGCGGGCGCCGCCTTCGTCCAGGCCGAGGACGTGGACCGCGACGGCTGGACGGACCTGGCGGTGCCGGGCCGGCTGCTGCGCAACCAGCGGGTCTTGCAGGGCCGTCTCGCGGTGGATGCGGAGCTGCCGGCGGCGCCCTGGGTGCCGGTCGATCTCGACAACCGTGGCGCCGCGGTGCCGGTGACGCTGGCGGACTCGGTGGCGCTCGCCGCCGCCGACTTCGACGGCGACGGGCGCGTCGATCTGGCCGCGGTGGGGAAGGACGGCGCTCTGCGGCGGCTGCAGAACGCCGTCGAGACGCCGAACCGCCGGCTCACCGTCGCCCTGGAAGGGGTGAAGAACCTGAAGCTCGCCCCCGGCGCCGAGGTGGAGGTGCGCGCCGGCTCGTCCTACCAGAAGAAGCTCTACCGCGGCCTGCCGTTGCACTTCGGCGTCGGCCCCCACGACACGATCGACACGGTGCGCATCACCTGGCCGAACGGCCTGATCCAGAACGAGACGAAGCAGACGCCGGGCGCCCTCGCGTTCAAGGAGGCGCCGCGGCTCTCCGGCTCCTGCCCGATGATCTTCACCTGGAACGGGCGTGAATTCGAGTTCATCACCGACGTCCTGGGCGTCGCGCCGCTCGGTGCCAGCGCCGGGGACGGCACCTACTTCCCGGTGGATCACGACGAGTTCGTGCAGATCCGCGGCACGTCCCTGGTGCCGGTGGACGGGCGGTATGAGATCCGCATCACCGAGGAGCTGCGCGAGGTCGCCTACCTCGACCAGGTGAAGCTGTTCGCCGTCGATCATCCGGCGGAGGTGGAGATCTTCACCAACGACAAGTTCAAGGCGCCGCCGTTTCCGGACTTCCGGCTGTTCGGCGTGCGCGAGAAGATCCCTCCGGTGCGCGCGGTGGACGGCCACGGCGGCGACGTGCGCGAGCCCCTGCTGGCACGCGACCGGCGCTATCCGGACGGCTTCCGCCGCAACGCCGCGGGGATCGCCGAGCTGCACACGCTCGACCTCGACTTCGGAGACGCGGCGGCGGACGGCCGGGCGATCCTCGTCCTTTCCGGCTGGGTCGATTGGGCGGACGGCAGCACGTTCCTCGGCGCCGCCCAGGAGTCCCGGGCGGGGCTCGTCTTCCCGTACCTGCAGGTGAAAAATGAGCGGGGAGAGTGGGCGACGGTGATCGACGACATGGGGATTCCGGCGGGCAAGCCGAAGACGATCGTGGTGGACCTGACGGACAGGTTCCTTTCGGCGTCGCGCGAGGTGCGGATCGTCACCAGCCTCTGCGTCTACTGGGACGAGATCTTCCTCGCCACGGACACCGAGGCGCCGGAGACCGAGCTGACCGGGCTCGCGCCGCAGGCCGCCTCGTTCGCCTACCGCGGGTTCTCCCGGCCGGTGATCCATCCCGAGCGCAAGCAGCCGGAGAGCTTCGACTATCAGAGCTGGATGCCGGTGTCGATGTGGAACCCCACGCCGGGGCTCTACACCCGCTATGGCGACGTCCTGCCGCTGCTCGCCGAGATCGACGACCGCCTGCTGATCATGGGCTCCGGAGACGAGATCCGGCTGCATTTCGACGCCGGAGCCCTGCCGGACCTGCCGGCGGGCTGGCGGCGCGACTTCCTGCTCCTGGTCGATGGCTGGGCCAAGGACGCGGACGCCAACACCGCCTTTTCGCAGACCGTCGAGCCGTTGCCGTTCCACGGCATGTCGCAATACCCGTATCCGGAGGGCGAGAGCTTCCCGGCCGGCGAGATCCATCGCCGCGACCGCGAGCTCTACCAGACCCGCCCCGCCCTCCGTCTGCTCCACCCGTTGCGGGAACGTGGGGAGGGACCTCGATGAAACAGCGCGTGAGTCTCGGCACCCTGACCGCGGCGCTTCTCCTGGCGCTGCTGGTCAATACGGCCTACGTTGCGGCGTTCGCCGAACCGACCATCTTCTACATGGGCAACGTGCTGCTCCATTTCCTCCTGGGGCTCGCCTTGTCGGGAGCGGTGGGCCTGCTGCTCTGGCGCCGCCGTGACCTGGCCCGCGAGCTGGCGGTGCCGGCGGCGCTGGGCACGCTCTCCCTGGCCGCCGGGACCGCGCTCGCCGTCGCCGGCAACACCGAGCCGCACCGCTGGCTGCTGTGGACCCACGTGGCCGCCTCCTGCCTCGCGGTGGCGGCCCTGGCACCCTGGCTCTGGCGCCGGGTGGGGGCGGGGCCTGACTGGCCGCGCTTTCGCCGGGCGTTCGCCGGGGCGGTGCTCCTCTTGTTGATCCTGCCCGCGTCGCTCTGGCTCTACCGGCGGTCCAACCCGGACCCGCGCGACGTGATCCGCAATCCGCTGATCGTGCCCACCTCCATGGACGAGGAGGGCGAGGGGCCGAAGTCGCCGTTCTTCCCGTCCTCGGCGCGCACCAACGTGGGCGGCATCATCCCCTCCAACTTCTTCATGGATTCCGCCGCCTGCGGCGAGTGCCACAAGGACATCTACGAGCAGTGGAACAGCTCGGCGCACCACTTCGGCTCGTTCAACAACCAGTTCTACCGCAAATCGATCGAATACATGCAGGACGTGGTGGGGCCGCAGCCCAGCAAATGGTGCGCCGGCTGCCACGACCATGCAGTGTTCTTCAACGGCCGTTTCGAGCGCCCGATCAAGGAGCAGATCGACACGCCGGAGGCGCACGCGGGGCTCGCCTGCACCTCCTGCCATGCGATCACCGAGATCCACAGCTCGATGGGCAACGGCGATTTCACGATCGAATATCCGCCGCTCCACGAGCTGATGTCCAGCCGCAATCCGGTGATCCGCCGGGTGGACCGGTTCATGACCTACCTCGACCCGGAGCCGCACAAGAAAACCTTCATGAAGCCGTTTATGCGCGACAATGCGGAGTTCTGCTCGTCCTGCCACAAGGTGCACCTCGACGTGCCGGTGAACTCCTACCGCTGGTTCCGCGGCTTCAACGACTATGACAACTGGCAGGCGAGCGGGGTGTCGGGGCAGGGCGCGCGGTCGTTCTACTATCCCAAGCAGGCCAAGACCTGCGCCGGCTGCCACATGCCGCTCGTCGCCTCGGAGGACCCGGGCAACAAGGACGGATTCGTCCATTCCCACCGCTTCCCGGCGGCCAACACGGCGCTCCCCCTGGTGAACAAGGACGAGGAACAGATGGCGACCACCGTGGCCTTCCTGAAGTCCGGTTTCGTCACGGTGGACGTGTTCGCCGTCTCGCCGGTGACCGAAGGGGCCGGCGAGACGGCGATGATCCGCCGTGCGGCCACCGGCAACGCCGGGCCGCAGCTCAGCACGACCTTCGCCGTGGGCGAGGAGGCCGAATCGTCGGAGGCGGGGGTGATCCGCGAGGTCGGAGAGCTCGCCGCGCCGATCGACCGCTCGGGGGTCGTGCTCCAGGCGGGCTCCACGGTCAAGGTGGACGTGGTGGTGCGCACCCGGGCGATCGGCCATTTCTTCCCCGGCGGCACGGTGGACGGCTTCGACGTCTGGCTGGAGCTGCAGGCGAAGGACGCGGACGGCCGCGTGATCTTCTGGAGCGGCCGGGTGGAGGACGACGGCAAGGGGCCGGTGGAGGCCGGTGCGCACATGTACCGCTCCTATGCCCTGGACGGCGAAGGCAACCCGATCAACAAGCGCAACGCCTGGCAGGCGCGCTCCATGCTCTATGCCCGGCTGATCCCGCCCGGCGCCGCCGACACGGTGCACTACCGGATGCACATCCCGGCCGACGCGCGCGGGCCGATCACCCTTTCGGCGAAGCTCAACCACCGCAAGTTCGCCCATTACTACACGCAGTTCGCCTACGCCGGAGTGCCGAAGCCCGGGCAGGCGCCCGAGCTCGTCTCGGCGCACCACAACAGCCTCGAATACTCGTTCGACCCGGCGAACGTGCCGGCCAACGTCTCCGGGCAGCTCAAGGGGCAGATCCCGGACCTGCCGATCGTCGTCCTCGCCGAGGACGAGGTGCGGATCCCGCTCGGCTCCGCGGCGACCGTGTGGAAGCCGGTGGTCGCCAAGGAGGACTGGGAGCGCTGGAACGACTGGGGGATCGGCATGCTCCTCCAGGGTGACTTGAAGGGGGCGGAGTACGCCTTCCTGCGCGTCACCGAGGCCGATCCGTCCTATGCCGACGGCTGGCTCAACGTGGCGCGCGCCCTCATCCGCGAGGGCGAGATGGAGCGGGCGCGGACCTTCGTGGACAAGGCGATGGCGCTCGACGGGAGCCTCGGCCGCATCCATTTCTTCAAGGCCTCGATCGAGAAGGCCGAAGGAGACTACGACGCGGCGCTCGCCTCGCTGCGCACCGTCGAGTCCAAGTACCCGCGCGACCGGGTGGTGCTCAACCAGATCGCCCGTCTCCTCTTCCTGAAGCGCGAGTACAAACAGGCGTTGGACGTGTTGGAGCGGGTCGGCCTGGTCGATCCCGAGGACGTCCAGATGCACTACACCGCCATGCTCTGCTGGCGCGCGCTGGGGGAGGTGGAGAAGGCGGAGCGGGAGGAGAAGCTGTTCCGCCGCTTCAAGGCCGACGAGTCGTCCCAGGAGATCACCGCCGGGCGCCGCCGCGTGAGCCCCGAGGACAACAACGAACGGCAGCCGATCCACGAGCACGAGTCGGTGCCGCTCCCCGCGGCGCCGGTGCGGCCCGCGACGCCCGATTCCGCCATCGCCGGAGGATAGACCGTGAAGACCCGCATGCCACTCGTGCTCGCCTTGCTCGCCGGAACCGTGCTCACTGCTGCGCAACCCGCGCCGGGGCCGCCGGGCCTCCGTTTCGCCGACGTGACGGCGGCGGCCGGCATCAAGTTCACCCACAACAGCGGCCGGGCCGGCAAGAAATACCTCCCCGAGACCCTCGGCGCCGGGGGCGCTTTCTTCGACGCCGACGGCGACGGCTGGCTCGACGTGCTGCTCATCAACAGCAAAGACTGGAAACCCAAAGGAAAGACGTCGCTCCACGGCCTCTACCGCAACAACAAGAACGGCACGTTCACCGACGTCACCCGCGGGAGCGGCCTCGACGTCGAGATGTACGGCCTCGGCGTGGCGGTGGCCGACGCCGACAACGACGGCCGGCCGGACGTCTACATCACCGCCCTCGAAGGCGACCGTCTGTTCAAGAACGTCTCGGCGGGGGGCAAGGTCAAGTTCCAGGACGTGACCGCCGCCTCCGGCATCAAGAACGCGAGCTTCGGCACCAGCGCCGCCTGGTTCGACTACGACCGCGACGGCAAGGCGGACCTGTTCGTCGCCAACTACGTGCAGTGGAGCGCCGAGAAAGACCTGTGGTGCTCGCTCGACGGCGCGACCAAGTCGTACTGCACCCCCGAGTCGTACAAGGCGACCCTCTCGAAGCTCTACCGCAACCTGGGCGGCGGCAAGTTCCAGGACGTGACGGCCAAGGCCGGCATGGCGCAGGAGGGCAAGGCGCTCGGCGTCGCCGTCCTCGACGTGGACGTCGACGGCTGGCCGGATGTGTTCGTGGCCAACGACACGCAGCCGAACAAGCTGTACCGCAACCGCAGGAACGGAACGTTCACCGAAGAGGGCCTGGAGGCCGGCGTCGCCTTCGGCGAGGACGGCGTGGCGCGCGGGGCCATGGGTGTCGATGCCGCGGACTACGACCGTTCGGGGCGTCCGCACCTGCTGGTCGGGAACTTCTCGAACGAGATGCTCGCCCTCTACCACAACGAAGGCAGCGGCATCTTCGTGGACGAGGCGCCGGCCTCGGCGGTGGGGCGGGCGAGCCTGCTCACGCTCACCTTCGGCGTCTTCTTCTTCGACGCCGACCTGGACGGCCTGCTCGACCTGTTCGCCGCCAACGGCCACATCGAGGAGGAGATCGGCCGCGTCCAGCCGCGCGTCTCCTACAAGCAGGCGCCTCTCCTCTTCCGCAACCTGGGCGCCGGCAAGTTCGAGTCGCTGGGCGCCCGCCTGGGGCCGGACTTCAACCGTCCGATCGTGGCGCGCGGGGCCGCCTACGGCGACTATGACAAGGACGGGGACCTGGACGTCCTGCTGACCACCAACCACGGGCCGGCCCGCCTGCTGCGCAACGACGGCGGCAACCGCAACCACTGGATCTCGGTGCGCACGGTGGGCACGAAGTCCAACCGCGACGGCCTCGGTGCGGTGGTCCGCGTGACGAGCCCGGGGGCCGGCAAGCAGTGGAACACGGTGAGGAGCGGCTCCTCCTACTGCTCGCAGAGCGATCTCGCGCTGACCTTCGGGCTGGGCAAGGACACCAAGGCGACGCTGGAGGTCGAATGGCCGAGCGGCCAGAAACAGCGCTTCGAGGGCGTGGCGGCCAACCAGCTCGTCACCATCGAGGAGGGCAAGGGGATCGTCGCGCGGTCGGGGTCCGCGGCGCGATGAAGGCGGGGGAGGGGGCGGCGATCCGCGAGGTCGCCCGGCGGTTCCGGGAGGACTTGTGGAACACCGGCGACCTCGCTCTCGCAGACTCCCTCATCGACGCGGAGTGCAAGATCCACGCGCGCATCCCGTTCGCCACCGACTTCATGCGCGGCCCCGACGCCGTGGCGCAGCTCGTGATGTTCTACCGCCTCGCGTTCAGCGAGATCCGGGTCTCCGTCGACGAGATGGTCGTCGACGGGGAGCGGGTGGTGGCCCGCTGGACGGCGCGGGGCAGGAACACCGGAGATTTGCTGGGCTTGCCGCCCACGGGACGCGAGACGGTGACCACCGGCATCGACTTTCTGCGCGTCACCGGCGGCAAGGTTGTCGAAGGCTGGGTGAGCTGGGATACCCTGAGCCTGATGGAGCAGCTCCTTCTGCCGGCGCAGCCGGAGCCGGGCTCGGGCTTCCTGCCTCTCCTCTCCCGCCTCTGGGAGGCGGTGGGAGAACGTACGTCAACCGACTGATGGACTTGAACAGGAGGCTGTCATGCGCAGACTGTTTCTCACCCTTCTCGCCGTCGCCATCTGCCTCGGATTCCCCGGATCGGCCCGGGCCGATGCGGTTCTCGATTGGAATGGGGTCCTGCTCGGTGCAATCCGGGTGGACAAGACTCCGCCTCCCAAGGCGTCGCGCGCCATGGCCGTGGTCAACGTCGCCATCTTCGACGCGGTCAACGGCATCCTCGGAGGGGCCACGCCGTACCACGTGACCGATCACCCCCCGGCCGGAGCGTCGGCAGAGGCGGCGGCGGTGGCCGCCGCCCATCGGGCGCTGGCCGCGCTGTACCCGGCGCAGCAGGCGACGTTCGACGCGGCGTATCAAACCTCCCTCGCCGCCCTTCCCGACGGCGCTTCCAAGACCGACGGCATCGCCTGGGGGCAGGAGGTGGCCGACGCCATCCTGGACCTGCGCGCGGACGATCATTCCGGTGCCACCGTCGCCTGGGAGTCCCCCGTAGGCGGCGGCTGGTGGGTGCCGACCGCGCCGGCCTTCGCGCCGCCGCTGCTGCCCAACTGGCCCACCGTGACCCCCTGGGCGATGACCTCCGGCTCTCAGTTCCGCCCGCCGGCTCCGCCGTCACCGAACAGCGCCGAGTATCTGGCGGCGTGGCGCGAGGTCAAGCGCGTCGGCCGCTCGAACAGCCCGAACCGCACGCCTGAGCAGACCCAGATCGCGCTGTTCTGGGCGGATGGCGGCGGCACCGAGACACCCCCGGGGCATTGGATCACCATCGCCCGTGGCCTCTCCGCCCAGCAGGGGCTCACCCTGGCGCAGAATGCCCGCCTGTTCGCCCTCCTGTCGATCACCGTGGCCGATGCCGCGATCCTCGCCTGGGACGGCAAGTATGCCTACAACAACTGGCGTCCGATCACCGGTATCCAGGAGGCCGACCTGGACGGCAATCCGGACACCGCCGCCGAAGCCGGATGGCTGCCGCTGATCGCCACGCCGCCGTTCCCTTCCTACATCTCGGGGCACAGCACGTTCAGCGGCTCGAGCGCGCGCCTGCTCGGCCACTACTTCGGCACCGACGACGTCGCCTTCAGCACCGTCTCCGACGGCTTGCCGGGGGTGACCCGCTCGTTCACCAGCTTCTCGCAGGCCGCGGAAGAGGCGGGGCAGAGCCGGATCTACGGCGGCATCCACTGGCAGTTCGACAATACCGCCGCCCTGGCGAGCGGCCGCAGCCTCGCCGATTACGTGTTCTACAACTTCCTGAACCCGGCGGCGGCGGCGTCCGGCTGCACCCCGGGACCCACCACGCTCTGCCTGAACGGCGGCCGTTTCAAGGTGGAGGCGGCGTGGAAGACGGCCGACGGGGCGGGAGCCGGGCAGGCGGTGAGCGATGGAGCCGACTCCGGCCGCTTCTGGTTCTTCGATGCCGACAACACGGAGCTGGTGGTCAAGGTTCTGGACGCCTGCTCGTACGACGGCCACTACTGGGTGTTCGCGAGCGGCTTGACAAACGTCGAGGTCCGGCTGACCGTGACCGATACTCAGGAGGGCGCGGCGCGACGGTACTTCAATCCATCTGGAAAGGCCTTCACCCCGGTGCAGGACGTGGCCGCCTTCGCCACCTGTCCGTGAGGGAGGCGTGTAACGAGAGAGACCACCACCGCGCCTGAAAGCCTGGATCACCTCGGGGCCGGGCACGGTGGTGACGCATGGAGGATGAGACGTGACGCAAGCAGAGATTCTGGACAAGATCAAGCAGATCATCGGCAACATCGCCGGGCTCGACGCGCAGCGCATCGGAGATGCCGCGGCGCTGGTGGACGACCTGAAGCTGGATTCGCTCTCGCTCCTGGAGATCGGCGTGGACGTCGACCTGGCCTTCAAGCTGAACCTGCCGGACGAACGCTACAAGGAGATCCGAACCCTGCCGCAGATGGTCGAGCTGGTCGAGCAGCGGCTCGGCGAGCTGGCCGGCGTGCCGACCGGGGCGGCGTGATGGCCCGCGTGGTGGTGACCGGCCTCGGCGCGGTCACACCGGTCGGCGCCGGCCGGGAGGAGGTGTGGCGCCATCTCCTGGCCGGGCGAAGCGGTTTCGCGCCGGTGAGCTCGTTCGACACCGGGAAGTTCAGCACCCACCTGGGCGCCGAGGTGCAGGGGTTCGATCCCGTCCCCTGGGTGCGGACGCTCGATCCGGCGCGCCTCGGCCGGGCTTCCCAGCTCGCGGTCGCGGCGGCCCGCCGCGCCCTGGAGGACGCCGGCATCGAGCCCGGCACGGTGGCGCCGGAACGCGCCGGCGTGGCGATGGGGACGACCTCGGGCGAGCCGCGCGAGGTCGAGAAGCTGAACGACGCCATCCTGGCCGGCGCAGGCGCGGCCGGGGAGGCGGGCGCCACGTTCATCTCCCTCTATCCGTGCCACATGATCGCCGCCCACGTCGCCCGCGAGGTGGGTTTCTCCGGGGTCTGCACGATGATCCCGACCGCCTGCGCGGCGGGCAACTACGCCATCGCCCACGGCCTCGACCTGCTGCGCCACGGCCGGGCGGACCTGATGCTGGCCGGCGGAGCGGACGCCTTTTCGCGCATCACCTACGCCGGCTTCCACCGCCTCGGCGCCATCGCGCCGGAACGGTGCCAGCCGTTCGACAAGAACCGGAAGGGCATGATCCCCGGGGAGGGAGCGGCGATCCTGGTCCTGGAGCCGCTCGAACGCGCCCTGGCCCGCGGCGCCCGCATCTATGCCGAGGTGGCGGGCTACGGGCTCTCCTGCGACGCCCACCACATGACCGCGGCCCACCCGGAAGGGGACGGCGCCGCCCGGGCGATGAGCGCCGCCCTCGCCGACGCCGGCCTGCAGCCCGCGGACGTCAGCTACGTGAGCGCCCATGGCACCGGCACGCCGACCAACGACCGGCTGGAGATCCTCGCCGTGCAGCGCGTCTTCGGCGAGGCTCCGCGGACCCCGATGAGCTCGATCAAGTCGATGATCGGCCACACCATGGGGGCGGCCTCGGCGATCGAAGCCCTGGTCTGCTCGCTCGCCGTGGCGACGGGATGGATCCCGCCGACGATGAACCTGGAGGAACCGGACGGTGACCTCGATTACGTGCCCAACCAGGCCCGGGAGCACGACGTGCGGGTGGCGATGAACAACGCCTACGCCTTCGGCGGCAACAACGCTTCGGTGATCTTCCGGAGGGTCGAAGCGTGAGGCGCCGGGTCGTCGTCACCGGTGGCGGAGCCCTGACACCGCTCGCGAGCACGCCGGCCGCCTTGCATGCCGCGCTATGTGCCGGGCAGAGCGCGCTCCGATCCATCGAGTTATTTCCATATGAGGGCCTGCTCCCCCTGCCGGCCGGCGAGATCCGGCCGTTCGAGCCGCGCGATCATCTGGGGGACCGCAATCTGCGGCCGGTCGATCGCACGGCCCGCCTGCTGCTGGTGGCCACCCAGCAGGCCCTGGAGGCGAGCGGGTGGAGCGCCGAGATGCGGGCCGCGTGCGAGGTGGGGCTCCTCCTCGGCACGATGTTCTGCAGCGTGCGGACGATCGCGGAGTTCGACCGCCGCGCCGTGCAGCTCGGCCCCTCCGCCGCCAGCCCGATCGACTTCGCCAACAGTGTGATCAACGCGGCGGCCGGCCAGGCGGCGATCTGGCACAACCTGCGCGGGATCAATACGACCCTGGCGGCGGGGGAGGCGTCGAGTCTCCTCGCTCTCGCCCAGGCGGCCGACTTGATCCGCCAGGGCCGGGCCGGGGCCCTCCTGGCCGGCGGTGCGGAGGAGCTCTGCTACGAGTCCTTCCTCGGCCACCAGCGCGCCGGCCGCCTCGGCCGGCGGCCGGTGCCGTTCGACGCCGGCCGCGACGGTTTCGCGCTGGCCGAAGGGGCGGCGGCGCTGATGCTGGAGGACGCGGCCGGCGCCGTGGCGCGCGGAGCCCGCGTGCTCGCCGTGGTGCGCGGCCATGCCGCGGCCTTCGACCCGTCGGCCGGGGAGGATCCGGCTGCCGCGGCCGACGCGGTGGAGCGGGCCGTCCGCCAGGCGCTCGCGGATGCGGAGGTGGAGCCGTCCACCCTGGATCTCCTGGTTCTCGGAGCGAGCGGTGCGGTGCGCGGAGACCGGGCCGAGGCGCTGGGTGTGGCCGCGGCGCTCGGAGCGCGCGCGGCAGACGTCCCGGTCGCCGCGCCCAAAGCGGGCCTCGGCGAGTCCCTCGGCGCCTCGGGGGCGCTGCAGGCGCTCACCGCCCTCGGCACCTTCGGCGACGGCGTCGTCCCGGGGGTCTTCGGGCTGGAGGCGTTGGAGGACGGCTTTCCCCTGGGCGGCGTGCAGGCCGGGTCCCGCCGGCTCGACCGGTCGCCGCGTCTCGCGCTGCTGCATGCCCTGGCCACGGACGGCCAGTGCTGTGCCGTCGTGCTGGAGGCGGCGTGAGACCTCCCGGCCCCCCCTCCCCGTCCCTCC
>DIHE01000182.1:43045-69388 GCA_002420005.1 Holophagales bacterium UBA5704 | reverse complement strand
CCCCCCGCACCCTCCCCGGCCCCGCCGCCTCCGGCTCCCGCCGCAGCACCGGTCACCCCCGAGGCCGCGGTGCTCACCTACCAGCAGGAGATCCCGCTCGCCGCGGGCGGGACGTTGCGGCTCAACGGCATCGCGTTCTCCGACCAGCCGGTGGCCTTGTTCGGCGACAAGGTGGTGGCGGCGGGAGAGACCATCGCCGGGTACAAGGTCGTGGCCATCGAGCTGCGGCGGGTGCGCCTCGCAGGTGCCGGCGGCGAGCTGGTGATCGAGCTGCCGTAGCCTTGGAGCGTTCCCTCCGCTACGATGCAGCCCCAGAATGCGCAAACACCTCCTCTCCGCCGCCCTCGTCGCCTGCGCGCTCCCGTTGGCCGCCGCCCCGGAGCCGCGCCCCCTCAAGATCGAAGACATCCACGCTCTCAAGACGCTCACCGGCCCGCAACTCTCTCCGGACGGCCAATGGGTCGCCTACGGCGTGCGCTCCACCGACGTGGAGAAAGACCGGCAGGACACCGACCTCTGGATGGTCCCGTTCGCCGGAGGGGAGGCCGTGCGGCTCACCGCCAGCCCCAAGGGCGAAAGCCAGCCGCGCTGGAGCCCGGACGGCCGGTGGCTCGCGTTCCTCTCGGCGCGCGAAGGGGACACGACCCAGGTCTGGCGGCTCGACCGCCGCGGCGGCGAAGCGATCCAGCTCACCGAGGAAGCCGGTGACGTCTCCGATTTCGCCTGGTCTCCCGACAGCAAACGCCTCGCCCTCGTGGTGACCGATCCGGAACCCGGCGCGGAGACGAAGGACAAGAAGAGCGGCCAGGAAGACGGCGAGGAAGAGGAAAAGCCGAAGCCGATCGTCATCCGGCGCCTCCAGTTCAAACAGGACACCGAGTACCTCGACGAGCGGCGGACCCACGTCTACGTCTTCGACCTGGAGAGCCGGAAGAGCGTGCAGATCACCTCCGGCCC
The DNA here is from genome assembly GCA_002420005.1 of Holophagales bacterium UBA5704. GTDB lineage: Bacteria > Acidobacteriota > Thermoanaerobaculia > Multivoradales > UBA5704 > UBA5704. The sequence continues at coordinate 68,431 of DIHE01000182.1, read as the reverse complement.
GTTCGATGACGCCGAGCCCGTCTGGTCCCCCGACGGCCGGTCCCTCCTCTTCGTGAGCAAGCGGGTGGGCGAGCCCGACGCGGGCGACAACAGCGACCTCTTCCTGGTGGCGGCCGAAGCCGGCGCCGCGCCGCGGGCGCTGACCGCCTGGACGGGGAGCGACGCCTCGCCCGTGTTCAGCCCGGACGGCCGGTGGATCGCCTACGTGGCCGGCGGCGACCCGAAAGACGTCTGGTATGACACCAACTCCATCGCCGTCGTACCGGTCGACGGCGGCCCGGCACGGCTGCTCACCCGCGAGAGCGACCGCAACGCCTCGAGCCCCCGGTTCACGCCGGACGGCCGCTCGGTCCTCTTCCTGCTCGAAGACGGCGGCAACGTCCACCTCGCCCGCGTGCCGGTCGCCGGAGGCGCCATCGAGCGGCTGGTCGCCGGGGAGCGCGAGATCCTGAGCTTCGACGTCGGAGCACGCGGCGAGATCGTGGTCCTCGAGACCCAGAGCACCTACCCGCCCGAAGTCTCGGCGGTGGACGGCGCCGGGTTGCGCCGTATCACCAGGACGAACGACGAATTCCTGCAGGGCATCCGCCTCGCCGCCACCCGCCGCTCCACGGTGAAGAGCGCCGACGGCACCGCGGTGGACACCTTCCTCACCCTGCCGCCGCACGCGGCGCCCGGCCGGCGCCTGCCGGCGGTGCTGCGCATCCATGGCGGGCCGGTGGCCCAATACACCAGCGGCTGGCAGCTCGACTGGCAGATCTTCGCGGCGCACGGCTACGCGGTGATCGCCGCCAATCCGCGCGGCTCGTCCGGGTATGGCCGGGCGTTCAGCCGCGCGATCTGGGCCGACTGGGGCAACAAGGATTTCGACGACGTGATGGCGGCGGTCGACGCGGCCATCGCCGAGGGCGCCGTCGATCCCGAGCGGCTCGGCGTCGGCGGCTGGAGCTACGGCGGCATCCTGACCAACTACGTGGTGGTCAAGAGCCGGCGGTTCAAGGCCGGCATCTCGGGCGCCAGCGAGACGAACTACCTCGCCAACTACGGCACCGACCACTATCAGAAGGAATGGGAGGGCGAGCTGGGGCTCCCCTGGGAGACCACCGATCTGTGGATCCGCCTGTCGCCGTTCTTCCAGGTGCAGAAGATCGAGACCCCGCTGCTCCTGATGTGCTCCGGCGCCGACGTCAACGTCCCCTGCCTCAACTCGGAGCAGCTCTACCAGGCGTTGCGCCGGCTGGGCCGCGCCACCGAGCTGGTGATCTACCCCGGTCAGGGGCACGGCATCACCCGGCCCAGCTTCCTGCAAGACCGTTTTGAGCGCTCGCTCGCCTGGTACGACCGCTTCCTCAAGCCGGCGCCCGCCCCCCGCCCGGCGGGAGGCTCACAGTGAGCGTCGGCGCGCCGTTCCCCCTGCATCAGGAGCTGCCGGGCTGGGAGCTGTTCTGGGCCTTGCTGGAAGTCCGGCCGGACCCCGAAGGCGCCGGCGCGGCGCAGCTCGCCGCCTTGCGCCGCGAGGTCTGCGAGCTGGCCCGTGCCTCGCTCGAAGGGATCGACCTCTCGGCGCACGCCACGGTCGCCGCGATGCGCAAGCTGTTCCGCGCCGCCGGCACCGATCCGACGCGCTACCGGCCGGCCTCGGAGGCCTTGCTGCGGCGGGTGCTCAAGGGGGAGGACCTGCCGGAGATCCACCCGCTGGTCGACGTCAACAACTGCCTCTCGGTCGAGCTGGCCGTCCCCTGCTGCGTCGCCACCGAAGGAACGTTCACCCCGCCCCTCCTCTTCCGCGCCGGCCTCCCCGGCGAGAGCTACGAGTCGCTGCGCGGGCCGTTCAATCTGGAAGGCAAACCGCTCCTCCTCGACGCCGAGGGTCCGCTCGACACCCCGATCACCGGCGGCGTGCGGGTGAAGGTGACGCCCGAGACCCGGCGCGCCTGGCTGGTCGCCTATCTGCCGGAAGGAGTGGTGCCACGCGAGAGATGCGCCGCGGCACTCGCCGCACTGCTCGCCCGGTCCCCGGTGGCGGACGTCACCGGCGGCTGACCGGCGAGCCTGCCTTTCATCCCCCTCTCCCGGCCGGGGGTGAGGTCCGCGCGAGAAAATCCTCGACGAGCCGGCGCGCGATGCTCATGGGGGAAGGGAGGCCCGGCAGGTCGTCCGCGGTGAACCAGCGGGCGTCCTCGATCTCCTCCTCCTGCCGGCGGATCTCGCCACCGGCATAGCGGGCGAGGAAGCCGATCATCAGCGAGTTGGGGAACGGCCAGGGCTGGCTGCCGAAGTAGCGCAGATCGGCCAGCTCCACCCCCACCTCCTCGCGCACCTCGCGCACCACCGCCTCCTCCAGCGACTCTCCCGGCTCGACGAATCCGGCGAGCGTGCTGTAGACCCCCGGCGCGAAGTGGGGCGAGCGCGCCAGCAGCATGCGGTCCCCGTCCTCGACCAGGGTGATCACGGCCGGGGAGAGACGCGGAAACGCCTGCAGCGAACAGCGCGGACAGACCCGCGCCCGCTCGGTGGGATGGCGCTCCGTCGGCGTGCCGCAACGGCCGCAGAAGCGATGGTTGCGGTCCCAGTCGAGGAGCTGGACGGCGCGTCCGGCGAGACGCCAGGCCTCCTCGGGAAGTAGCCCCCAGAGGCGCCGCAGGCCGTGGAACGCCATCCCCTCCGGCGGCTCGGCGTCCCAGGCGGCCACCTGGCACACACCCCCCGCCAGCTCGCCGACGGCGAGAGGATCTCCCGCATGGGCGGCGACCTCTTCGGCGCGCGGCAGGTGGGCCGCCTCTCCCTCCAGCCGCACCAGCAGCTCACTGCCACGGAAGACGAACCAGTGCCCGGAGCTTCGACGCATGGGGAGAACCCTACAACGAACGGCGTGAGCGCGTGTAGACTGGCGCGCCGGATTCTTCCTGGAGGTCCCCATGTCACCCGCGCAGCGCCCATCGGCAGCCGTCCTCGTTCTTCTCGGAGCCCTCGCCATCGCCGCCCCCGGTGGTGCGGCGGTCCTTCCGATCCCGACCCCGTCCCAGCCGGCCGTCTCGCCGGATGGCGGCACCCTCGTCTTCTCGGCCGGCGGCGATCTCTGGTCGGTCCCCACGGCCGGCGGCGTGGCACGCCTCCTGGTGGCCCACCCCGCCCATGAATCGCGCCCGCTCTGGTCGCCCGACGGCCGCTCGCTCGCCTTCGTCTCGACGCGCACGGGCAACGGGGACCTCTACCTCTTCACCTTCGCCACCGGCGAGGTGAAACGGCTCACCTGGGACGACGAGCCCGAGGTGGCCGATGCCTGGTCGCGCGACGGCCGGTGGATCTACTTCTCCTCGCAGAGCCACGAAGCCGCCAATCTGAACGATGTCTACCGCGTGCGCCCCGAAGGAGGGATGCCGCTCGAGGTCAGCGCCGACCGCTACGTCAACGAGTACTTCGCAGCCCCCTCCCCGGACGGCGCCACGGTGGCCCTGACCGCCCGCGGCATCGTCTCGGCACAGTGGTGGCGCCATGGCCACAGCCACATCGACCAGTCGGAGATCTGGCTGCTCACCGGGGGCACCTACCGGCGGGCCGGGGGCGGCGACGGACGGGGGAAGGAAGCCTGGCCGCTGTGGAGCGCCGACGGCCGCCGGCTGTATTTCATGTCCGACCGCTCGGGGGCGGAGAACCTCTGGATGCAGGAGATGGGGCCGCAAGGCCCCGGCGCTGCGGCCCAGGTGACCCGCTTCACCGCCGGCCGGCTGCTCTGGCCCACCGTGTCGGCCGACGGCTCGACCCTGGTCTGCGAGCGCGGCCTCGGTCTGTGGAAGCTCGATCCGGCGACCGGAGAGGCGACGGAGATCCCGATCGTCCTGGAGGGTGCACCGGCCACCGCTCCGGCCGAGCGGCGGGACGTCGGCGGCTCGATCGACGAATTCGCCTTGTCTCCCGATGGCAAGAAGGTGGCTTTCGGAGCGCGGGGCGAGATCTTCGCCGCCTCCGCCGAGGACGGCGGGCGCGCCGTGCGGATCACCCGCACCCCGGCGGACGCCGAGTACCAGGTGGCCTGGGCACCGGACAGCCGGCGTCTCGTCTACGTCTCCGAACGCGGCGGGGATCACAAGCTCTGGCTCTACGACTTCGCCACCGGCCAGGAGACCGCGCTCGCCGCCGGCCCCGGGGTGGACGACACGCCCCGCTTCTCGCCGGACGGCAAGCTCCTCGCCTTCCAGCGCGACCGCAAGGAGCTGCGCGTCCTCGATCTCGCCTCCGGCAAGGATCGCCGCCTCGCCGCGGTCCAGCTCGACGGGCCGCCGCTCGGCTCGCACCGCCCCTTCGACTGGTCGCCGGACGGCCGCTGGATCGCGGTCCTCTCCTATGGCGAACGGATGTTCCGCAATCTGCTTCTCGTGCCGGTCGACGGCGGCGAGCCCCGCCCGGCGAGCTTCCTCGCCCACACCAATGCCGACGACGTGACCTGGAGCCCGGACGCCACCTATGTTCTGTTTGCGACGAACCAGCGCTCCGAGCCCGGCCAGCTCGCCCGCATCGACCTCGTGGCGCAGCCCCCCCGCTTTCGCGAGGACCGGTTCCGCGACCTCTTCCAGACCGGGAAAAGCCCGCAAGCGACCACGGTGACAACCCCGGCGATCGCGTTCGAGGGCCTGCGCCAACGCACCAGCCTCCTCCCGCTGGGGCTCGACGTCGGGTCCCTGGCGCTCGCCTCGGACGGCAAGAACGTGGCCCTGATCGCCAACGCCGCCGGCCAGCTCAACGTCTGGTCCTACAGTCTCGATCCGCTCGCCGCCGGACCGGCCGTGCCGCGGCAGATCTCCTCCACCGCCGGGGGCAAGAGCTCGCTCCAGGTCTCGCCGGACGGCCAGCAGGTCTGGTACCTGGACAACGGCTCCATCGTCGCGACGCCGATCGACCGGGCGGAGCCGCGGACGCTCGCCGTCTCCGCCGAGATCGACGTCGACTTCGCGGTGGAGAAGCTAGGTCTCTTCGACCGCTCCTGGCGCATCCTGCGCGACTTCTTCGTCGATCCCGGGATGCACGGGGTCGATTGGGACGCGGCGCGGGCGACCTACCTGCCGCGCGTGCTGGCGGCCCGCACCCCGGACGAGCTGCGCCGCCTCCTCAGCCTGATGATCGGCGAGCTCAACGCCTCGCATTCCGGGATGCGCACCCCGCCGGCCGAGACGGTGCGGACGACCGGCCGTCTCGCCGTGCGGTTCGACGCCGAGGCCTCCCTCGCGGCCGGGAAGCTCCGGCTCCGCGAGGTCCTGCCCCAGGGTCCCGCCGCGGTCGCCGGCCTCGCCGCCGGCACCTGGCTCCTCGCCGTCGACGGCCGGCCGGCCGATCTCCAGACGAACCTCGACGAGCTCCTCGACCACACCATCGGCCGCCAGGTCCGGCTCACCGTCGCCGACTCGCCCGACGGCGCCGGATCGCGCGAGATCGCCGTGCGGCCGGTCGATCAGAAGACGGAAAAGGCCCTCGGCTACCGCACCTGGGTGGAGGCCAACCGCTCCTACGTCGACAAGGCGAGCGGCGGCCGGCTCGGCTACGTCCATATGTTCGACATGGGCGACGCCTCGTTCACCCAGCTCCTGCTCGACCTGGACGCGCAGAACATGGAGAAGGAGGGCGTGGTGGTGGACCTGCGCAACAACAACGGCGGCTACGTCCACGCCTACGCGCTCGACGTCCTGTCCCGCCGCGGCTTCATGGGGATGGCTTGGCGCGGCTTTCCGACGGCCCCGGCGCGCACCGCGCTCGGCCAGCGCTCCCTCGAACGGCCCACCATCCTGGTGATCAACCGGCACACCCTGTCGGACGGCGAGGACTTCACCGAGGGGTACCGCACCCTCGGGCTGGGCAAGGTGGTCGGCGAGCCCACCGCCGGCTGGATCATCTACACCTCCGACGTGGACCTTCTGGACGGCTCGCAGGTGCGCGTGCCGTTCATCCGGATCACCGACTCCAAAGGCGAAGACATGGAGAGGAACCCGCGCCCGGTGGACGTCGCGGTCGAGCTGCCGGTCGGCGACGGATTGCGCGGCCGGGACGCACAGCTCGACGCCGCGGTGAGCGAGCTGCTCAAGGACTTGCCAGATACCCGGCGGACACCTCGTTGAACGGATCCATACCTCGCGCCTCCTGTGATGGGCGGCGCGACATACAATGGTATTCGGTGCCATCTATGGATGGGGCGTATGACTCCGGCCCGTGCACCCCGCCGGTGCACGTGGATCGGCAACCCGAGGAGGAAAGATCGATGAGCTTTCGAACGATGCGTGCCGGCCGGCCCACCGCGGCCGGGCTGGGCCTGATGCTGTGTCTCTCCCTGGTTCCCCTTGACGCCGCCCACGGGGCGGGCTTCGCCTCCCTGCGCAATCCAGAGCCCGGCCGCGTGCGGAGCTTCTGGACACCCGAGCGGCTGGCCGCCGCCCGGCCTCTGCCGGCCCCCGAGATGTCCGCAGCCCGGATCGCCGAGCTGGAAGGCGCCTTGGAAGAGGCGCCGGCTCCCGCGGCCGGAATCGGCTCGGGTGTCGGCAGCCGGCCTCTGCCCGGCATCCGCCCGCAGCTCTCGCACCGCCTGTTCGAGCCACTGGACGCCGCGCTGCGCACTGAAGAGGCCGGCGTCGCAGGGGTCTTCGACCGCGCCAGCGGTTCCACCGGAGCCTACTTCACCAGCCACCGCCTGATCCCCGAAGAGGCGGACCTTTTCTATCCCTACTCCACGGTGGGCAAGATCTTCTTCACCATCCCCGGCCAGTCCGGCACCTTCTACTGCTCCGCCGCCGTGATCCGCCTGCGGCTGGTGGTGACGGCCGGGGGCTGTGTCCACGCCGGCAAGTCCCCGGGCTTCTACGGCAACTTCCTGTTCGTCCCCGCCTACCGCGACGGCAACGACCCCTACAGCACCTGGGAATGGAGCTACGTGGTCGCCCCCACCACCTGGACGCAGGGCGGCGGCACGCTCCCCAACGCCGCCGACTACGCGTTGATCGAGGTCGAGGACCAGATCTACAACGGCGTGTTGCGCAAGCTCGGGCAGGTCACCGGAACGCCCGGCTACGTCATCAAGAAGCTCAAGCCGAACCATGCGACGATCGTGGCCTACTCGTCCAACTTCGACCTCGGCGAGCAGCAGCACCAGGTGGATGCGAAGGACTTCAAGGCCACCTCGACTTCGACCAATACGATCGAGTACGGCTCCGACATGCGTGGCGGCTCGCAGGGTGGCCCCCTGTTCCAGGACTTCGGCGACAACCCCGCGACGCTCAAGCTGATCGGCGTGCTCTCCTACTACCCCACCTCCACGTCGATCAAGACGCAGGGGGCTTCCATCCCCGACAGCCGCTTCACCTCCCTGCTCACCACCGCCTGCAACCACCAGTCCGGCAACTGCTGAGCCGGAAGACTCCTCCTCCCCTCTCCCCGCCCCCGCGGGAGAGGGGTTTCGTTCCCTTCGGCAGGCCGGGCCTCTGGGCTATACTCGCGCTCCGAGATTCCGCGAATGAAGGACGAAGAGCTGCTCACTTGGGAAGGCTTCGCCGAGGAGCTGGAGGACGACCTGCCGGCTGCCGCGGCGGCGCCTGCGCCGCGGCTCGCCTCCCCTCCCCCCGATCGCGAGGCCATCCTCACCCAGACCGGTCCCGCCCGCCTCGGCGTCTATTTCCTCGTCCGCGCCTGCGTCAACGACTTCGAGCGCGTGGCGCCGTGGAAGCTCCTCTACTACCCGCCGGAGAATCCCGCCGAGCTGCTCGGCATGGTGTCCGCCCTGCTCGACACCATCCGCGGAGTCCCCAAGCGGGTGGACGCGGTTCTCCACACCCTGCCGGACGAGGAGACGGCGGGCGAGGACGAGCCGAACCGCGACGACGTGAGCTTCCTCTTCCGCGGCATCCATCACATGGTGGCGAACGATCTCAAGCGGCTGGAGTCGTCGCTGACACCGCTGCGCTCCGGGCTCGGAGCGCTGCCCACCCCCGCCGAAGGGATCCATCTCTGCGAGATCGCCGCCGATCTCAAGGGCAAGTACGCCAGCGCGATGATGGGAGCCGCCGCCAGCCTGGTCGGGCAGGGCCGGTTCAACGGGGTCGAGCTGGAGCCGGTCCTGTTCCCTGAGAAGGCGGAGGAGTTCCTCAGCACCCGCGAGCTGATCGAGCGGATGAAGGAGGCCACCCAGGCGATTCAGAAGCTCTCCGGCGAGATCTCGTTCCCCCAGCTCCTCGAGTCCTGGCGCGGCCGGGTGCGGGTCGATCTCTACGCGCTCGCCGAGCTGCCCAACCTGCGCGGCAAGCTGGGCAAGCTCCTCCAGGAGAAGAACCGCCGCGCGCTCTACTCCGGCGACTACCACCAGATCAGCCGCCGCGAGATGCTGCTCAGCGCACGGATCACCGAGCTCGAGCACCTCCATTTGAAGACCTGGACGACGCCGCGCGAGAGCGAGGACCTCGGATCGGTCTTCGATCGCATGGTGCAGCTCGCCCTGGAGATCTCGGCGGTGCTCGACGCCAACCTCTTGAAGGAGCTGATCGGGGAGAAGCAGGTCAACGGCCTGCGCGGCCGGGCGGTGATGGCCAAGGGAAAGCCCCCCGCGGCCGGGGCCACCGGAACCGATGCGCTGATCCCTCTGCTCGCCGAGGACGACCTGCGGATCTACTTCGAGCTGCTGCTCGGCGCCGTGCTGCGCCGCGCGTCGCTCTCCGTGCCCGCTCCGGCCCCGGAGCCCGAGCCGGTGCCGGCGCCCGCTCCGGCACCGCGCCCGGCGCCGCCGGCTCCTGCGAAGCCACCCGCGCCCGAGGTCCGGCCGGCGGCACCACCCGTCGTGCCCCGCCCGGCTCCTGCTCCGGAGCCGGCGCCCTCCCCGAAGCCGGTGGCCGCCCCACCACCACCCCGGCCGGTCGCCGCCCCCGTCGATCCGCGGACGGCCCTCGCCCGGATCGATGCGATCCTGGTCAACCTGATGGCGCCGACCAATCCGAATCTGAACGCCTTCAAGATGACCCAGCGCCTCCTCGCCAAGCACGCGCGCATCCCGGACGCCATGTTCCGCTCGATCTACCCCTACCTGGAAGAGGTGCGCGACAAGCTGGTACCGGCTCTGCGCTCCATCGTTCCCTACAAGGGGATCACGGAAGACGTGGTGAACCGCCTGGAGACCTACTGCCAAGACCTCCTGCGGATCGATCCCTCCCTGGCCCCGGTCAAAGAGGAGATCCCGGCGAAGATGGAACGCCTGCCGCGCTTCCTGGAATCCGTGCGGGCGGTGGTGCCGCGCGGGTGAGGGAGGAAAGGACTCCAAGGACGGCAAGGACGACAAGGACTCTTGGCCGCAGCGTGTCCTCTGGCCTTGATGTCCTCGCCGTCCTTGGGGTCCTTTCTCTACGCCCCCTTCACCGCACGTCCAGCGCCACGTCGAGCCCCGGAGCGCTGTGGGTGAGCCAGCCCACGGAGAGCAGATCGACCCCGGTGGCGGCGATGGCCGCGGCGGTCTCCGGCCGGATGCCGCCGGAGGCCTCGGTGAGCGCCCGCCCCTTGGCCAGGGCCACGGCTTCGCGCAGCTCGTCGAGCGACATGTTGTCGAGGAGAACCACGTCCACCCCCAGCTCCAGGGCCTCGCGGAGCTGGGCGAGAGAATCCACCTCCAGCTCGATCTTGACCAGATGGCCGACCCCGGCGCGCGCCCGCTCCACCGCGGTGCGCAGGCCGCCGGCCAGTGCCACGTGGTTGTCCTTGATCAGCACGGCGTCGTCGAGACCGAAGCGATGGTTGCCCCCACCGCCGCAGCGCACCGCGTACTTCTCCAGGGTGCGCAGACCCGGCGTGGTCTTGCGCGTGCAGACCACCCGGGCACCGTGCGGGGCAACCAATGCCGCCAGATCGCGCGTCGCGGTGGCGATGCCGCAGAGGCGGCCCAGCAGGTTCAAGGCGGTGCGCTCGGCGGAGAGGATCGAGCGCGCCGCACCGCGCACGGTGGCGAGGACGGCCCCCGCCTCCACGTCTTCCCCGTCGCCCGGGCCGACGGTGATCTCGACGGCCGGATCGAGCAGCCGGAAGGCCGAAAGCGCAGCCGGGAGCCCGGCGAGGCGGCCGGCGCGCCGGGCGACGATGTCCGCCACCGCCGGCAAGCCGGGCGGCAGGACGGCGTCGCTGGTCAGATCACCGGCCCGTCCCAGGTCCTCTTCCAAAGCCCGGCGCACCAGCGGCTCATAGAGCAGCGGATAGAGCGCCGGCGCGCTCATGCCTGGCCTCGCGTGGCGCGGACGAGAACCGGGGCGTCCTGCGGCTCCTCGAAGCGCGCCGAGCCATCCGGAGCCGCGGTGAGAACCAGCCGGTGCCGCCAAGCCTCTTCGGGCTGGGGAAGATCCGCCCGGAAATGTCCGCCGCGGCTCTCCCGGCGCTCCAGCGCGGCGGCGGTCACCAGCCGGGCGACCGCCAGGAGGTTGCGCGCCTCGCCGGCCGCCGCGGGATGCTCACCCGCCAGGCGGTCCAGCTCGTCCAGGGCGGCCTGCAAGCCCTGCCCGTCGCGCACGACGCCGACCTTCTCCCACATCAGCCGGCGCACTGCGAGGGTGAGCTGCGCGTCGCACCCGGCGGACACCGCACGCTCCGCCCCCGGCGCCACCCGCAGACCGGCGGTGCGCACCGGAACCGGCCCGGCCGGGATCGTCCGCCGCAGGTCCTCCGCCACCCGGGCGCCGAAGACGAGGGCTTCGAGCAGCGAGTTGCTGGCCAGCCGATTCGCGCCGTGCACACCGGTCGCGCTCACCTCACCACAGGCCCAGAGACCGGGGAGCGAGGTGCGGCCGTTCGCGTCCACCGCGATGCCCCCCATGTGGTAGTGGGCGGCCGGCGCCACCGGCACCGGCTCGATGCGCGGATCGAGGCCATGGCTGCGGCAGATCTCGAAGACCTGCGGGAAGCGCTCCGGGAAGCGGTCGCCGAGCGCGGCGCGCGCATCCAGGAAGACGGCTTCGCCCGCCGCCTGCCGGCGCCAGATCGCCCGCGCCACCACGTCGCGCGGCGCCAGCTCGGCATCCGGGTGCTCGTCCGGCATGAAGCGCCGGCCCTTGCCGTCGAGCAGCACGGCGCCTTCGCCGCGCAGCGCCTCGGTCAGCAGCGGCAGCGGGTCGGCCCCCTCCGCGGCCAGGGCGGTGGGATGGAACTGCACGAATTCCAGGTCGACCAGGCGGGCACCGGCCCGCGCGGCCATGGCCAGGCCGTCGCCGGTCGCCTCCGCCGGATTGGTGGTGTGGAGATACAGCCGTCCCAGGCCGCCGGTGGCCAGCACCACGGCCGGGGCGAGATGCAGCATCCGCCGCCCGTCCGCCTGCACCGCCAGGACGCCGGCCACCCGGGCGGCACCGCCCTTCCAGTCCACCACGAGGTCGATGGCGAACGCGCCCTCCTCCACCCGGATCTCCGGCGCCTGGCGCACCGCTTCACCCAGGGTGCGCACGATCTCGGCCCCGGTGGCGTCGCGGGCATGCAGGATGCGCCGCCGGCTGTGCGCGGCTTCGCGGCCCAGGTGTAGCGCACCCGCGGCGTCGCGGTCGAAGCGCGCGCCGAGCGCGAGGAGCCGGCGCAGGCGCTCCGGCCCTTCAGCGGTCAGCAGGTCCACCACCGCCGGGTCGTTCAGCCCCGCACCGGCCGCCATCGTATCGGCGGCATGCAGGGCCGGCGTGTCGTCGGCACCCAGGGCGCCGGCGACGCCCCCCTGCGCCCACGGGCTGGAGCCGCTGGCCAGCGCCTTTTTGGTGAGCAGGGTCACGCGCCGCGGGGCGCAGCCCAGGGCCGCCGTCAGGCCGGCGACGCCGCTGCCCACCACCAGGACCTCGGAACGGGTGATCCCGTCGTACCGGTCGTCCGACAGCTCGATCGTGCGCTCGTTCACTTGCCCTCCCTCCGGCCCACGGCCAGCATGCGCTCCACCGCGCCGCGGGCGCGCAGAGCCACTGCGGGATCGACCACCACCTCGTGCTGCATCGTCTCCAGCGCGTGGAGGATGCGGGGCAGGGTGATCTGCTTCATGTGCGGACAGAGATTGCACGGCCGGACGAACTCCACGTCCGGAAACTCCACCGCGACGTTGTCGCTCATCGAGCACTCGGTGACCATCACCACCCGGCGCGGGCGGGTCTCGCCGACGCGGCGGATCATCGCCGCCGTCGAGCCGACGAAATCGGCTTCCGCGAGGACGTCCTGCGGGCACTCGGGGTGCGCCAGGATCAGCAGGTCCGGCTGCCCGGCGCGGTACGCCCGCAGCTCCTGGCCGGTGAACCGCTCGTGCACCTCGCAGTGACCCTTCCAGAGGATGACCTCGACCTTCGTCTGCGAGGCCACGTATTGCCCCAGGTACTCGTCGGGCAGGAAGATCACCCGGTCGACGCCGAGCGATTCGACGACCGCCACCGCGTTGGCCGAGGTGCAGCAGATGTCCGACTCCGCCTTCACCTCGGCGGAGGTATTGACGTAGGTGACCACCGGCACGCCGGGGTAGCGCTCGCGCAGCAACCGGATGTCGGCCGCGGTGATCGACGCCGCCAGCGAGCAGCCGGCCCGCAGGTCCGGGATGAGCACCGTCTTCTCCGGCGACAGGATCTTCGCCGTCTCCGCCATGAAGTGCACGCCGGCCAGCACGATCACGTCCGCTTCGACGCGGGCGCCCTGCTGCGCCAGGGCGAGCGAGTCCCCGGTGAAATCGGCGACGCCGTGGAAGATTTCCGGCGTCTGGTAGTTGTGCGCCAGAACCACCGCGTTGCGGCGGCGCTTGAGCTCCTGGATGGCGGCGACGTACGGCGCGTGCACCGCCCACTCGACTTCGGGGATGACCGAGCGCACCCGGTCGCGGATCGGCGCGGTGAGAAGAGCCACCTCGGGTGTGTAGTCCAGACTCCGCGCGACTTCGAGGCTCATTGCAGTCCCCCTGTCTCTCTATGCTCTGCGTGAGCATATCAGGTGCCTGAGAAAAGGCCGGAGCGGTTCCCCCGGCCGGGGCTTATCCTATAACTGAGCATAATGGGGAGTCAAGGGGTGGGGGCAAGGACGACAAGGTCGGCCAAGACACCAAGGACACCAGAACCGGGATCGGGTCCTTGCCGTCCCTGCTGTCCTTGTCGTCCTTTTTCTATCTCCTCACGTGCGGCAGCCCCACCCCCGGGGCCGGCCGCTCCCGCAGCACGTCGCGGCGGAAGACGAACAGCTCGGCCGGGCGGCCGCCGGTCTGGGAGTCCAGCTTGCCGGTTCCCTCGACCAGCCCGCCGGTCTCGACCAGGCGGCGGAAGTTCTGCTTGTGCAGGGGCACACCGGCGAGCGCCTCCACCACCTTCTGCGCCTGCAGCAAGGTGAACGCCGACGGCAGCAGCTCGAAGATGACCGGCCGGTACTTGAGCTTGCCGCGCAGCCGGCCGAGGGCGGTGGCGAGGATGCGCCGGTGGTCGGCGGCCATCGGACGCCCGGGCAGGGGCTCCGGCCGGGGCACCGGGGGCGCCGGGCGCGCGTCCTCGGGCAGGCCGGACAGGTCGTCCCGGTCGCGCCACGCCTCCGGGACGAGATACGCCTCATACAGCAGCTCGTAGCGCTCCAACACCCGCTCGCCATCCCACGGCGCACCGTGCAAGCCGAAGACGATGTCGGTGCGCTCGCGCCGCTCCTGCCGCACCAGCGTCTCGGACGCGCCTCCGATCCAGGCGTCGAGGGCCGGCGCAATCGCCTGGTCGATCAGCCCGGGCCGGCCGGAGCGCCAATCCTCCCAGGGAAAAAACTCGTACCAGCCGCGCCAGCGCGCCGCATCGTCCACCGAGGTCTCGCGCACCAGGGCGAGATAGGCGACCGACACCTCGCGCAGGCCGCGCCGCTGTGCCCGCGGGGCGCGGTCGCGGTCGCCGAAGGTATAGAGCTGCTCGACGTAACCGAGGGCGAGGCCGGTCTGCTCGTGGACCCAGCGGCGCAGGCCGCGGTCGAGCGTGCGATCGTGCTGCGGATCGAGCGGGCCGAACGGGAGCGCCTCCACCGCCGGGTCCCCCGGCTCGCCGGTGCGGGGGAGCACGGTCAGGATGCGCGGGACCTCGTCGGTCACCGCCACGATGACGGCATTGAGACCGATGGCGACCCGCGGAGCCCCGCTCACGCCGCGCCTGCTCCGGCCGGGACCGCCGGAGCCCCCACCACCAGCTCGCGATCGAAGATCTCTCCCGCGTGCCGGGCACAGACCGCGGCGATCTCCGGCAGCGGCGGGGCGCTGCCGGTCAGCCGCTCGATCGAGGTGATCCCGATGCCGCGCAGGCCGCAGGGGACGATGCCGGCGAAGTCCGTGAGATCGGTCGACACGTTGAGGGCGAACCCGTGGGTGGTGATCCAGCGCGAGAGGTGGACTCCGATCGAGGCGATCTTCTCCTCCCCCACCCAGACTCCGACGAACGCCTGTCCGTCGCGCGGCTCGGCCCGGACGCCGTAATCGGCGAGCGTGCGGATGAGCAGCTCCTGCAGGTCGCGCACGTAACGCCGGACGTCGCGCCGATCCGGGCTCAGGTTGAGAATCGGGTAGCCGACCAGCTGGCCCGGCCCATGATAGGTGACCTGCCCACCCCGGTCGCACTCCACCAGCTCGATCCCGCGCGCCGCGAGCCACTCCGGCGCCGCCAGCACATCCGCCGCGGAGGCGTTCCTCCCCAGCGTATAGACCGGCGGATGCTCCAGCAGCAGCAGATGCTCCGGCCCCCTGCCCCGCTTGATCCCCTCGCGCACGGCGAGCTGCAGCTCCAGCGCCTCCCGGTAGGGGACGCGCCCGAGGAACTCCCAATGCAGCGGTCGGTGCGAAAGGCTCATCGGCACCATTGTACTGAGATAAGATAGCCGCGACTCGGCTGGGAGGGGTTCATGGAAAAAGTCGTAACAGCCATCCTCGGCGGCGGTCAAGGGACGCGCCTGTGGCCCTTGACGCGCCACCGCGCCAAGCCCGCGGTCCCCATTGGCGGCAAGTTTCGCCTGATCGACATCCCGATCAGCAACAGCATCCACGCCAACATCGACCGCATCTTCGTCATCACCCAGTTCAACAGTGCCAGCCTGCACCGGCACATCAACCAGACCTACCGGTTCAGCGTCTTCTCGAACGGCTACGTCAACATCCTCGCCGCCGAGCTGACCGCGGAACGCAAGGACTGGTACCTCGGCACCGCGGACGCCGTCCGCCAATGCCTGCCGCGGCTCCTGGAGCCGAACCCGCCGGAGGTCCTCATCCTCTCCGGGGACCAGCTCTACCTGATGAACATCAGCGAGATGCTGCAGACCCACCGCGCCCGCGGCGCCGACCTGACGATCGCCGTCAAGCCGGTCAGCCGCGCCGAAGCTTCGGGGTTCGGCATCCTCCGCCTCGATCCGTCGGGCCGGATCACCGAGTTCTACGAGAAGCCCAAGACGAAAGAGGAGCTCGACACCCTCGCCCTCGACGAGCAGACGCAGGCCGCCCTCGGCTTTCCGGCGCCGCCCGGCTCCTACCTCGCGAGCATGGGCATCTACGTCTTCCGCCAGGAGGTGCTCCGCGAGCTGCTGGTCGGCAGCACCACCCTCGACTTCGGCCGCGAGGTGATCCCCCAGGCGCTCGGCACCTACAAGGTCTACGCCTACCCGTACGACGGCTACTGGACCGACATCGGCACCATCCCGAGCTTCCACCAGGCGAACCTCGACCTGACGCTGCCGTTGCCGCCGCTCAACCTGTACGACCCGGAGCTGCGCATCTTCACCCACCCGCGCTTCCTCCCCGGCACCAAGGTCAACGAGTGCTACGTGCGCTACTCCGTCCTCGGCGAAGGCAGCATCCTCTCGGGCAGCCGGATCAGCGACTCGATCATCGGCATCCGCTCCGTCGTGCGCGCCGGCTCGGTCATCGAGCGCACCGTGATGATGGGCGCCGACAACTGGGAGCCCGAAGGCGGTGCAGGAGACGGCCAGATCCCGCGCGGCATCGGGCACGACTGCCACGTCCGCAACGCCATCATCGACTTCAACGCACGCATCGGCGACGGCTGCCGGCTGGTCAACGCCGAGGGGGTCGAGAACGCCGACTCCGAGCAGTGGACCATCCGCGACGGGATCATCGTCGTCCCGAAAAACGCCGTCATTCCCCCCGGAACGGTGATCTGAGCCATGCCCACCCCTCTGCGCATCTGCCAGGTCGCCGCCGAGGTGACCCCCTTCGCCAAGACCGGCGGCCTCGGCGACGTGGTCGCCGGCCTGTCGCGCCAGCTCGGCCGCGAGGGCCACGACGTCCGGATCTTCCTCCCCTTCTACGGCCACCTCGCCCGCCAGGCGGAGGGCTACGTGCCGGTCTCCTCCCTGCAACGGATCCCGCTGTGGATGGGACCGCGCTACTTCGAGATCTCGGTCCTCACCTGCAAGCTGCCGGACAGCGAGGTGGACGCCTACTTCCTCGTCTGCCCCGAGCTCTATGCGGCCGAGGGGATCTACCAAGGCGACGCGCTGGACGGGCTGCGCTTCGCCGCCTTGGTCCGCGCCACGTTCGAGTGCTGCCAGCGCATGCAATGGGCGCCGCAGATCCTGCACGCCCACGACTGGCACACCGCGCTCGCTCCGCTCTACCTGAAGACCCACTATTCCTGGGACCGGCTGTTCGACCGCACGCGCTCCGTGCTGACCATCCACAACCAGGGCTACCAGGGGCTGGTGGCGCGCGAGTCCTTGGAGGGGCTGGGGCTCGCCGGCCACGCCTTCTGGCTCGACGGCTCGGACCTGCAGGCCGGCCTGGTCAACTTTCTGAAGACCGGCATGTTGCACGCCGACATGATCACCGCGGTGAGCCGCACCTACGCCGCCGAGATCCAGTCTGCCGAACAGGGCTTCGGACTCGACTGGCTGCTGCGCGCCCGCTCGCCCCGCGTCCAGGGCATCATCAACGGCGTCGACTACGGCACCTGGGACCCGGTGGCCGATCCGCACATTCCCCACCCCTACAGCGCCCGGGACTTGACCGGCAAGCGGGAGATGAAGCGCGCCCTGCTCCAGGGGGCCGGCCTGGAGGACACCGACGCACCCGTGGTGGGGATCGTCTCCCGCCTGGTCGGCCAGAAAGGCTTCGACCTCTGCTTCGAGGCCCTGCCGGCGCTCTTCGCCCGGCGCGACGTCCGCCTGATCGTACTGGGCAGCGGCGAGAGCCGCTACGAGGACTTCTTCCAGTGGCTCCAGTGGCGCTTCGCCGGACGGGCCTGGTTCTACCGCGGTTACAACAACCAGCTCTCCCACTGGATCGAGGCGGGAGCCGATCTCTTCCTGATGCCCTCGCGCTACGAGCCCTGCGGCCTCAACCAGCTCTACAGCCTGCGCTACGGCACGCCCCCGATCGTCCGCCGCACCGGCGGGCTCGCCGACACCGTGCATCCCTGGAATCCGGAGACCCGCACCGGCACCGGCTTCGTCTTCGAGCACTTCACGACCGAAGGCCTCGTCTGGGCGCTCGATCAGGCCCTCGACGCCTACGCCGATCCCGCCGGCTGGCGCCAGCTCCAGCAGAACGGGATGGCAGAGGACTACTCCTGGGAGGTACAGACGGCGGAGTACGTGGAGCTCTACCGTCGGCTGACCGGGTAGCCGGCCACCGCCACCACCGCCAACAGCGTGCACAGCAGAGGCACCAGCCAGGGCGCGCGGGCATAGGGGGTGAGCCCGCGCAAGCCGCGGACGCGGGCGCGCAGGACGCCTTCCTGGTGGACGCCGAATTCTTCCCAGACCGCGCCGTCCGGCCCGATGATTCCGGAGACGCCGGTGAGGGCGGCGCGCAGGAGCGGGCGGCGGTTCTCGGCGGCACGGAAGCGGGCGGCGCGGTAGTGCTGCCAGGGGGCCGCCGTGTCGCCATACCAGGCGTCGTTCGAGATGGTGACCAGAAGAGTCGATCCGGCGCGGGTCAGCGCGGCCACCTCACCCGGGAAGACCACCTCGAAGCAGATGGCCATGCCGATCGTCTCGTCGTCCCAGGACAGGAGGGTCAAACCGTCCGCCGGCCGGAAGTCTCCGGCGTTGCGCGCCAACTTGTCCATCCAGGAGAAAAGGCCCTGGTAGGGAACGTATTCCCCGAAGGGGACCAGGTGTCGCTTGTCGTAGCGCTGCACGCCGCCGCCGGGGCTGAGCAGATAGGCGGAGTTGTAGGACGCGCCCTCCACCGGATGCGAACCATTGAACAGAAGGGTGCAGCCGCCGGTCTCCACCTGGGTGTGGAGATCGCGCGCGAACGTCGGGTCCTCCATGTAGGAGAACGGCCACGCCGCGCTCTCCGGCCAGACCACGAGGGCGCCCGGCTCGCAGCTCTGCTCCGACAGCCGCATCATCTTGCGGTAGTTGGCTTGGATCACCGCCGGATCCCACCCGCCGAGAATCGGGATGTCGGGCTGGATCACCCGCACGGCGACGCCGAACCCTCCCGGACCCAGCGCCTGCTCCAGCTCCGCATAGGTGCGGCGGTGGCTCCAGCGGGCCGCCATCGGCAGCAGGAGCAGCGGCAGCAGCCAGCAGGCGAGCACCGGCTCCCAGCGCCGTGCCTGGACCGAGGCGGCCACCCCCAGGCTGGCCAGGATCACCAGGAACGAGATGCCGTACGCGCCGATCCACGACGCCAACGGCAACGCACCCGGCACGTCGACCCAGGCATAGCCCGCCAGGTTCCAGGGGAAGCCGCTGATCAGCCAGCCGCGCAGCCACTCCAGGGAGACCCAGAGAGCCGGCAGGGCGACGAAACGAAGGAGGAAAAACCGCCGCCAGAGCGGAGCGCCGAGCCACCCGAACACACCGTGGAACGCACCGAGATAGGCGGCGAGAAGACCCAGGAGCGGCCAGGCCACCACCGGCGAGAGATTGCCGTGGGTGATCAGCGTCGGCGCCACCCAGGCGAGACCGACGCTCCACGCCGCCCACCCATGGAGAAAAGCGAGGAGACCGGCGCGCCGCGCCGACAGCAGCAAGAACAGCGGCGCCAGGACGGCCCACGAAGCCACCGAGAGGGGCGAACGGCTGAAGCAGAGCCCCCAGAGGGCTCCGCCGCCCAGGGCCAGCAGGGGGAGCCAGATCTTTCTCATGCAGTCTCCCCCTCTCCCGGGCGGGTGTGAGTGCGGGTGGGAGAGGGGGCCGGGGGGTGAGGGCTCACTCGGTGACCCAGGTGTCCAGCTTGTAGCCCTTGCGGACCTTCTCGGCCACCTTCTGGGCTTCCGCGCGCGAGGTGAACGGCCCGATGCGGACGCGGTACATGGTGCGGCCGGAGACCTCCACCGGCGAAAGATAGGCGCGCTGGCCACCGCGCACGAGCTGGGTGCGGATGCGATCCGCCTGGTCTTTCTCCGGCGAGGAGAAGACCTGGATGACCACCTGGCCGGCGACGCGGGGCGGCTCCTCGGAGGCGGCCGGCTCCTTGCGGTCCTTCTTCCCTTTCCGGGGCTTTTCGGCCGCGGGCTCGGGCGCCACCTCCGCCCGCTCCTCTTCGCGCGCCGGGGGTGGCGGCTCCACGGCCGGCGGCTCTTCGGCGGCCTGGTCCGGGGGCACCGCCGCCGTCTCGCCCTCCTCGGCCCCCGGAGGAGGCTCAGCCGGCGGCGCGGAGGTCGGCGGTGCGCCCTGCTCTCGCCGGCTCGAATCGAAGAACTCCAGCTCCTCGAGATTCTGCCCTTCCTTCTTCTCCTCCTCCTGCGGCGGCGCGTTGCGCGCCATCTGCTCGGCGGTGCGGAAGCCGCTTTCGCGCCCCACCCAGACGCCGGAGAAGAACGACGCGATCAGGCAGACGAGAAGGATGACGAACGCGACGACCACCTGACGGTTGGTCAGGGCGATCTCGTAGTAGCTCGGCTCGTGCGATTCACTCACGGGGCGGTCGGCTCCCTAGGTCGGATCTGTCTTGTCCCCAGCCCGGGCCTTGTCGGTGAACACCCGCAGCAGGTCGATGGGCACCGGGAAGAGGATCGTGGAGTTCTTTTCGACGGCGATCTCGGTCAACGTCTGCAAATACCGGAGCTGCAAGGTCACCGGCTCGCGGGCGATGACGGCTCCCGCCTCGCTCAGCTTGGCCGAAGCCTGCAGCTCGCCTTCGGCATGGATGATCTTAGCGCGCTTTTCGCGCTCCGCCTCCGCCTGGCGCGCCATCGCCCGCTGCATCTCCTGCGGCAGGTCGACGTGCTTGAGCTCGACCATCGACACCTTGATGCCCCAGGGGTCGGTGTGCAGGTCGATGATCTCCTGGAGCTTGGCGTTGAGCTTGTCGCGCTCGGAGAGCAGCTCGTCCAGGTCCGCCTGGCCGAGGACGGCGCGCAGCGTGGTCTGCGAGAGCTGCCCGGTGGCGTACAGGAAGTTCTCCACCTCGACCACCGCGCGGTTCGGGTCGACCACCCGGAAGTAAAGGACGGCGTTGACTTTGACCGACACGTTGTCGCGCGTGATGATGTCCTGCGGCGGCACGTCGAGCACCATGGTGCGCAGCGACACCTTCACCATCTTCTCGAACGGCCAGAAGATGAAAACGAGCCCCGGCCCCTTGGGGTGCGCCGAGAGGCGGCCGAGCCAGAAGGTGACCGCCCGCTCGTACTCGCGCAGGATGTTGATCCACTGCGACAGCACGAAGACCGTGAGGATGACGAGGAGTCCGAAGCCGAGGAAACCGCCTCCCATACCGAGCCCCTTCCTAGACGGACGCCCGGGCGCGCAGGGGCCGCACCTCGAGGGTCAGATTGTGGATCGCGACGATCTCGACGCTCTCTCCCACCGCCACCGGCTCGGGAGACTCGGCGTCCCAAAGCTCGCCGTGGACGAACACCTTGCCCCGCGGCGCGAGCGGCGTGCGCGCCGTGCCGCGCTCGGTGAGCAGCCCCTCGCGGCCGGTGGACACCGGCGCCTGCCGCGCCTTGAGGACCATGAACAGCAGGAAGCCGACCACCGCCACGGTGAACACCACCAGGCTGACGATGATCTCCAGGCTCACCTGCAACACCGCGTCGGCCGTCTTGAACAGCATCAGCGAACCGAGGACGAGGGAGAGGACGCCCCCGGCGGCCAGCAGGCCATGCGAGACCACCTTGATCTCGGCGATGAAGAACACCAGGGCCAGGCCGAGCAGGGCGAGGCCCGCCACGTTGACCGGCAGGACGGACAGCGCGAAGAACGCCAGGATCAGACAGATGCCGCCGACGACGCCCGGAAAGATCGCTCCGGGATGGGTCAGCTCGATGTAGAGCCCGAGGCTGCCGAGCATCAGCAGGATGTAGGCGATGTTCGGGTGGGCGAGCCAGGCGAGCAGCTTGCGCAGCGGCGCCAGCTCCACCTCGCGCACCGTGGCTCCGGCGGTCTGCAGCGTGATCTCCCGGTCTCCCTTGCGGACCTTGCGGCCGTCGAGCGCCTGGAGCAGCTCCGGCAGGGTGGCGGCGATGATCTCGATGAGCTTGCCGTCCAGCGCCTCGCGGGCGGTGAAGGACCGGCTCTCGACCACCGCCTGCTCGGCGAGCTGGACGTTGCGGCCGGTGCGGCCGGCGAGCGCGCGGATGTTGGCGGCGGCGTCCTGCTCCACCTTCTCCCCGAGCGTGCCCTGGAGGTCCTCGCCCTGGCCTCCCACCGGGTGGGCGGCGCCGGTGTTGGCATTGGGCGCCATCGCCGCGACGTCGGCGGCGAGGAGGACGTAAAACCCGGCCGAGGCGTTCTGTGCGCCGTCCGGAGCGACCCACACGACCACCGGTGTCCGCGCGGCGAGAATCGCCGTGGTGATCTCACGGGTGGAGGACATCAGGCCGCCGGGGGTGCTCAGCTCGAACACCACCGCCGCGGCGCCGGAGGCGTCCGCCTCGCGCAAGGTGTCCAGCATCAGCTCGGCCGAGATGGGATGGATGACCGAATGCACCCGCGCCAGGATCACCTCGCCCCGCGCCGGCTCCCCGAGGAGCGGCACAAGCACAAGGAGCAGAGGCAAGAACCGACGGCAGCACATGGCGTTCTCCTCCCGCTGATTATAGTCCTTGCCGTCCCTGAAGTCCTTGCCGTCCTTCTTCTTTCCTTCTCAACCCGGCGACTCCGCGCACCCATGCACCAGCACCGGAGTCCCCACCGGCACCATCTGCGGCAGCACCGCCGCCGCGTACAGGGGGATGCGGATGCACCCATGGCTCGCCGGGTACGGCGGCACGTCCGCACTGCCGTGGATGGCGATGCCGCCCACCACGTAGAGCGGATTGAACATCTCGCCGAGCGGGCTCTTGCGCCAGCCGGAGACCTTCTTGTAGACCTCCAGCCGGGCGCACGGGGTGATCGCCTCGGTCTCCGGATAGCCCCGCTCCTTGAACCGCTTGCCGTTGCCGGAGGAGATGGGCACGATGTTGCCCACCTTGCCGTCCGCATCGACCAGGAAGAGGACCTGCCGGGCGATGTCCACCTCGACGTGCATTCCGAGGGACGGGTCCTTCGGCACCGGCGGCACGGCGACCGACAAGGCGTTGTGCTCAGCCCGGGTGAGCCGTCCGGTGGGCCGCGCACCCTGGACCTTCTGGAAGGCGACCAGGGCATGGCGGGACGCGCCGTCCCAGACGCCGTCCACCGGGCCGGTCCAATACCCCAGCTCCTGGAGCCGCTGCTCCGCCTGGCGGATCTCCGCCTTGGTGAGCGCCGCCGCGGCACCCTGAAGGCTGCCCGGCACCAGGAGCGCCAACACCAGCACCAGGGTCCGCATTCAGCCGGCGGGCTCCAGGAGAAGCAGCGCCAAGAGCGCCGCCCGTTCGGGCATGCGGGCGATCTCGACGTGCTCGTGGACGGCATGGGCGCCGTCCCCGACCACGCCCAGGCCGTCGAGGGTCGGGACGATCCGGCTGGTGAAGCTGCCGTCCGAGGCGCCGCCGGCCGTGCCTTCCCCCAGAGGAAACCCGAGCGCCCCGGCCGCGCGTTGCGCCGCCTCCCAGAGCGCCCGATTGCCCGGCGTCTTCTCGAGCGGCGGCCGGTCCATCCCGCCTTCGACCGCGAGCGAGGTCCCCGGCGTCTCGGCGACCAGCTCCCGCACGATGCGATCGATCCGGTCGGCGTCCTCCCGTTGTAGCACGCGGACGTCGAGCTCCGCCTGCGCCTCGGGAGCGACCACGTTGCGGCGCAGGCCGCCGGAGACGACGCCGACGTTGATGCTCACCCCGCGCTGCGGGTCCGCCAGGGCGTAGAGCCGCAGGATGAGACGGGCCATCTCCAGGACGGCGCTCGCCCCTTTCTCGGGATCGAGCCCGGAGTGGGCCGCCCGGCCGGTCACTTTCAGGTTGAAGCGGAGCGATCCCTTGCGGCGCGTCTTGAGGCCGCCGGCCGGTCCGAGCGACGGCTCGAGCACGAACACCCGCCGCATCCGCCGGGCGAGCCGCAGGATGCGGGACATCGAGTCGCCGCTGCCGATCTCTTCGTCCGAATTGATCAGGAAGACCGGTGCACAGGCCGGTTCCAGTCCCAGCTCGCGGAGCGCGCGCAGGGCGAAGACACCCTGCACCAGGCCGCCTTTCATGTCATAGACCCCCGGCCCGTACAGCCGCCCGTCGCGCACCGCGACCGGCATCTCCGCGAGAGTCCCGAGGGGCCAGACGGTATCGCAATGCCCGAGAAGGAGCTGGGAGGGGCGTCCGCGGCGCTCCCCCCGGGGGAGCCGGGCGAGAAGCTGGCCACCGCTCGTCCGTCCCGCCAGGCGGCGCACCGCGAGACCGGCCGCCGCCAGCTCGTCCGCCAGCCGGTCGAGCACCGGACCCTGCGCGGTGGGGACGTGCGACGGCGACTCCAGCCGTGCCAGATCGGCGAGCAGGCCGGCCATGCCGTCCTGGTGCCGCCGGAGGTGGGCGAGGAGGTCGGCGGCGGGGTGGCTCACCCCGCCCCTTCCGCCTGCGGCGGCTGGGCGGAGCCGCCGCCGTCCCCGTCCTCCAGGCCGCGCCAGGTCTCCTCGCGGTCGTCGAAGATGGGAAGGGTGGGGTTGCGGCCGCGGGCGGCGTTGACGTGCCAGCCCCAGAGGAGGGACCACTTGAGATAGGTCCCGTACGCCTGGAGCATGCAGAACACCAGGCCGTGCATGCCGTCGAAGACGCCGAGCTGGAAGACGTAGGTGCGCAGGAAGCGCCAGATCGAACGGCCGAAGACCTCCATCGGGCCGGACTTCCTGCCTTCCCGCCAGTTCTGCGCCGCGCCCCAGAAGCTGTACTTCTCGATCCGCCGCGCATAGTCGTCGAACGAATCGGTCATGAAATGCTCCATTGGACTGCGCAGGAGCGGGGCGGGGCCGCGGGTGATCATGTCGGCGTGCACCCGGCGGTTGGGGTAGCGGGCCGAGCCGCGGCGCACCAGGCGGACCACCTGGTCGTGCTGCCAGCCGGAGAAGCGGATCACCTTGCCGAGGAACCACACCCGGCGGCGGATCGTGTACGCCTCGTGCTTCGCCCCGGCCGCCAGCAGCGTCTCGATCTCCTGCTGGAGGGCCGGCGTGCAACGCTCGTCGGCGTCGAAGATGAGGATCCAGTCGTTGGGGACCTGGTCCATCGCCCAGTTCTTCTGCGAGGCCGAGCCGAAGTAGGTCCGCTGGAAGAAACGGACCTTCTCGTACCTCTGCGCGATCTCGGGCGTCCGGTCGGTCGAGAACGAGTCCACCACCAGGATCTCGTCGCACCAGAGGAGCGACTCGATGCATTCGGCGATGTTCTGCTCTTCGTTGAAAGTTGTGATGATCGCCGAAACGGCGGGTCGGTTCCTGGCCGTCGCAGTCATAGGGAGAGACTATCACTATCGGGGAGGACGGTTTCCGTGATGAAATTCCCCGCATTCGCAGTCGACCGCGAGACGAGGAGATTGTGCGCTCATACTTTGTCTTCCTGATGGTGCTCCTGGTGAAGATCCTGACCCGGATCTTCTATCGGCTGGACATGCAGTTCATCGGCGACCCGCCGCCCGATCCCTGGGGCGGCCACCGGCTGGTGGCCATTCTCAACCACACCAGCCTGTTCGAGGCGCTGTTCGCCGGAGGCTGCCCCAACCGCTTCCTCTGGCGGCTCGCCCGCCATGGCGTGGTGCCGATCGCCAAGAAGACCGGCGACCGCGCCGTGGTGGGCCGGTTCTACAAGCTGGTCGCCAACCGGGTGATCTCGATCACCCGCGAGCGCGACGAGACATGGAGCCAGGTGCTGCGGGAGATCGATCCCGACGCCATGGTGATGATCCTCCCCGAGGGGCGGATGAAGCGGGCCAACGGGCTCGATTCCGACGGCAAGCCGATGACCGTGCGGGGCGGCATCGCGGACATCCTGGAGACGATCGGCGACGGCCGCATGCTGCTCGCCTACAGCGGCGGCCTGCACCACGTGCAGATCCCCGGCGAACGGTTCCCCCGCCTCTTCAAGCCTCTGCGCATGCGCCTGGAGGTGGTGGACA
>DIHE01000182.1:11064-42729 GCA_002420005.1 Holophagales bacterium UBA5704 | reverse complement strand
GGGGGGGGGGGGGGGCGGCCTCCCCCCCCCCCCCCCGCCGTGAGTGACCTGCAGGGCCAGATCGACGGCAGGTACGAGATCCTCGCCAAGATCCGCGAGGGGGGGATGGGCGCCGTCTACAAGGTGCGCCACCTCCTGCTCGACGAGGTGCGCGTCGTCAAGGTGATCCACCCCGATCTGGACGAGGACCCCGGGGTGAAGGTGCGCTTCCTGCGCGAGGCGCGCGCCGCGAGCAAGCTGCGCCACCCCAACGTCGCGCAGCTCTTCGACTTCATGATCGATCCGGCGGGCGACCAGTTCCTGGTCCTCGAATACATCGACGGCCTCACCCTGCGCGACCTGCTGCGCCGCTTCGGCCCCCCCTCCCTGGCGCTCACCGTGGAGATCGGCAAGCAGAGCCTGGCGGCCCTCGGCTACCTGCACCGGCGCGGCTTCGTGCACCGCGACATCTCCACCGACAACCTCATGCTCACCCGCGGGCCGGACGGTGGACCCCAGGTGAAGCTCATCGACCTCGGGATCGCCAAGAGCTCCCGCCACTCCGACCACGGCCTGACCCGCTCCGGCATCTTCCTCGGCAAACCGCGCTACGCTCCGCCCGAGGCCATCGCCGGCCAGGAGGTGGACGCCCGCGCCGACCTCTACTCCTTCGGCGTCGTCCTCTATGAGCTGCTGACCGGGGAGCGCCCGTTCGAGGGCAAGACGCCGCACGAGCTGATGACGGCGCACCTGCGGCTGCCCCCGCGGCCGTTCGCCGAGACCGACCCGCAAGGGCGGGTGCCCGCCGCCTTGCGCGAGGCCGTGCTCTCCGCCCTGGTCAAGAACCCCGCCGAGCGGGTCGCAAACGCCGAGGAGCTCGCCCGCCGACTGGCCGCTGCGGCTGCCGCACTCCCCGCCTGGACCGAAGCGGACCTGGAGGCCCTGGTGCCCCGCCCGCCGACCGGAGCGCAGACGTCGCTCTCCGGCCCCTCGACCTGGAAAGACGGCCGGTCCCCGGCCCCGGGTGCCTCGGAGCCGCGAACCGCCGCCACCGCCACCCCTCCGACGCCGGTCGCCTCTCCGCGCAGCGGCTATACCACCTTCGTCGCCCCACCGCCGCCCTCTCCCCGCCCGGTCGAGGTGCACACCGCCGTCCCGCCACCGCCTCCGCCGGTCTCCCGGCCACAGCGGAGCCGCAAGGCTCTCGCGGTGGGGCTGGCGGTTCTCGCGATCGCCGCCACCTTTGGCCTGTGGCGGCTCACCTCCCCTGGAAAGCCCACCCCTCGTCCGGCCGAACCACCGGTGCGAACCGAAACAGCGACCGGCTCGCCGGGCGGACCTCCCTCCGAACCGGAGCAGCAGCCCTACACCGGAACCGGGGAACCGGAGGACACCGCGGCCACCGGAACGTCCACGGGCGATTTTCAGACCTCGGATCCCGCGGACGCACCCGCCTCCGAGCCCGCCTCCGCCCCCCCTCGCCTGCTTGAGCCTTTGCGGCCCGTGTACCCCCGGGAAGCCCGCGGAGCCGGAGGGGTCGTCCGCGCCACCATCGACGTCTACGTCGACGAAACCGGAGCCGTCGACTCCGCCAACGTCCCGTTCCTCACCTCCACCAGCTCGCCGGGAGCCGCCTACGCGCTCTTCAGAGAAGCCGCCCTCCAGGCTGTCCGCAGCGCACGCTTCGCGCCAGCCCGCCGCAACGGTGTGGCGATCCCCGGAAAGATCCGGCTCGTGGTCGAGCTGCGGCCTTGACGGCCGTGCCTACGCGGGCTTCCCGGCCAGCGCTTCGCTGACCCGCGCGATGGCGGAGGTCACCTGCTCCAGGGTGACCGGCTTGACCAGATGCTCGCGGAAGCCGGCCTCCCGGGTGCGGCGCAGGTCGTCCTCCATGCCGTAGCCGGTCACCGCGATCCCTTCCAGGCCATAGCGGTCGCGCAGCTCGATCATCAGGTCGAGCCCGCTGCCGTCCGGCAGGCCGAGGTCGGAGAGGACCAGATCAAAGACATGGCTCTCCGCCAGGCGGCGCGCGGTGGCGAGGTCCGTCGCCGTCTTGACCTGGTGGCGGGCGATCTGGAGGAGGGTGGTGAGGACCTCCAAGGTGGCGGCATGGTCCTCGACGACGAGGAGGCGCAGCGGGCGTGGCGCCGACGCGGGGCGGGCCGGGGATTTCGCCTGCTGGCGCACGGGCAGGGGCACGGTGCCGAGGACGGCGGTGAACGTCGCTCCCGTGCCGGGCCCGGCGCTCGTCGCGCTCAGCGAGCCACCGTGCAGGTCGATCAATGCCTTCGCGATGGCGAGACCCAGACCCAGGCCGCTGAAGTGGGTGGAGAGCGCGCCGCGCTCGAACGGCTGAAACAGACGGGGGAGGACCTCGGGGGGAATGCCGATCCCGTGATCCGTGACGTCGATGCGGACCCGCCCGCGCTCCAGATCCGAGGTGCGGACCTCCACCGTCCCGCCGTCCGGTGAAAACTTGACGGCATTGTCGAGCAGCTTCCACAGCGCCTGCTCCAGCCGGGCCATGTCTCCCCAGACGTGGTGCTCTCCCGCCTCCAACCGCAGCTCGATCCGCACGTCCTTCTCCAAGGCACGCTCGCGGCACAGGTGCTCCACGTCTTTGAGCAGGCGGTGGAGGTCCCGCACCTCGAAATGAGCCTTGACCTGGCCGCGCGAAATACGGGTCAGGTCGAGCAGGTCGTCGATCAGGCGGGCTTCGAGCTGCACGCTGCGCTCGATCCTCTCGAGCCCGTCGCGCAGGCTCTCGTGGAGCTTGGGGGATTGCAGGATCTCCCCCACGGTGAGCAGCACCGGGGTCAGCGGGGTGCGCAGCTCATGGCTCAGGGCCGCGAGGAAGTCGTCCTTGGCACGCGCCGCGGCCTGTGCCTGCCGGTAGAGGCGGGCGTTGTCGATCGCCTGGCCGGCACGGAAGGCGATCTCCTCGGCGAGAGCGAGGTCCTCGGCGCCGAACACGTGCTCGGACTCGGCGGTCGCGAGAAGCATGACGCCGAGGGTCTGGCCGCGCGCCATCAGCGGGACCACGAGGAACGAGCCGGCCTGGAGGCGGCGGTAGATGGCCAGCACCTCCGGTTCCTTGGTGACCGACTGGGCCATTTCCATCGTGGTGTGCGGCACCAGCTCGCTGCGGCCGGAGCGCGCCACCCGCCAGAGCGACAATCTGGGGTTCTCCGGGAAGACACCGTACAGCTCGCCGAGGCGCCGCGGCAGGTGCTCCTTGCGCGGATCGGCGTGCCCGGAGGCGACCTGCCGCATGGCGGGAGGGTCGAGCAACTCGAAGATCAGACAGTAGTCGGCGAAGCGGAGCAGCACCAACCGGGCGAGGTTCTGGAAGGTCTTCTCGTAGTCCAGGGACTCGGAGAGCACCCGGCCGGCCTCGACGAGCAGGGAGATGCGATCCGCCGCCCGCCCGTCGGCACCAGCCACCAAAGCACTGGCCGGCGGAGCAGCTCCGCCCTCCGCCTCCTCCGCCAGGAGGCGCTTCCAGATTCGGGTCAAGACTTTGCGCATTCCGGACAGCATGGGCTCCCTGACTTCTTCAGGAGTGCCCCGAAGCCCGTCAAACGGGACGGCTCGCGGGCGCCCTCCCGACGGATTCAGTCCCGCGCCAGCACCTCACCGTGTGCATTGACCAGCGCCTTCTTCGGTTTCTTGGGGAGCTTGACCTTCACGTCGATCGCCAGCGAGGTCTCTCCCACCAGCGGCACCAGGCCGATCGTGGCGATCTCGTTCTTGCCGAGCTCCACCTGCAGCGGCACCACCGCGCGGAAGTCCGGGCCGACCCCCTCCTGCTTCACCTGCCCGACCACCCGGTACTGGTCGGCACCGTCCCCCTTCTCCACCTTGAGGTCCGCGACATACCGGGGCAGATCGGTGCCATGGACCCATTCCTGGAAGAACCAGTCCATCTTGCCGTCGCCGGTCGCATTCAAGGCCGGCACCATGTGGCGCTCCACCACCTTCTGGAAGTCGGCGGTGGTGGCGAGCTTGCCGCCGTAGGTGGTGGTGTAGTCCTTCATCATCGCGATGAACCGTGCATCCGGCTCGGGAGCCGCCGGCTCGCGCAGCAGCAGGCGGAGCATGTGGAGGACATAGCCCCCTTTCGAATAGATGAGAGCCTGGCCGGCCGAAGGCGTGCGCTGGGTATAGAGGCGGTAGCCGAGGGTGATCGGGCCGGCCTGCCAGTGGGGCCGGTCATTGCCCGGGAACTTGTCGAGGATGTTCTTGCGGGCATCGCGCCAGAACTTCTCGTAGGCGGGCCATCCCTGGGTGTGCTGGAGGGCCAGCGCCGCAGAGAACTCGGAGAAGCCCTCCTCCAGCCACTGGTCGCGGTAGGTCGCCGCCCCCACCAGATGCCCCCACCATTGGTGCGCGAACTCGTGGTACCCGACGTTGTCGACGAAGTCGCCGGCCGACTCCAGGCCCAGGCGTTGCCGCTGCGTCCCGTCCAGGAACGAGATGTAGGGCATGAAGATCAACGTGGGCCACGACTGGCCGAAGAAACCGTCCGACTGCTGCGTGATCGCCACGTGCTGTTGCGGGACAGGGCCGAACCAGCTGGCGAACAGCCGGGCGGAGTTCAAGCCATCCGCCATCGTGGCATCCGCCAGCCGGGCGGTGTTCACCTTCCCGAGCGAAGGACCGTCCTCCACCGCCTCAAAGAGAGATTCGTTGTCATACCCTCCTCGAAAGCCTCCCTCTCCGGACAGGAAGGAGTTGATCTCGCGGATGATGTCCGGCGTGCCCGGGTTGGTGAACACCTGCACGGTCAGCCCGCTCGTCGCGTCCACCTGCTCCAGCTTCTTGAATTTGCCGTAGTTGAAGCCGGCGACCTGGGCCGGGGCGTCGGTCTTCCAGGTCGTGACCACCTGGTTCCCCTCGGTGCGGTCGCCTGTCTTCTTGCCGACCGAGATCACTTCGTTGCCGGCCGGGACTCGGTAGACCATCTCGAACTGCGCCATGTCGGAGAAGATCCCCAGGTTCGGGTACCAGCTCGCCCGGGCACCGACGTAGTAGTTCTTGTCCCCGCCGTCCTCCAGCACCTTGTCTCCGGCATAGGAGACCCGGACAAGCACGGTCGCCCCTTTGGCCAGCGGCTCGGGGAAGACCACCGCGGCATTGGCGTCCTCCTTCTCGGCCTCCTGGATGAACGGAAGCGGCGTCCACGCCGGCTCGGCCCCGGCCGCCTCGACGGCGAAGGAGGCCTCGGAGATGCGCAGCGTGGAAAGGAGATGGAGGGGGACGAACCGCACGCCCGGGACCAGCGTCTTGAAACGGAGGGTGGCGGTGCCCTTGAGGTCCGTATCCCGCGCGATCTCCGTCTCGATGCGGTAGTCCAGGGCGTCGGTGAGCCGCCGCTCCGGCAAGGCCTTGCCGCGCTTCACCTCGCCCTGCCGGTCGCAGTGGTACCAGAACCCGCCGCGGTTCGGCTCGGCCACGAAGAAGAGCACGTCCTCGCCGCCGAGGCGCCCTCCGAAGCCCAGAGCCTCCGCACCGTCCGGATCGACCGCCGCGAGCGCAGGCGGATGCTTGGCGCCGTTCACCAACGCCAGGAAGGCGCCGCTGGTCAGCTTGGGATTGTTGACCAGGTCGCGCAGCACGCGCAGATGGACGTTGAGCTGGAAGTCCTTCTTCTGCCGCTCCAGCCACTTCGCCAGCACCTGGGCGGCCTGCGGATCGGGCGAACCGGACTCGATCGCCGCATGCTGCTGCAGCTCGGCCACCGTGTCGTCCGCGAAGAACAGCACCATGTCCTGGAAAGAATCCGACAGGGTCTCGAAGTCGTCCCCGCCCCCGGAAACCAGCGCCAGGTGCTTGCGCTCACTGCGCGTCGCGGGGGTCAGGCGGTAGCTGCCCTGGCCGATGAACACCGCGCCGAAGGTCCGTCCCTCGGCGGGAGAGAGGAAATGGAACGCCCCGGAGTCGAGCTGAAACCGGAATGCATCGCGCTCCAGCACCAGGTTGTGCACCGGAAGACGCCGCCCATCCGGCCGGGCCGACCGGATCGCCGTATAGGTCGGGTCAGAAGTCGTTGCAGCAGCGGGCGCCGTCATCGAGACGGCGGCAGCCACCGCGACGGGCGCAAGGAGAAACAGATGGCGGAGCCTGGACATCGCGAGACCTCCGGGTACTTGACCTTTCGCCGCAGGATGTCACTTACGGAGGTTGCTTTTCAAGAGCCCTCTCCCGCCCACCCCCTCACGGCCGCTCGCCCTCCGCCGCGTCCTCCACGTCATAGGCGTCCACGTTCTTCCCCAGCAGGTACTTGTCGAACCAACCGGCGATGTGGCGCAGGCGCTCGATGCGGTGCCAGGGCTCGCCGCTGCGCGACAGCTCGTGGGATTCGCGGGGGAAGCGGACCATCACCACCGGCCGCTTCAGGTACTTGAGGGCACGGAACATCTGCTCGCCCCCGGCGGCCGGCGGGGTGCGCAGGTCGGCCTCTCCTTCGATCAGCATCAGCGGCGTCGTCACACGGGCCACATGAGTGATCGGCGAACGGCGGGCGAAGTCCTCCGGGTCTTCCCAGGGGGCTCCGCGGAACCAGCTGCCGTCGAACAGGCTGAAGTCGGCGGTGTACCAGAAGCCCGCCCAGTCGGCGATCGAGCGCTGCGATACCGCGGCCTTGAACCGCCGGTCCTGGACCAGGATCCAGTTGGTCAGGATGCCGCCACCGCTGCCGCCGGTGACGCCGAGCCGCTGTGCATCGATATAGGGACGCTTCACCATCTCATCGACCCCGGCCAGGAGGTCCTTGGCGTCGTCGCCCGGGAAGTCGAGCTGGATGACGTTGCCGAAGTCCTGGCCGTAGGAGGAGCTGCCGCGCGGATTGGGATAGAGCACCACATACCCCTGCGCCGCCAGCCACTGAAACTCATGGAAGAACACGAAGCCGTACGCCGCATGCGGTCCACCGTGGATGTTGAGGATCAACGGGTACTTCTTCGCCGGATCGAAATCGGCCGGCTTCTGCACGAAGGCATGGATCGGCCTCCCGTCGAAGCTCTCGTAAACGATCTCCTCGGGCGGGGTGAGCGCGATCTCGGCGAGCAGCTCCCGGTTCGGCTCGTAGAGGAGCTTCATCCGCTTCGTGGCCACGTCGAAGGCGTACAGGTCGCCGATCCGGGTGGGGGTCGACACCACCAGGGCGAGGCGGGCGGCATCCGGCGTCGCCGACCAGGCGGAGATCTCGTGATCTCCGGTGGTCAGCGGCTCGACCGCCCCGGTCGCCACGGAGAACCGTTTCAGGTTCGTCCGGCCGCGCTCGGCCACCACCGTGATCAGCGACCGGCCGTCGGCGCTCCACACGACCGGCCGCGGACGCTCTCCGCGCGGCGCATGCTGGTCCGCCGAGAGGTCGTCCGCCACGTCTCCATCCACTCTCTCGGTCAGATTGCGCACCGGCGCGCCGTATTTGAGATCGGTGAGCAACAGATCGACCTCCTCGTACGACCGGCGCTTCGCAGGATTGAGGACTCCCGCAAAGGCCATCCGCCCGCCGCCGGGCGCGATGGCCCAATCGTTGATCAGGCCGTTCACGTCCACCACCGCCCGCATGTCACCGCCCGCCGCCGGCACCGCCCAGACGTCCCGGTTCGGCATCTCGTAATACGGCTCTTCCACCCGGAGCGTCGAGAAGTAGAGGAACGCCCCGTCGGGCGACCAGGCCGGATCGTCCTCGCTGAAGCCACCACGGGTGAGCTGGACCGGCGCCGCCGGAGCGTCCCCCGGCGCGGGGACCGCCACGGTCCAGACGTGGCTCGGACGGGTCGGGTCGTTGTAGCCGGCGCCGTTCTGGCGGTAGACCGCCCGCGTGATCACCCGCACATCGCTCTCCCTCTCCGCCTCGCCCTGCGCGTTCTTCTTCGCCAGATCGCGGTCGTTGGTGGTGCTCAGGAACGCGAGCGTCTTGCCGTCGGGCGACCAGGCGGGAGACGACGCGCCGCCGGGCAGGTCGGTGACCGCAAACGCCTCGCCACCCGAGGCGGAGATCAGATGGATCTGCGGCCTCCCCTCCTCCGGCCGGTCGGAGCCGCGGACGAAGGCGACCTGCCGCCCGTCCGGCGACCAGCGCGGGGACAGATCGCGCCGCCCGAACGTGAACGGCCGCGCCGGCGCACCGCCATCCGCCGGGACGATCCACAGCGCCGTGTCATACCCCTCCTGCTTCTTGTCGACGGTGACGCGGACGAAGACGATCTGCCGACCGTCCGGCGAGATCTGAGGATCGGCGATCCACACGAAGCGGAACAGGTCCGTCTCGGTGATCGGCCGCCCCGCCCCCGCCGCCCCTCGGGGCGCGGCCAGCAGGCTCAGGGCGAGAAACAAGGCGGCGGTGGCACGGTGCAAGTGGCTCGGCATGGGAAGGTCTCCAGGAAAAGTGGGGCGATCCTACCGCGAGCCCGTGCGGATGCGGCTCCCCCGCCCGGGCATAAATGCCCGGGTGGAATCCCGCAGCCGCCCCCCGCCCGTGCTATCGTCCTTCCCCAGAGCCTGAAACCATGCTGCGACGCATCCTGAATCGCGATCAAGACGAGCTGCTGGCCGAGAACCGGCGGCTGTTGGCTGCGCTGCGGACGGCGCTCGCGCGGTTCGATGCGTCGGCCGATGACCAGGAGACCATCGAACGGTCGGCCCGCCAGCTCGAAGAGCTGTTCCTGCTCGTGGTGGCCGGCGAGTTCAACGCCGGCAAGAGCGCGTTCATCAACGCCCTCCTCGGCGACAAGGTCCTCGAAGAGGGGGTCACCCCCACCACCACGCGCATCCATCTGATCCAGCACGGCCCCACCGTGACCCGCGAGCCCCTGGGCACCGCCCTCGACCGGATCACCGCGCCGGTCGACCTGCTGCTGGACATCAACATCGTCGACACGCCCGGCACCAACGCGATCCACCGCGACCACGAGGCGATCACCCGCGAGTTCGTGCCGCGGTCGGACATGGTCCTCTTCCTCACCTCGGCGGATCGCCCGTTCACCGAGAGCGAGCGCGCCTTCCTCCAGGGGATTCGCGACTGGGGGAAGAAGGTCGTCATCGTCCTCAACAAGATCGACCTCTTCGAGGACCCGGCCGACGTCGAGCGCGTGCGCACCTTCATCGCGGAGAACGCCCGCGCGCTCCTCGGCTTCACCCCCGAGATCTTCCCGGTCGCCGCCCGCCTCGCCCTGCGCGGCAAGCAAGGCGGCGACGCCGCGCTCCTGGAGCAGAGCCGCTTCGCCGCACTGGAGCGCTACGTCGTCGAGACGCTCGACGAGAAAGAGCGGGTGCGCCTCAAGCTGCTCAATCCCCTCGGCGTCGGCGCCCATCTCGCCGGCCGCTATCTGGAGATCACCGAGCGCCGCCTGGCGCTGCTCCAGGAAGACTTCACCACCATGGAGGACGTCGACCGCCAGCTCGCCCTCTATCAAGAGGACATGAAGCGGGAGTTCCGCTTCCGCCTGGCCGACGTGGACAACGTCCTCCACGAGGTGGTGGACCGCGGCATGCGGTTCTTCGACGAGACGATGCGCCTCGCGCGCTTCCTCGATCTGATGAACAAGGCCAAGATGAAGGCGGACTTCGAGCGCCAGGTGGTGGGCGACACGCCGCAGCGCATCGAGCGCCGGGTCACCGAGGTGATCGACTGGCTGGTGACCTCCGACCTGCGCACCTGGCAGGCGGTCATGGAGCACCTCCAGAAGCGCCGCACCGAGCACGCCGACCGCATCGTGGGCCAAGTGGGCGGCAGCTTCGACCTCCACCGCGAGCACCTGCTGGACAGCGTCGGCCGCTCCGCGCAGCGCTCGATCGAGACCTACGACAAAGAGGCCGAAGCGAGCCGGCTCGCCGAGTCGGTGCAGATGGCGGTGGCGGGCACGGCGCTCGCCGAGATCGGAGCGCTCGGCCTCGGCTACGTCCTCACCCACCTCACCGTCACCGCCGCCGCCGACTTCACCGGCATCCTGGCCGCCGGCAGCATCGCCGTCCTCGGCTTCTTCATCATCCCCAACCGCCGGCACGATGCGAAGAAGGAGCTACGCGAGAAGATCGAAGCGCTCCGCCAACAGCTCATGACCGGCCTCACCAGCCAGTTCGACCGCGAGGTCGACGCGAGCCTGCGGCGCATCGAAGAAGCCATCACCCCTTACACCCGCTTCGTCCGCGCCGAGCGCGACAAGCTGACCGAGATCCGCAGCGGCCTCAAAGAGATCACCGAAGGCCTCGCCCGCCTGCGGGCGCGGGTGGAGGGGCTGTAGGGAGCTGGTGGTAGGATGTCCTCATGCAGGACATCTGGCTCCGCAAGTGCAGCTCGTTCGAGGAAGAAGAAGAGGCCGACCGCGAGTTCTGGGCGCAGATGACGGGAAACGAGCGCGTTCAAGTCCTCGAACAGATGAGGCGGGACGCCTGGAAAGTCACCGGGGAACGTCCTCAAGGGATTCGGAAAGTTGCCCGGATTCTCCAGGAAGCGCAAGGGCCGGGCACTCGACGCCGGTTGATACGCACTGTGCTGCCACGATAGTCGCGGGATGGCCAGCGCGGGGGATGCGCCCCTTGTGGGCGCTGGCACGTAGGCCCGGGTTTCAACCCGGGCTTGCGGTGCCCGCCTCGCCCAACGCGCCCCTTCAGGGGCGTCGGCACGGGGCTGAAGAGGGCAGGCACGCCGCAGCATCTCTTCTTCCACCCCACCCCGTAGTATGCTGCGTCGCAAATGAGCAATCAGCCTCTTGCCCCGGCGGGGCGGGTCATCGGCCTGAGCCGTGCCGTTCTTGAGATCACAGGGGCCCTTCCGGCCAAGGACGCCTCCGGGCCAAAGGCCGCGGACTCCCCCTTCTTTCTCATCGTGGGGGCGGGGATTTCCTACCCGCAGGTCCCGCTCGCCAAGGACATCGAACGGCTTTGCCGGCAGAAGATCGCACAGACCTCTCCGGATTGGATGCCACCGGACGAGGGCTCTTCGTTCGACCGCTACGCCACGTGCATGCAGGCGGCGTACCCCAACGCCGAGCAACGTCGAGCCTTCCTGCACGGGCTGATGCGATCCGCCAGGCTTTCGGCGGCCAACCTCCGCCTCGCCCACCTGCTGGGAGCCAGCCGCCTCACGAATCTGGTCTTCACGCCGAATTTCGACGAGATGCTGAGTCAGGCTCTCCGCTTCCTGGGGTATCCGGTCATCGTCTGTGACCATCCGGGCATGGCTGGCCGGCTCGACCCACGCCGCGACGAGATCCAGGTGGTCCACGTCCATGGGACCCATTGGTTCTACGATCTGCGCAACTTGCCGCAAGAGCTGAAAAAGGCGGCGGAGCCGACGCCCTGGATGCCACTGAGCCTCCCGGAGCTGCTCAAAGCCATCCTGCACCACCGGTCTCCTCTGGTCGTCGGGTATTCCGGCTGGGAGGCGGATGTCCTCATGACCTCCCTCCGAGAGCGGCTCCAGCATGGGCTCGGCTCCAACCTCTACTGGTTCTGCCATCGCCGGAGTGACCTTGATGCTCTTCCTGGTTGGCTCAAGGGCCACGCAGACGTCCGTTTTGTGATGGCGGACCTGGCGGCGCCGGCACCGGGAGCTGGTGCAGAGCCCGTCGAGCAGGCTCTGGCCGCAAAGCACGTCTTCGAAAAGCTCATTGTGGCCCTGGACCTGCCGGCGCCGGAGCTCAGCCAGAATCCCTTGGGGTTCTTGGAGAATCATCTGATGCGCCATCTCGACCCAGCGGATGGCGATGACGATGCACCGGCCGATCCCTTCCTCATCAGCAGCGCTCTCGCGAGGGTGCGGCGGGCAGTTGAACGAGAGCGTGAAGAGGAAGAGCGCCAGGAGGAGCGGGTCCGCCGCGCTGGTGCGCTGCTTGACGAAGCAATCGGCGCGGTGCAGCGGTCGGACTATGAGACAGCGTTGGCTGCTGCCCACAAGGTCGACCTTACTGCGCTGGCGCCGAACCGCAGGTCAGAGATGGAAGATGCCCTGGAGCAGGTCTATCTCGGCAAAGGCGTTCTGGCACCCGAGATGGGTCTAGCTGCCTGTGACTTGCGCCTGGCTCTCGCTGAGGTGGCACTTGCTGGGCTACCCAACGACCTGGCTTGGCGCACAAGCAAAGCCAAGGCCATGCATGGCAGAGGCTATTGCCTTGGCAGCCTAGGCCGGCATGAGGAAGCGCTGCCGGCCTACGAGACCATCATCGCCGACCTTCGAGAAGCCGAGGACGCCCCACTGCAAGACCGTGTGGCCCGGGCGTTGGTCGGCAAAGGCGCCGCCCTCGGAAAGCTCGGCCGGCAGGAGGACGCGCTGGCGGCGGTCGAGCTGCTTCTCGGGCGTTTCGAGAACTCCGACGCTCCAGCTATTCAAGAGTCCGTCGCAGTGGCGCTTCGCAACAAGGTCACTACCCTCGGAAAGCTCGGCAGGCATGAGGCCCTGCTGGCGACGGTCGATCTGCTCCTCGGGCGTTTCGAAAACTCCGACGCACCAGCTATCCAAGAGGCCGTCGCAGTGGCGCTTCGCAACAAGGGTGTAGCCCTCACCAAACTCAGCCGGCCCGAGGACGCGCTGGCGGCGGTCGAGCTGCTTCTCGGGCGTTTCGAAAACTCCGACGCACAGGCGCTCCAAGAGCACGTCGCCGCGGCGCTTCTCGGCAGAGGAATCATTCTCGGAGAGCTCGGACGGCACGAGGACGCGCTGGCGGCGTACGAGGTTCTGCTCGGGCGTTTCGAAAACTCCGCCGCACAGCCTATCCAAGAGCAAGTCGCCGGAGCCCTTCTCAACAAGGGCGTCATCCTCGGAGAACTCGGACGGCACGAGGAGGCGCTGGCGGCATACGAGGTTCTGCTTAGCCGGTTCGGTGGCTCCGATGCACCGACTATCCAAGAGGCGGTCGCCAAGGCGCGCGGCAACAAAGATATCGCCCTCCGCCAGCTCGAACGCGGATGA
Source organism: Holophagales bacterium UBA5704 (assembly GCA_002420005.1). Classification (GTDB taxonomy): domain Bacteria; phylum Acidobacteriota; class Thermoanaerobaculia; order Multivoradales; family UBA5704; genus UBA5704. The sequence continues at coordinate 29,831 of DIHE01000182.1, read as the reverse complement.
CAGGGCGGGAGAGCCGGGCCGCATTCAGGCTCCGCAACCTCCCCCACCCCTTCCAAAACGGGCCGGGCCTTCGGCCCGTTTTCTTGAATGCCGGCGAGACGCCAGCGCTCCCAGGGGGCGTGCTCGGCAGCCTCGGGGCTTCGGGTGGGCGCCGCGGCCTGCTCGAGATCGATTCGCGGTAAGCTCTCCTCCACCCTGCCTCGACCGGTGAGAGGAGATGACGTTGAGCCAAGCCGCGAAGCCGCAGCGACCCGGTACGTTCCAGAGCCTTCGCCAGGCGTTCACCTCGTGGCGCACGGCGTCGGTGACGCTCATGTCGATCTCGTCCGGCATGCCGCTCGGGCTGGTGTGGCTGGCGATTCCGGACTGGATGCGCTCCGAAGGGGTGGACATCCGCATCGTCGGCCTGTTCACCCTGGCGCAGATCCCCTGGACGTTCAAGTTTCTCTGGTCGCCTCTGATGGACCGGTTCGTGCCTCCGAAGCTCGGGCGGCGGCGTGGGTGGACGGCGCTGGCGCAGGTGGCTCTGCTCATCGGCACGCTGGCTCTCGCCGGGGTGGCGGGGCATCCGGATGCACCGTGGGTGGTGGGGGTGTTCGCGCTCGTCATCGCGCTCGCCGGGGCCACCCAGGACATCGCGATCGATGCCTATGCGGTGGACGTGCTGCGGCCGGAGGAGCAGGCGGTCGCGGTGGGCTCGCGCAATGCGCTGTGGCGCACCGGGTACTACATCGCGGGCGGCCTTTCCATCTATCTCGCGGGACAGATCGGCTGGCCCTGGGTCCTCGTCCTCGTCGCCCTCGTCTATCTGCCGCTCCTCCTGGTGACCGTGAAGGCCCCCGAGCCGCCGGGGGTCGCCGCCGCGCCCGCCACGCTCAAGGAGGCGGTCTGGTATCCGTTCCTCGGCTTCCTGTCGCGGCACCGGGCGCTGGAGATCCTCGCCTTCGTCTTCTTCTACAAGCTGGCGGACCAGCTCGCGCAGTCGCTGCAGCGGCCGTTCCTCATCGACATGGGGTACGACGAGTTCGACCGCGGCGTGGTGCTCACCGCGATCGGCTATGTGGCGAACATCCTCGGCACCTTCCTCGGCGGGCTGCTCACCGTCCCGCTCGGGCTCGGCCGGTCGCTGTGGATCTTCGGCTTCCTGCAGATCTTCTCGAACATCGGGTACGTCCTGCTCGCCCAGGCCGGGGGCGTCGACCGGCCCCTCATGTGGGGGGCGATCGGGTTCGAGACGATCACCAGCGCGCTGGGAAGCGGCGCGTTCTCGGTGCTGCTGTTGCGGATGACCCAGAAGCGCTTCTCCGCCACGCAGTACGCCCTGTTCTCCAGCCTGTTCGGGCTGCCGCGCATCCTCGCCGGCCCGATCGCCGGCTTCTCCGCCTATTCCGTGGGCTGGGAGGCGTTCTACTGGGCGACGCTCGTCTTCGGCATCCCGGGGATGGTGCTGCTCGCCCGCTTCGTCCCCTGGAACGCCCGCGAGGTGGAGTTCCGCATCGAGCCGCCGAAGATCCGCGAGCCCCTCGGCGCGGCCGGGCTCGCGGTGCGCGGCCTGGCCGGCGGCGCGTTGATGTTTGCCTTCGGCGCCGTGGCGAGCGCGTTCCTCACCGCGCTCAAGAGCCTCAAGGACCACCCGGAAACGTCCTTCGACCTCGCCACGCCGCTCGCCGCCCTCGCCCATCCGGTGGACAACGCCGGCTGGATCACCCTCGTCGGCCTGCTCATCTTCGGCGCCGTCTGCGGCGTCTTCACCGCCGCGGTGGCAGCGGCCCGCCATGGCGCGGGGCAGGACCTGGAACGGGTCGATCCGGAGGCAGAGGCCTGACGCCCCCCCGAAACCACCGCGCCCCATCCTCGTAGTAACAGGAGGAGGTGAGATCGATGCCACTCTACCGTTCGCGCAGCAACAGGATGATCGCCGGAGTCTGTGGGGGCCTGGCCGCCTGGCTGGGATGGAGCCCGACGATGGTCCGTCTTCTGTATGTGCTCGTGTCCGTCCTTTCAGCGGCGTTTCCGGGTATCCTGGTCTACATCGTGTTGTGGATCGCGATGCCGGAAGCACCTGCTGAAAGATGGACCTGAACCGCATCCTCGCCATCGCCCGCGGCGACGAGCCCGCGGATCTCCGGCTGCGCAACGCGCGGCTCGTCAACGTGCTCTCCGGAGAGATCCACCCGGCGGATCTCTCGATCGCCGGAGGGATCGTCACCGGCCTCCATGCGGGTGCGCCGGCCGCTCTGCCGGCCGCCCGGGAGGAGATCGACCTCGCGGGGCTCTACGTCGCCCCCGGCCTGCTCGACGCCCACGTCCACATCGAGAGCTCGATGGTCCCTCCGGCGGAGTTCGCCCGCGCGGTGGTGGCGCGCGGCGTGACCACGGTGATCACCGATCCGCACGAGATCGGCAACGTCCTGGGTCTCGCGGGCATCCGGTTCATGCTCGACGACGCCGAGGGCGCCCTCGTCGACGTCCTGGTGAACGCCTCCTCGTGCGTCCCCGCCACCCACCTGGAGACCTCCGGCGCGCGCCTGGAAGCGGGGGATCTTGCTACGCTGCTCACCCATCCGCGGGTGCTCGGTCTCGCCGAGGTGATGAACTTCCCCGGGGTGATCCAGGGCGATCCGGACGTCCTCGCCAAGCTCCAGGCCTTCCGCGGCCGGCCGATCGACGGCCATTGCCCCGGCCTCTCGGGACCGGCGCTCGCCGCCTACGTGGTGGCCGGCATCCACAACGACCATGAGTGCACGACCGTCGAGGAGGCGCGGGAGAAGCTGCGCGCCGGGCTCACGATCTTCATCCGCGAGGCGACCAACGCGCAGAACCTGCGCCCGCTCCTCCCCCTGGTCTCTCCGACGACCGAACGGCACCTCTGTTTCTGCACCGACGACCGCCAGCCCGCCGATCTCCTCGGCGAGGGCTCGATCGACCACATGATCCGCGTCGCCATCGCGGCCGGCCTCGATCCGGTCACCGCCTTCCGCCTGGGGACGCTCAACACCGCGGAGCACTACGGTCTGCGCGACCGCGGCGCCGTCGCGCCGGGCCGGCGGGCGGATCTCTTCGTGTTCGCCGACCTCGCGGAGCCGCGGGCCGCGATGGTGTTCCGCGGCGGCGTGCTGGTCGCCCGCGACGGGCAGCTCACCCCCTCCCCGACCCTCCCCCGCGCAGCGGGAGAGGGCGCCACCTCCCACCAGAGATTGCCTCCGACGGTCCACCTCCAGATGGATCGGCTCGACTTCGCGATTCCGGCCACGGGGAGCCGCGTGCGGGTGATCGGCGCGATTCCGGACCAGCTCATCACCCGCAGCCTGGAGATGGAGGCGACCGTCCGCGACGGCCAGGCGGTGGCCGATCCGGCGCGGGACCTGCTCAAGATGGCGGTGGTGGAACGCCATGGCGTCCATGGCCGCTCTGGGCTCGGCTTCGTGCACGGCATCGGCTTGCAGCGGGGCGCCCTGGCCGGCACCGTGGCGCATGACCACCACAATCTGGTGATCCTGGGAGCGGACGACCGCTCGATGCGCACCGCGGCCCGTGCGGTGGCCGAGGCCGGCGGCGGGCTCGCGGTCGCCGACGGCGAGACGGTCCTCGCCCTCCTGCCACTGCCGCTGGCGGGCCTGATGTCCGACCGTCCCATCGAAGACGTCCGCGCCGGCATGCAGGCCCTCCTCGACGCCGCCCACGCCCTCGGCGCCACGCTGCGCGACCCGTTCATGGCGATGAGCTTCCTCGCCCTGGAGGTCATCCCGTCGCTCAAGCTGACCGACGCCGGGCTGGTGGACGTGGACCGGTTCGCGGTGGTGCCGCTGTTCGTTTGAGGGGCCCTGTCCCGTACCACCTCTGAGCTGCACTCTGGTAGAAAGGGGATTGCGACCGCCGGCCGCCGGAAGGCGCGACACGGGCGATCCCATGGATACGAAAGGCAGCAGATGTTTTCTTCGAGTCTGGGAATCATGACGTTGCCGGGCCTCCTCCGCCGCCGGGCCGACGAGCGGCCGGATCGCGAGGCGTTCCTCTTTTTGGCCGACGGCGAGGAGGAGGGTGCCCGTTTCACCTGGGGGGAGCTGGAGGGGCGGGCGCGGGCGATCGCCGTGGCGCTCTCCGGCTCTCTCGCTCCCGGCGACCGGGCCCTCCTGCTCTATCCCCCGGGCCTGGAGTTCATCGCGGCGTTCTTCGGCTGTCTCCACGCCGGCGTGGTCGCGGTGCCGGCGTACCCGCCGCGGCCGAACGACCGGGCGCAGACGCGCCTGCGCTCGATCGCGCGCGATGCCGAGCCGCGGGCGGTGCTCACCACGGCGGCGATCGCGGCCGGGATGCAGCAGGCGGCATCGGCGCTGCCGGAGCTGGCGGCTCTGCGCTGGATCGCCACCGAGGAGCTGCCGGCGACGGAGCGCGAGCTCGCCGAGCCGGACCCGGAGGCGATCGCGTTCCTCCAGTACACCTCGGGCTCGACGGCGACGCCCAAGGGTGTCATGGTCACCCATGCCAACCTTCTGCACAACGAAGGGATGATCGGCGCCGCGTTCGCGCAGGACGAGGACTCGGTGGTGGTGGGCTGGCTGCCCCTCTACCACGACATGGGACTGATCGGGAACGTCCTCCAGCCACTTCATGCCGGGGGCCGCTGCGTGTTGATGGCCCCGGTCGCCTTCCTTCAGAAACCGCTGCGCTGGCTCGCGGCGATCAGCCGCTACCGCGCCACGACCTCCGGCGGGCCGAATTTCGCCTACGACCTGTGCGTGCGGCGGATCGCTGCGGAGGACCGCGCGGCGCTCGACCTGGCGAGCTGGCGGGTGGCGTTCAACGGCGCCGAGCCGGTGCGCGCCGAGACGCTCGCCCGGTTCACGGCGGCGTTCGCACCGAGCGGCTTCCGGGCGGAGGCGTTCTACCCCTGCTATGGGCTCGCCGAGGCGACGCTCCTGGTGAGCGGCGGCACGGTGGGCCGCGCGCCGCGGACGGCGGAGATCGAGGAGCGGCGCCTGGTGAGCTGCGGCCGGGCCTGGGGGGAACAGCGGATCGCGATCGTCGATCCGGAGACCGGGAGCGAGCGGGCGCCCGGGGAGACCGGCGAGATCTGGATCGCCGGGCCGAGCGTGGCGCGCGGCTATTGGCGCAACCCCGAAGCCACCCGGCACGACTTCGCCGCCCGGCTCGCCGCGACCGGCGAGGGGCCGTTCCTGCGCACCGGCGATCTCGGCGCCTTCCTCGACGGCGAGCTGTACGTCACCGGCCGCATCAAGGATCTGGTCATCCTGCGCGGGCGCAATCACTATCCGCAGGACCTGGAGCTGACCGCCGAGCAGAGCCATGCGGATCTGCGGCCCGGCTGCGGCGCCGCCTTCGCGGTGGAGATCGGCGGCGAGGAGCGGCTGGTGGTGGTGCAGGAGGTCGAACGGCACCGGCGCTCCGGATTTGAGGAGCTCGCCGCCGCGATCCGCCGGGCGATCGCCGAGGAGCACGAGGTGCAGGTGCACGAGGTCGTCCTGGTGCGCGCCGGCTCGGTGCCCAAGACGTCGAGCGGCAAGATCCAGCGCCGCCTGTGCCGCGAGCTGTACCGCGCCGACAATCTGACCGTGCTCGGCCGCAGCACGGTCGCCGAGGGCGGCGGTGAGGCGACCGAGGACACCCTGCAGCCGGTCCTGCTTCAGGAAGACCTCGCCCACCTGGACGCGGTGGAACGGACGGCGGCCGTGGAGCGCTTTCTGCGCGCACGGGCGGCCACCGCCGTGGGGATCGCGGCGGAGGCGATCGATCCCGCCGCGCCGCTCACCGCCTACGGCCTCGACTCGCTCGCCGCGGTGGAGCTGAAAGGGGCGGTCGAGGCGGCGCTGGGGGTCGAGCTGCCGCTCGCCGAGGTGCTGGAGGGCGCGGGGACGGCGCGGCTGGCGGCGATCCTGGTGGACCCTCACCCCCCAACCCCCTCTCCCACCCGCGCTCACACCCTTCCGGGAGAGGGGGAGCCGGGCGCGGACCTTGCGGTCTCCCACCTCTCATGGGGCGAGCGGGCTCTGTGGTTCCTGCACCAGCTTGCTCCGCAGTCCGGGGCTTACAACATCGCGGTGGCGGCGCGGGCGCGAGGGTTGGAGGCGGCGCGCCTGCGCCGGTTCCTGGATGCTGCGGTGGAGCGCCATGCCGCGCTGCGCACGGTGTTCCCGGCGGCGGAAGGGCAGCCGCGGCGGGAGGTGCGGGAGCACGGGGCGATCGACTGGGACGAGGTCGCGGCCGACGGGTGGAGCGAGGAGCGGGTGCAGGCGGCGCTGGCGGCGGAGGCGTGGCGGCCGTTCTCTCTGGAAGACGGGCCGCTGCTGCGCGTGCGGATCTACTCGCGCGGGGCGGAGGTCCCCGTCCTGCTGCTCGCGGTGCATCACATCGTGGCGGATTTCACCTCGCTGGCCGTGGTGGCGCGGGGCCTGGCGCCGCGGCCCGGGAGCGGAATGGCGGACTTCGCGGCTTGGCAGGAGGCGCTGCTCGCCGGCTCCCGCGGTGAGCAGCTGTGGGAGCACTGGCGCGGCGCGCTCGCCGGGCTGCCGGATCTCGACCTGCCCACCGATCGGCCGCGCCCGCCGGTCCAGACCTGGCAGGGGTCCGCCGCAGCCCGGGAGCTGCCGGCGGAGCTGGCGGATCGGGCGCGCTCCTTCGCCGCGGCGCACGGTACGACGCTCTACGCCGTGCTCCTCGCGGCGTTCGCGGCGCAGCTCGGCCGGCGGTCGGGGCAGACCGATTTCGCGCTCGGCGCTCCAGCGGCCGGACGGAGCGCCGAGCGGTGGGCCGAGACCGTGGGGTATTTCGTCAACCCGGTCGTGGTGCGGGCCGATCTCGCGGGGGACCCGGGCTTCGCCGGGCTCCTCGGGCGGATGCGCGCCACCCTGGCCGCCGGCCTGGCGCACGGCGATTTTCCGTTCCCGCTGCTCGCCGAGCGGCTGCGGCCGCAGCGCGATCCGGCACGGCCATCTCTCTTCCAGGCGATGGCCCTGCTGCAGCGCGCGCGCCCGGGTGATCCCGCCGGGCTGCCCCTCTTCGCGCTCGGCGAAAGCGGCGGACGCCTGGAGCTCGCCGGAGCGGAGCTGGAATCGCTGCGCCTCGACGAACGGCGGACACAGGTGGACTGCACCCTGCGCGCGGCGGATCTGCCGGGCGGCGGCCTCGGCCTCGCCCTGGAGGTGGACGCCGGCCTCTTCGACCCCGCCACCGCGGCGCGGATGCTCGGCCACATCGCGACTCTTCTCGAAGGAGCCCTGGAGAGGCCGGAGCTGCCGCTGTCGCGCCTTCCCTGGCTGACGCCGGGTGAGCGCACAGAGGTTCTCGGCGCCTGGAGCGCCGGGCCGGCCCTGGTGCCGCGCGAGGCCCTGCTGCACCAGGCGTTCGAGGAGCAGGCGGCGCGCACCCCGCAGGCCGAAGCGCTCGTCGCCGGTGGCGAGCGGCTCACCTATGGCGAGCTGTGCCACCGGTCGCGCACCCTCGCCGCCCACCTGCGCACCCTCGGCGTCGGGCCGGAGGTGCGCGTGGGGGTCAGCCTCGGGCGCACCGCGGACCTCGTGGTGTCGCTCCTCGCCGTGCTCCAGGCGGGCGGCGCCTACGTGCCGCTCGATCCGGCCTATCCGCAGGAGCGGCGGGAGCTGCTGCTGCGCGACTCCGGCGCCGCGGTGGTGGTGACCCCCGGCGGTTTGGTGGAGGTGGGGTTGGGGGCGGGGGGAAGGAATCGGACGGGTTCCCCGGCTCTCCCGGGGAACCTGGCGTACCTGATTTACACCTCGGGGTCCACGGGGGTTCCCAAGGCGGTGGCGATCACCCACCGGAGCGCGGTGGCGATGGTCGATTGGGCACGGGGGGTGTTTGCACCGGAGGAGCTGTCCGGCGTGCTGGCGGCGACCTCGGTGGGGTTCGACCTCTCGGTGTTCGAGCTGTTCGTGCCGCTGTCGGCCGGCGGCCGGGTGATCCTGGCCGAGAACGCCCTGGAGCTGCCGCGGCTCGCCGCAGCGGCCGAGGTGACGCTGGTCAACACCGTCCCCTCGGCGATGACCGAGCTGGTGCGCGCAGGCCTGCCGCCATCGGTTCGCACGGTCAACCTGGCCGGCGAGCCGATCCCGCCGGCCCTGGCGGACGCGGTCTGCGCCCTTCCCGGCGTCGAACGGCTCTTCAACCTCTACGGCCCCTCCGAGGACACGACCTATTCCACCTGGACCCGGCTCCAGGCGGGCAGGCCGGTGACCATCGGCCGGCCCCTCGACGGCACCCGCGCCTACGTGCTCGACGCGGCCCTGGAGCCGGTGCCGGCCGGCGTGCCGGGCGAGCTGTTCCTGGGAGGCGCCGGCCTCGCGCGAGGCTACTTGGGGCGCCCCGCGCTGACCGCCGAGCGCTTCATCCCCGACCCCTTCGTCGATCCGTCCGATTCCGGGGGCTCACGCCTCTACCGCACGGGCGACCTCGTCCGCTGGCTCCCGAACGGCAGCCTCGACTTCCTCGGCCGTGCCGACCACCAGGTGAAGGTGCGCGGTTTCCGCATCGAGCTGGGGGAGATCGAGGCCGCCCTGGGCCGGCTGCCCGGGGTGCGGGCGGCGACGGTGCTGGCGCCGGACGACCCGGACCTCGGCCGGCGGCTGGTGGCGTTCGTGGTGCCGGAGGACGGCGCCGCGGCCGATCCGGCGGCGTTGCGCGAAGGCCTGCGCCGGACGTTGCCGGAGCACATGGTGCCGTCCGCTTTCGTGCCGCTCGCGGAGCTGCCGCTGTCACCGCACGGCAAGGTGGACCGCCGGGCGCTGGCGCGCCTCGAAACGCAGCGCGAACCGGGCAACGGCTCTCCCCGGACGCCCACCGAGGAGCGGCTCTGTTCCCTCTTCGCCGAGCTGCTCAAAACACCTGTGCAGACCGGCGACAACTTTTTCTCCCTGGGAGGGCACTCGCTGCTCGCCACCCGCCTCGTCTCCCGCATCGAGCGGGACTTCGGCGTCGAGCTGCCGGTCAGCGCCCTTTTCACCGCCCCCACCGTGGCGCAGCTCGCCCGCCGGCTGGACGGCGGCACGGCGGCCCCGGAGGCCCTCCATGCCCCGGCGGCCCGCCACCGGCCGGCGGTGCGCGAGCAGCCCTTCGCCGCGCCGCGCACGCCGCTGGAGGCGCGGCTGGTCGCGCTGTGGGCCGAGGTGCTGGGGCGCGAGCGGGTCGGCCTCCACGACGACTTCTTCGACTTGGGCGGCCACTCGCTGCTCGGCGCCCGGCTGTTGCTGGAGGCGCGCCAGGCGTTCGGCGTCGATCTGCCGCTCGGCGAGCTGTTCGCGGCGCGCACCCCGGAGGCGCTCGCCGCCCGCTTCGAGGCGGCCGGCGCCCGCGTGCTCGCCGCGCCCCTGGAAGGCCCGGAGCCGCCCCCCGGCGCCCGCCTCGCCCCGCTCACCTTCGCCCAGCAACGCCTGTGGGTGCTCCACCGGCTCGACCCGGAAAGCCCGGCCTATCACATCCCCGGCCTGCTCCTCGCCACCGGTCCCCTGCGCCCCGCCGTGCTCGCCGCGGCGCTCGGCGAGATCGTCCGCCGTCACGAAGTCCTGCGCACGGTCTTCACGGTGCACCGCGGCGAGGCCGTCCAGGTGATCCTGCCGGCCGCCCCGCCCAACCTTTCTCTCGCCGATCTCGGTGCCCTTCCGGACGACCGCCGCGCCGCCGAGGCCTCCCGCCTCACCGGGGCCGAGGCGCGCCGGCCGTTCGACCTCGCCGCCGGGCCTCTCCTGCGCACCCTCCTGCTGCGCCTCTCCCCCACCGAGCACCGGCTGGTGCTGGTGCTGCACCACGCCATCGCGGACGGCTGGTCGCTCGGCGTGCTGCGCAGCGAGCTGGGCGCCCTCATGGCGGCGTTCGGGGAGGCCCGGCCCTCTCCTCTGCCTCCTCTCCCGGTGCAGATCGCCGACTGCGCGGTGGCTGAGCGCCGGGCGCTCGACGACGCGGCGCTGCAACGCCAGCTCGCCCACTGGCGCCGCGAGCTGGCCGGGGCGCCACCTCTCGAGCTGATCGCGGAGCGCCCCCGGCCGGCGGTGCTCTCCGCGCGCGGCGTCGCGGCGCCGCTCACCCTCGGCTCGCCGGAGACCGCCGCGCTGCGCGCCTTCGCCCGGCGCGAGGGGGCGACGCCGTTCATGGTCCTCCTCGCCGCCTGGACGGCCTTCCTCGCACGGCTCACCGGGCAGGACGACGTCACCGTCGGCACGCCCGTCGCCGGGCGCCACCGGCGGGAGGTGGAGCCGCTGATCGGCTGCTTCGTCAACACCCTGCCGCTGCGTGTGCGCCTGGAGGAGGACCTGTCCCTGCGCGAGCTGCTCGCCCGGGTGCGCACGGCGGCCCTGGCGGCGTACGACCACCAGACCCTGCCGTTCGAGAAGCTCGTCGAGGCCCTGGAGCCGGAGCGCGATCGCGGGCGGACGCCGATCTTCCAGTCCCTCCTCGCGCTCTACAACGCACCGCATCCACCGCTCGTCCTGCCCGGCTTGCAGCTCGATCTGGCGGAGATCCCCACCGGAACCGCGAAGTTCGACCTCAGCCTGCTGTTGACCGAAGGGCCGGACGACATCACCGGCACCCTGGAGGCCCGGGCGGACCTGTTCGAGGCCGCCACCGCGGAGCGCTTCGCCGGCTATCTCCGGGAGCTGCTGGCCGGCGCCCTCCGCACGCCGGACGAGCGGCTGGCGGATCTCCCCCTGGCCGCCGCCGGGGGACCGCCGGTCCCGGCCGCGTCCGCTTTCCCGCAAGCGACGATCCACGCCTTGTTCGAGGAGCAGGCGCGCCTGCGGCCGGCCGCCACCGCGGTCGAGGAGGGCGAGGCACGGTGGACCTTTGGCGCGCTCAACGCCCGCGCCAACCGGCTCGCTCACCGCCTGCGAAGGCTCGGCGTCACCCCCGAGGCGCGGGTGGGCCTGTTGCTCGAACGCTCGGCGGAGCTGGTCATCGGCATGCTCGCAACGCTCAAGGCGGGCGGCGCCTATCTGCCGCTCGATCCGGTCTACCCGGCGGAGCGCCTCGCCTTCCTTCTGGAGGACGCCGCTCCCGCCGTTCTGGTGACCCGCCGCGCGCTGCTCACCGCGCTGCCGGCCGGCACGGACCTTCCCCACGTCCTCCTTGACGAGGACGACCCGGCCGGCGAGAGCGAGGACGATCCGGCGGCACCGATTCCGGCGGCAGAGGCGCTCGATCGCCTCGCCTACGTCATCTACACCTCCGGCTCCACCGGGCGGCCGAAGGGGGTGGAGATCCCGCACCGCGGCGTCGTCCGTCTGGTGCGGCCGGACGGCGAGAGCGGCCATGCCCGCTGTGATGCGGACACGGCGTTCGTGCATCTCGCCTCGCCGTTGTTCGACGCCGCGACGATCGAGGTCTGGGGACCGCTGCTCAACGGCGGACGGGTGGTCGTCCTGCCCGGCCGCGTGCCGACGCTGCCGGAGATCGAGCGCACGCTCGCCCGGCATCAGGTGAACGCCGCCTTCCTGACCACCGGCCTCTTCCATCTCCTCGTCGAGGAGCGGATCGCCAGCCTGCTCCCGCTCCGCCAGCTGCTGGTGGGCGGCGAGGTGACCCAGCCCGGCCACCTGCGGCGGGCGCTCGACACCCTGCCCGGCTGTGCGATCCTCAACTGCTACGGCCCGACCGAGAACACCACGTTCACCACCGCCTGGCCGCTGCCGCGGGATCTCGATCCGGCCCTCCCGGTGCCGATCGGCCGGCCGATCGCCGCCTCTCACGTCCTTCTGCTCGACCGCCGGTGGCAGGCGGTGCCGGTGGGCGTCCCGGGCGAGCTGTGCACCGGCGGCGACGGCCTGGCGCGCGGCTACCTGCGGCGGCCGGAGCTGACCGCCGAGCGCTTCATCCCCGATCCTGACGGCGACGGCGGGCGGCTGTACCGGACGGGTGACCTGGCGCGCCTGCGGCCGGACGGCACCCTCGAGTTCCTCGGCCGCCTCGACCACCAGGTGAAGATCCGCGGCTTCCGCATCGAGCCCGGCGAGGTGGAGACCGCCCTCGCCGCCCATCCGGAGGTCGCCGCCGCCGCGGTCCTCCCTCGCCCGGACCTGCCCGCCGGCAAGGGGCTGGTGGCGTTCATCGTCCGCCGCGGCGGGCCGGACGGCGACGCAGACCTCGCCGCGCTGCTGCGTCCGTATCTGCAAACCCGCCTGCCGGAGCCATCGCTGCCCGCCCTGTTCGTCGAGCTGGACGAGCTGCCGCTCAACCCCAACGGAAAGGTGGACCGCCCGCGGCTCGCCCGCCGGCCGCTCACCGCCGCGGCACCGCGGGAGACCGTCCCCGAGCTGCCGCTCGTGCCCCTGCCGCGCACCGCCGGTGGCGCACCGCCGCTCTCCTTCGCGCAGGAACGCCTGTGGGTGCTCGACCGTCTGCAAGGCGAGTCGGCGGTCTACAACCTGCCGCTCCAGGTGCGCCTGCGCGGGCCGCTCGCCGCCGCGGCGCTCGCCGCCGGTCTCGCCCTCGTCGTGCGCCGCCACGAGACGCTGCGCACCGTCTTCCTGCTGCCGGCGGAAGGCGACGGCGCGCCCGTCCAGGTGATCGGGTCTCCCGATGCCGACCCGGCCCTGCCACAGGTCGATCTGACCGCGCTCGCCCCCGGCCTCCGCGAGGGCGAGGCGCGCCGGCTCGCCCTCGCGGAGGCGCGGCGGCCGTTCCAGCTCGACCGCGGGCCGCTGCTGCGCTCGGTGCTGCTGCGCCTCGCCACCGAGGAGCATCTCCTGGTGCTCAACCTGCACCACATCACGACCGACGGCTGGTCGATGGGACTGCTGCTCGCCGAGCTGCAGGAGATCTACCGCGCGATCGGCCGCGGGGAGCCGCCGCGGCTCCCTGCGCTGCCGGTGCAGTACGCCGACTTCGCCGTCTGGCAACGGCGGCGGCTCAACACCGCGGTGGTGGAGCGCGAGGCCTCCTGGTGGCGCGAGCGGCTGCGCGGCCTGCCGGAGCTGGAGCTGCCCACCGACCGGCCGCGCCCGGCGCTGCCGGACCACGCCGGGGCCGAGGTCCCGGTCACCCTCGGCGCGGAGCAGGTCGCGCCGCTCGCCGCGCTCGCCCGGCGCGAAGGGGCGACGCCGTTCATGGTCCTGCTCACCGGCTTCTCCGCCCTGTTGGCGGGCTGGAGCGGCTGGCGCGATCTCGCCGTCGGCTCGCCGGTCGCCGGCCGCACGCAGCGGGAGATCGCGCACCTCATCGGGTTCTTCGTCAATTCCCTGGTGCTGCGCCTCGATCTCACCGGCGCGCCGACCTTCACCACGCTGCTCGCCCGTGCGCGCCAGACCGTGCTCGCCGCCCACGCCCACCAGGAGCTGCCGTTCGAGAAGCTGGTCGACGCCCTGCAGCCGCGGCGCGATCCGGCCCGCGCGCCGCTGTTCCAGGTGCTCCTGGCGTTGCAGACGCCCACGCCGACGGCGCTCGACCTCCACGGCGTCGCCCTGGAGCCGGAGCCGCTCCCCACCGGCACTGCGAAGATGGACCTGATGCTCCACCTGCGGGAGGAGACCGGGCCGGCGGCGGGCTGGACCGGGATGCTCGAATACGCCACCGCCCTCTACGACCGCGCCACGGTGGAGCGGCTGGCCGCAGGTCTCGGCGCCCTGCTCACCGCCGCGGCGGAGGACCCCGCGATGCCCCTCGACCGGCTCGCCCGGAAGAGCGCACTGCCGGTGGCCGCGGAGCGCCAGGTGCTCCACCCCGCGGTGGTCCCGGAGCCTGCCGGGGAGGCGGCGGCGTCCCCACCCCCGGCGACCGAGCTGGAGCGCGCTCTGTGCGCCGCCTGGAGCGAGATCCTGGGCGTCGAGCGGGTGGGGGTGCGCGACAACTTCTTCGCGATCGGCGGCAACTCGCTGGCCATGGTGCGCCTGCAAAGCCGGCTGGGGGAGATCCTGGGCCGCGAGGTGCCGATCGCCGTCTTGTTCAATCATCCGACCATCGAGAGCCTGGCCCGTGAGCTGACCGTGGAGGCACCGCCCCCCGCCACCGAGTCCGCCGCGGCCGACGAGGCACGGGACCGCACCACGCTGCGGCGCGCCTCGCTCGCCCGGCTGCAACGCGCCCGCGGACCTCTGCGGGGGACCAAGCCTTGAAATCCGACCCTCTGGAGGAGCCTGCCATGCGTCCTGACGATCCGGAAACCCTGCACGACCCGGCCGACGCCCCGCCGCGCATCGCCGTCGTCGGCCTCGCCGCGCGCTTTCCCGGCGCCCGCTCTGTGGGCGAGCTGTGGCGCAACCTGTGCCACGGCGTCGAGTCGATCTCCCACTCCACCGTGGAGGAGCTCACCGCGGCCGGAGTCGATCCGCGCCTGCTCGCCGATCCGCGCTTCGTGCGGTCCAAGGGGGTGATCCCGGACGGCGACCGGTTCGACGCCGCCTTCTTCGGCTTCACCCCGCGCGAGGCGGAGCTGATGGACCCGCAGCACCGCGTCTTCCTGGAGTGCGCCTGGGAGGCGCTGGAGGACGCCGGCTGCGATCCGCAGCGCTCGCCGCTGCGGGTCGGCGTCTATGCCGGCTGCGGCGCCAACGTCTATCTGATCGTCAACCTGCTGCCGCACCGCGAGCTGGTGGAGGCGACCGGGGTGCTCGGGCTCCTGCTCGGCAACGACCGCGACTTCCTGGCCAGCCGCACCTCGTACAAGCTCGGCCTGATGGGGCCGAGCGTCGTCGCGCAGTCGGCCTGCTCGACCTCGCTCCTGGCGATCCACCTCGCCGGCCAGGCGCTGCTCACCGGGGAGTGCGACCTCGCGCTCGCCGGCGGGGTCTCGATCAGCACACCGCTCGTCGGAGGCTACCTCTATCAAGAAGGCGGCATCCTCTCGCCGGACGGCCATTGCCGCGCCTTCGACGCCGCGGCGGCGGGCTCGGTGGACGGCAACGGCTGCGGTGTGGTGGCGCTGAAGCGCCTCGCCGACGCGATCGAGGACGGCGACCGCATCTATGCCGTGGTGCTCGGCTCGGCGGTGTCCAACGACGGCCCGGCCCGGGTGGGCTTCACCGCCCCCGGGGTGGACGGGCAGGCCGCCGCGATCTCGGAGGCGCTGCTCCTGGCGGACGTGGACCCCGACTCGATCGGCTACGTGCAGACCCACGGCAGCGGCACCGCGCTCGGCGATCCGATCGAGATCGAGGCGCTCACCCGCGCCTTCCGCCGCGCCGGCGCCACCGGCACCGGCACCTGCGCCATCGGCTCGGTCAAGACGAACCTCGGCCATTGCAGCGCCGCGGCGGGCGTCGCCGGCTTCCTCACCGCCACGCTCGCCCTGGCCACCAGGACCCTCCCGCCGAGCCTTCACTTCGAGCAGCCGAACCCGCGTATCGACTTCGCCGGCAGCCCGTTCTACGTCTGCACCGCGACCACCCCCTGGGCCGCCGGCGGCCCCCCCCGCCGCGCCGGGGTCTCCGCCTTCGGCCTCGGCGGCACCAATGTGCACGCGGTGCTTGAAGAAGCCCCGGAGGCTGCGGACGAAGAAGCGGCGGGGCGGGCGGCGCAGTTGTTGGTGGTTTCGGCGAAGAGCTCGGCGGCCCTGGAGGCGGCGGTGGCGCGGCTGGGGAGTTTTTTAAAGGACCAAAAGGACAACCAGGTCAACAAGGACACAAGCACCACAGGGTTGTCCTTGTTGACCTTGCCGACCTTGTCGTCCTTGGCGGACCTTGCCTGGACTCTCCAGACCGGCCGGCAGGCCTTCGAGCACCGGTGCTTCGCGGTGGCCCGCGATCTCGCGGGGGCGGTGGCGGCTCTCGGTGCTCCGCCGGCGGCCTCGCGGTGCGAAGCCGGGCGCCCGGTGGTGTTTCTGTTCCCCGGCCTGGGCGACCAGGCGGTGGACATGGCGCGCGAGATCTATGAAACCGAGCCGTTCTTCCGCGCCCAGGTCGATCACTGCGCCGAGCGGCTCCTCCCCCACCTCGGCGCGGATTTGCGCACCGTGCTGTTCTCCCCCGGCCCCTGGAGCCCGGCGGCGGCGCGGCCGGAGAACGATCTGCGCGCCCTGCTGCGCCGCGACGCCGACCGCGCGGCAGGCACTCTCGACCAGACCGCCTACGCACAGCCGGCCTGCTTCGTCGTCGAATACGCCCTCGCCTGCCTGCTGATGGAGTGGGGGATCGAGCCCGCGGCGATGATCGGCTACAGCATCGGCGAGTACGTCGCCGCCTGCCTCTCCGGCGCTCTGGGGCTCGACGACGCGCTCGCCCTGGTGGCGCGGCGCGCGCGGCTGATCCAGGACCTGCCCGCGGGCTCTCTGCTCGCCGTGCCGCTCGCCGAAGCGGAGATCCGGCCGCACCTCGACGCCTCGCTCTCGCTCGCCGCCACCAACGGGCCCCACTTCTGCGTCGTCGGCGGCCCCGAGGACGCCGTCGCCGCCCTCGCCGAACGGCTGGGCGCCCGCGGCGTGAGCTGCCTCAAGGTGCAGACCACCCACGCCTTCCACACCGCGACGATGGCCCCCGCCGCCGCGCCGCTCACCGCCCTCGCGGCCGGCGTGGCCGTCCAGGCGCCGCGCATCCCCTACCTCTCGAACGTCACCGGCACCTGGATCACCGCCGCGGATCTCGCCGACCCCGCCTACTGGGCGCGCCACATGCAGGGCACCGTGCGCTTCGCCGAAGGGCTCGGCGCGCTGCTGCGCGAGAACGGCCGCGCCTACCTGGAAGTCGGCCCCGGCGGCGCGCTCGGCACCCTCCTGCGCCAGCATCCGGACGCCGCCGGGGACCTGGTCACCGTGCCGACCCTGCGCCGCACCGGCGGCTCCGGCTCCGACCTCGACGACCTGGTGGGCGCGGTGGGCCAACTGTGGAACGCCGGTGTCCCCATCGACTGGGCGCGCTTCCACGGCGGCGCCCGGCGCCGGCGGGTGACGCTGCCCCCCTATCCGTTCGAGCGCCGCCGGTTCTGGATCGATCCGCCGGCCGCCGCGCCGGCTGCGGTCGCAACCGCCGGAGCGGGCGTCGAGATCCCGGCGGCCGACAGCACCCCGGCCCCGGGACCGGGCGGCACCAAGAGCGCGCGCCCGGCCCTCGCCGTCCCCTACGTGGCACCGCGCGACGAGACCGAGGCGGCGGTCGCCGCGGTCTGGGAGGAGCTGTTCGGCATCGCGCCGATCGGCGTCGACGACAACTTCCTGGAGCTGGGCGGCCACTCTCTCCTCGCCATCCAGATCATGACCCACCTGCGCAGCAACCTCGGCGCCGAGCTGCCGGTCACCGCGCTGTTCGAAGCACCCACCCCGGGTGCCCTGGCGGCGGCGATCGTCCAGGCGCGCGACGAAGGGAACGAGGTGGACCTGGAGGAGCTGCTCTCCTATGTGGAAGGGCTCTCCCCCGAGGAGGCGGAGGCCGAGCTGGCCCACCCCACGCCGCGCCATCCGCCCGCCGTCACGCCGGTCTCCGGCCCCGGCGGCGTCGGCGACTGGCCTCTCTCCTTCGACCAGGAACGCCTGCTGCGGATGCACGAGGACAACCCGGCCCTGGTCGCCTGGAACGTCGATGCCGGCAGCCGCATCACCGGGCCGCTGCGGGTGCCCGACCTGCTCGAGGCCTTCTCCACCATCGTGCACCGCCATGCCGCCTGGCGCGCCACCTTCCCGTGGGTGGACGGACGGCGGGTGCAGCGCGTCCATCCCCGGCTCGCCCCCGAGGTCTCACTGGTGGACCTGACGGCCCTGCCGTCCGAGATGCGCGAGCCCACCGCCCACCACACCCTCACCGAGCGGACGCGCGCCCCGTTCGATCTCGAACGCGGGCCGCTGGTGCGCATCGGCCTCGCCCGCCTCGGCCCGCAGGAGCACCTCTGCCTGATCGGCGTCCACCACCTGGCCACCGACTGGATCACCTTCCAGCTCTGCTGGCGCGAGCTGATCACCCTCTACGACGCCCGCCACGCCGGGCGCGAGGCCGTGCTGCCGCCCGTCCCGGCGCAATACCCGGACTACGTCCTGTGGGAGCGCGAGTGGCTGCGGGGCGCGGTGCAGGCGCGCGAGGCGGCGTTCTGGAAGAAGGAGCTGGCGGGCTTCCCGCTCGTCCTCGACCTGCCGACCGATCACCCCTGGCCGGAGGTGCCGGACCAGCGCGGCGGCCTCTACCGCGTCCGCGCCGGCCGCGAGCGCACCGAGCGCCTGCGCGCCCTGGCGCGGCAGGAGGGGCTGACCATGTTCATGGCCCTCCTCGGCGTCCTCGACGCCCTCCTCTTCCGCTTCTCCCACCAGGAGAAGATCATCGTCGGCTCGAACAGCGCCAACCGCGCGCGCCAGGAGCTGGAAGGGACCTTCGGCTTCTTCCTCACCCAGGTCCCGTTCGCCGTGGACCTGTCCGGCGATCCCACCTTCCGCGAGCTGCTCGGGCGGGTGCGCAAGACCGCCCTCGCCGCCTATGCGCACCAGAATTTCCCGGTGAGCCGGCTGATCGATGCGCTCGGCGGAGCGGCGGCGATGGACCCGCGGCGCAGCCCGGTCGTCCAGGCGCTCCTCCTCGTGCTCGAAGGGCAGAGCGCGCTCGAAACCGGCGATCTCACCTTCCGCGGCATCCCGCTCTACGACGGCAGCTCGCGCTGGGAGCTGATGTTCGGCCTCTACGACTACCACGACGTCGGGCTCTCCGGCCCCCTGGAGTACAACGCGCGGGTGTTCGAGGCGACGACCGTCGGCCGCCTGCTGGAGCTGTTCTACCGCCTGATCGACGCGGTCACCGAGGACCCGGAGATCCGCCTCTCGCGGCTCCCGGCCCTCCCCGCCGCGGCGGAGCGCCAGGCGCTGGTGGAGTGGCGGGGCGCCGCGCCCCCGCCGGCCGAGG
>DIHE01000182.1:0-10854 GCA_002420005.1 Holophagales bacterium UBA5704 | reverse complement strand
CCCCCCCCCCCCCCCGCCGGCGGAGGGGCTGCTCCCCCGCCTCGCCGACGCCCGCCGGGCCGGTGACCCGGAAGCTCCAATCGCCTGCGGCCCGGCCGTCCTCGCCTACGGGGAGATCGCGCGCCGGGCCGAGACGCTCGCCGGCCTGCTGCGCCGCCTCGGCATCTGGCCCGAGACGCGGGCGGCCGTGCTCCTGCCGCCGTCGCCGGAGCTGGCGGTGGCGGCGCTCGCCGTCTGGCAGGCCGGAGGCGTCGCCGTGCCGCTCGATCCGGCGGAGCCCGCGGTCCACCAGGCCGCCGTCCTCGCCGACGCCGAGCTGGCGCTGCTGATCTACCGCGGAGCGCTCCCTGCGGACCTCCCCCCCACCGCCGCGAGCCGGCTCGACGTGGAGGGGCTCCTCGCAGAAGGAGGCCGGCCGTGAGCGTCGAGGACCGCCTCGCCTCGCTGAGCCCGGCGCAGCGAGCGCTGTTCGCGAAGCTCCGCGGCGAGCGCCGCGGCCCGGCGGCCTCCCTTTCCGCGCCCCCCCCGCTCACCCGCGTGAGCGGCCCCGACGCCACCGGAGACTGGCCGCTCTCCTTCGATCAGGAACGGCTGTGGATCCTCTCCCGGCTCGATCCGGAGGGCAGTGCGTTCAACCTCCTGGCGGCGACGCGGCTCACCGGAACCCTCCACCTGCCGGCCCTCGCCGGGGCCCTCAACGCCATCGTGCGCCGCCAAGCCGCCTGGCGCACCACCTTTCCGGCGGTGGACGGCGTACCCATCCAGCGCGTCGCACCGGCCGGCCCCCTCCCCCTGCCGCTGGTCGACCTCACCGGCCTGCCCCGGGAGCTGCGCGAGAGCACGATGCGCGCGCTCCTCGACGCCGCGGCGCGACGGCCGTTCTGCCTGGAGCACGGCCCCCTCGCCCGGGTGATGCTGGTGCGCCTCGGCGATCAGGAGCACGTCTGCCAGGTGGCCGCCCATCACATCGTCAGCGACCAGATCACTTTCCACCTGTTCTGGCACGAGCTCGGGCGGCTCTATGCCGTCGAGGGAGCACCGGCCCCGGTGCCGGCGCTCGCTCTCCAGTTCGCCGACTTCGCCGTCTGGCAGCGCGGGTGGCTTCAGGGAGAGCAGCTGGCGGCCGCCCTCGGCTGGTGGCAGGAGCAGCTCCGCGGCGTGCCGCAGGTGCTCGACCTCCCCGCCGACCGGCCGCGGCCGGCCACCGAGGCGCTGCGCGGTCGGCACCACCCGGTGCATTTCGACGCCGCCCTCACGGGCGGCCTGCGCGAGCTCTCCCGGCGCGAGCAGTCCACCCGTTTCATGCTGGCCGCGGCGCTCGCCGCCTCCCTCTTCCACCGCCTCTCCGGCCAGGACCGGCTGATCGTCGGCACGCTCAACGCCAACCGTAACCGGATCGAGCTGGAGCCGCTGTTCGGCTTCTTCCTCACCCAGCTGCCGCTCGCCATCGACCTGACCGGCGATCCGCCGTTTCGCGAGCTGCTCGGCCGCGTGCGCGCCGTGGCGCTCGGCGCCTATGCCCACCAGGACCTGCCGTTCGGCAAGCTGGTGGAGGTGATGCAGCCGGAGCGCACCCTGGGCCGCATGCCGCTCGTGCAGGCCCTCGTCCAGCTCTTCGACCTGCAGGCGGCCGCGGTCCCCGATCCGGGCCTCTCCCTGCGCCTCGATCCGGTCGAGACCTACGACGGCAACACGCGCTATGACGCCATGTTCGCCCTGTTCGAGGGCGCCGACACGATCCACGGCTATCTTGAAGCGAACGCCGAGATCTTCGACGGCACGACCGGTGCCCGCATGGTCCACCTCTTCCTCGCCCACGCCGCCGCGGTGGCCGCCGATCCCACCCTCCGGCTCTCCGCCCTGCCGGCCTTTCCAGACGCCCTGCGCCACCAGGTGCTCCACGAATGGAACGACACCGGGGACGCACCGTCCCCGCCTTCGGTGGTCGAGGAGCTCACCTCCCGCGCCGCCCGCACCCCCCGGGCCCTCGCCTGGCAGGGAGACGGCTGGAGCCTCACCTACGCCGAGCTCGCCGAGCGCTCGCACCGCCTCGCCGCCGTCCTTCGCGGCCTCGGCGCCGGCCCCGAGGTGCTGATCGGTCTCTTCCTGGAACGCACCGCCGAGCTGCCGGTGGCCCTCCTCGGCATCCTGCGCACCGGCGCCGCCTACCTGCCGCTCGACACCACCCATCCCCCGGAGCGCCGCGCCTTCGTGCTCGAAGACGCCGGAGCCGCGCTGGTGCTCACCCAGGAGAGGCTGCGTTCTCAATTGCCGCCGGAGATCCCGGTCCTCTGCCTCGACTCCGGAGCCGAGGAGATCCAACCGATTGAACCGATCCGACCGATCCGTCCGATCGATCCCGCCACCCGCGCCTACGTGATGTACACCTCGGGCTCGACCGGCCGGCCGAAGGGCGTGGAGATCACCCATCGCTCGCTCGGCGCCTTCCTCGCCGCGATGCGCCGGCTCTACCGCGTCGCCGCGGGTGACGTGATGCCGGCGCTCACCACTCTGGCGTTCGACGTCTCGATCCCCGAGATCTTCCTCCCCCTGCTGGACGGCGGCACCACGGCGCTGCTCTCGCGCGACACCGCGGCGGATGGCACCCGGCTGGCGCGCGCCCTGGAGGCGGACGGGGCGACGGTGCTACAGGCGACCCCGGCGACCTGGCGCCTGCTCCTCGAAGCCGGCTGGGCGGGCCGGCCCGAGCTGCTGCTGCTCTGCGGTGCCGAGGCGCTGAGCCGCGACCTCGCCGACCGCCTGCTGCCGCTCGGCCGCGGGCTGTGGAACTTCTACGGCCCGACCGAAACGACCGTGTGGTCCTCCGCCTGGCAGGTCGCACCGGACACACCGATCTCCATCGGGCGCCCGATCGAGGCCACCCGTCTCCACCTGCTCGACCGCCGGCTCGCCCCGGTGCCGCTCGGCGCGGTGGGCGAGATCGCGATCGGCGGCGCCGGGCTCGCCCGCGGCTATCTGCGGCGGCCGGACCTGACCGCCGACCGCTTCGTGCCCGATCCCTTTGCCGCAGAGCCGGGGGCGCGCCTCTACCGCACCGGCGACCTCGGCCGGTTGCGGCCGGACGGCCTGCTCGACCACCTCGGCCGCGCCGACCACCAGATCAAGCTGCGCGGCTTCCGCATCGAGCCGGGCGAGATCGAGGCCGCGCTGCGCACCGTCCCGGGCGTCACCGAGGCGGCCGTCCTCTTGCGCGACGACCGCCTGATCGCCTGGCTCGCCCTCACCCCGGGGACGCCGGAGCCCGATCCCGCGGCGCTGCGCGAGCACCTGCGCCGCGGCCTGCCGGAGTACATGGTCCCCGCCGCCTTCGTGGCGCTGCCGGCTTTGCCGCGCAATGCCAACGGCAAGCTCGACCGCGCCGCCCTCCCGAACCCCGGCGCCCCGGCCGCCCGGGCCGCGGAGCCGGTGGCGCCGCGCGATGCCACCGAGGCCGAGGTGGCGGCCCTCTGGCAGCGGTTGCTGGGGGTGGAGCGGGTCGGCGTCCATGACAATTTCTTCGAGCTCGGCGGCCATTCGCTGCTCGCCAACCGCGTCGTGGCGGCGGTGCGCCAGAGCTTCGGCGTCGAGATCCCGCTGCGCACCCTGTTCCTGGAGCCCACCGTGGCCGGCGTCGCCGCCGCGATCACCCGGGCGCAGGAAGGCGCGCCGGGAAGCGGGGAGCCGGCCATCGAGCGCCAGCCCCGCCGGCCCGGCGAGACCCAGACGTTCCCCTGCTCGTTCTCGCAGATCCGCGAGTGGATTCTCGACCGCCTGGAGCCCGGCTCGCCCGCCTACAACGTGCCGATGCCGATGCGGGTCACCGGTCCCCTGTCGATGCCCGCCCTCTGGTGGAGCATGCAGGAGATCGTCCGCCGTCACGAGTCGCTGCGCACCACCTTCGCGAGCGGCCCTGAGGAGCCGTTGCAGGTGGTGGCCCCGGCGCTCACCCTCCCGCTGGACCTCGCCGACCTCTCCGCCCTGCCCGCGGACCTCCGGGAGGCCGAGCTGCAGCGGCTGCTGCGCGAGGACCTGGGGATCGGCTTCGACCTCGCCGCGGGACCGCTCCTGCGCACCCGCCTCGTCCGCCTGAGCCGGGAAGACCATGCGGGGCTGTTCACCCTCCACCACAGCATCTCGGACGGCTGGTCGATCGGCGTCTTCCTGCGCGAGCTGGGGACGATCTACGACGCCGTTTCGCACGGCCGTCCGTCGCCCCTCCCCGAGCTGCCGCTGCAGGTCCCGGACTACGCCGTCTGGCAGCGCCGCCGCCTCCAGGGAGCCCTGCTCGCCGAGCTGACCGGCTACTGGAAGCAGCGCCTCGCCGGCACGCCGCCGCTCGACCTGCCCGCCGACCGTCCACGCCCGGCGGTGCGCACCGGCCGCGGCGCCGAGCGGCCCGCCGCGCTGCCGGCGCCGCTGGTCGAGGCCTTGCGCGCCCTCGCCGGCCGCCAGGGGGGAAGCCTGTTCATGGCCCTTCTCGCCGGCTGGCAGACCGTGCTCGCCCGCCTCGCCGGCCAGCGCGATGTCGCGGTCGGCACGTTCAGCGGCAACCGGCCGCGCGTCGAGCTGGAGGGGCTGATCGGCTTCTTCATCAACACCCTCACCCTGCGCACCGTCCTGCCGCCGCGCGCCTCGTTCCGCACCCTCCTCTCCCAGGTCGCCGAGGTCACCCTCGGCGCCTACGCCCACCAGGAGGTGCCCTTCGAGAAGCTCCTCGAAGAGCTCGACGTGCCGCGCGATCCGGCGCGCACCCCGCTGTTCTCCACCCTGCTCGTGCTGCAGAACTTCCCACGCCAGGGGATCGAGCTGTCGGAGGTCACGCTGGCACCGCTGCGGTTCACCTCGGAACGGGCGAATTTCGATATCACCCTCTGGCTCTCCGAAAATGCATCCGACCGATCCAGCCTCGGCGGCCACGTCGACTTCAGCACCGACCTCTTCGACGCCGCCACCGTCGAGCGTCTGCTCGGCCATCTGCGGGTTCTGCTCGACGCCGCCGCGGCGGATCCCGACCGCGATCTCGACGACCTGCCGCTCCTCGCCCCGGCCGAGCGCGCCGCGATCCTCGCCGAGCAGTGCCGCACCGCGCCCGTTCCGGACGGCGAGCCGCTCCTCCACCGCCTCGTCGAGCAGCAGGCCGCCCGCACCCCGCAAGCCCTCGCCGTGGTGTCGATCGCCGACGGCTCCCGGCTCACCTACGCCGATCTCGACGCCCGCGCAGAACACCTCGCCCGGCGCCTGCGCGCCCTCGGCGTCACCGCGGAGACCCGCGTTGCCCTCCCCACCGGGCGCTCCCCGGAGATGATCGTGGGAATGCTCGCCATCCTCAAGGCCGGCGGCGCCTACGTGCCGCTCGATCCCGAATATCCGGCGGAGCGGTTGGCGTTTCTGCGGGAAGACTCCGGGGCTCGGGAGCTTCTTGCGATGGTGGAGGAAGGGGAGGACAAGGACGGCAAGGTCGGCAAAGGCAACAGGGACAGCCCGCCCTCCCCGGAGGGGGCGGCTTATGTGATCTACACCTCCGGCTCCAGCGGGCGGCCCAAGGGGGTGGTGGTTCCGCATGGGGCGATTGCCGGGTATACGCGCACGGCCGGCTCGTTCTACGAGATCACGGCGGCGGATCGGGTGCTGCAGTTCGCCTCGATCAGCTTCGACACCAGCGCGGAGGAGATCTGGCCGGCCCTCGCGGCCGGCGCAACGCTGGTGCTCCGCTCGGCGGAGATGGCGCTCTCCATCGAGCGGTTCCTGGAGGAGCTGCGGCGGTGGGAGATCACCGTCCTCAACCTGCAGACCGCGTTCTGGCACGAGCTGGTGGCCGGGCTCGCCGGCGGCCTGGAGCTGCCGCCGACGATCCGCCTGGTGATCATCGGCGGCGAGGCGGCGCTCCCCGACCGGCTCGCCCTCTGGCACGCACGGGTGCCTCCCGCGGTGCGGCTGGTCAACACCTACGGCCCCACCGAGGCGACCATCGTGGCGACCTGGCGCGACCTGACCGCTCCGGAGGGCGACCCCGAGGTTCCGATCGGCCGGCCGATCCCGGGCGCCCGCGTCCACCTGCTCGACCCGCGCGGCGAGCCGGTGCCGCCGCTCACTCCCGGCGAGCTGCTGATCGGCGGCTGCGGCGTCGCCCGCGGCTACCTCGGCCGCCCGGACCTGACCGCCGAGCGCTTCGTCCCCGACCCGTTCGGCACCGCGCCGGGTGCGCGCCTCTACCGCAGCGGCGACCTCGCCCGCCACCGCACGAACGGTGACCTCCTCTTCTGCGGGCGCGCCGACCGCCAGCTCAAGGTGCGCGGCTTCCGCATCGAGCCCGGCGAGATCGAGGTGGCCCTGCGCCTCCATCCGGCCCTCCACGACGCGGTGGTGGACGTGCGCGGCGCCGGAGAGGACAAACGGCTGATCGCCTGGATCGTATCGCGCTCCGGAATGGAGACCCCGGACGGCCCGGCCCTGCGCGCCTTCCTGCGCGAGCGCCTCCCGGACTCGCACGTGCCGGCGCTCTTCGTGCCCCTCTCCGCCCTGCCCCTCACCGCGGGCGGCAAGCTCGACCGCCGAGCGCTCGCCGAGCCGGCCGGCGCCCGCCCCGAGCTGCCCGGCTTCGCCCTTCCCTCCACCGCGCTGGAGCGGACCATCGCCGACATCTTCCGCGCCCTCTTGCGCCTCGACCGGGTAGGCCTCCACGACAACTTCTTCGACCTCGGCGGCCACTCGCTCCTCGTCGTCCGCGCCCACCAGAAGCTCGGCGAGGCGCTCGGCCGCGAGATCCCGGTCGTCGACCTGTTCCGCTTCCCCACCGTCGCCCTCCTCGCCCGTCACCTCGAAGGCGCCGCCACGCCCACGTTCGAGCGCGTGCAGACCCTCGCCGAGCAGCAGCGCGCCGCGCAGGCCCGCCAGAAGCAGGCGCTGGAGAAGCTCCGGCGGCCGGGAGGGAAGAGATAGGGCTCTTTGCCGGTTTTTCTGGACGTTTGCGCCGCGGGAACCGTATACGGGCCGCGTGGTAAAATCTGGCGCGTCGTCTGTTTCACCCTTGACATCGGTTGGAAGGAGAATCATCGAATCATGAAAAGGCACCTCTGGGGATGCGTGATCGCCGCCGGCCTCGTCGCCGGCCAAGCCGGCGCCGTCGAGTTCTTCGTGCCGATCCCCCACCTCGGTGATCGTTACAAATTCAACACCGAGTTCTTCCGGACGGATCTGTCCAAGACCAACGTCGATTACACGTTCGTCGCCGAGGGCGCTTCCGGCGTCGGCGTTACGCCGACCCGGTACAAGGTTCTTCCCGGTCCTTCGACCGACAAGAATCATCCGCTGCTCACCGACAACTACGGCCGCGACTTCCGGCAGCCTCCGGCGCGCAGCGAGCCGAAGTACTACCTGAGCGCGGGCGGCCTCGCGATCATGGAAGGAGAGCAGGGTCTCCTGGGCATCGAGAGCGCGGTCTTCATCGGGAGCGATCCGACGTCCGGCTGGGAGATTCCCATGCTGACCAAGGACGACGCCTATGAAGCCGGCGACAAGGCCTATGTGCTGAACCTGCTCAAGGCCGGCACGACGGTCAGCCATCTCTCGCTCTATAACTTCGACTCCACCGCCGGAGTGTGCGGGACGACCCTCCGCTCGAAGACCGGCCAGCTCATCGAGCAGCGCACCGGCCTCGCGGTCCCCGCCCGCGGGGGCATCCGGCTCGCCGACATCCTCAAGCTGGTCGCCGACGCCTCCGCCACCGGCCTGTACGTCGAGGTCACCTGCAACCGCACGTTCTACGCCCTCGGCAGCTTCCCCACCAGCAAGCTCTCCGACATCCGGGTCCACTACCCGTCGCCGGAGCCGCCGACCGAAGGGACGAAGGAGACGTTCCTCAGCAACGCGAGCTTCAAGGCCGTCCAGGGCGACTCGATCAAGACCTTCGACCTGCCGCTGGCTCCCAACACCCGCTATCGCTCCATCTACATCGACTTGGACGCGACGACGGCGGCGCCGATCAACAATGCCTACTTCCGCACCCTGTTCGGCCTCTGGCAGCCGGACCCGAACGTGCGCTTCGGCAAGACGCTCTACTTCAACCTCACCGAGCGCTTCAACCGCAGCAAGCTGTTCGTCGATCTCGGCACGCCCTACATCGAGATCCTGACCCGGCAGAACAAGGTGCCCCTCCTCAGCAACCGCACTTACAAGTTCCACATCGAGATCAACGCCGACCAGAAGATGATCCGCACCACGGTGTTCAACGCCTCCGGCGGGGTCGTGGCGGACATGATCAACGGGCTGTTCAACGACAACCTGCGCATCCCGAACGGCGGCCGCATGGTCTTCGGCCTCGGCTCGCCGAAGGTCGTGGACAACGCCTACTCGCCGCCCTACAACTGGCGGTTCTCGAAGATCGTGGTCACCGGCTACAAATAACGGCGATGCTCCTCGCCGGCGCGCCGCAGCCCACCCGGGTGGGGCCGGTTCCACCGACCCCACCGCGCGACCTCGATGATGCCCTTGCGGCTCTTCGGGTGGGCGCCCGCGCCTGGACCGAGGTGGCGGTGCGCGAGCGGGTGCAGCTCCTGCAAGAGCTCATCCGGACCTTCCTGCGGGTCACCGACCGCTGGGCCGAGGCCTGCATCGAAGCCGAAGGCCTCGATCCGGTGCACGGCATGGCCGAGGAGGCGCTCGTCGGTCCCTACTTCGTGGTGCGCAACCTGCGCCTGCTGCGCATCGCCCTCCAGGACGTCGCGGCGCACGGCCGGCCGCGCATCCCCGGCGCGGTGCGCACGCTCCCGTCGGGTCAGGTGGCGGCGCGCGTCTTCCCCTTCGACGTCTGGGACCGGATCTTCTATGCCGGGGTCACCGCGGACGTCTGGATGGAACCCGGGGTCACCGCCGCCAGCCTGGCGTCCACCCAGGCCACCGCCTATCACCAGACCGAACGGCCGGGCGGCGTCGCCCTCGTCCTCGGCGCCGGGAACGTCTCCTCGATCGGCCCCATGGATGCGCTCTACAAGCTCTTCGCGGAGGACCGGGTGGTCCTCTACAAGACCCACCCGCTCAACGCCTGGCTGGGTCCCCTCCTGGAGGAGGGCCTCGCGCCGCTCGTCCGCCGCGGCTTTCTGCGCATCGTCCACGGCGGCGCCGAGGTGGGCGACTACCTGTGCACCCATCCGGCGGTCGACGAGATCCACGTCACCGGCTCGGATCGCACCTACGAGGCCATCGTCTACGGCACCGGCGTCGAGGGCCGGCGGCGCAAGGACCGCGACGAGCCGCGCCTGACCAAGCCGTTCTCCGCCGAGCTGGGCAACGTCAGCCCGGTGATCGTCGTCCCCGGGCCGGCCGGCGCCTGGACCGCCGCCGAGATCGCCTACCAGGCGGAGAACCTGGCCACCATGCTGGTCAACAACGCCGGGTTCAACTGCAACGCCACCCGGATGATCATCCAGCACGCCGCCTCGCCGGAGCGCCAGCCCCTCCTCGCCGCCCTGCGCGACGTGCTGCGCACGATCCCGCCGCGCCGCGCCTGGTACACCGGCGCCGCCGAGCGGTACGACGCCTTTCTCGCCGCCCATCCCCAGGCCGAGCGCTTCGGCGAGCGGGTCGGGGACCAGCTCCCCTGGGCGCTCATCCCCGGCGTCGATCCGCAAGACCCGGGGGACATCACCTTCACCACCGAGGCCTTCTGCAGCCTGTGCGCCGAGACGGCCCTGGACGCGCCGAGCGTCCCGGCGTTCCTGAAGCGCGCCGTCCAGCTCGCCAACGAGACCCTCTGGGGGACCCTCAACGCCACCTTGATCGTCCACCCGGCGGCTCTGCGCGATCCCGAGATCCGGGACGCCGTGGAGCAGGCCATCGCCGACCTGCGCTACGGTACGGTGTCGGTGAACCACTGGGCGGCGATCGGCTACGGCCTGGTGATCACCCCCTGGGGTGCCTTCCCCGGCCACACCCGGCGCGACATCCAGTCCGGCACCGGCTTCGTCCACAACACCCTGCTGTTCTCCCGTCCGCAGAAGACGGTGGTGCGCGCCCCCTTCCTCGTCCGCCCCAAGCCCGTCTGGTTCGCCACCCACCGCACCGCACACCGGATCACCCCGAAACTGGTCGGCTTCGAAGCCGCACCCTCCTTCGCCAAGCTGCCGGGCATCTTCGCGCACGCGCTGCGGGGCTGAGGAATCCCCGCCACCGATGCCCCGGTCTGATCTCACGGCACCGGCCGGGGGGTCTGCAGGCCGGCCAGCACCTCCCGCAGAGCCGGCTCCACGTTGTCCGCCACCTTCTCCTGCCCTTCGGCCGTCGGGTGGATGCCGTCCTCCTGGTTCAGCTCGGGCCGCCCGCCCACACCCTCCAGCAGAAAGGGCACCAGGGGGACGCCGAAGTCCTTGGCGATCTTCGGGTACATCTCCTGGAACTGCCGCGTGTAGTCGGGGCCGTAGTTCGGCGGGATCAGCATGCCGAGGAGGAGCACCCGCACGTTCGCGGCCCGGGCGCGGCCGACGATGTCGCGCAGGTTCTTCTCGGAGTCGGTCAGGTCGAGGCCGCGCAGGCCGTCATTGCCCCCCAGGCCCACCACCAGGACGTCGGGCTTCTGCTTGAGCAGCCAGTCGAGGCGCGCGGCGCCACCCGCGGTGGTGTCGCCGCTGACCCCGGCATTGAGCACCCGCACGGACATCCCGGAGGCCTTCAGCCGGCGCTCCAGCACGGCCGGATAGGCTTGCTCCGCGGACAGACCCAGGCCGGCGGTCAGGCTGTCTCCCAGGAAGATGACCAGCGGCCCGGCCTCCCCCGCCGGAACGGCCGCCGGGGCGGCCGGGGCCGGGGGGGGGGGGCCCCCCCCCCACACCCCGAGGAACAGCACCTCCCTCGCGGCCGACT
>DIHE01000036.1:51753-175028 GCA_002420005.1 Holophagales bacterium UBA5704 | reverse complement strand
CGGTGAGGCGGGCGGAGGGCTGGAACCAGGGGCGCTCGAAGAAACCCGCCAGCGCCGTCAACTCCGAGCCGAAGGCCCCGAGCCTGCGTCGACTGTAGAACTCCTTCCCCCGCAGAATCCGCCGCCAGTAGACCTCGTCGATCGCCTCCTGCTGCCGCCCCGCCCGGCAACCGTGGACGATGGCGGCGTAGAGGGGTTGCATCTCTTCCAAGGTGGCGGGGAGGTCCGGCGCCGACTGGCGCAGGTGGTCGTAGAGCCGGCGGTTGCCTTCCTGCCAGGCGGCGGGGCGGTGGCTTTCGAGATCTTCCGCGAAGCAGGCGCGCACCAGCGGGTGGGCGTCGAGGGTCTCCGCCTCCCCACCATCCGCCGCCGCCAGCAGGCTGTGCTCCCGCAGCGTGGACACGGCGAGCCGCCAGTCCTCGTCCGACAGACCCACCAGCGGCTCCGTGAGCCCCGGAATCGGCGGCGCGGCGCGCAAGGCTTTCAAGGCTCCGGCCGACGCAGGCCGGTCGAACAGCCCGAGAAGGCGGAGAATCGCCAGCTCCGGACCCTCTCCCAACCAGCGCGCATAGGCGGCGATCACCCGGAAGGCATGGCCCCCCTGTTTCTCATCGGCCTTGTGCAGATCGATCTCGCGCCGCTTGCGCACGTCACCACCATGGGCGCGGCGCAGGAAGTTGCCGAGGAGCGTCAAGGTGAGGGCGTGCCGCTGGAACTCCTCCGCCGCCGCGGTCATCTCCTTCGCGCTTCCGTCCACGCCGAGCTGCTTGAGGAGCGCCACCGCCGCATCGACCTCCAGTTCCTCCAGGAAGATCTGGGGCGCCGTGGTCGGGGAGCCGGCGAGGTCGGCGATGCGTTCGCGGGTGGTGACCACGCAGAGGCCCGGATTGCCCGCGGCGAGACCCTTCAAGAGCGCGGCGAGACCGGGGTCTTTGAGCCGCCCCGCGACCTCCGGCCGACCCGGCGGGTATTGCAGGGGCTCGATGCCGTCGAGGATGAGGAGGCTCTTTTCTTCCCGGATCAGCCTGGCGAGCCGGGCGCCGCGGTCGTGCAGCGAGCCGGCCTTGGGGTCGGAGTCTCCGAAGAAGCGCAGCGCATGATCGATGAACGGCTCGGCAGAGGTGGTGCGGTCCTCGGAGCCCTGGCTGTAGAACGACCAGTCGAGCACCCGCGTGGCGCCCCGCCAGCTCTCCGCCGCCATCCGGTCCAGCCAGCGGGCCACCAGGGCGGACTTGCCGACGCCTCCGAAGGCGACGAGGGTGAGGACGTGGGTGCGCGGGTCCTCCCAGGCGGCGTCGAGGCGGGCGAGCTCGGGGGCGCGGCCGACGAAGTGCTTGCCGGGGATGGGAAGGCGGCCGAGGTCGAGGTGGGGGACGGACCCAACTGCGGCGGGGCTGGCGGCCGGGGTACCGTTGCAGGCTCTCTTGATCTCCTCACAGAGCTGAATCCACGCCCGGTCGCGCTCCGCCTTCATCTCCGCCAGCGGTTTGGCGGGCGGTGAGACCACGGCTTGATAGGCCTCAAGGGGGGTCTCCTTGTAGCTCGACGCGCGCACCTGAGCCCATAGGATCTTGACGCCCCCTGCCGCGGCGGCCTTCAAAAGCGGCCCGAGCTCGTGGTCGTGAATGAAGTCCGACGCGAGGAACTGCGGGCTCACCAGCAAGACCGCAGCGTGGGCCTTCGCCAAAGCCGCCTGGATCTCGGCAAACCACTTCGAGCCGGCAGCGATCTGCTTGTCCGACCAGGCCGAGACCGCACCCGACCGGACGAAAGGCTTCAGATGAACGAGAAGCTCGTCCAGGAACCTCTTGTCCTTGTGGCTGTAGCTGATGAAGACGGTCGGGCCGCTCATAGGGTGTTCCGGGAGTCACGCAGATTGTAGCGGAGGAAACCCCTCCACGGCTGGGAAACACCCGGCGCCCCCGACCACCCCCAAGGCTCCGCCGCGCGCCCCCTGGGAGCGCTGGCGTCCTCGCCGGCCTTCAAATAGATTGGGCCGAAGGCCCGCCCTTGCTCGCTGGAGCCACCGCGCCCCCCCGTCCCAAGAAGGGCCGGGCCTGCGGCCCGTTTTACTTGAATGCCGGCGAGACGCCAGCGCTCCCAGGGGGCGTGCTCTGCACCTCCCGGGGCAGTCGCCGGGGCCGTGGCCTGCGGGCGGCCCGCAGGAAGGCCGGAGATGGTAGGAGAGACCGTTTCACGAGAGAATGTCGCGGAGGATCGCTTCCGGCGGCGAAGGCCGACAAAGTCCCGCGTTGAATTCCTGGCGTGCCTTCTGAACCTCACCGGCGAGAGGATTGAGGCGGCGCTCGAAGAGCCGATGGCGCACGATGTCTACGAGCTCTTCAACAGCATCCAAAAGCTCGGCAAAACGCATCTTGCATCCTCCTGCGCAGACCTGTTCAGTATAGAGCATCGCCTCCGAAACGGGCCCACCTCGCGAGGGAGCAAGTCCCGAAGGGACGGCATGTTAAAGCCTGGGGTGGGGACCCCAGGCTTCCAACGCGGCCCGTTTTACTTGAATGCCGGCGAGACGCCAGCGCTCCCAGGGGGCGTGCCCGGCACCTCCCGGGGCGAGAGGGCGCCACCGTTACGGTCGGGTGGTGTTCGCGGCCCGGCCGAGGATCTCCTCCAGGCTCATCCCCTGGAAGTGCTTGTCGCGCCAGCTCTGGTAGTCGAACGGTTCGTGGCTCAGCAGGGCGAGAAACCGGAGGGCCTCGACAGGTCCGAGGTTTGCTTCGAGGATTCCCATCCCTCGGGCACGCAGAAGGTCGTCGGTCAATGCCTCAGCCATGTTTCATATCCTCCAGGTACTCGACCGGATTTTTCACCAGAACCCGGGCGTTCGCGCGGCGAGCCCGCCGGATGAACCGATCGTCACAGGTGATCAGACAATCACAGGCACCCGCCTCGGCACAAGCGAGATGAGCGGCGTCCAGAGGACCAAGACCAGAGGCGTGAAGGCTCTCGGCACGGGCCGCCACCTGCTGGTCGATCCTGATTCTAACCCTTGCCCGGCGGCCCCAACTGCCAATCTCTTCCCGGCGATCGGGTAGCGGGTTCTGGGAGTTCTCAAAATCCAGAGCCTCCGACCAAGCCAGATGGTCCGGACCTTCCACGAGCCGCTGCAGGATTGAGAAGACGGCCGCCGTCTCCAGCACGACGCGCTCCTGATCCTGGTTGTCGAACGGTCGGTTGAAGCAGTTCAGGTCCAGATAGAGAAGCATTACGACGCCTCTTCAGCGCTCCACGTTGCACAGTTCGGCGAGTGCACGAGAAAATTGTACCAGAGGAGGGGCCGGGCCTGCGGTAGCGGTCGTTCCTACCCTCGTAGCGGTCGTTGCTACCGTGGTAGCGGTCGCTCCTACGGTGGTAGCAGGCGTCGCTTCCGCGGGAGCGGTCTCTCCTCCCGTGGGAGCGGACTCTCCTACCGGGGAAGCAGTCGCCCACCGAAGCGGCATCCTATACTTCACTCCCATGTTCGCCCCCACCGCCCCCCTCCTCGCCCTCGACACCGGCTCGCCGCAGGTGAGCGTGGCCCTCGACCGCGGTGGCGAGATCGCCGCCTTCCGGGTCGCGGCGATGGAGCGATCGTCGAACCAGGTGCTCGAGATGATGCGCGAGGTGCTGGCCGAGACCGGGACCCGGCCGGCGGATCTGGGGGGCGTCGTGGCCCTGCGGGGACCGGGGAGCTTCACCGGAGTGCGCATCGGGCTCGCCACCGCGCTGGGCTTCCACCAGGCTCTGGGGCTCCTGGCGACCGGGGTCTCCACCTTCGAGATGCTGGCGGAGGCGGCGGACGCTGCCGA
Organism: Holophagales bacterium UBA5704; assembly: GCA_002420005.1. Lineage (GTDB taxonomy): Bacteria > Acidobacteriota > Thermoanaerobaculia > Multivoradales > UBA5704 > UBA5704. The sequence continues at coordinate 171,222 of DIHE01000036.1, read as the reverse complement.
GGGCTCGGTCACCCTGGCCGTGGTCGATGCGCTACGCGGGGAGTGGAGCGTGCAGGCGTTTTCCGGCGGGCAGATCCCCGTGGCTCTGGGCGATCCGGCGCTGGTGGCCGGCGCGGCGATCCCGGATCTCTTCGACCGGCTGGGGGCGCCGCCGGAGGGCCGGATCGTCGCCGGGTTCGACCTCGACCGCCTCGCCGCACTGCCGGAGTGGCCACGGGAGGTCCGCTGGTTCACGCCGGATGCGGAGCGGCCGCTGGCCGTGGTCGCGGCGCTCCGGGCCTCCGAGCCGTCGCTGGTGTGGGACGCCGGGCTGCTGGTCGCTCCGATCTATGCGCGCCCTCCCGCGGTCACCCTCCCCCGCCCGAGGACGCCGGTCGGACCGGCATGACGGACACCCCGCCGCTCCTCGTCCGCCCCGCCCGGGAGGAGGACCTCGACCGGCTCGCCGCTCTCGAAGCGGAGGCCTTCCCGGACCCCTGGACCCGCGAGCTGCTGGCCGAGGAGCTGCTGCAGCCACAGGCGATCGTGTTGACCGCCGGCCGCCCGGGAGGGCCGGCCGAGGGCTATGTGTCCCTCCGCCATGGCGGCGGCGAGGCCGAGATCCTGCGCTTGGCCGTCGATTCCGCGGCGCGGCGCCGTGGGGTGGCGCGGGCGCTGGTCGCGGCCGGGCTGGCCGCCGCCTCCCGGGCGGGCGCCGCGGTCTGCCATCTGGAGGTGCGCACCACCAACGCGGGGGCCATCGCCTTCTATGAGACGCTGGGCTTCACCGCCGTCGGAAGCCGGAAGGGATACTACCGGGACGGGACGGACGCCCTGGTCCTCGCGAAGGAGCTCTGAGCACCCGGGGCCGCCAGGCCTACCCAACACCCGACCGCGGTGCTATCCTCGGAAGCGCAGCATGCGTACCTTGTTTCCATCGAAGGCTCCGGCCCGCTCGTGCCTACGGGACCGCCGGCCGTGCCCTGTTCAGGAGCCCGTTCAGCGGTGAGACACCTCGCCGCAGGACCCTCCGCCGTTCGATCCACCCATTCTCTGCATCTGTCCGTTCCTGGATGGATGCCCATGCCTTCCTTCCCAAGGAAAGGAGTCTGACGTCATGCCGACACGTGACGAGCTGCTCAAAGAGGAGCTGATCCAGACCGACCCCGAGTTCCGCCGCTTGCACGAAGAGCACCAGGAGTCCGAGCGGCGGCTGCAGGAGCTCTCCCACAAGTCTCTGTTCTCGGAAGAGGACGAAGCGGAAGAGAAGAAGCTCAAGCTCCACAAGCTGGTGCTCAAGGATCACATGGCCGAGATCCTGCGGCAGCACCGCGAATCCCACGTGACCGCCTGAGATCTTCGAGCCGACCCCGATGACGTTCGCCAAAGAAGCCTGGCCCTTCGTCCTGCCGTTCGCCGCCCTGGCGGTGCTGCTGTTCGCGCTCAAGCATCCGGGGTATGGGGCCGCCGCCCTCGTGGTCGGCTTCCTCGTGCTGCTGTTCTTCCGCAACCCGACACGGCGGTTCGACGGCGGCCCGGAGCTCATCGTGGCACCGGGCGACGGAGTGATCACCCGCGTCGACGTCATCGAGGACCCGGAGATCGGCCCCGGCCGCGTGCAGCGGATCGTGACCTTTCTCAACGTGTTCAACATCCATGTCCAACGCGCGCCCACGGCCGGTGTGGTGACCGTGGCGCGGTACACCCCCGGCCGCAAGGTCGCGGCCTATCGCGAGGACGCGGGAGACGTCAACGAGAAGCAGCTGACCGTCTTCCGGCGCGCCAACGGCGATCTGGTGGGAGTGCGCCAGATCGCCGGCCTCCTCGCCCGCCGCGTGGTCGGCTACCTGAAGGAGGGAGACACGGTGCAGCGCGGAGAGCTCATGGGAGTCATCAAGTTCGGATCCCGCGTCGACGTGCTGGTCCCGGAGAGCTACCAAGTCCTCGTCCGCAAGGGCGACCGGGTGCACGACGGCCTGACCGCGCTCGCCGCCGCACCGGCCGCCGGGGAGGCCTCCCGGTGAGCGGCAGCTCCCCGCCGCGCCCGCTCGCCGGCCGCCTGCGGCGCGGTGCCTACCTGTTGCCGAGCCTGTTCACGATCTGCAACATGCTGCTCGGCTTCTACGCCATCATCCTCGGCCTGCGCCAGGATTTCCGCATGGCCGCCCTCCTGGTATTCATCGCGGCGATCGTCGACACGCTGGACGGCCGCATCGCCCGCATGACCGGGACGGAGAGCGACTTCGGCCGCGAATACGATTCGCTGGCCGACGTCATCACCTTCGGCGCCACGCCGGCGCTCCTCACCTATCTCTGGGGCCTGCGCCTGTTCGACCGCGACGCCTGGCTGATCCCGCTTTTCTACATGGTCTGTGCGGCGACCCGGCTCGCCCGCTTCAACGTGCAGACCAAGGTGGTGGACTACCGGTTCTTCGTGGGATTGCCGGTACCGGCCGCGGCCGGCACGATCTGCTCCATCCTCTTCTTCGCACCCGACAACCACGCCGACAAGAGCCTTCCGCCGCGGATGCAGAGCCTGATCGACGGCGATGCGCTGAACCTCTGGATGCAGATCCTGGTGGCCACGGCCTTGCTGGTGATCGGCCTGCTGATGGTCTCGACCTTCCGCTATGCCAGCTTCAAGAAGTTCGACCTGCGGCAGCGCTGGAGCTTCCGGACGCTGGTGCCCATCGCCGCCATCATCCTGGTCGTCTACTACATCCCGCACGCCTTCTTCCTGGCCGTCGCCGTGCTCTACACCACCTCCGCGCCGCTCGCCTGGCTGATCGGCAAGTTGCGCGGCTCACGCCCCGAAGACGGCGCGCCGCCGCTCCCGGAGAGCAAAGCCTCGTGAGCGGCATCGCCATCCTCCACCCGACGAATCTCCTGGGCAAGGAGCTCACCGAGACGATCGCCGGGCGCGGCCGGCACCGCCGGGAGGTCCGGCTGCTCAGCACCATCCCGGAGGAGGTCGGCAGCCTCACCGCCCTCGCCGACTCCCCGGCGCTCGTCTCGGCCTATGAGCCGGACAGCCTGCGCGGCATCTCGACGGTCTATTTCTGTGGCCCCATCGCCGCGAACCGGCCGCTCTTCGGCGACCTCCCCGCCGGCACCACCGGTGTGGTGCTTTCGCCGGATGCGACGACGGAGGACGGTGTTCCGGTGGTGGCCGGGGTGAACACCGAGGCCGCCCATCCGGGAACCCTGATGGTCTCGCCGCATCCGGCCGTGGTGCTGCTCGCCCACCTGCTCCACCCTCTGCGCGAGCTCGCGCCGACCTCCGCCGTGGCCCACGTCATCCAGCCGGCCTCGCTCCACGACACCGCGGGCCTGGACGAGCTGTTCGAGCAGACCCGCGGCATCGTGGCGATGACCGGCCAGCCGCGCTCACCGGTCTTCGGCTCCCAGCTCGCCTTCAACCTGCTCCCCACCGCGGCCGACGCCCTGCCGCTCGGAACGTCGCTCCGGCACGTGCTCGGCGTGGACCTGCCGCTCGCCCTCCACGTGACCCAGGGCGGCATCTTCCACAGCCTGTCGGTGAGCCTCCACCTCCGCTTCGCCGGCAGCCCCTCCGCCCAGGCGGTCCGCAAGGCCTTCAACGGCCACCCTTGGCTGCAGCACGCCGAGCACCCGAAGCGCCTGGGACCGATCGACGCCGCCGCGCACGACAAGGTGCTCTACGGCAACCTCCAGAAGGACGCCACCGGAGGCCTCTGGATCTGGGCCGTGATGGACAACCTCACCCGCGGCGGCGCGCTCAACGCGGTGGAGATCGTGGAGGCGATTCAGTAGGGGGAGGGCTCGGACTCCAGCGCCAGCAGCATCCCCCCTCGGTCGGTCGTTCAGCACAAGGTGGCGCAGGCTTTGATCACCCAACCGGGGGTTTCTGCTTCCAGAGTTCGCAGGCGGGGGATATGGTATACTACTGAAGGATGCCCTGGAACTCGACAGAGCAATTTCGCGTGCCACTCGCGGACCCCTCGGCGATCGAGGCTCCGGGGGTACCCTTCTTCGTCCGCTCGCCACAGCAGCGCCACGCCCCAACTGGACAAGCTGCCGAGCACAATGGCTAGCTAGTAGACTCTCCTCCGACCTGTTCGGCACGGTGAAGCAAATGCATCTGAAGTCCCTAGAACTCAGCAATTTCCGATCATTCAGCGAGGCGGAAGTCCCTTTCTATTCCGATCTTACCATCCTCGTTGGCGAGAACAATGGTGGCAAGAGCAATGCCATCGACGCCATTCGGCTGTTAACCACACCGCTGAATGGGCGGCGTGAACTCTATTGCGAGTCGACCGACCTTCGGTTTGGCGGCACCAGCCGAAGGTTCGCCCTCAAGGGCACCTTTGTGGAACTTAGCCCCACCCAGCAGGGCAGACTTCTGTCGGCCGCTGCTGATCCTTCCCTCGAGAGCGCGGTCTTCGGACTGAGCTACGACGAGAGCAATGGGACCTTCCCGGTCCAGCCGACCATATGGGCAGGCCATCTGAAGGGCGTCCCTGAGCCAGGTTGCCATCAGATGATCCGCCATGTCTATTTACCTCCGCTCAGGGATGCAAAGCGTGCCCTCGCCTCCGGAAATCCAACCCGCATCCACGCCCTGCTTCACCATTTTCTAGGCGATGAAAAGCCAGAGGAACTTGCAAGGCGACTGAAGCGCGATGCCTCACATGAAATTCTCAATAAGGTCGACAGTGCGGTTGATGTGGGCCTTGGGGCCCTGACCTCGGGAGTGCGGCGGCAAGTTGCGGCGCTCGGATTCGCTACCGACGAGAAATTAATTGATATTGCCCGAGATCTCCGCTTTAAGCTCGCTGATCACGGAATCACTCCGGAAGACCTCCGATACTCTGGCCACGGTTACGCTAACCTCCTCTATATGGCGACCATTGCCGTAGAGCTGGAGAAGGTCACAACCGCCGATCTAACCCTCTTTCTTGTGGAAGAACCAGAGGCCCACCTGCATCCACAGCTACAGGCTGCCGTTCTTTGCTTTCTCGAGGATCAGGTAGTTCGCTCGAAGAGCGCTAACCCAAACTACCATGGGCCAGCGGGTGAGTTGCAGGTCGTGGTAGCCACCCATTCACCGAATTTGTCTGCCTGGGTCGCGGGTAAGAAACTGGTAGTCTTCAGGACCTTGGAGGAGCCTGCGGACCCCGACCAACCGCCAACTCCGGAATCCGATGAAGAACTAGAGGCCAAATCGCCAGATGGGCCCTCCTCGCAGTTTGAGTCTGATGCCAAAGCGGGCACCGCTGCGGGGGAGCTGACCGAATCGAGGAAGGTTCCCCCTGCTGAGGTCTCTCCAAGTCAGCCGCCGGCAGCTCAACCGCTCCGCCGATCCACCCGGTGCATACCTCTCAGCGGCTTGGGCCTCGACCCGGTGGCATGGCGCAAGGTCGACCGCTACCTGGATGTCACCAAGTCGGCACTTCTCTTCGGTGGTCGCGTGCTGCTTGTGGAGGGTATCGCCGAGTCCTTGCTTCTTCCGGTGATTGCCCGAAAGTACATCCTGAAGAACAGGCCCAATCAGCTTAGGATCCTTCGCAGTGCCGTTTTCGTTCCGATCGATGGGGTTGACTTTGAGCCTTATGTCCGCTTGCTGCTCACCCCCTTCTCGGGAGTACGGATTGCCGACCGGGTCGTGGTGATAACGGACGGCGACGGCGGCAACCTCGACGAGGGGCAGATCCTTCCGGGCAAGATGCGGAAGGAGAATCTCGACTCTATTGCTGCAGACCTCATGGCGACAGACATTTTCGACGCCGTCACTAGCACCTATTCGCTGGAGACTGAGCTTGTCCGGGCTGGCAATGCCAATCTTCTGAGGCGGGTCTACCTTTCGCTTCACCCCAAGTCGGAGGAGAAATGGGACACTGCGGTCGCCAAGGGCGACAACGCTCAGGCTCTTGCAATACAGGCCATCTTCAAAATTACACGTAAGGGTGATTTCGCCCAAATCCTCGCCGAGAGGATCGACCAGGATGAGGCATTCACGGCGCCGGGCTATATCGCCGATGCCATCGAGGCCCTGGTCCGATGAGCCTGAATCCATTCACTCCCACCGAGGAGCAGGCGCAGGTCGTCGGCCATGAAGGATCGGCCTTCGTGACCGCATGCCCAGGTGCAGGAAAAACCCGGGTATTAGTCGAGCGGGCGCGCCTTCTGCTCCGCAGCAGGGCACAAGGGAAAGGGATCGCATTTATTTCTTTCACTAATGCCGCCGTATCTGAGCTGGAGCAGCGGCTTCGCCAAGAGGGTGTGCTGCGTTGGCCGGCCTTTCCTCACTTCATCGGAACGTTCGACGGATTTTTGTGGCAGTTTCTAATCTCTCCATTCGGGGTCCCTGGATGCAAGACTTCACCAAGGCTCATTCCGGACAAGGACCAGCGAATAGTTCGGCCAAGCGAGAAGCACCGCCCGCTGCCACTGGCGTGCTTCGACCGGCTAAGTGGCGAGATTATCCCTGAAGCAGCTAAGCGCCTCAGGTTCGACCCCGCCGAGAACCCGGGCCGAACTAAAGCCTATGTCACAACGGCAGCCGCAGCACGCGCCCGGTTCTTGCAAAGGGGAGAGCTTGACTTTGCCGAGGTGCGCATGCTCGCAGTCGACTACCTTAAGGATGGAAATCGCTCCTCCAGGCTTGCCGGCGCTCTTGCTGCGCGCTTTAGCGAGGTAATCGTCGATGAGGCGCAGGATTGCAATCCTGAAGACATTCGAATTATTTGGTGGCTCCGAGATGCAGGAATTTCGACCAAGGTGATTTGCGATCCGCATCAGTCTATTTACTCGTTCAGAGGCGGCGTGACCAACGAGCTCATGACTTTCGGTCAGACATTTAAGCGAGAGGATCGCCTTTCGATAAGTGGCAACTTCCGCTCCAGCGATTCCATCTGCAGAGCTACACACGCACTTCGCCCCGCGGACACAGACACTCCACCTGATCGCCCACTCGGCGATCACCGCAGTGTTAAAACGCCTGTCCACGTATTCGCGTACCATGGCCAAGTGGCAGCCGCAATTGGGGAGAGGTTTCGCGAACTGGTTGAGGCTGAGGGCCTCGATCTAAGCCGATGCCCAGTGCTAGCCGCGACCAAGCGAAGTGGCGCCCGGGCAATCGGGCTGCCTTTCGAAGACTCAGCGGAGGACCTGACACTCCGCCTCGCTCTTGCGGTGAGCGGGTTTCACTTCGCATTTGAATCCGGAAACCGCAGGGAACATTTGGAGGCTGTCCACCGCGTGGTCCTAGATATCGAGGGACGGCTGAGCCAGAAAACCTACCATCAGTACCTTGTAGCTGAGGCCATTGACCTCGCCGATTGGCGGCCGAGGATACTCGCTCTCGTACGAGAGCTCCGCTACTGCCCTGATTTATTCCCTGACCCTGACGCGTGGCTCGCGCGAGCCAGGGCACTGCTTGCAGCCCACCTGCCTCCAGGTGGCCAGAGTATAGCCCAACGGTTGCGGCGAAATGGGGGACTCGACGCGGCGCTTGCGATACCCCCTTTGACGGCGCCCTCGGCGCAAACAATTCACGCAGTCAAAGGCATGGAGTTCCCCGGTGTCTGTGTGGTGATGACCACTGCTACGACGAGCCAGATTCTTGACTGCCTGGAGGCCGGCTCCAACTATTCCGAGGATGCTCGAAAGATCTACGTGGCAGCCTCAAGAGCCGAACGCCTCCTGGCAATAGCAGCACCCCAAAAGCACGCAGAGCGCCTTGCCGCGAGGCTTCGTGACTCAGGTGCGCCGGTGACTATGCACAAAATCTGATCACCATTCCCTCAAGCTACGGCCCGCCGATTCAGTCCTTGAATCAAGCCGCGCACCCCGCGCCACGCCGCCCCTGGCGCACCCTCGCCTTGTCCGCCCAGCAAGTACGGCAAGACCCCGCAACCTATGCCCCGGCGGCGGACCCGCAAGATGGGCCGGAGCGAGATCCTACCAATCAGTAGGGGGAGGGCCACAGCACGTACCCAATCCCGCTCTCGGTGACCAGATAGCGCGGGGCCGCGGCGTCGGGCTCGATTTTCAGACGCAGGCGGTGGACGAGCTGCTTCAGGAGCTGGCGATCGTCGGAGACGCGGTGGCCCCAGACGTGGCGCAGCAGGCGCTCCGCCGGGAGGACGTGGCCGGCGTTGGCGAAGAGGAGCTGGAGGAGGCGGAATTCGAGCTTGGTCAGCCGCACCGGCTCGCCGCCGGCCACCCGCACCGTCTGGCGCTCCGCGTCGAGCACGAAGTCGCCGGACTCGATCGGCGCGGGTTTGTCTCCTCCGGCGGCCGACCGGCGCAGCAGGGCACGCACCCGGGCGAGCAGGGTGCGCGGGCTGAACGGCTTCGTCAGGTAGTCGTCCGCGCCCAGGTCGAGCGCCTCCACCTGATCCTCCTCCCCCGAGCGCACGGTCAACATCATGATCGGGGTCCCCGACCCCGCCCGGATCTTCCGGCAGACCTCCAGGCCGGACAACCGCGGCAGGTTGACGTCGAGAATCACCAGGTCGGGCTCCTCGCGCGCGAAGACCGCCAGGGCCGACACCCCGTCCGCTGCGTCGACCGTCCAATGGCCGGCCTGCCGTAGCGCATAGGTGATGAGCCCCAGAAGCTCCAGATCGTCGTCGACCACCAGGATCTTCATGCCGCCGTCCCTTTCTCGCCGGTTCGGGCGGCCGGAGGGCGCCGCGGCAGGGTGACGCGGACACGGGTTCCGCTCCCCTCCCGCCGGGCCTCCACGGTGCCGCGGTGCCGCTCCACGATGGATTGCACGATCCACAGGCCGAGCCCCATGCCGCTCTGCTCGGGCTCGGCTTCTTCCCGGCCCGGCGCGCGCAGGAAGCGCTCGAAGAGGGACCGCCCGGCCCCCGCGGGGAGGCCCGGCCCTTCGTCCTCCACCCAGAGCAGGACGACCTCCGGCCGCACCTCGCCGCCGATCCGGATCGCCGACCCGGCCGGTGCGTATTTCTGTGCGTTGGCGAGCAGGTTGACGAACACCTGGGTGAGGCGCGGCGCGTCTCCCTCCACCTCGGGCAGGGGATACGGGAGATCCACCTCCAGCGTCTGACCGCGTTGCTCGATGAGCGGCGCGGTCATCTCCACCGCTTCTTCCACCACCTCGTCGAGCGCCACCGAGCCGTGGCGCAAGGAGGCATGGCCGGCCTCGATCCGCGCGCTTTCCAGAAGGTTGTCGACGAGCTGGGTCAGGCGCAGGCCGCCGCGCTCGACAGCCCGCAGGAGCGCGCGGGTCGGCTCGTCGCCCCCCGCGGACTCGTCGAGCCCCGCCAGCCGCTCGCGCAGCAGCTCCAGGGAGGCGTGCTGGGCGGCCAGGGGGGTCTTGAACTCATGGGAGACATGCGCCAGCACGGCATCGCGCAGGCGCCGCGCCGCCTCCTGCTCGGTCTCGTCGGAGAAGACCTGGAACTGCAGCTCCTCCGACGGCGGCGCGCTGGTGATCACCACCACCCGTTCGGACCCGTCCGCCGAGCGCAGCCGCTCGGTGGCCCGGGTGGCGCCGCGGAAGCGCGCGTGCAGGATCGGGCACTGGTCGTCGCACGGCCGGACGCCCCCGGCTCCCTCCACCGGTTGGAGGACGTCACCGCAAAAACGGCCGAGCGCCGCCTCCGGGGCCACTCCCAGCAGCCGCGCCGCCGGTGGATTCAGATAGCGGATCTTGCGGTCGCGGTCGACGCTGAAAACGCCCTCCGAGATACCGGTGAGGACCGCCTCTCCCTCGGCCTGGCGCTGCCGCAGCTCGGAGGTGAGCCGCAGGAGCTGCCGCCGCGAAGCCTCCAGGGTTCCGGCGAGCACGCCCAGCTCCTTGCCCGCCACCCGCGGGACCGGCGTCGCGAAGTCGCCGCGGCCGATGCGTGCCGCCGCCGAGGTCAAGGCACCGACCGGGCCGGTCAGGCGGCGGCTGATCCACCAGCCGGAGGCGGTCGCCACCGCCACCACGGCCAGGGAGATGGCGAGCAGGACCTGGATGAGCTGCGCCAGAGACGCGGCCACCGGGGCCGTGGGCAGCGCGGTTTCGAGGAGCGCCACCGCGCCACCGCGCGCGCCGCGCAGGGTGCGGACGTCGAGATACACGTCGGCGAGCTTGCCGGCCGCCCCACGCTCCACCTCCAGGGCCGCCTCGCGCAGGCGGCTCCGCGGCCCCTCCTCCCAAAGAGCCCGGCCGGCGACCGGGAGGATCTCCACCGGCTGGCCGGCCTGCCGCGCAAGGGCCTGCGCGAACGCATCGTCGAGAACCAGGACCGTCACCACCGTCGCGTCCGGGGAGGCCACCAGCGGCGAGGTCGCCCCCAGGACCAGCCGATCGGCGACCGCCACCAGCGCCGAGCTTCCCCCGCGGGAGGCGCGGGCGATCTCCATCCAAGGAAACGACCGGCCCCCGACGGCCACGGCGCGGCCTTGGACGAGCACCGCGCAGCCCGAGAGCCGGCTGGTCTGCCGGAACCGTTCGAGGAAGGCCGCGAGCCCTTGCGCGTCGCCCTCGCGCAGCAGCCGGCCCACCGTCGGCCGCTCGCCGAGGAGATGGGCGGAGACTCCGACATCGCGTGCCGACCGCTCAACCGCCTGCAAGGCGTTCGCCCCGGCGAGACGCACGCGCGCCAGCGCCTGCTCGTCCGCCAGACGCCGGAGCAGCCGGACTCCGGCGATGGAGACGCAGATCACGGCGAGCAGCACGAGACCGGCGTTCAGACCGATCAGCAGAGTGCTCAGGCGGACCCGGCGCGGGGATCGCATCCCTCTCATCTTACCGCCGGCCCGTCACCTCGATCGGCTCGTCTTCCACTCGATCAGGCTCTTGAGCACCAAGGTGACCAAGGCGAGCAGGGTGAGCAGCGAGGCCACCGCGAAGGATGCGGTGAGCTGGTATTCGTTGTAGAGGATCTCGACATGCAGGGGGAGCGTGTTGGTGAGCCCGCGGATGTGCCCCGACACCACCGAGACGGCGCCGAACTCGCCCATCGCCCGCGCATTGCAAAGCACCACGCCATAGAGGAGCCCCCAGCGGACCTTCGGCAGGCTGACCCGGAAGAACGTCTGCCACCCCGAAGCCCCCAGGGTGAGCGCCGCCTCCTCCTCGTCGTCCCCCTGCGATTGCAGCAACGGAATCAGCTCGCGTGCCACCAGCGGCGCGGTGACGAACATCGTGGCGAGCACGATCCCGGGGACCGCAAAGATGATCTTCACATCGTGCGCGGACAGCCACGGCCCGAGCCACCCCTGGGCACCGAACAGGAGGACGAAGATCATGCCGGCCACCACCGGCGAGACGCTGAACGGCAGATCGATCAACGTGATCAACAGGTTCTTGCCGCGAAACCGGAACTTGGCGATGGCCCACGCCGCCGCCAGGCCGAAGACCAGATTGACCGGCACCGTGAGCACCGCCACCAGCAGGGTCAGACGCACCGCCGCCAGGGCGACCGGATCGCGCAAAGCCTCCAGATAGGCGGCCCAGCCCCCGGCGAAGGCCTTGGTGAACACGAGGACCAACGGCACGACCAGAAACAGGCCGAGGAAACCCAGGGCCACCGCGGTGAGCAGCCAGCGCACCCAGCGCGGCTCGGTCAACGGGCCATAGCGCTCGGCTCCCTCTGCGGCCCCCACCGGCCGGCCGAGCCGGTTGCCCACCATCATGACGCCACCTCCTCCCGCAAGGACCCGCGCTGCCGCCGCCAGGACAGAAAATTGATCAGAAAGAGAAGAGCAAACGAGGCGAGCAGGAAAACCAGCGCGATCGCCGTCGCCCCGGCGTAGTCATACTGTTCGAGCTGGATCATGATCAACAACGGGACGATCTCCGATTTCATCGGCAGGTTTCCGGCGATGAAGATCACCGAGCCGTATTCACCCAACGCCCGCGCGAAGGCGAGCACGAAGCCGGTCGCGACGGCGGGCAGCAGCTCGGGAAGGAGGACGCGGAAGAACGTCGTCCACCGCCCGGCGCCGAGGCTCGCCGCGGCCTCCTCCACCTCCGGATCGATGTCGCGCAAAACCGGCTGCACCGTGCGCACCACGAACGGCAGCCCGATGAAAGTGAGCGCGACCATGATGCCGAGCGGCGTATAGGCGACCTTGAGACCGAGCGGCTCCAGCCAGCGGCCGATCCAGCCGTTTCCTGCATACACGGACGCGAGCGCGATGCCGGCCACGGCCGTGGGCAGCGCGAACGGCAGGTCCACCATGGAATCCACCAGCCGCCGGCCCGGAAACCGATAGCGCTCCAGCACCCAGGCGACGATGACGCCGAACACGGCGTTGACCGACGCCCCCACGAACGCCGCGGTGAAGCTGAGCTGGAAGGCGGCGAGCGCCCGCGGCGAGCTCACCTTGGCGAGAAATTCGCTCCCGGTGAGGGTGAACGTCTTGAGAAAGACGGTCGACAACGGGATCAGGACGATCAGCCCGAGATAGAGGAGCGCGATGCCCAGCGAGAGGCCGAAACCCGGGAGCACACTGCCCCCCGGCAACCGCCGCCCGCCCGTCCGCCGCCGCTTCACCGGCTCCTCCCTCGCGTCCATGGGTCTACCGCCCCGCCCCGGTGATCTGGTCGAACACGGCCCCGTCGGCGAAATGCTCCTTCTGCGCCTTCGGCCAACCGCCGAACATCTGGTCGATGGTGAACAGCTGCACCTGCGGGAACTGCTGGGCGTATTTCGCCGCCACCGCCTGGTTGCGCGGCCGGTAATAGTGGCGGGCGGCGATCTCCTGGCCCTCGGGGGTGTACAGATAGTCGAGATAGGCCTTGGCCAGCGCCGCCGTCTTGTGCTTGTTGGCGAATTTGTCGACCACCGTCACCGTCGGCTCGGCCAGGATGCTGAGCGACGGGGCGACGATCTGGAACTGCCCCTTGCCGATCTCGCGCACCGCCAGGAGCGCTTCGTTTTCCCAGGCGAGGAGGACGTCGCCGATGCCGCGCTCGACGAAGGTCACGGTCGAGCCCCGGGCCCCGGTGTCCAGGATCGGCACGTTCTTGAACAGCCGCTGGACGAAATCCTTCGCCTTGGCGGGATCATTGCCATATTTGCGCAGCGCATAGCCCCACGCCGCCAGGTAGTTCCAGCGCGCACCGCCGGAGGTTTTGGGATTCGGCGTGATCACCTGGACCCCTGGTTTCACCAGGTCATCCCAGTCCTTGATCTTCTTGGGATTTCCCTTGCGCACCAGGAAGACGATCGTCGAGGTGTACGGCGCGCTGTTGTTGGGCAGCCGGGTCTGCCAGTTCTTGGGCAGGACACCGGCGTTGGCGATGGCGTCGATGTCATAGGACAGAGCCAACGTGACCACGTCGGCCTCCAGACCGTCGACCACCGAACGCGCCTGCTTGCCGGAGCCGCCGTGCGACTGCTGGATCTCCACGTCCTGGCCGGTCTTGGCCTTCCAGGCTTTCGCGAAGGCGGCGTTGAAATCCTGATAGAGCTCGCGCGTCGGATCGTACGACACGTTGAGCAGCTTCACAGTCGCCGCGAACGACGCCGCGGCACCCAGGGAGAGCGTCAGAAGGAGAAGGGGGACAGCTCGGAATCTCATAAGGTCGGTCGCTCCTTTCAAAAAGAGATCTGGAAGCGGCTGAAGAGGACGCTCTCGTCCTCCCGGTCACCGGTCGCGGCGCCGCCTTCGAAGGTGGTTCGCTCGTAGTCGAGATAGATCCGCACGTTGCGGTTCAGATACCAGTTGAGACCCAGAGACCAGGCCTCGGCCGCTTCCGCCGCGCTCGCCGGGTTGGCGAAGAGCGGGAAGGTGTCGTCGTCCAGCTCGAGCCGGTTGTAACGCGCCGCGACCTCGAAAGCCCCCCAGGTCCCGGCTTCACGATCGAACGGTTTCTTGGGAGAGACCGCGCGGTAGGTGGGCTCGCCTCCGAACACCCACGACGCCGTCACCTGCAAGGCGGTGTTTTCCAGCTCCGCGGCGACCGTTCCGCGCCTCACCTCCTGGCGGGAGATGGCATACTCGGTGAGCAGCCCGAACGGCCCACGGTAGAGATGAGCCTGCGGCGTCAGCCGGAAGCGCTCGCCGTCGGCGATCACCGTGCCGGCCGCGGTGCCGTCGGATCGGTAACTGAAAAAAGTCTGCTGGCCCGGCGTGCGGTAGGCGGCGAGACCGGTGGAGGTGAGCGTCCCCTGCTGGTCTCCCGTGATCGCGGCGACGCCGAACCCCAGACCCTTCCAGCTCCCGTTGTCGGCGAGGAACGGCTGGAAGAACAGGCGGGCGGCGTAATCCTTGCCGTCGTTGCCGTCGAGATCCCCGCTGCCGCCGTCCACCACACCGTTGAACACACCGGCCGCCCAGCTCACATTGCCGCCCGCCAGATCACCGAAAAGCTGCACGCCGAGATCGCGGTTCGGCAGCAGGCTGGTGGGAAAACCACGCTCCACGAACAGGATGTCGGTGCCGGATTGCAGGCGCTCCAGCCCCACCGGCGGCTTGAACTTGCCGGCGCGGATTTTGATCTTCGGCGAGAAGCGCGCATCGATGTAGGCGTCTTGCAGGACGGTCGTCCCGCCGCCGAAATCGGGCATGATCCGGAAATCGAAGATCTTGAACACGGTCCCTTCGAAAATCGGACGCACGCGGCGCAGGATGAAGGTGTCGGTCGCCGGCCGCTCGTCGTCGCCGCTGTAGAACCGGCCGTCGAGCTGAACATAGCCGCGCAGCTTGAGAACATACGCCCCGTCGTTCGACTTGAACGAGAATCCGTCGCGGCCCGAGGTCACCCCCGTCGCGGTCTTGGCCTTCTCCGCGGCTGCCTCCTTCTCGAGCTCGTCCTGCCGCTGCAGGATGCGGACTTTCTGATCGAGCTCCTCGACTTTCTCCTCGAGGGTCGGTTGCGCAGGCTCCTGGGTTTCGTCAACGGGCGGAGCCTCCTGCCAGGCACGCAACGGGCTCACCACCGTGAGGCCGAGCAGCAGGGCGCCGAGCCACCATCCACGAAATGGGTTCATGGGAACAATCTCCACAAACGCGCCTCTTCCGGTGGTCCGGTCAGCCGGCACAAAGATTTCGAGCATAGGATCACGCGAGGGCCTCCGGTCGTCCGGTCGGCCTCGCGTCGAAGGATGTCCAGAGACCCGGAGCTCATGGAACACTCCGGTTCAGACGGTCGAAACGCACCTTCTCCCGGCGTTCGATCTGCACCACCCGCGCGTCCTGGATGATGATTTCGATCGAGCCGAACCGAATCTCGGACAGAGCGTGGCGCAGCTCCTCCTCGATGCGGCGCAGCTCGGCCTCACCGGGCCGCGCGATCGGATCGCGCCGGGGCAGGCTCACGACGCCACCTCCGGTGAGCGGATGATGAGCACCGGGCGATGGCCCAGGTCGGGGAGAAGCCGCGGCAGCAGAGGACCCAGGGAGATCTCGCGCGGCCGGCCGGGCAGCGGAACGCCGACGACCACCAGATCGTGCCCGCCTTCCACGATCTGCGCGACGATCTCGTCGACCACGGCACCCTGGCGGATCCGGGTCTCCACCCGTACCCCCAGCCGGGCCATGGCGCGGCGACTGCCTTCGAGAAACCGTTCGGCCCGGTCGGCCTCCTCCGCCTCCGGGAGAACCGTGAGAATCGTCGCCTCGGCCGCGAGATGGCGGGCCAGCCGGCCGGTGAAGGCGACGTCTTCCTTGCCGGGCTCCCCCACCGCGACGCACACCAGGAACCGCGTCGGCACCGGCCCGGCAAAGCCCGCAGGGACCAACAACACGTGGTGCTGCCCTCCGGCCACGACCTTCTCGGCCAAGGCGAGCCCGTCGGCGGGCGCTTCGTCGGGAAGGGCCAGGACGACCAGATCGCAGGGCTCCCGCTCGACCTCGGTGGCGACCGCCTCGCCGGGCGGCTCCGCCGACGGCCGGACGTCGATCGCGGCGAGCCCGGAGCCGAGGCGCTCACGCGCCGCGCGCAGAGAGTCCTCGTCGAGCGGCTCGGCACCGCCGCTGCCCAGCAGGGTCACCCGGGCGTGCGCCAGCCGGGCCAGCTCGGCGCCGAGCGAGAGGGCCGCGGAGGACCGGCTCGTTCCGTCGGTGAGCAGCAGAAAGCGCATGCCGGGATGGACCAGCGCATGGACGCGCTGCACCCCCACCCAGGCCGCGTCGCCCGGCCGCAGCGGGAAACGGCGTGCCTGGTCCTGGGTGCGGCTGACCTCGACCTGGATCTCGGCGCTGCCGAACGGCACCGGCGGCGCGATCGTCCGCACCCCTTGCAACGGAGGAAGCCGCAGGCGCAGCCGCTCGAACGATCCGATGAACGCCCGGTGGTCGACCACCGCCTCGCCCAGCACCGGGCAGGCGAGCTCGTCCGGTGCGGCGCGCAGCGCCACGTCCTCCGGACGGAACAGCACCTGCACCCGCCGCGCGCCGTTCCCGTCTGCCCGGGTGGACAGAGGAAAGTGGACCGGCCCCAGGCGGACGCCCTCCGCCGTGCTCTCGCCGACCATGAGATTGGCCGAGCCGAGGAAATTCGCGACCATCTCGGTCTCGGGGCGCAGGTAGAGCTCCTCGGGCGGGCCTGCTTCGAGCAGCCGGCCGAAGGAGAGCACCGCCAACCGGTCGGC
The DNA here is from genome assembly GCA_002420005.1 of Holophagales bacterium UBA5704. Classification (GTDB taxonomy): domain Bacteria; phylum Acidobacteriota; class Thermoanaerobaculia; order Multivoradales; family UBA5704; genus UBA5704. The sequence continues at coordinate 154,696 of DIHE01000036.1, read as the reverse complement.
CAGCTCGAACGCCTCTTCCTGATCATGGGTGACGAAGATCGTGGCGATCTTCAGCTCGCGCTGGATCTCGCGGATCGTCCGCCGCAGCTCCGTCCGCACCTTGGCGTCGAGGGCGCCGAACGGCTCGTCGAGGAGGAGCACCTCGGGTTGATGGGCGAGAGCCCGGGCGAGGGCGACCCGCTGCTGCTGCCCGCCGGAGAGCTGCCGCGGCATCCGCCCGTGCAACCCGGCGAGCCCCACCATCTCCAGCAGCTCCTCGCGCCGGCTGCGCCGCACCGCCTTGGCCACGCCGCGGATCGACAAGGCGAACTCCACGTTCTCCGCCACCGTCATGCCACGGAACAGGGCATAGCTCTGGAACACGAACCCGACCCCCCGCCGTGCCGGTGGCAGGTCGGTGACATCGCGGCCATGCAGGAGGACCCGGCCGCCATCCACCTCGGTCAACCCGGCGATCATCCGCAGGAGCGTGCTCTTGCCGCTGCCCGACGACCCGAGCAGCACGAAGAGCTCCCCGTCCGCCACCTCCAGGGAGACGTTGTTGACCACCGGGTGCCCGGCGTACCGCTTGATGAGCGCTTCGACGACGATGGACATGTGCCGCTCTTCCTCCTGTTCCCAGGATAGGAAGGGCCGGTGACACTGTCAGTCGCAGGGGGGTGACAAAACGGGCGGGATTTTGGAACCGGCCCGCGCAAACCGCCATCTCCGGCGCCGCGAAATCGACCTCCGAGGGAGCCAGGGAAGATAGCCCCGGGGCCCCCTCACCAATTCTCCCGCCACCGCGACCCCGCCTCCGGGGCCGCTTTGTCGTACCAGGTGCGCCGCAGGCTCTTGAAGTCGGGGAGGCGCGGCTCGACGACCTCGGACCAGAAGCGCTCGACGTCACCGAAGGTGCGCAGGCGCGACGGCCGGTCGGGGTCCCAGGTGGCGAGGAGGTCGCCTTGGAGGCGGCCGAGGCCGGCGACGATGTCGGCCGCCATCTGCTCGCCGGCTTCGCGGCGGGACTCTGCGGCAGTACGGCCCATGGCAAAGAGGGGAAACGTGGGGGTCTCCGGGATGCGGGTGACATCGACGAGGTCGGGCTCCAGTGCCCAGAGGAGAGAGGTCTCGACCTTGCCGGCGTGGTCGCCGTCGGCGCCGTCGCCCGGGAAGCCGGGGCGGTTGACCTCGAAGTCGGGCAGACCGTGGAGGCGCATCCGCAGCCAGGGCTGCAAGAGGTCCACCAGCGTCTTCAGATCCTCCCAGTTGGGGCCGTAGTGGCCGGTCAGGAGGATGGCGGCGCGGAAGCCGAGGACCTCGGCGGCCCGCACGTGGTAGCAGACATTCTTGAAGTGGACCCACGGCGGCACGGCGGTCAGCCAGGGGCGCGCCTCGCCGATCTCGCGCTCCGCCCAGATGGCATAGCCGCCCACCTCATGGACGTGCCAGGCGTCCGGCGGTGCCACGATGCCGCCGTGCGCCCGCGCCGCCCGCACCAGCAGGCCATGCGCCTTGAGCAGGTCGAGCCCGACGGCGTTCTGCGGCCCGTGCGGCTCGCAGAGGCCATAGGAAAACCACGCCACCGGGCAGGCGGCGAACGCCTCCTCCAGCTCATGCGGATACATCCGTTCCCAGCGAACCTCGCGCAAAACCTCACCCCCCAGATAAGATCGGTCAACCATACAACGGGAGCCACCGTATGACGATCGAAGAGCAGCGGGCGCGGTTGCTGGAGGATGGATACCTGGTCCTGCCGAACGCGCTCACCCCGACCGAGCTCGCTCCCCTGCGTGCCGCAGCGCGCGCGGCCGAGGCCCGGTGGCGGGCGGACCTGTCGCTCCCCGGGGTACGCCGGAGCGACCTGGAGCAGGTGCTCGGCATCATGGAGCATGATCCGGTGCTCTTCGAGCTGCTCGAGCATCCCCGGGTCTTTCCCGTCGTCGAAACCCTCCTCGGGCCGGACGTCATGATGCTCGACCACGACTATTTCATGACGCCGCCCGGTGCGGAGATTCCCCGGGGCTGGCATTTCGATTTCGACATGCCGGCGGTGGACCACCCGCGCTCGCTGCTGATGGTCAAGGTGTTCTACGTGCTAGAAGACATCCCCCAGAACGGCGGTGCCACGCTGGTCTTGCCGCGGTCGCACCGGACGCCCCGCGGTACAGAGATGCCGAACACCGAGGTGCCCGAGGACCTGCCCGGTGCCGTGCAGATGGCCCTCCCCGCCGGCTCCGCCTACCTGATCACCGGCCGCACCTACCATTCCGCCGGGAACAACCGGTCGGATCGCCACCGGCACCTGCTGATCTATACCTATGGTCACAAGTGGATGCGGATGTGGGACGAGTACCGGCCCTCGCCGGAGCTGGCGGCGCGGGCGGTGACGGAGAGGCAACGGCAGCTTCTGGGGTTGACGGACCCGTACGGGCCCCCGGCCGGGCCTCACCCCCCGTCCCCCTCTCCCATCGCTCTCCCCCCTCCCGGGAGAGGGGGCGCCATCTCCCAAAGACAGGAAGACCGCGAGGTCGTCCCTCCCGATGGTGGCTTCGCGGAGACCGGCTACGCGATGATCGAGGACGCCCTGACGCCCGAGGAGCTCGCGGCGATCCGCGCGGCGGCGGACGCGGCGGAGGCGCGGTGGCGGGCGGATCTTTCGTTGCCGGGGACGCGGATTCCGGAATTCCTGGAAATCGAGGGGATCATGGAGTACGCGCCGATCCTGGCCGATCTCGCCGAGCATCCGCGCCTCCTGCCGCGGGTGCGCGAGGCGCTGGGAGAGGATCTCGCGATCATCGATCATGCCTGCTACATCACCCCCCCGGGCGGCGTGCTCGACGGCGACGCCTGGCACACCGACGTGCGCACCCGGGTGCGGGGCGTGTGGCATGCGGGATCGACGATGATGGTGCGGATGATGATCGCTCTCGACGACATCGGCGAGGACGGCGGCGCGACGCTGATCCTGCCGGGCACCCACCGGCAGCCGGACGACACGCCCATCCCCCGCGTGGCAACGCCCGAGGACATGCCCGGCGCCGTGCGCCTCACCTGCCGCGCCGGCAGCGCCTACTACTTCCACGGCAACGTGGTGCACTCCCCCGGCACCAACCGCAGCGCGGCGACGCGGCGCGTCCTGCTCTACAACTACGGGCACAAATGGATGCGGATCTGGAAAGGGCACGAGCCGTCGCCCGCGAGCATCGCCCGGGCGGTCACCCCCATGCGCCGCCAGCTTCTCGGGCTCACGCCCCCTTACCGGGGTCCGGAAGCCGAGATGGCGGTGCCGGACGTCTGGCGCTCACAGACGGAGCGCAACACGTCGCGATAGCTCGCGACCACCCGCTCGCGGGCGCAGAGCGTCGCCACCCGCTCCTGGAGCCGGCGCCCCCAGACGGGACCGGGGACCGCCCGGAGCTTTGCGAGGGCGTTCTGCATCGAGGCGAGATCCGGGAAGCCCTCCCGGCTGTCGACGAACAACATCTCCTCGGAAAAAAGCTCGGGGAGGGCGCCCACCCGGGTCGAGATCACCGGCGTGCCCAGGAGGCCGGCCTCGACCGCCACCATGGGAAAGCCCTCGTGCTGCGAGGCGATCACCAGGGCATCCACGCTGCGCAAAAGCGTCCCCACCTCGCGGCCGGGCGGCAGGAAGCACACCCTCCCGGCGACACCACACCGTTCGGCGAGCCCTGCGAGATCGGCCGCCGTCTGAAAGGGGGTGTCGAACACCTGGAGCAGAAGGCTCGCCCCGAGGGCTTCGAGGTTCTCCACCAGCCAGGCGACGTTCTTCTGCGGCACCAGCCGGCCGAGGAACCCGAGCGTGGGGAGGTTGGACGACGGCTCAAGGCGGTGGCCCTGGAGGCGATCCGGGGAACAGGTGTTGGGGACGAACACCGCCCCGGGGATGCGGCGGGCCCCGCCGGGATGGACACAGACGGTGCGGTCGATCACCTGCCGCCAACGGCGATGGAACGCAGGGCCATCCTCCTCCCGGCTGGTATGCACGACCCGGACGGACCCGGGCCGCCGCCCCTGCACCGCCAAGGAGGCGAGGACGTCCGCCACGGCGGGGACCACGCCATACCAGAGCACCACGTCCGCGGAGCGAAAACAGGGGCGCAGCTCCCAGCGGTGGCGAATGAGCGTCACTCCGCCCAGACGCTCCTCGAGCTCGCGACGCAAGATCCCTGAAACCCGGTCCTCCGGGCTCTCGAAGGCGCAGGCTTGGAGGACGATGTCTTCCCGCAGAGCTTCCGCCACCGCCATCAATGCAGTCTCCCCGCCACCCAGGAGGAGGTGGGGAAAGACGAGGCAGACGCGCGGTTTCATGACCCCGGCGGCTCCGCCACCTCATCCACCTCCGAATCGGGAGGCGGCGGGACGTATTCCGGCAGGGCCGCCTGCGGGAGCGGGAGAGGAGGCGCAGGAGGAGGCTCGGCGAGAAGACCGGGTCCCGGAACCTCCGGAGCCGGTGCCGCCTCGCCGTCCAGCTCGCTCAAGCCGTCGGCATCTCCGGGAGCCACCGGGACCGGAGCGGCTTCCTTACGGCGGGCGGCCAGCGCACGGTCGAGCCCGGCGGCCAAAGCACGGAGAGCTTCGACGTCGGCCGGGGAGGCGGTTTGCGCGCCATGGCCGGCAAACGTCAAATTCTCCGGCGCCCGCCCGCTTTCGTCGTCCTTGCCCAGCACCTCCTGAAACGGACGCAGCCGGTCGTACCGCTGCATCAAGCCGGTCCAGGCCGCCGGGTTCAAACGGCCCCGGGACTCCGGCCCGGCACAGGAACCGGCGCGCACCTCGCCGTCCAGATACACCGCCACGTCGCCACAACCGCCCAGCCCGCCCCCGCGGTGCCAGGCGAGAACGAGGCCGTAGACCTCTCCGGCCCCCGCGACTCCACCGGCCTCGGCGGCCACCTTGCGCACCCACTCGAGGATCATCCGCCGCGCAGCCGGACCCGCCGGAGCCGTTCCCCGGCCGCCGAACGCCAGCTCGCCGAACGGCGAGCGCGAAAGGAACGGCGCGTACATGCGAAGAAAAGCCTGCAGGTCCTCGCGCCGATCGGGCTCGACGAAGAGCTGGCGCACCGCCGGCTCTCCCAGCGGCCCGAGGAGGACCCCGGCGCGGTCGATCACCACCCTCTGCCGCGGCTCCTGCCAGCGCCGCAGCTCGATCAGGCCCGGCCGGGCCACCAGCTCCTGCGACGCCGTCGGATCGTCCAGGGGAGGAGCCGCTTCCGGAGCCCCGCCGCAGCCCGCGGCGACCAGCGCTCCGACGAGAGACCCGACCCGAAGAAGAGCTCTGACGTCCACGAGGGGTACGATATCAGCGATGCGGCTCCGGCCTTCCGGGAGGATTCACGCAGCGGGCTCCGCCTCCGGAAACCAGTGCCGCGTGGCCACGCAGAAGCGGCAGACCGAGAGCATGACCGGCACCTCCACGAGAACGCCGACCACGGTGGCCAGCGCCGCGCCCGAGCCGGGACCATAGAGCGCGATCGCCGTCGCCACCGCCAGCTCGAAGAAGTTCGAGGCCCCGATGAGCGCCCCGGGGGCCGCCACCTCGTAGCGGATGCGGAAGAGGCGCATCAGGCCATAGGCCAGCGAGGAGTTGAAGTACACCTGGATGAGGATCGGCACCGCGATCAGCAACACATGGAAGGCGCGGGTCGTGATGTTCTCGGCCTGGAAGGCGAAGATGAGCACCAGCGTCGCGAGGAGCGCCACGATCGTCACCGGGTGGAACAGCGCGAGGAAGCGCTTCTCGAACCACTCGATCCCTTTGAGGCGGATCAGGACCACCCGGCTCAGCGTCCCCGCTGCGAGCGGAATGACCACAAAGATCAACACCGACCAGAGGAGCACGGCGAACGGTACCGAAAGCCCCGAGGTCCCGGTGACCAGGAAGGTGACCAGCGGGACGAACGCGATCAGCATGATCAGGTCGTTGACCGAGACCTGCACGAGCGTATAGGCCGGATCGCCTCCCGACAGATACGACCAGACGAAGACCATCGCCGTACAAGGCGCCGCGGCGAGGATGATCACGCCCGCGATGTACTCATCGGCGAGCCCGGGCCCGATCCAGGGAAGAAACAGGTGGCGAAAGAACAGCCAGCCGAGAAACGCCATCGAGAATGGCTTGACCACCCAGTTGATGACGAGCGTCACCAGAAGCCCGCCCGGCCGGCGGCCGACGCGCAAGATGCTGGAAAAGTCGATCTTCAGCATCATCGGGTAGATCATCAGCCAGATCAGGACGGCGATCGGGATGTTGATATGGCTCCCCTCGCCCGCCTCGATGCGCTGCAGCCGGCTGACGAGATCCGGCAGGAGCTTGCCGAGCCCCACACCGGCGACCATGCAGAGCGCGACCCAGATCGAGAGGTAGCGCTCGAAGACGTTCATCCGCTTCTCGGGTTCAGCAGACATCACCCTCTCCTTTCGTCGGCGCCCCCGCCGACACGCCGACCGCTTCGAGATCGAGATCCACCGCGCACAGCTCGGCGATGGGAATCTCCCGCAGGCGCTCACCGCGCCTGCGGTCCTCGGCGATGACCGGATCCTCCCCCAGCCGGGTCACCACGTCGCGCAGGAACGAGCGCGTCGCGGGGTCCTCGGCCCAGCGGTAGAAGACCAGCTTGCCCTCCCGGCGCTCCTGGAGGAGCCCGGCGCGCCGCAGCTCCGACAAATGCCCGGAGACCGTCGAAGCCGCCTGGTCGAGAAGGGCCACCGTCTGGCAGACGCACATCTCCCCGCTCTCCAGCAGAGCGAGAAGCCGGAGGCGGGAGGGATGGCCGAGAGCCCGGCCCACATCGGCCATCCGGCCGAGCGGTGAGAAAGCCCCGATCTCAATTCGTCGATTCGCCATGTCCCGAATTGTAAGCGCATTGGGCAGGGAATGCCAGGGTGACCGATCTCACCCCGGAACGGCGCATTGCCGTGTAGAACCCTCGAAAGGAGGTGAGCATCCCATGAAAACACAGACCCAGATCCGCGCCGGCCTCTTCCCCTGGATCGACGCCCCCTGACCTGAGCCACTGCCGACTGCCGGGGGGTGCCGAGTCTTCCACCCCCGGAGCAGCCCGGATCTCGGGCGGAGCCTCTCCGCCCTCGGAAGGAGGGACCCTGCCTCTCGGGCGGGGAGCCTCGGATCGAGAGCGGTGGGGCCCGGGTCGAGAGCCGGGAGGCTCAGCTTGCGGGCGGATGGAACAAGACCGGGGGGCGGTGGCGGCCGCTGGCCGTCCGCGGCATCGGCTGGTTACGCCTCATTGTAGGCTCTCTCGAGGGCCGCTACGTCGAGCTTCACCATCGTCATCATGGCCTCCATCACGGCCTTCACCTTCCTGGCATCCTTGTCGCGGATCAGCTCGATGAATCGCCGCGGGACAATCTGCCACGAGAGGCCGAACGGGTCCTTGATCCAGCCGCACGCGGTAGGCGTCGCCCCGGCCTTGACCAGTTTGTCCCAATACTCGTCGACTTCGGCCTGGTTCTCGCAGTCCACGTAGAGCGAGACGCCTTCGGAGAAGGAAAAGTACGAGCCCCCGTTGTAGCCCATGAACACTTGCCCACCGACGACGAACTCGGCGGAGGTGATCGGACCGTCCTCGCCGGTCCGGGCGATGTTCCTGATTTCGGAGTCCGGGAAGGTGGCGGTGTAGAGCTCCATGGCCGCCTCGAGCTGGTCGTTGAACATCAGGAACGGTGTGACTTTGGTCATCAGAGATCCTCCGGGCGTCGACTCAGTAGTGATGGCGAAGCTGTGCAAGGAGCACGGCTTCGCCTTGGGATCGGCGGTGACACCCCAACTCTGGGGCGTCACCCCCCAGGCTTCAGCGGTCACCCCCCAGGCTTCAGCGGTGACCACCCAGGATTCAGCGCTCACCCCCCAGGCTTGGGGCGTCACCCCACAACTTTGGGGCATGGCCATCCGAACGAGTGCGGTCATCGCCCAGCTCTGGGGCCTCACTCCCCAAGCGTCGGCGGTCATCGCTAAACTCTGGGGCCTGGCCATCCGAACGAGTGCGGTCATCGCTAAACTCTGGGGCCTGGCCATCCGAACGAGTGCGGTCATCGCCAAACTCTGGGGCCCCACCACCAGACTCTGGGGCTTGGCCTCCAGACTCTGGGGCTTGGCCGCTGAAGCGAACGGGGACGTTCGACTCGACTCGAAGGTCTCGGGGTGGAGAGTGGGGATCAAGGTCTCGGGATCGAATGCGAGGCCACAGCGGCGCCAGCCTCAGGCGCCCGCTTGTAGCGACCGCTTCCACTCTGCAAGCGCGATGGCCATTGAAGCCTCAAGCCATTCAGCGAAGCGCTTCTCCGTAGTCTCAAACGATTCCGCATAGTTGAACTGGAACAGTTCTGTAGCGGCCGGATGCAGGGCAACCGGCTCGGTACCGCCTTCCTCCTTCGGGGCCTTCATGTAGGTGAAGGCGGACGCCGCGAGGATCCCGGTGTCGCCTGGGCCGTAGCCGTGAAAGCTAACGACATATTCAAAGTCCTGATCCGTCGTGAGCGTGATGCGCACCCAAGTGCGGAATCTTTCAAAGTTGGCAAAGTAATCAAAGTGGTTCGCGATATCGACGATCTGCTTTTGGAAGTAGTGTCGTTGGCCAGATGAACTGTCGGCTGAGCTCGATCGAACGTGGTATCTCGGTCTTTGTGGTGGCGTCAACGACCGAAGCTGTGGATCCAGGTTTGCCGTAAGCTCACGGAACTTCTGGTCAACGTGGCTGAACAATTTTCCCGCATGTTCGTACACCGCGGAGACTTTTTGCTGCTCACGACTGAAGCGACCGCGTAGAAGCTCCAGCGCAGACGCAACTATCTGCTCGGCGTACTTGCTCTGCTGAACCTGCTGCTCAAGCCCTACCGCCTTGAGGATGGCGTCGCGCTGGCGACGCGCGAAGAAGGCGACAAGCGGTTCGAGGTCGCCGGCGTCAGCACTCTCCAGAGCACCGATATACTCCTTCCGATCGGACTCGCGAACAACAAGAGGAAAGAGCCCGTCGCGGAGGAAAACCGACGAAGCGAGTGCACGAGCTACACGCCCGTTGCCATCTCGAAACGGGTGGATCTGAGTGAAGCGATGATGCAGCCAAGCTGACTTGACTTCTGAGGTGTGTGTCGCCTCAGCCTCGCGATACATGCGAATGAGTGCCTCCATCTCTTCCTTCGCCCACTCCGGTGGGCAGTAAGAGTGGACCACGCCATCAGGACGCCGCGGATTGTTCGGAAGAGTCTTGTATTCGCCCTTCCGGAGGGTGACGCGGACGAGATCGCCTGACTCCGTGGTTGCTTCCGTGTAATCCTGATGCGCGGTGAACTGCGCCTGGAGACCACGGATGAAGTGCTCGGTCAGCGGTTCTTCGCCCTTGATGTACCCGAACAGGCCCTCGACGATTCCCAGGTGATCGTTGATCAGCGCCTGAATATGCTCGGCGTCGCGCTGCGACACTCCGCCGCGGTGGGCGATGATCGACGACTCGATCCCCTGCTCAATGAGCACTTCGGTGACTCCCCGGTCCCACGTGTACAGGCGTTCAATGATTCCGGTCTCGATTGCCCACTCCCGCTGGAGCTTCTTGATGAACTCCTTGTACGCACCATCCTCTTCGAGCGCTGTCTTTCGCTCTCGCCAAACGGACGAGAGCGCTCTTAGCTCCGGGAACTCGTAGGTCGATGCCGCCGGGAACGGCTGAATGCGCTGGTAGCTCATGCCGATGGACTATAGCGAAGCGGTCCCCTTTGAGGTAGTCCTCCCAGGCTCGCTCGGAGAGGTAGGCGGTCTCGGCGGCCCGGCCCGGAGGGCTACCCGCGCCGCTTCAGGTGCGCCACGATGCGCGGGCCGTGGTCTCTGGAGTTCTCGATGAAAATGCGATCGGTCCAGCGGCCGGCTTGCAGGGTGCCGGCGACGTAGAGGCCGGGGACGTTCGACTCGCAGGTCTCGGGGTCGAAGGTGGGAATCAACGTCTCGGGATCGAGCGCGAGGCCACAGCGGCGCTCGAAGTCGGCGTCGGGGAGGTAGCCGATCAGCAGGTAGGCCGCCTGGGCCGGCAGGATCTCCACGCCGCCGGGTCCCTCCACCTCCACGCCCTCGCCGTCGCGGAAGGCACGCACCCGGGTGTGGAAGCGGGCGGGGATCGAGCCTTCGGCGATGCGATTCTCGATGTCCGGCTTGAGCCAGTACTTCACGCCGGGCTTGACGTGGGGGCCGCGGTGGACGATCGAGACGCGGGCGCCGTTGCGCCAGAGGTCGAGCGCCGCCTCGGCCGCGGTGTTGCCGGCGCCCACGATGACCACGTCCTGCTGGAAATGAGGGTACGCCTCGCGGTAGCGCACATGCACCCACGGCAGGTCCTCGCCGGGGACGCCGAGCCTCTTCGGCTGGCCGAAGTAGCCGGTGGCGATGGCGACCGCGCGCGCCGCGAGCGTGCGCTTCGCGGTGTGCACCCGGAAGATCTCCCCCTCCTTCTCCACCTTCACGACGTCCTCGAAGAGCGCCAGGGGGACTTTGTAACGCTCGACGACCGCGCGGTAGTAGGCCAGGGCCTGGCGGCGCGTCGGCTTGTCCTCGGCGATGGTGAACGGCACGTCCGCGATCTCCAGACGGTCGCGGGTGGTGAAGAACTCCATGAAGACGGGATACTCCTGGATGGCGGCGGTCAGCGGGCCGCGGTCCACCACCAGGACGGACAACCCCTCGCGCCGCGCTTCGGCGCCGATCGCGATGCCGGTCGGCCCCGCGCCGACCACCAGCAGGTCCAGAACGTCGGTGGGGCTCACGCGCTCTCCTTCATCAGGTACAGGTGGTTCACCGGCCCGTGGCCGCCGCCGAGCGGAAACGCCGCGGCGAGCGCTCCCTGGAGCCAGGCGATGGCTCCGGCGACGGCCTGCGGCAGCTCCTCCCCGCGGCCGAGCCGGGCGGCGATGGCCGAGGACAGGGTGCAGCCGGTGCCATGTGTCGAAAGGGTCTCGACCCGCGGATGGGCGATGCGGTGCCAGGTGCCCGCGGCGTAGAGGAGATCGACCATCTCCGCTCCTTCCGCATGCCCCCCCTTGGCGAGGACGTTCCCGCCGCCGCGGCCGGCCAGCGCTTCAGCGGCGCGGCGCCTCTCGGCTTCACCGTCCACGGGCAGGCCGGTGAGCCGGGCCAGCTCGGGCAGGTTGGGGGTGACGACGGTGGCCAGGGGAACGAGCTCGGCGAGGAGGGCGGCGACCGCTTCGTCCGCCAGGAGCGCCGCGCCGCTCTTGGCGATCATCACCGGGTCCAGCACGATGGGGAGGCTGCGGCCGCGGGTATGGACGCGCAGCCGGTCGGCCACGGCGCGCACCAGGCCGGCGTCGGCCAACATGCCGATCTTGACGGCGTCGACACCGATGTCTTCGAACACCGCGTCGATCTGGGCGGCGACGAAATCCGGCGGCGCCGGGTGGACCGCGCGGACCTCCCGCGTGTTCTGGGCGGTGAGCGCGGTCACCGCGCTCATCCCATAGCCACCGTGGGCGGCGAAGGTCTTGAGGTCGGCCTGGATGCCGGCACCGCCGCCGGAGTCCGACCCGGCGATGGTCAGAAGCCGGGGGGGAGTCATCGGGCGGGAGCCGGAGACGGCCGCCGCCGCGAACGCAGCCAGCCGATCACCGCGACGGCCAGCAATACGCCGAGGCTGATCGCCTGCGCGACGGTGAACGGTCCCAGGAAGCGGTCGTCCTTGACGCGGACGATCTCGACCAGGAAGCGCTCGACGGCGAGAAGGGCCAGGAGCACCAGGGCCACCGTGCCCGGACGCAATCCGCGGCGGAACAGCCACAGGCCGAGGCCCCAGATGAGCAGGCCGGCCGCGGTTTCGTAGAGCTGGGTGGGATGGACCCGGAGCAACTCGGAGTCCGCGATCGAGACCGGCAGATCGAGGCCGAACGTGCTGCGCAGCTCGCCCGCCGTGGTGGACGGGAGGCCGTTGCCGAACGCGACGCCCCAGGGAAGCTCGGTGGGACGGCCGTAGTCGTCGCCGACCAGGAAACAGCCGATACGGCCGATGGCATAGCCGAGCGCCAACGCCGGCACCGCAGCATCCGCGGTCTCCCAGCCGGGGAGCTGGCGATGCCGCAAGGTGAACAGGACCGCGGCAGCCCCGAGGAGGAATCCGCCGTACCAGACGAGCCCGGAACGGTCGAAGAGAAGACGCCAGTCGGTGTTGAGGATCGCGTAGTAGACCTTGGCCCCCACGATGCCGCCGACACCGGCGGCGAACACGAGGGCGCTGGCGTCTTCTTCATCCCCGATGCCGTGCTTGCGCAGTCCCCAGCGCAGCTGCAGGTAACTGCCGAGGAACGCGAAGACCAGCATCACCCCGAAGGGGCTGATCGAGAAGGAGCCGATGCGGAAGAGCTCTTGGATCATAAGACGGGCGCAATGGTAGCACGCGCTTCGACCGGCGCGACGGTGCACGGCAATCCGGTACAATCGCCCCCCCATGACCACCGACACCACCGGGGCGCCGGAACGCTACGACCGGCTGCGCGCGACCGTGCAGGGCAAGGGAAAGGCGGCGCGCTGGCTCGTGCTCACCCATGACAATCCCGATCCGGACGCGCTCGCCTCGGCGCTCATCCTCGGGCGGGTCCTGCGCAGCGCCTTGAAGCACCAGGCCACCCTGGCCTACGGCGGCATCGTCGGCCGGGCTGAGAACCGCGAGATGGTGCGCACCCTGCGGCTGCCGTTCGTCCACGTCCGCAGCCTCTCGTTCCGGGATTTCGACGGCTTCGCGCTGGTCGACACCCAGCCGCGCACCGGCAACAACCAGCTCCCGTCCCGGCTGCAGCCCGACATCGTCATCGACCACCATCCGGTGCGGCCGATCACCCAGAACGGCCCGTTCTACGACGTCCGGCCGGAGGTGGGGGCGACCGCGACGATCGTAGCCGAATACCTGCTCGCGGCGGGGATCGCACCGACCCATGGCGAGGCGACCGCGCTCATCTATGCCATCCGCTCGGAGACCCAGGACTTCGCCCGCGAGTTCACCGGCCGGGACAAGGTGATCTACGACCAGTTCTTCCCCCGCGCCAATCACCGCCTGCTGGCCCGCATCCAGAGCCCGCGCCAGCCTCTCGCGTACTTCGCCAATCTGCACAATGCCCTGGAAAACCTGGAGGCGGTGGACACCCTGGTGGTCAGCCATCTGGGCAGGATCGAGCAACCGGACATCGTGCCGGAGATCGCCGACCTCCTGCTGCGCCTGGAGGGCAAGACCTGGGCCCTGTGCACCGGCATCTTCGAGGACCGCCTGTACCTCTCGATCCGCACCACCAACACACGGGCGGAAGCCGGCTCGCTGATGCACCGGCTGGTGGCCCGCCGCGGCAAGGGCGGAGGGCACGGCCGCACCGCCGGCGGGTGGATCGACCTGAGCAAGATCCCGGAGATGGACGCGCGGCGCAAGCTGCAACGCAGCATCGCCGCCCGGCTGGCCCGGGAGCTCAAGAAGAATCCGGAAAAGCTCGCCCGGATCGGCCTGACCTGAGACTCCGCGGCAGAGGCTCAGGCGCCGGCGGTACCGACGGCTCTGAGATCGTGCACGATCCGGCGCGCCTCCTGGCAGCGGTTCTCGGCCACGTAGACCGTCACCACCGCATCTCCCGCCCGGCCGACGTCTCCCCCTTCCCGGCTGAGCACACCCAAGGAGGTCTCGGCCTGGACGAACCAGGGAATCCCCATCTCCTCCAGGCTCTCCGTCACCACACCGAACCAGGTCACGTCGGTGCTCTCGACCAGCGGCGCGAAATCGACGTCTTCGATCTCGTCCGATTCCTCGTCTTCCAGCAGCACCCCGCACGCCTCGCACATCGCGAAGCTCGCTTCGTACTCGAGCCCGCACTCAGGACAAATCATGCCGTCCTCCTGTCGTCTGACCCGTCTCAGGAACAAGGTGCTCCAGAAGGGTCGAAGCGAGACGGGGAACGCGGCTAATCCTCGTAAGGACTCCCCGTGCTCAAAGTCGCGTCGAGGCCGCGCAGGATGACGGCGAGCGCGGCCGGATCGAAAGCCGCCACCTCGGTGCGCCGGGCCTCCAGCAGGGTCTGGGTGGCCGGTGCCAGAGCGACGGCGGCGTTGGCGTCCTCCTCCAAGGCGGCGGCTTTGGCCTGCAGGCGGGCCCGCTGCCGGCGCTGCTCCCGGAGATGGCGTTCCATCTCCGGATCGGGATCCTCCGGCAACGGGAAGGACAGGCCCTGCTGCGCGGCGATCCAGTCCGTCCGCTGAAATTCCTCGAGACCCAGCACCAGCGCTTCGGGCCGCCGCAGGAAGCGCCACTCGATGAGCGTGAGATCGTTGAGCAATTCGCGTGGTCCCATGGCCTCCCGCTCGAGGGCGGTGGCCAGGCTCCGCAGGCAGGCCACCTCGGCCTCCATCCAGCGGGCGATCCCCGATGTGCTCGAGAACAGCTCCCCCATGCCCGGCGCGTCCTCCCCCCGCCTGCGTGCCTGTTCCACCGCCGCCTCGGCACGGAGGAGCTCCTGCACCGCCGGCTCCACCGCGCGGCGCACCCGCAGATACCGATCCACCTCGGCGACGGTCAGCTCGACGGAGGCCAGGTCGTCTCCCAGCGTCCAGGGATGCTCCCGGTCCAGGGCATCGAGCTTGTCGCGCAACGCCTGGCTCTCTTCGTAGTGCTGCATCATCCCCTTCGCCTGCCACGACCCGAGCCCGGTGGTGAAGAAAAACGCCGCACCTCCCAGCAGCACGAGCAACGCCCCCGCGGCGACCGCCGCCACCTGCACCCGCTCGCGAGGAGTGATGGCTCCCTCCACCCGGGGCCGGGGCAGCGAAGTCCCCGGCTTGAGATGGCGGGCGGCACGCAGCCAGTCGCGGTGGCGCCGCTTCAAATAGGCGGGAAGATGCTGCGCATCGGCCGCGACCTCGGCGAGCAGCCGGCCGGCCTCGTCCTTCTCTCCCTTCTGCAACAGGAGCCGGGCGAGGCGCACCTGCGCTTCGATGACCGTCCGCCGTTCGAGCACGCGGCGCAACAACGGCTCGGCCTCCGCTCCCCGGCCGCTCTCGTCGAGGCAGCGCGCCAGGGCGAGCGGGCCTTCCCCGAGCCGGGAGTCCGGCTCGGCCTTGATCAGCTCTTCAAGACAGGGCACGGCGTCGGCAAACCGCCCCTGCACCTGGAGCGCCTCGGCGAGCCCATAGTGGACATCCTCCACCGCCGCTCCGTTGGCGAGCGCCTCGCGGAAGTGGCTCTCGGCCTCCTTGGTCTTGCCGAGGACCAGCAGGTCCTCTCCCGCCTCGGTGAGCACGCCCGGCCCGCGCCAATGGCCGAGCTGCACCTGGAGCGCCTTCAGATGCCGCCGCGCCTGGAGGCGCCGCGCGGCGGAAGGAGACAGGAACGCAGAGCCGTGGCTCCCCAGGAGCGGGCTGCGCACGACGACGAAGTAGGCGATCGGCCCGAGGACCGGCAGGGCCAGGATGATCAGACACCAATACCAGCCGGCGCCGACACGGATCGAATCGACGAGCGCCACCGCCGCCAGGATCATCGGCAGGAAGCCGAAACAACCGCCGCACGAGAAGAGACCGACGAGAATCGAGCCGAGCAGTTCCACGCAGGTGCTCCTCCGGTCAAACCGGGCTGGATGAGGTACGGGAGCATGGTACCACCAGGAAGGTCTGGGGCGGCTCCTGCCGGTTCCCGCGAAGGGGCCGGCAGGAGCGCGCGAGGGGGAAGCGGGCGCTCTAGAACAGGATGCGCACGCCCACCTGGGCCTGGCGCGGGTCCCCGGTGCCGCTCTGCACCGTGCCGTCGAAGTTGAAGATCAGGCTGGTGACCTCCGGACGGCGCAGGTTCTTGCTGTTGAACAGGTTGAACACCTCGACAATCGGCTCGACGGTGATGCGGCCGAAGGCGAAGGGCTTCGAAACGCGCACGTCGAGGGAGTTGAACTGGTTGTCCTTGCGCCCGAGGTTGCGCCGGGTCACCGTGCCATCGGGGTTGATGCGGTCCTGCGGCGTCGCGGCGTCGGCACCGCTCGCGGTGATCGACTTCGGCTGCGCCGAGCGGTAGGCATAGCGGAAGTTGACGTCCACGTCCCCGGGCGCCCGCCAGAGGAGGAGGGCGTTGACGCGGTGGCGCTGGTCGCGGTCGGAATAGCTCCACTCGCGGTCGAGCGCGGTCACCTTGGCGTAGCGGAAGGAGAACGGATCGCGCTCGTTGTCGTCATCGGACAGATCGCGCGACCAGGTGTAGTAGACCTGGTACTGATAGCGGCCCGACCAGCGGCGGTTCAGGCCGACGGTGATGCCGTTGTACTCGCTCTTCGCGGTCGACTCGACCACGGTCAGGGTGTTGATCCCGTTGGCACCACCGGGCGCCAGCCCGGTGCTCCACGGCGAGCCGAGGAGGGGATCGTTGCGGTTGACGAAGCGCGTGATGTGGTCACCCTTGGCGTAGTTGTACTTCACCAGGGCCGCGAGGCCCGGCGTGATCTCCTGCTCGTACGAGAGGCTCGCCGCGGTGGTGCGCGGGTTCTGGAAGTCCTCGTCGAAAACGAAGACGTCGGGGAGGAACGGCTGGCCGATCTGCGAGACCGGAATGAGGTTCGGATACGCCGGCACCGGGCCGAGGATCGGCGTCAGCGCACTGTTGCGGAAGATCGTCTGCCCGATGCTGCCGTTGGTCGACCGGGTGGAGGCCAGGCTCAAGCCCGGGATGCGGGCATAGTAGATGCCGCCGGTCGCCCGGAAGACGGAACGGCCGTCCCCCTTCGGATCCCAGGTGATGCCCAGGCGCGGCTGCCACATGTTCCAGTCGGTGGGGATCTTGCCGTTCGACGGGAAGGTCTGCGGCCCGGCGGCCGTGTTCACCGTCTTGCCGATGAAGGGGGCGAAGAAGACGTCGTCCGGCGGCGTCCGCGGGTCCGGCTGGATCTGCGCCTCCCAGCGCAGGCCGTACTGCACGGTCAGGTTGGGTTTGACCTGCCAGCTGTCCTGGAGGAAGGCGGCGGGCTCTCTCTGGCGGATCTTCTGGGTCCCCGACTCTTCCACCGAATAGGGCGGCACACCCGCCTGCTGCAGATAGAGCAGGACCGGGCCGGTGATCGTCGTCCCGGCCGGGCAGGAGCCGGTCTGCGAGGAGCTGCCGTCGGAGCACTCCACATAGTTCGGGTTCCTGGCGAAGTTGAGGAAGCCGTCCGTGGAGCTGAAGATGTAGCGGCCGTTGGCGAAGCCGATGAAGGTCTGCGCCGAGACCACGTCGTTGTACTCGACGCCCGCCTTGATCGAGTGATTGCCGCGCAGGAGCGACAGGTTCTCGTTGATCTGGTAGCGCTTGTCGTAGTACGTGACCGGGATGAAGAACGGCATGCCGAAGCGGTAGCCGCGCGCGAAGTCGAACGCGGTGTCGGGCAGCGGCCGGCCGGTCGAGGCGATGATCGGTCCCTCGTAGGGGCGCGGCCGGTTTTCCTTGGCGTACTGCACGCGCAGCTCGTTGAGCACGTCGCTCGACAGCGTCGAAATCGCCGAGCCGGTCAGGGAGAACGAGTCGCCCTTCTCGTTCGCGTTGGCGCTGCGGCCCCAGGAATCGACGTCGAAGGTGCCGTTCGCCTGCTCCGACTTGGTGTAGGTGTAACGGCCGGTCAACAGGTTGCCCTGCGAGGCCTGCCAGTCGATCTTGGCGAGCAGGACGCTCGCGTCGTTCGACCGCTCGATCGGCCCGTTCTCGGCCGGGCTGCCGAGGCTGGCGAAGTAGTCCACCACCCGCTGCTCGATGCGCGAAGGATCGGTCTGCTTGGTCGAGGAGCCGTCCTGGTAGTCCCCGGCGACGAAATAGAACACCTTGTCCGCCACGATCGGGCCGCCCACCGTGAAGCCGGCCTGGACCTGCGAGCTGTCGAACTTGTCGGCCGTGCCGCCGTCCGGCTTCTGGGCGCGCGAGGCGAGATCGTCGTTCTTCCAGAACAGATGGCCGGTGCCTTTCACCTGGTTGGTCCCCGACTTGGTGACCACGTTGACGAAGCCGGAGGACGAACGGCCGAACTCGGCATTCGCCCCGTCCGCCACCACCACCACCTCCTTCACCGCGTCGAGGTTGAACGTGAAGGCCGGCCGCTGGCCGCCCCGCTGCTCGCCGAAAAACGGGTTGTTGAAGTCCGCCCCGTCGACCGAGACGTTGTTGTGGATGCCCTTCTGGCCGTTGATCGACAGCTCGTCGCCGTCCGGGCCCTGCACGATGGTGACGCCCGGGGTGAGCTTGGTGAAGTCGAGGAAGTTGCGGCCGTTGTTGGGCAGCCCCTCGACCGCCTTGTTGTCGATGCGGGTCGTTCCCTCGGCGCGCGTGGTTTCGACCACCGGGGCCTCGGCAGTCACCGTGATCTCCTGCTCCACCCCGGCGAGCTGCAGGCCGAGCTTCAGGTTGATCGTCTGGCCCACGGCGAGATCGAGCCCCTCGCGGACCAGGGTGGCGAACCCCTCCAGACTCACGGTGACGCGGTAGGGACCGAGCGGCAGCAGCACCGCCCGGAACCGGCCTTCGCCGCCGGTGGTCACGACCTGCTCGAAGTTGGTGGCGGTGTTGACCAGGGTGACCGTCGCCCCCGGCAGCACGGCGCCCTCGGCGTCGGAGACGGTCCCTTCGATGACACCCGTCGTCGCCTGCGATTGGGCGACGGCACCCGCGGCCAGAGCCAACAGCAGAGCACAGCTCAGCCAGGTGATACGACAGATTCTCGACATGTTTGGTCCCCCTTCGGTGTGGTTCGGCGAGACGGACGACAATTTGTCACCGACTATACCAAGATCCCCGGCCCTTGACACGGTCCCGGATCGGGCGTAGAGTTCGCAAAGAGTCGCTAAGTCTCTGAGGAGAGACTCTCTTCTGTTGTCGTCGCCTGCTTTTCTTCCTTCCCGTCCGGCAGCACGATCCGTTTTCTCCAGCCGCCCTCCCCGGGCGGCTGTTTCGTTCTACGGCCTGTAACGAAACTCCCACCTCCAGCGCCTGAGCGGTACAGACGGAGACCTACTTCTCCAGAAAGGAACGCCCATGAGCACCATGAAGACCCTGGCCACCGTTCTGACCTGCACCTTCCTGCTCGGAGCCTTCGCCACAGTGGCCGCGGCCGATCCGGGCCGCGGCGCGGACATCCAGTGCTACGTCTGGGCCAACAACGCCACCTCGACCCTCAACGCCCCCTACTCCCCCAGCTCACCCTATTCCTTCAATACGGTGGGGCGGTCGGCCGCGAACTTCGTGACGCGCACCGCGACCGGCGTCTATACGGTCACCTGCAAGGGAGTCGGCGGCGGCTCTCTGTTCACCGGCAGCGGCACCTGGGGTGCCGGCGGCCACGTCCAGGTCACCGCCTATGGCAGCGAGGACGCCGACTACTGCAAGGTCTCGAGCTGGACCACGGGCGGCGCGGACTTCACGGCGTTCGTGCGGTGCTACAACAGCGCAGGGGCGCTCTCGGACAGCCGCTTCGATCTGCTGTTCGTC
This sequence comes from Holophagales bacterium UBA5704, assembly GCA_002420005.1. Lineage (GTDB taxonomy): Bacteria > Acidobacteriota > Thermoanaerobaculia > Multivoradales > UBA5704 > UBA5704. Next base: position 135,225 of record DIHE01000036.1, on the reverse strand, counting down.
TGGTAGGCGGCGCCTCACTCCCACTCGATCGTCGCCGGGGGCTTGCTGGTCACGTCGTAGACGACGCGGTTGACGCCGCGGACCTCGTTGATGATGCGGTTGGCCACCCGGCCGAGGAGCTCGTAGGGGAGGGGGCTCCAGTCGGCGGTCATGAAGTCCTGGGTCTCCACCGAGCGCAGGGCGACGACGCTCTCGTAGGTGCGGTAGTCGCCCATCACGCCGACGCTCTTGACCGGCAGCAGGACCGCGAAGGCCTGGCTCGTCTTCTCATACCAGCCGCTTTCGCGCAGCTCGTTCAAGAAGATGGCGTCCGCCTCCTGCAGCAGGGCCACCCGTTCGGCCGTCACCTCCCCCAGGATGCGCACCGCGAGACCCGGTCCCGGGAAGGGGTGACGGCCGATGAGCGCTTCCGGGAGGCCCAGCTCACGGCCGAGCTGGCGCACCTCGTCCTTGAACAGCGAGCGCAGCGGCTCCACCAGCTCGAAGCCCAGCTCCTTGGGCAGGCCGCCGACGTTGTGGTGGGTCTTGATCACCGCCGACGGCCCTTTGACGGAGACCGACTCGATGACGTCCGGATAGAGCGTCCCCTGCGCCAGGAAGCCGACGTCCGTGAGCTTCTTCGCCTCGTCCTTGAAGACGTCGATGAACACCCGGCCGATCACCTTGCGCTTCTGCTCCGGGTCTTCGATCCCGGCCAGCTCACCGAGGAAGCGGGCGCGGGCGTCCACCGCCACGAGGGGGATGCCGAGCGCGTCGCGCAGCGAGCGGGTGACCTGCAGCGCCTCGTCCTTGCGCAGCACGCCGTTGTCCACGAAGATCGCGGTGGAGCGCTCCCCGAGCGCCCGGTTCAGGAGCGCCGCCACCACGGAGGAATCGACGCCGCCGGACAAGGCGCAGATCACCCGCCCCTCCCCCACCGTCTCGCGCACCGCGGCCACCGCCTCGTCGAGGTAGGAGGCCATGCGCCAATCTCCGTGGACGCCGCAGATGCCGTACAGGAAATTGCGCAGGATGTCGGCGCCCGAGACGGTGTGCGAGACCTCGGGGTGGAACTGGATGGCATGGAGCTTGCGCTCGGCGTTTTCGAAGCCCACCACCGGCGCATTGGGCGTGCTCGCGGTCGTCCGGAAACCCGGCGGCAGGTCGCGCACGCGGTCGCCGTGGCTCATCCACACGGTCTCGCAGGCGGCGAGCCCGCGGAACAGCCCCTCCGGCTCGACGATGGCGATCTCGGCGCGGCCATACTCGCGATGGCTCGACCCTTCCACCGAGCCCCCGAGGCTCTGCGCCATGACCTGCATGCCGTAGCAGATGCCGAGGACGGGGATGCCGAGGGAGAACAGGGCGGGGTCGGCGTTCGGCGCCGCGGGCTCGTAGACGCTCTGCGGGCCGCCGGAGAGGATCAGCCCCGCCGGCCGGCGACGGCGGATCTCGTCCACCGGCAGGTTGAACGGGTGCACCTCGCAGTACACGCGATTCTCGCGCACCCGGCGCGCGATGAGCTGGGTGAACTGGCTCCCGAAGTCGAGAATGAGGACGGTCTCGTGCATGATCAGAGCTCGGTTTCCGATTTGAGGCCGCGCGTCATCAGCTCTTCGCAGGCGCGGCGGGGGTCTTTGCCCTCGTACATCACCTGCACCATCTGCTCGGTGATCGGCATCTCGACCCCCTTGGCGGCGGCGACGCGGGCTACGGCGATGGAGTTGCGGATTCCCTCCGAGACGAAATGGGTGCCGCCGGTGATCTCGGCGAGGGTCTTGCCCGCCGCCAGGTCGAGGCCGGTGCGGCGGTTGCGCGACAGGTTGCCGGTACAGGTGAGGACGAGATCGCCGAGGCCGGCGAGGCCGGCGAAGGTGCGCGGCTGGCCGCCATAAGCGATCCCGAGGCGGGTGATCTCGTGCAGGCCGCGGGTGATCAGGGCGGCCAGGGTGTTGCTGCCGAAGCCCAGGCCGCTCACCGTGCCGGCGGCGATCGCGATGACGTTTTTGACCGCCCCTCCCAGCTCGACCCCGACCACGTCGTTCGACGAGTAGAGGCGGAAGGCGGGGGTGGACAGCGCCTCGCGGATGGTGGTGGCGAAGGCGGCGTCCTCCGAGGCGATCACCGCCGCGGTGGGCATCCCCTTGGCCAGCTCCAGGGCGAACGTCGGCCCGGAGAGCACGGCATAGCGCACCTCGCGGTCGGCGGCCATGGTCTCCTCGAAAACGACCTGGCTCATCCGGGCCAGGGTTTCGGTCTCGATCCCCTTGGTCGCCGAGACGAGGTGCACGCGGCGCCTCTCCGGGTGGGCGCGCAGATAAGCCCGCAGGACATCGCGGAACCCGTGCGAGGGAGCGGCGACCAGGATCAGCTCACAGGCGCCGAGGTCGCCCAGGTCGGAGGTGGGCACGACCTCCGGAGGGAGCTCGACGGGTTCGAGATATTCGGGATTGCGGCGCTCCGCGGCCATCCGGGCGGCCAGCTCGGGGCTGCGCGCCCAGAGGTGCACGCGATGCCCTCCCGCTTTGCCGAGATGGACGGCGAGGGAGGTCCCGAATGAGCCCGCCCCGAGCACGCCGAGAGTCGTCGGTTCAGTCTTCATGCATCCACCTTGCCCCCCAGCCGGGGCTCGGTGCCCCGGCGCAAACGCTTGAGATTGGAGAGGTGCCGGAACAGCACCAGCCCCGCGATCGCCGCCGAGGCGAGAACCACCGACCGGTCCCCGCCGGGGATCCACCCCACCCGATGCCCTCCCCAGGAGAGGAAGGGGAAGACCAGCGCCGCCAGAATGGAACCGAGGGACACGTAGCGTTTCCAGGCCACCACCGCGACGAACACCACCAGGGTCGCCAGCATCGCGGTGGGCTCCAGCGCACCCAGGGCACCGGCGGAGGTGGCGACGCCCTTGCCGCCCCGGAAGCCGAAGAACACCGGGAAGACATGGCCGAGCACCACGGCGCAAGCGGCCCCCCCCACCACCGGTGCCGGCGCCTCCAGCAGGCGTGCTCCAAGGACGGCCGTCACCCCTTTGGCGAGGTCGAGCCCGAGAACCAGCACCGCCGCGGGCACGCCGGAGGCGCGCAGCACGTTGGTCGCTCCGGCGTTGCCGCTGCCGACGGTGCGCACGTCCCGTCCTTCCTTGAGCTTGACGATCACGACGCTGAACGAGACCGATCCCAGCAGATAGGCCGCCGCCACCACCGCGAGCCCCTCGGTTCCGGTCACTCTTCAACCTCTCCCGCCTGGAACGGCAGCTCGGCCACCAGGCGGTACTGCGCGCCGCGCGGGCTCAGCTTGCTCTCCAGGAGCACGCCCTTGTCCGCCACCCACGGCTGGCCGATCGCGGCGGGAAAGGCCGCCACGCATTTCTCCACCGCATCGCGCGGCCAGGGAGGATCGCAACGCGCCAGGGTCACGTGCGGGTGGAACGGCCGCTCCTCGGGCGTGAAGCCGATCGAGGCCACCGCCGCCGTCGTCAGGTCGACCTGGAGGCCGGTCAAGTCCCCCGGCGTCTCCATCCCCACCCAGGCGACCCGCGCCGGCCGGCCGGCAGGGAACGTCCCGGCCCCGGCGAGGCGCAGGCTCAAGGGCCTCCGTTTGGCGAACGCCGTACGCAGGGCCGGCGTCAACACCCGCAGCCGCGCCGCGTCGACCTCGCCGAGGAACAGGAGGGTCAGGTGCAGGATGCTGGTGTCCACCCAGCGGGCGCGCGGCAGCCGCTCGCGCAGACCTGCGACCCGGCGCGCCACGTCCCGCCGCACCGCCTCGGGAATCTCCAGCGCGACGAAGAGCCTCATGACGGGGGGAGCCCCAGCAGCCGGCGGCGCAGCATCTCCAGCGCGAGCTGGCTGGCGAACCAGCGGATGCGCTCGCGGTCGCCCGGGAACCGCATCTTGCGGTGAAGGGTCTCGCCGTCCGGGCCGGCCAGGGCGAGGTGGACGGTGCCCACGGGTTTCTCTTCGCTGCCGCCGCCCGGGCCGGCGACGCCGGTGATGCCGATCCCCCAGGTGCTCCCCAGGGCACGTCGGGCGCCTTCGGCCATCGCCCGGGCCACCGGCTCGGACACGGCCCCGTGGGCGGCGATCTGCTCGGCCGGCACCCCCACGAGGAGAGTCTTGAGCTCGTTCGTGTAGGTCACCGCACCTCCCAGGAAGTAGTCGCTGCTCCCCGGCACACGGGTGATCCGCTCGGCGACCAGGCCGCCGGTGCACGACTCGGCGAGCGCCAGCGTGGCGGACGCGGCGCGCAGCAGCTCGCCCACGACCTTCTCGAGCGTGTCCCCTTCGCGCCGGGCGTACACGGCGGGACCGGCGAGCCCGGCCAGACGATCCGCCATGACCTCCAGGCGCCGCCGCCGCTCCTCTTCCGGCCCTTCGGCGGTGGCACAGAGGCGGATCTCCCCGGGGCTCGCCAGGATCGTGATGGTCTCGCGGCCGAATTCCTCGTAGGCGGGTGCGATCCGTTCCTCGACCACGGACTCGGGGAGGCCGGCGACCTTGAGGGTCACTGTCTCGCGGCCGATCCCGCCGGAACGTTCGGCGAGCCAGGGCTCGAGATGGTCCTCGATCATCGCCTCCATCTCGGTGGGCACACCGGGGAAGAGAAACAGGGTGGAGCCGCCCTCGGTGGTCGCGCGCAGGCCCGGGGCGGTGCCGCGGCGGTTGGCGAGGACCGCCGCACCGTCGAGGACGAGCCCCTGGCGGCGGTTGACCGCGGGCATCCGCCAGCCGAGATCCCGGAAGCGGCGCTCGATGCCGGCGACGACCTCCTCGTCCATGTGGAGGCCGCGATCCAGCGCCGCCGCGGCGGCCTCCCGGGTGACGTCATCGGCGGTGGGGCCGAGGCCGCCGGTGACGAGGACCAGATCCACCCGCTCGAGCTGCCGCCGCAGCTCCGCGGCGACGTCCTCCTCGGAGTCCCCGAGCACCGCCTTGGCACGCAGCTCGACACCGTGGCGGTCCAGAACCCGGGTGAGCTTGAGCGAGTTGGTGTCGAGCCGCTCGGTGCCGAGCAGCTCGGAGCCGATGGCGAGGATGGCCGCCTTCATGAAGCGGGATCATAGCGCAGAGGCGGGGGTTGGAACCCCTCCAGGCGGCCCGCCGCCCGCCACTCCCGGGCCTTGTCGATCATCTCGATCGACAAGGCCATCTTGCTGATGGTGTACTGGAGGTAGCTCTCATCGATCTCGTCGGCCAGGCGCCGCTTGAGCTGTGCGTAGCGGTCTCGCTCCTCCGCGTGGGTGCGGAAGAAATCCCGCAAGTCCATCTGCTCGGTGAGCCAGGGGCGGCCGCGGTCACAGACGTGGAGAACGAATGCGCGGTCCTCCTCGATCCTCCAGAACCAGAGCGTGACCGGATCGATGGGACTGTTGCCGTAGTTGGCGTAGCCGATCTGGGCGAGGGAGAAGCCGGCCTGCTCGGGAGAACCGTCCAGGCTCACCGCGATGTCAATGATGTTCTTCGACGACAACCCCGGGACCGAGGTGCTGCCGAAGTGCTCGACGGCGACCGCGGAGGCGCCGAGGACCTGCGCGATCCGTGTCCGCTCGGCGGTGAACCAGGTGGGCCAGGCGTCGTTGTACTCCCGCTGCCGCAGCGGCAGGTCCGGGACCCGCACCTTCTGCCAGCGCGCGAACTTTCGCTCCAGTGTCTCCACCCCTTCGTGCTTCGCACGGATCTCTGGAGGAATCTTCTTGAGGACCCGCACGCTCTCCAGGATCTCGCGCAGCCGGGTTCCGGAGGGCTGCGAAGCCGGTAGCCATGCGGAGAGATCCCGCCCGAGAAGCGCCCCGAGACGGGCGACATCGTCGGCAAAACGTGGCCGCAACCGGGCCTCGAGCTCCGCCGGAAGCGATGCGGGGGAACCGCTTTCGTGGTGCTTCATCTGCCCGGTCTGGATGCGGCCTCTCACCTCGGGCGGCAGCTCACGCAGCTCACGGATCGCCTGCAAGCGGACCCGGCGGAGCGCCTGTTCGCGGTCGAATTCGGCCGCAAAATCCGGATCGACGCCCAGAAACTCGAGGGTCTTCCGGTAGACCGCGGGCGTGTCGCGCACGAGCTCATCGAACAGGATGCAGCAGACGTGGTCGCGACCGAAGACCTCGAAATAGCGCTCCACCTTCGCGGCATACCGCGCAGAATCGGTATAGAGCAGCCCCTCGGGAAAATAGGCGCCAGGCGGGATGCGGCGCCCGAGGCGGCGCTCCGGCTCCGCGGCGAGCGCCGCCTCGAACGTGGCCAGCTCCTCGTTACCGGTGCGACGGTAGAGCCCGTAGAGCGACCAGGCCATCTGCACCGGATCGCGCAGCAGGATGAGGATCTTCGCCGCGGGCGCGAAGGCCCGGATTTCAGCCGGTGCCCGCTTGGACGACAGGTACCAGACCGAGCCCTCGCCGATACACGGCCGGGTCCCGGCCCCCGCGAACAGTGCGAGGTACGACGGTTCATCGCGGATGGTCCCCGGCATGGCAGACAGGTCGCTGCCGAAGAAATGGGGCTCTTTGTGCACGGAGAGAAAGATCTCCGGGTGTTGCTTGAGATAGGTGTACATCGAGGTCGTGCCACACCTCGGAGCTCCGACGAGGAAGAAGTTCGGCCTGCCCATGCGCCGCTAGGTCCTCCTCTGCAACGCCACCTGCTCTCCGATGGCCCGCGCCAGCGACTGCAGACTGCCGAACGTCTCCATGTTGAGCACCTCATCTTGCAACACGATGTCGAAACGCTTTTCGAGAAAGCTGATCAGCTCGACAAGGAGGACCGAGTCGAGGGCGAGCCCCTCCTCGAAAAGGGGTACCGTCTCGTCGAGATCTTCGTACAGCAGATTCACGTCGAGGTCGTCGACCACGATACGCTTGATCCGCTCCAGCACCTCGTCAGTCATCGTCTCATGATCCTTTCTGTGGTTTAGAACAGAACCCGCGCACGGCTTCCCTGGCTCTCGCCGCTCAATTTCTTCAGCGATCCTTCCAGGACCCTCCCGACGTAGTCGCCGAAGAGGATGCCTCGATCGGTCAACGAGATGTTCCCGGCGCCGACCGTGACAAATCCTTCCGCTTCGAGCTCCGACAGCTCACGGTCGCAGGTCCTCAGCAGATCGATGCCGTGCCGGTCCCGGAACCGGACGTAATCGAGGTCGACGAGCTTGATCCCCATCACCGCGTCACGCACCATCAGGTCGAAAGTAGTGCAGTTGTAGCCGCGAAATGCCGGCAGGTCTCCCCTCTCGATGGCCTTGGTATACGCTGGAATGTCGTTCATGTTCTGATAGTTCCAGCGACCGACGGAGCCGAAGGCGGAGACGCCGACGGCGCAGTTGTCGTTACCCAGCCACTTGCTCCGGGTGTGCTTCTGATCGTAGGTACCGCCCTTGGTGAAGGTAAACGTATTGACCGGCCGGTAGTCATGCTTGCGCAGCTCGCCGAGGGCATACTTGATGAGCTCGAGCTCCTGCTCGTCGGTCGGCAGGGAGATCTCCTTGCTCTTTTCGGCGGAATAGTAAGGCGTATTGGCATAGAGCTCGAGCTTGTAGATGGTGATGTTGTGGACATCGGCCTCGAGCGCCCGCCGCACCGAGTACTCCCAGGTTTCGGGCGTCTCGCCGGCCAAGCCGCTGATCAAGTCGATATTCACCTCGGCACCGGTGCTCTTGGCGAGCGCGATCGCCTCGAACGCCTGCTCTTCGGTGTCCCGGCGCCCGGTCTGAAAGACGATCTCCTCCTTGAACGACTGGATGCCGAGGCTGATGCGATTGACCTTGTGGTGCTTGAGCAGGGCCGCCTTGCGCTCTGTCAACGTCACCGGCTCCCCCTCGAAGGTGATCTGCGGATCGGCGAGGCTGAAATTTGCATGGAGCGCCGCGAAGAGATGGTCGATGTTCTCCTCGGAGAGGAGGGTCGGCGTGCCACCTCCAAAGTACACCGTTTCGACCGGCCGATTCCCGAGATCGAAGTATCGCGAAGCCAGCTCGAGCTCCCGGCAGACGGAGCGCACATACTGATCGATCTCCTTCAGCCGGTTCTCCCTGAGCGTTGTCGTCTTGAACCAGCAATAGGCACACCGCTGGATGCAGTAGGGCATGTGGATGTAGACGTTCAGCGGCTGGCTCTTCATCCCTGTGGCGAGAGCTTTCTTGTTCCAGTAACGGAACATCGGGTATGTGATGATGAATCCCTTTCGCGAAAGGGCCGGCTTGCCACCATCGGAGGCCGGTTCCGGATCAGGGGTCTCCTGCGATGGTTCTTTCTCGATGTCGAGCATTGCCTGGCTCCTAATCCTGAAAAGTGAATCTTGCGAGATTTCCGAGCTTCGCGTCGCGTGTCACCACGGGAACTCCTCCCGGTCCTTGAAGAATTTCCCCTGCGGACCGCCGTCCGGCAGCATGGCGAGCCAGACGGCGGTTTCCGCTCCTTGCGCGATCGAGCGCGGTGCCCTCAGGCCGCCGAGCCGGGTGCGGACCCAGCCGGTGGTCATCGCATTGACCAGGACGTTGGTGTCCTTGAGCTCGTCGGCCAGAAGGACGGTCAGGGCGTTCAAGGCGGTCTTCGAAATGCGGTAGCCGGGCCCACCGGCGCCGAGCCTGGAGAAAGAACCCCGTCCGCTCGACACGTTGACGATCCGGCCGTACCCCTGCCGCTGCATGAGGGGAAGGAAGGCCTGGCAGCAGTGGAGCGCTCCCAGGAGGTTGGTCTCGAGCGTCTTGCGCAGCAGGTCGGGATCCAGGCTCGCCACCGTCTCCCGGGGATCGATCGCGATGGCGGCGTTGTTGACCAGTGCATCCAACCGGCCGAGCTCGGCATCGACCCTGACGGCCAACCGGCGTGCCTCTGCCGGATCGGTCACGTCCAGCGTTTGAAACCGGACGTCGAGCCCCTCCTCGCGCAGCAAACCGAGGGCTCTGGCCCCCTTCCCCGCATCGCGCGCGGTGAGCACGACCGTATAGCCGGCGGCACCGAGCTGCCGGCAAATCTCCAGGCCGATCCCCCGGCTCGCTCCGGTCACCAAGGCCACCCTATGCACCGTCGCCACCTCGCATGAAATGATTCATCACCTTGCGGATCGCCTCCAGATACTGCCCGACCAGCGGGTCGTCCGCCTCCTCGTGCCAGACCGGCAGCTTGAAGGACCGCGCAGAGAAAGCCTCCGCGACCGGAAAGTCCCGCTCGGGCAGGGTTCCATAGCCCGGGTGGACACGGCCGGGATCACGAAAGAGGGGGTAGCGGTGGACCGGCGACGTGATCTTCGGGTGGTCGATCTCGCAACAGCCTTCGGCCCGGAGGGCGGCGAGCACATCTGCGACGAGGCCCCGTTGAACCAGATCGCGGTCCAGGCTGAAAAAAAGCCCATACCAGCTCGGCTCGGCCTGTTCTGCAATGGGCGGCAAGTCGATCCCCGGGATGGCGCGAAGCTCTTGGAGGATCCGGCGGGCACAGCGGCGCCTTCCGGCCAGCACAGCCGGTACGGTGTCGAGCTGTTGCTCGGCGATCGCCGCAGCGAGGGGATGAATGCGCAGCTTGAGGCCCAGGCCGGTCACACCATAGCTGTGCAGGAGATGGCCTTCGGGGATCTCCTGGAGGCATCGCTTGGTGTAGTGGCCCAGGGCGAGGGCACGATGGAAGAGCTCATCGTCGCCGGTCAGCAAGACACCTCCCTCCCCACCGGGGAGGATCTTCTGAGCCTGAAGGCTCAGCGCGGCGGCGGTCCCGAAAGTGCCCACCGGCCGGCCCTTCCAGGTGGCGCCGAAGGAATGGGAGATGTCCTCGAAGAGCCGAAGGCCGCGGTCGCGGCAAAGGCCGGTGAAGGCATCCATGTCACAGGGTACACCCCACATATGGGTGACCAGGACGGCCCGGGTGCGTTGCGTGATCAACTCCCGAGCCTTCTCCGGATCCATATTGCCGCTGCCGTCACAATCGACCAGGACCGGGGTTGCCCCGGTGAAGAAGAGCGGGCTGCTGGAGGCAAAGAAGCTGTAGTCCGGGACCAGGACCTCGTCGCCGGGCCCCAGGGCGGCACCGGCGAACAGAGCGAAGAGGGCCGAGGTACCCGAGTTGAAAAGCAGCGCATGCGGCACGCCCAGCGCGGTTTCGAGGCGCTGCTCGAGGCGGGCGACGACACCGGAGCGGTCGTAGAGCGAAACCGCCTCGTCGAGCTGGCGGAGCACGGCGCGGCGCGTGTCGTCGCTGATCACCGGCCAGCGGAAATGGGGCCCGGGCCGGGTGATCGTCGGCTCCCCTCCATGGATGGCCAGCCGGCTCACCGTCGACGTCGCAGGCAGCTCTCCGTTCATTGATCCGTCTCCTGTGCGAAGAGAATGGGTTGCGGCGGTGCGGCGCTCTCCGGCAGAAGCAGCGACAGCGGACGATCCGGATCGTCGACCGCGGCGGCCAGAATCTGGAGGTAGCGGTCACGCAGGCTCAGAACTCTCTCCTGGTCGAGCACATCCAGGTTGTACTTGAAACGCCCGGCAAGCCGATCCGACTGGGAGAGGAAGAGGCTCAGGTCCTGGCGGATCTTGCCGGTATCGAACGGCACACGGAGGACCTTGAGGTTGGAGACAGTCTGCTCCGGCGGCGGCAGCTTGGCAAGCTGAAACAGAATACGGAACGTGGCGAGCCCGCCGCGATCTCCCGGTCCCAGGAAGTCCATGCCTTGCATCACAGGCTCGTAGAGAATGTCAGGGTTCTCGTGGGCCGCCAGGGTCACATCGCGCACCCGGTCCAGAAGATGGCGGAAGGTACCAGTCCCCGCCAGCTGCGTGCGCAGAGGGAGACCCGCATAGAAGTTGCCGATCAGGTTCTCGATCTCAACCTGATTGCGGTTGGCGAACAGGCAGGTGACCACGATGTCTTCCTGCCCCGTCTCGTGCAGGAGGAGCACCTTGAAGCCTGCGAGCAAAATCATGAACAGGGTCACCGACAGCTCTCCGGAGAGCGCGTCGAGCCTGACCTCGAGCTCCTTGGGGACGGCGAACGCCTCAACGCCTGCCCGGAAGGTCGGCTGGCGGGGACGCGCCCGGCCGAGGGCGAGATCAACCGGCACCGCTCCGCGCAGTTGCTCACGCCAGAAAGCCACCTGCCGCACCAGGGTCTCGCCCGCCAGGGTCTGCCGCTGCCAGCGTGCAAAATCCTGGTACTGGAACGCGAGCGGCGGCAAGGGGGAGGGCCGGCCCTCTCGGAAGGCCTGGTAGAGAACCGACAGCTCACGCGCCAGAACGGAGCTCGACCATCCGTCGAAGGCGACGTGGTGAATGGTGAAGAGCACCACATGATCTGTCTCCGTGCACCGGAAGACGGTCATCCGGAACAGCGGCCCCCGCTCATAGTCGAACTGTGCCCGTCCATCGAGCAGGCCGTGGCGCCGGATCTCTTCCCTCTGCTCCTCGGGAGAGAGCTCCGCCAGATCGGCCACCGGAAGGCGAACGGGGATCGCCGGGTGGACGACCTGGACCGGCCCCCCGGCTCCCTCTCGGAAGCTCGTCCGCAGCACCTCGTGCCGATCGACGATCTCCTGCAGGGACCGCCGCAGGCAGTCGAGGTCGAGCGGACCCTGAAAGAACAGCATCATCGGAATCGTCGAGGCAACCGTGCGGGCCTCGACCTCGCGCCCCGCCCAGAAGCGCTCCTGCGCGCAAGAGAGCGGTGACGGCGCGCTCCGGTCCTCCCGGAAGGAAGCGATCGCCGGCCGCCCCCCGCCGCGCTGCGCCCCCTCGACCTCACGGGCCAGGCCCGCGGCGGTCGGATGCGAGAAGAGAGCCCGCAACGGAACCTCCACGTCGAAGGTCGACCGGACCCGGGTCAGGATCTGCGTGGCCAGCAAGGAGTGGCCGCCGAGCTCGAAGAAACTTTCGTGGATGCCGATCTGGCCAAGACCGAGAGCCTGGGCGAAAAAAGCAGCGACGACCTCTTCGGCATGCGTGCGCGGCAGATCCAGAGCCGAGCCCGTCGCTGTACGCGCGCGTTCGGGCGGCGGCAGGGACCGCCGGTCGGTCTTCCCGCTCGGCAGGCGGGGGAGCTCGTCCAGCACCACGAAAGCCGAGGGGAGCGAATGCTCCGGCAGGAGCTCTGCAAGAAAGTCGCGCAGCCCCGCCGGGCCGCCCTGGCCGTCCAGCACCACATAGGCACAGAGGAACTTGGTTCCGCCCGCGCCGTCGAGGTCTACCACGGCGGTCTCCCGGACCCGCGGGTGCGACAGGAGGAGGTTCTCGACCTCGGCGAGCTCGATACGGACACCGCGGATCTTGACCTGAGAGTCCTTCCGGCCGAGGAATTCGAGGTTCCCATCGGCGAGGACACGCCCGAGATCCCCGGTTTTGTAGATCAGGTCGTCAGGATCCCGGGTGAAAGGGTTGCGGACGAAGACCTCTGCGGTCAGGTCCGGCCGGCCATGATAGCCGAGCGACCGGTACGGGGTGCGGATGTAGATTTCGCCGACGGTGCGCGGGGGGCAGATCCGGCCCTGGGGGTCCAACACCAGAGCGCGGGCCCCGGGCATGGGCTTGCCGATCGGAAGCGTCCGGCGGTCTCCGTCCCCGGGCTGGACGAAGTAGAAGAGCTTCGTCATCGTCGTCTCCGACGGGCCATAGAGATTCACCAGACGCGTCGACATCCCGTACCGCTCCTGCCAGCGCTTGACGTCGGCCGGCTGCAGGGGCTCGCCCGACATCAGCACATAGCGCAGGGATGGCAAGGGGCGTGGGTCCACATGCAGCAGGGTACGGAAGAGGGACGGAACGCAGTGAACGAGATGGATGTCCTCCTCATCCAGCCAGGCAAGAAGGCGGCGTGCATCCACGAGGGTCTCGCGATCAGGAGAGGCGGAGACAGTGCCGCCCGCACAGAGGGGTACGAAGACATCGCGCAGAAACGCGTCGAACGCGGGATGGATGAGCTGGCTGACCCGCCATCCCTCCTCCACACCCAGGGTCTCGATCTCCCAGCCGATGAAATGGGCGATGCTCTTGAAGCGGCCGGTGATCGCCTTGGGCAGTCCTGTGGAGCCCGACGTAAAGTAGAGATAGCAAGGGTCTTCCGGCCCCATCTCCGCCATCTCCACAGGCCCTTCCGGCGCGGTGCCGTCCAGGCCGGGCGGCTCCTTGACGACAGCCACCGGCGCGGCCACATCCAGCAGGGCCTGCAACCTGCGCGCGGGAGTCTGTGGATCGAGAGGGACGAAGAGAGCCCCGGCCTTGAGAGCACCGAGCATGCCACAGATCACGTCCGCCGTCCGTTCACAGAGAATTGCGACCCGCTCGCCTGGACCGGCGCCCCGCTCTCGCAGGTCGACGCAGACACGATCCGACGCCAGATCGAGCTCTCCGTATGTCATCCGGAAGCCACCGGAGCGGATCGCCAAGCTGCCGGGGCAACGGTTCGCCACCGCTCGGAACATCCGCCGGATGTCGTAGGGCTTCGATGCAGCACCGGAATGCGGCATGGTCGTCTCCAACATTCTCATAGCTCCAGGTCTTCGGAGAGCGCTTCCAAGAGATACGCTTCCTCCGCGGCGGGAAGAAACCGCACCGCCGAGATCGGCTGATGGGCCGAGGACGGCAGAGCCGCGAGCACAGCCGCAAACTGGCTGGCGAGACCGGCGGTGGTGTCGGCCTCGAACAAGTCGGCGTTGTACTCCAGGACCACCGTCATCACGTCTGCCTCCTCAGTTACAAAAAGGGAAAGATCGTACTTGGCCGACTGCCGTTCCAGCCTGACCGGATTCGGATCGATCGACACCGCGAAGGGCTCCACCGGGTTGTCTTGCATCACCAGCGCCACTTGAAAAATCGGGTGATACCCCGGATCCCGCCCCGGGCGCAGGGCCTCGACCAGCTTCTCGAAAGGGAAGTCCTGATGGGCCTGGGCTCCCAGCACCACCTCCCGTACCTGGGCGAGCAGCTCCCGCACGGTGGGCTCTTCGGCCAGGGAGATGCGCAAGGCCACGGTGTTGACGAACAGTCCGATGAGACCCTCCAGGTTGAGCTGGTGCCGGTTGGCGATGCTGGAGCCGATGACGATCTCCGGCTCGCCGCTGTAGCGGTACAGAAGAATGCTCCAGGCGGCCAGCAGAGTCATGAACAGCGTGGCGCCCTCGCTGCGGCCCAGAGCCTTGAGGGATGACGTCACCTCCGGTGGAATGCAGAGCCGGTGCGCACTGCCGCGATAGCTCGGCTGCAGAGGGCGAGGGCGGTCGTAAGGCAGGGCAAGGAGAGGAGGCGCACCGTCCAGATGCCGTGTCCAGTAGCCGAGTTGCTCTGCCAGAGTCTCACCCTGCAGAAACTCTCGCTGCCAAAGCGCAAAATCAGCGTATTGGACAGGGAGGGCCGGCAGGGGGCTCGGCCGGCCCTCCAGGAAGGCCTCATAGAGCGTGCGGAGCTCGCGGACCAGGATGCCCATGGACCAACCGTCGCTCACGATGTGATGCATCGTCAGCAGAATCGCGTGATGCTCGGGCTCGAATCGCAAGAGAACCGACCGCAGCAACGGGCCGCGCCCCAGGTCGAAAGGCCGCTCTGCAGCGGCCGCGGAATGCCTTTCCGCCTCACCCGCCCGCGCCGCCTCCGGCAGGCACTGGAGATCGATCACCGGCAGCGCCACCGAGGCCCGCGGAGCAATGATCTGCGTCAGTTCACCCGCCAGACTCCTGAACGTCGTCCGCAGGACCTCGTGCCGCTGCATCACCTCGCCGAGCGCAGCCGCGAGCACCTTCACGTCGAGCGGTCCGGTCAAAGTCATCGTCGCCGGGATGTTGTAGACCGAGCGTCCCGGATCCAGTTGGTCGAGGAACCAGAGCCGCTGTTGGGCAAAGGAGAGCGGCGGCGGCCCGCTCCGGCCGGTCCTCCCGAGCGGCGTGCCCTTCGGCAGGGCATCTCTCCGCCGCAGGGCATCGATCTGCGCAGCCAGGCCGGCCACAGTGGGCGTGTCGAAGAGGATCCGCAGCGGCAGCTCGACACCGAGACGGCGGCGGATCCGGGTGATCACCTGCACCGCCCGCAGAGAGTGTCCGCCCAGCTCGAAGAAATCGTGACGAGTTCCGATCCCGTCGATCCCCAGAATCTCATGCCAGATTTCGACCAGAGCCACCTCGACCTCGCCGACCGGTTCCACATAGCGGGCCGAGGTGCTCAGGTTGGCAACCTCCGGATCCGGCAAGGCCCGCCGGTCGAGCTTTCCGTTGCCGGTCAGTGGCAAAGCGGACAACGGAACGAACGCCACCGGGATCATGTAATCCGGCAAGGTCGCCGCCAGGTACGCCTTGAGCTCGGAGGGGGCGGGAAGCTCCGTCGCCGCCACGGCATAGGCGCACAGGTACCTTTCGCCCGAGCTGTCGACCTTGTCGACCACCACGGCCTCCCGCACCGAGGGGTGCTTGAGGAGCTGACTCTCCACCTCGCCGAGCTCGACGCGAAACCCCCGGACCTTCACCTGGTGATCTGCCCTGCCCAGGAACTCGATGTTGCCGCCGGGCAGCATCCTGCCCAGGTCGCCGGTGCGGTACATGCGGGCTCCGGGCCCCACCGCGAAGCGGTCGGGCAGGAACGAAGCGGCCGTCTTCTCCGGATCGTTGGCATAGCCCTTGGCGACGCCGACGCCGCCGATGTACAGGTCTCCCACGACGCCGGGGGGCACGACGCTCAGGCATTTGTCCAGAATGTAGAACGTGTTGTTGTCGATCGGCCGGCCATAGGGGATGCTCGCCCAGGTCTCGTCGACGCGTCCGACCGGGTAGAAGATCGACCAGACGGTTCCCTCCGTGGCTCCGCCGAGACTGAGGATCCGGGCGTTGGGGAAGAACCGCCGGATTTTCTCCGGCAAGGATAGGGGGATCCAGTCGCCGCTCAGGAAGACCGCCGTGAGGTCCTCCTGTCGATAGGCGGGGGCGGCGTCTTCCAGGTATCGGGTGAGCAGCCCCATGGTGGAAGGCACCGAGCTCCAGAAAGTGACTTTTTCCTCGGTCAGGAGCCGTCTCAGCCGTTCCGGATCTTGCAGGTCCTCCTCGCGGGCGACCACCACCCGGGCCCCGGCGCTCAGGCCGCCGAACAGGTCGTAGACCGACAGATCGAAGCAGACGGACGAGAGCATCAGCACGGTGGACTGCGGGCCGATCGCGAGCTCCCGATTGACCCACTGGACGAGATTCACGGCAGAGTGGTGCTCGATCATCACGCCCTTCGGGCGGCCGGTGGACCCCGAGGTGTAGATCGTGTAGGCGAGTTGATCCGGACGCGGGTCAACGTCCAGGTCGGAGCCGGTTTCGACGAGCAGCGTGGACGGATCCGGAAGCACAAAAAGGGCTTCGGCCCCCGACAGCTCGTAGCGGCGATCGGCAACGACTCGTGTAACGCCGCTGTTGCGGACGATGTAGCCTTTCCGCGCCGGCGGATAGTCCGGCTCGATGGGAACGTAGGCGCCCCCCATCTTGAGGACCGCCATCAGTGCCACGGCGAGCTCGAGCGAACGAGGATGGATCACGCCGATGTTGTCGCCCGGCCGGGCGCCCTGGCGCAGCAGGTACCGGGCCAGCCGGTTCGCCGCCCGGTTGAGCTCGCCATAGGTGAGGCTCTCTCCGACGCAGGAGACCGCCGGGCGCTCAGAGAAATCCCGCACCCGCGCCTCGATCAGCCGGAAGAGGGGCGTCTCCCGCGGGTAGTCCTTCCGGGTGTCGTTGAACCCGTCGATGACCTCGCTCCTCTCGGTGGCGGAGAGCAGGGCTTCGGAGTCGAGCCGTGCCGCCGCGTCACCGGTGATCCGCTCGAGGAGCCGGCCGAAGAGGTCGGCGGCACGCCAGGCATCGGCCGCGTCGAAATATCGGGGGGAGTATTTGACTTTGACCGTGAGCTCGCCCAGGGTCGCCATGACCTCGAGGTCGAACAGGGTATTCGTCATCTCCTTCGCTTCGAGGTCGTACTGCTCCTCGCTTCCTGGGGACAGAGAGGCTCCGGATCGGCCGTGGGGCTCGGCTTCGGCGAGAATGTGGAAATCGATGAAATTGAAAATGGTATCGAAAAACGGATTGTCGCCCGTCTCCCGATGACCTGTCGCGGTGACGATGTCCTCCAGCAGGACCTCGTGCTCTCTGGCCCGGCGGAGGTAGCCGTCCACCGCACTGAGGAGCGGTGCGACCCCCGGCGTTCCCGCGGCGTAGATTCGCACCGGGATGGTGTTGAGGAAGCAGCCGAGGATCTTGTCCCCGTCCTTGATTTCGGGCCGCTCATGCGTCACCACCCCGGTGACCACTTCGTCCTCCCGCGCGAGAACGTGCAAAAGCCAGACATGGGCCGCCAGCATCAGGGTCCGCAGAGAAATGTGGTGGGCAAGCGCCAGCGCGCGCAGCGCAACAAGGAGCTCGCCGCCCAACCGGCGCTGCACGATCCCCATCCCCCGTGCCTGCGGTCTGTGGATCTTGATCCGGTTGAAGGGGAGCTTGTTGCGCGTCACCCCATCCAGGGTCTCTCGCCAGAAGGCGGCTGTCTCCTCCGACCTCTTCCGCCCCAGGGTGATGGCGAGGAAATCCTTGTAGCTGCTCGCCAACGGAGGGAGGGCATTCCTGCGGTCGTGCCGGGCGTAGAGGTTGTTGACCTCCACCCAGAAGGAAACGCAGCTCCAGCCGTCGAGCATCGAATGGTGGAACGTCAGGATCGCGTAATGCAAGGCCTCGCGGAGCCTGAACAGCTTGAAGCGCCAGAGCACCTCGCCGTCGAACCTGAACCTGTTCGCGACATCGGATGAGCGGTACTCTTCGATTCGGCGCTGCTGCTCGGGCCGGGTGAGCGACGAGAGATCCTCGACCTCCTCCTCCAGATGCAGCTCGCGATGGACCACCTTGACCGGCTCCGCGAAGGCGTAGACATGGAAGCTGGTCCGGAAGATGGGGTGGCGCTCCATGGTCAGGCGGAGAGCCTCGAAGAAGGCCGCGGAGTCGGCAATCGGCAGCAGATAGACGAACTGATCGTGGTAGACCGGCTCCTCGGGCAACAGGAGCGAGTAGTAGACCATTCCCTTCTCGATCCCGCTCAAGGGGAAGAAATCTTCATACTCGTCCGGCAGGCCCGCCCTCTGCTGCGGGTCGGACAGGATCACCCGGCAGAAGCGCTCGATGTCCTGCAGCCCCGCGGCCCGCTCCTGCTCCACCGAGGTCCTCCCGGCGATGCTGGCGGACTGCGCGGCCAACGCGGCGATCGTCTGATGCTGGAAGACGTCCTGTACTTTGAAGTTGAGGCCGAGCTCTTCGTTCATCCGGCTGACCAGCCGCACAGCCTGGATCGAGTCGCCCCCCAGCGCGAAGAAGCTGCTGTCGATCCCGGGCCGGGCGAGCCCCAGCAGATCGGCCCAGATCCGCGCCAACGCCTCTTCGAAAGAATTCCGAGGAGCGGTGAACGAGGCGGTGCGCGAGTCCACCTCCGGCGCCGGCAGCGCCTTGCGGTCCACCTTGCCGTTGGGATTCAAAGGCAGCGCCTCCAGGCGGACGAAGAACACCGGAACCATGTAGCCGGGCAGGCGCTCCTCCAGCCACCGGCGCAGAGACAGGGCCGGCTGCGTCTCCTCGTCCGCCACCACGTAGGCCACCAGGCCGGCACCGCCCGCCAGATCCTGGCGCAGCAGCACGACCGCCGCCCGTACCGACGGATGGCGGGCCAGCATCGATTCGATCTCGCCCAGCTCGATGCGGAATCCGCGCACCTTGACCTGGTGGTCGATCCGGCCGAGGAAGTGCACGTTGCCGTCCGGCAAAAGGCGCACGAGGTCGCCGGTTCGATAGAGCCGGCCTCCTGGTGCTCCCCCGAGGGGATCGGGGATGAATGCCTCGGCGGTCAGGTCCGGTTGCCCGAGATACCCTCGCGCCAAGCCGGGGCCACCGAGCAGCAGCTCGCCGGGAACCCCGACCGGTTGCGGTGCTACATGCCTGTCCACGACGCAGAGCCGGTGGTTGGCAATCGGCCGCCCGATGGGCACGAGCGAGCCGGGTGGCTCGGACACACAGGGCCAGGCGCTGACATCTACAGAAGCCTCGGTCGGTCCGTACAGGTTGTGCAGCTCTGCATGGACGAGTCGGGTGAAGAAACGCCGGACGAGCTGCGGCGGCAAAGCCTCGCCGCTGGCGAAGACCCGCCGCAAGACCGTCAGCGAGGCCAGGTTCCGCACCTCCAGGAACGCCTCGAGCATCGAAGGCACGAAGTGGAGGGTGGTGACGCCCTCGCGTGCGATCAGATCCACCAGATACTGTGGATCCTTGTGCCCCTCGGGCTGCGCGAAGACCAGCCGGGCCCCGGTCAGCAGAGGCCAGAAAAGCTCCCACAGCGAGACATCAAACCCGAAGGGGGTTTTCTGGAGAACCCGGTCCTCCGCCACCAAGCCGTAGGCCTCCTGCATCCAGAGCAGCCGGTTGACGATTCCCTGGTGGGAAATCATCACTCCCTTGGGAACACCTGTCGACCCGGAGGTGTAGAGCACGTAGGCGAGGTTGAGCTCCTCTGCCGGGACCGAAGGCGAGGCTCCCTGCAGCTCTTCGACGGCCCTCCAGCCTGCATCGAGCAGGACGACCCGCTTCCCGGGTACCGGTACCGATGTACAGTGCGTCTCCCGGCTCAGGATGACGGCAAGGCCGGAGCTCTCCACGAGCGCGCCGAGGCGCTCGGCCGGGAGGCCGGGGTCGAGCGGAACGTAAGCCGCGCCCGCCTCCAGCACACCCAGGAGCCCGACGATCATCTCCACCGAGCGCTCCAGGAGCACACCGACCAGGCCGTCCTGCTCGACCCCCAGAGCCCGCAGATGCCGCGCGAGCTTGCGAGAGCGGCTCACCAGCTCACGGAAGGTCAGCCACTCCCCCGCACAGCAGACGGCAACGGCATCGGGAGCCCGCTCCGCCTGTGCTGCGATCAGCGCGTGCAGACAAAGGCCGCCGGAACGGGGCGTCGCCGTGTCGTTCCACTCCCGCAGGACTTGGTGGCGCTCGCCGGGCGAAAGCAGGGGCAGCTCCGAGACGGGGGTCGATGGCGCTAAGGCAGCCGCGGAGAGCAGGACCGCGAAATGCCCTGCCAGCCGCTGCACCGTCGTCTCGTCGAACAGGTCACGGCGGAAGCTCAGCGAACCAAGAAGAGTGGAACCGGTGTCGGCCAGCATCAGGGTGAGGTCCAGCTGGGCCCCGCCGCTGTTCACCTCCAGGTTTTCGAGCGAGAGCCCGGGGAGCTCCTGTCGGGCCCTGCGCACCTCCTGCTGCAAGAACAGCACCTGGAACAGAGGAGAATGGCTGAGATCCCGTTCCAGATCGAGCGCGTGAACCAGCCTTTCAAAAGGCAGATCCTGGGCGGAGTGGGCCTCCTGCACCACCTCGCGCGTGCGGGCGAGCGCCGTCCTGAAGTCCGGCTCTCCCGCGAAGTCGGCGCGCAGCGCCAGCGTATTGATGAAGGCGCCGATCAGGAGCTCCAGCTCCTGCCGGTTCCGGCCGGCGACCGGTGAGCCCACTACGAAGTCGTTCTGGCCGCTCCACCGATGGAGGAGAGCTTGAAAAGCCGCGAGCAGGGCGATGAAGAGAGTCGCCTTGCCCTCATGGGCCAGGGCGCGGATCGCGGCCGTCGCCTCCCGGCCCACATCGAAAGCGACGACTCCTCCTTGGGAAACCCAGACGGGCGGCCGGGGCCGGTCGACCGGCAGCTCGAGAACCTTCGGAACACCGGCGAGACGGTTGAGCCAGGTCCCGAGGAGATCCTCGAACACACGGCCGGTCAACCACTGCCTCTGCCAGACCGCGTAGTCGGCGTACTGAACCGGCAGAGCCGGCAGCGGCGAGCCCTCCCCGCGGAGAAAGGAGGCGTAGAGGGCTGCCAGCTCTCCGAAGAGGACGTCGAGCGACCAGGCGTCGGCTGCCACGTGATGGACGACGAGCGCCAGAACGTGGTCGTTCTCGCGCAGCCGGAACAGCGAAAACCGGATGACCGGGCCCCGGGCGAGGTCGAAAGGGCGAGCGCCTTCCCGCTTGAGATGCCACGCCAGCTCCTTCTCCCCTTTGCCGGTCTGGAGACCCGACAGATCGGTGAGACTCAGCAGGCTCGGCAGGGGAGGAACAACCATCTGAGCCGGCTCTCCCGAGATCTCGGTAAAGACGGTGCGCAGCGCCTCGTGGCGGCAGACGATCTCCGCCAGGGAGCGCTCGAGCACCGCGATGTCCAGGGCACCGGCCAAGCGTACGCTCCTGGGGATGTTGTACGAAGCGCTCTCCGGGTCGAGCCGCTGGAGGAACCACAGCCGCTGTTGCGTGAATGAAAGCGGCGCCGGGCCGGTCTCGGCGCGGCGGGGGATCCGCCGCATCGGGACGGCAATCCCCTCTTTCTGCAACAGCTTCTCGAGCAGCAGCCGACGCTTCTCTGAGATCGAGGGGGCTGTCATGGCCGGCTTCCTCCTGGATACGTCGAGGACTCGGAGTCCAGCATCGCCTCAACCTCCGCGTCCGACAGTTCGGCCAGCTCGACCATGAGGGCGGCGATCCTTTCGACTCTCTCGAGCTCGCGAGCGTCGGCAAGGATCCTCGCCGCAAGCCCCCGGATCGTGGGCGCTTCGAGAAAGTGGCGCAGCTGCAATGAAACGCCGAAGGCATCGGAAACGCGCGTGATGACCTGAGTCGCCAGCAGGGAGTGCCCTCCCAGCTGGAAGAAGTTGTCGTCCACACCGACGCGCGGCACGGCGAGCAGCTCGGCCAGGATCTGCGCCAGGACGATCTCGACCGGAGCGCGAGGTGCCACGAAGACGTTCTCGGCGCTGCGTTGCGGCGTTGCCAGGGCCCGCCGGTCCACCTTGCCGTTGATCGTGCGGGGCAGGGACTCCAGGCGCACGAAAGCCGCCGGAACCATGTAGCCGGGCAAGCGCTCCTCCAGCCAGCGGCGCTGCCGAACCGTCTCCTCCTCGGGACCGTCCGTCACGACATACGCGACCAAGCCGCCACCACCGGGCAGGTCGGTTCGCAGCAGGACCACCGCTTCTCGCACGGCCGGATGGCTCGTCAGGACCGCCTCGATCTCTCCCAGCTCGATGCGGAAGCCGCGCAGCTTGACCTGGTGATCGGTGCGGCCGAGGAACTCCAGCTCCCCGTCCGCTCGATGGCGCACGAGGTCGCCGGTTCGATAGAGCCGGCCTCCCGGCACTCCCCCCAGCGGATCGGGGACGAACACCTCGGCTGTCAGGTCCGGCCGCCCGAGGTATCCCCGCGCCAGGCCGGGGCCTCCGAGCAGCAGCTCGCCGGGAACCCCGGCCGGCTGCAGTGCCAGATGCCCATCCACGACATGGAGCCGGTGGTTGGCGATGGGCCGCCCGATGGGCACGAGAGAGCCGGGTGGATCGGGCACACAGGGCCACGCACTCACATCCACCGAAGCCTCGGTCGGACCGTACAGATTGTGCAGCTCCGCGTGGCCGAGCCGCGCGAAGAAACGCCGGACGAATTGCAGCGGCAGCGCCTCGCCACTGGCCATGACCCGCCGCAAGGCGGTCAACGATGCAAGCCCTTGAGCCTCCATGAACGCCTCGAGCATCGACGGCACGAAATGGAGGGTGGTGACGCCCTCGCGCGCGATCAAATCCACCAGATACTGCGGGTCCTTGTGACCCTCGGGCTGCGCGAAGACCAGCCGGGCCCCCGTCAGCAGAGGCCAGAAGAACTCCCACAGCGAGACGTCGAACCCGAAGGGGGTTTTCTGGAGCACCCTGTCCTGCGCCGTCAAGCCGTAGGCCTCCTGCATCCAGAGCAGCCGGTTGACGATGCCCTGGTGGGAAATCATCACTCCCTTGGGCGTACCCGTCGACCCGGAGGTGTAGAGCACATAGGCGAGGTTCTGCTCCTCGACCCGAGCCGGTGGAACCTCTCCGGACAACCCTTCGATTTCACTCCAGCCCGTGTCGAGCGGGACGGCCCGCTCCCCTCGAAACGGCATCAGGTCGGAGTGCCTCTCCCGGGTCAGGATCACGGCAAGGCCGGCGCTCTCCACGAGAACACCGAGGCGCTCTGCGGGGAGGCCTGGGTCGAGCGGCACGTAGGCGGCCCCCGCCTCCATCACACCGAGGAGCGCGACAATCATCTCCAACGACCGTTCCAGGAGCACTCCGACGAGGTCGTCAGGCCCGGTGCCCAGAGCCCTCAGGTATCGAGAGAGCCGGCGAGCACGGCGTACCAGCTCGCGATAGGTCAGACACTCCCCCTCGAACGAGGCGGCAATGGCGTCGGGAGCCCGCTCTGCCTGCGCTGCGACCAGAGCATGCAGACAAAGACCACCGGGACAGGTCGTCTCCGTATCGTTCCACTCCAGAAGAAGCTGCTGTCGCGCGCCCGCGCCGAGCAGCGGCAGCTCCGAGAGCCTTCTGGCAGGGGTCTCGCTCGCCTCCTCCAGGATCACGGCGAAATGCTCCGTCAGACGCTGGATGGTCGAGGCGTCGAAGAGATCCCGGTTGTAGACGAGGTCACCGCTGATTCCGTCCCCCCTGTCCGCGAGCTGCAGCTCGACATCGAACCTGGCACCGGCGGCAACAACGGCCAGTGCGCTGACCGTGAAGGCGCGGGACTCCTGGGCCGCCGCCCGCGGCGGGGCGTTGTAATAACCGAACATCATCTGAAACAGTGGCGTATGGGCCAGGGTCCGCTGAGGGTCCAGAATCTCGACGAGCTTCTCGAACGGAAGGTCCTGATACGAGTAGGCGGCCAGCGTCGTGCTGCGCGTCCGCAGCAGCAGCTCGGCGAAGGACGGCTCACCGGACAGGTCATTGCGCAATACCAGTGTATTCACAAAGAAGCCGATCAGCCCTTCGGTCTCCAGACGGTTTCGGTTCGCGATGGGAGTGCCGATCGGCAGGTCGGTGGCGCCGGCGAGACGGCTGGCAAGGGCGGAGAAGCCCGCCAGCAAAACCATGAACGAGGTCGCTCCCGCCTTCCGGCCGAGCTCGGCCAGCGACATCGCGAGGCGTGCCGGCAGGAGGAAGCGGCGGCTGGCACCGTTGTGGGTCTGGACGGCGGGCCGGGGGCGGTCGGTGGGCAGCTCCACCAGGGGAGGCGCGCCGACGAGCCGGGCTCGCCAGTAGTCGAGGGCCGGATTCAGGGTTCCGTTGCGCAACCATTCGTGCTGCCACCAGGCGAAGTCGGCATACTGCACCGGCAGGTCGGGCATCGGAGACGGCCGGCCGGCAGAGAAGGCATCGTACAGAACGGTGATCTCACGCACGAACAACCACTCCGACCAGAGGTCCGTGACGATGTGATGCTTCGGCGCAAGGATGGCCTGATCGGCGTCGCCGAGGCGCACCACGAGCATCCGCAGCAACGGCCCCATGGCGAGATCAAACGGGCGGCAGGACTCGTCGTGGCACAGGCGCAGGAGCTCCGCTTCCCGCCGCCTCGCCGGCAAGGCGGCGAGGTCGATCACAGGGACCGGCAGCGGCGTCGGTGGATGAAGGATCTGAACCGGCCCCTGCGGTCCCATCCGAAACGTGCTGCGCAGCACCTCGTGGCGCCGCACCAGCTCACTCAGGGCTGCCGCGAACGCGGCGAGTGAAAGGCGGCCCTGCAGACGGAACGGGACATGGATGTTGTAAGCCGGGCTCTGGGGATCGAGCTGGTGGAGGAACCAGAGCCGCCGCTGGGCGAACGAAAGAGGGAGGTCCAGGTCACGGGACACCCGCAGGACCGGCAGAACGGCCCGTGGTGCCGCCGCGGCGGCCTCTCGGTCGATGATCGCCGCCAATCCGGCGACGGTCGGAGCTTCAAAAATGGTGCGCAGCGGGACGCCGGCTCCCATCTCCTGGCGCACGCGAGAGAAGAGCTGGGTCGCCAGCAGGGAATCGCCACCCAACTCGAAGAAGTTGTCGTGGAGCCCCACGCGGTCGATGCCGAGCAGCTCACGCCAGAGCTCCGCGAGGCGCTCCTCGCTCTCGCTGACCGGCTCGGCATAAGCCGTCGCGAGGCTGTCCGGCCGCGGGTGGAGATCCGGCGCCAGCTCCCCCTGCGGATCGCCGGCGGATGTCCGGGGGCGCTCGATCCAGCGCCGCATGCGCTCTCCCAGGTCCGAGACCGAAACGACGATCTGACGTACCCCCTCCATCGCCAGAGCACGGTCCAGGATGAAGCCCCCGGCTTCGGGGGTCACTGCCGCAACCCCGCCGCCCGTGTCTCCATCGAACCTCCAGCCGTCCCAATCGATGGTAATCCAAGGGAACGGGCTCGTGCGGTTGCGCTCCGCGGCGAAGGCGTCCAGAAACAGGTTGGCCGCGCTATAGGCGGCAAACCCGAGACCGCCGAGGATCGCCGAGAGAGAAGAGATCAGGACACAGAAGTCGAGCTTCCTGCCGGTGAGGGCCCGCTCCAGCGCGAGGGTACCGTCGACCTTGGCGCGGAACTGTTCCCGGCTCTCGGCGGATCCGGTCTCGGACAGGGAGTGGTACGCCCGCAGCCCCGCCTGTCCGGCAGCGTGGAGGACTCCGTTGAGGGGGCCGAACTTCTCCTCGGCCTCGCGGACCACCCGGGCCATGGCCTCCTCGTCGGCCACGTCCGCCTCGGCGAACAGGATCTCGCCTCCGAGCGCTTCGATCTCGCGGAGAGCCCGGATCTTGCCTTGTACCTCCGAATCGTGGTCGGGGCCGTCCCAGCGGTCACGTGCGGGGAAGGGGGAGCGTCCGGTCAAGACCAGACGTGCGCGCACCGCCGCTGCCAGGTGGCGGGCCAGCGCCAGCCCCACCTTGCCCAGACCGCCCGTGATCAGGTAGACGCCGCAGGGCCGGAGCCTCGATCCGGCCCCGGCTTCTCCCTGCGAGGGGAGCCGGGCCATTTCGGGGACCCAGCGGAAGGCGCCGCGGCAGGCCACCACGGGCGGGCCCTCCGGGGACGCGAGCTCAGCCGCCAGCCGGTCGATCACGCGCTCTTCCTCCGAGCTGTCCGGCGCCGGCGCCATGATGTCCACGTGACGGCAGCGTACGTTGGGCATCTCCTGCGGGATCACCCGGCAGGGGCCCAACACGGTCGCCCGCGCAGGCGCCAGCATCTCCTCGCCGGTCACCTCGTGCACCCCGCTGGTGATGACCCACACGGTGACGGGAGCGCTGACCCGCTGCGCCTCCAGGGCGCGGGCGAGGTCGAGAAGGCTGTAATACCCGCATTCCTGAAGCTCAGCCAGGGAAGCTGCTCCTGCCGCGACCGCGCTCCACAGGTGAACGACGGCAAGCGGGGTCTGGGGCGCAACCTCCGAGCGGGCGAGGAGCCGTGCGATCCCTTCGGCTCGACAACCGTCCCCGCGCTCGATCCTCAACACCTCCACCCCCTGGCCTTCGAGCTTTGCGCGCAGACCGGCGGCGATGCGCCCGCCATCGTCGAACAGGATCCACCGCTCTGCCACGGCCGCAGGAGCCGTGAGGCCGGGGGGAGAGGCGGCCAGCCTCCTCCAGATGGGAGTGTAGAGCCACTCCCTTGGAAGCCGAGCCGCCGGCGGTGCCGGCGCGGTCGCCAGGTCCTGGGAGGAAGGAGGAGCGATCCAGTAACGCCGCCGTTCGAACGGGTAGGTGGGAAGCGGCACCCGGCGGCGCCGCTCCTCCGCATGAAACCCGCGCCAGTCGATCTCGACTCCGTGGAGCCAGAGCCGGCCGGCGGTTCCGAGCAAGGCTTGCACCTCGGAGCCGGATTCCTCGGATCGGGGAAGCGAGGCGAGAGCATGCGCTGCGGGAGAGGAGCCGATCTGGCGCCTGGCGAAGGCGGTGAGGGCCGCTCCAGGGCCGACCTCCAGCAGAATCGGAGCTTCTTCCCGCAGCAGCTCGCCGACTCCGGCCGCAAAGAGGACGGGCTCCCGGAGCTGTCGTGCCCAGAAGGCCGGATCGGCCACCTCGTTGTCTCTCACCCAGGTGCCGGTGAGGTTCGCAATGTAGCGAAGCTTCGGCGCCTGCCGCGAAACCGCAGCGACCTCGTGGGCGAATCGCTCGGCGGCAGGTTCCATCAGCCGGGAATGGAAGGCATGCGAGGTGCGCAGGGTACGGCTCTCAATGCCCTGCTCCGCAAGGAGGCGCGCCAGCTCCCCGATGTCCTCCGGCGGCCCGGAAACCGTACAGCGGCCAGGTGCGTTGATGGCGGAGAGCGACACGTCTTCGGTGAGAAACCTCGCGATTTCATCGACCGGCCGGGGGACGCTCAGCATGGAGCCCGGTGGCATCTCACTCATCAACCGGCCGCGCGCCACCACCAGACGCAGAGCGTCTGGGAGGGTCAAGACACCGGCAAGGCAGGCCGCCACGTACTCGCCCAGACTGTGGCCAAGCATTCCCCGCGGCCGAACGCCCCATTCCATCCAGAGCCCGGCCAGAGCATGCTCGACGACGAAGAGAGCCGGCTGAGTGATCGCCGTATCCCGGAGGCGGAGCTCCGCCGCCTCGGACTCGGAGGCTGGAGGGTAGAGAACCCTGCGCAGATCGAAGCCGAGAATCCCGCGGAGGATTTCGGCTGAGGCGTCGATCCGCCGCCGGAACCCGGGTTCGGAGGCATAGAGCTCGCCGGTCATCCCGACGTGCTGTGATCCCTGGCCGGGGAACAAAAAGAAGACGGGCCGGTGTCGCATCTCACAAACCGCCGCGGCAGCCCGCTGCGGGTCCAGACCCGAGAGGGAGGCAATGGCCTCCAAGGCATCGCGGCAGACCACCACGCGCCGGTGAGGCAGGTGGCGCCGGCCGACCTGGAGTGTATAGGCTACATCTGCGAAATCGTTGGGCTCAGGGCCGGGGAGCGCGGAGAGATGCCGCGCCAGATCGGCGATGGCACTTTCCAAGGCGTCGGCGGTCTTCGCCGAAAGAGTCAGGATCTGCCAGGGGCGAGCCGGCCCGGAAGGCTCCTGCTCCGGTGCCTCCTCAAGGACGGCGTGGGCGTTGGTGCCGCCGATCCCGAAGGAGCTGACTCCCGCCCGGCGGGGATGGTCGGTTCGGGGCCAGGCGGTGAGCTCGGCCACGACGCGGAAGGAACCGAATTGGATCTGCGGATTGGGGTTCCGGAAATGAAGCGTCGCAGGGATTTCGCCATGCTCCAGCGCGAGGACGGTCTTGATCAGCCCCGTTACGCCCGCCGCTGCGTCAAGATGGCCGAGGTTGGATTTGACCGCTCCCAGTAAGCAGGGGCGGGTGCGGCGGCCGAGGGCCCGGTTCAGAGCCGCCATCTCCACCGGATCGCCCAAGGCTGTGGCGGTGCCGTGCGCCTCGATGTAGTCGAGACTCTCGGGATCGATCTCGGCCACGGCAATCGCCTCGTGGATCGCCCGTGCCTGACCATCTACCGAGGGGGCGGTATAACCCACCTTGAGAGAACCGTCGTTGTTCGTCGCCGTGCCCTTGATGACGGCGCGGATCGCATCCCCGTCCTCAAGGGCGTCGGCCAACCTCCGCAGGACCACGATCCCGACGCCGCTGCCCCCCACGGTCCCCTGAGCCTGAGCGTCGAACGGGCGGCAGTGGCCATCTGGAGAGAGGATGCCGTCCTCACGATAGAGATACCCGGAGACCTGTTGCGCGTTGACCGAGACTCCGCCAGCCAGGGCGATGTCGCACTCGCCATTGGCCAGAGCCTGGCAGGCGAGGTGGACCGCGACCAGGGAGGTGGAGCAGGCTGTCTGGACCGACAGGCTCGGGCCGCGCAGATTCAACTTGTAGGATGTCCAGGTCGCCAGGTAGTCCTTGTCGTTGCCCAGCAGGAGACGGGTGAAGCCGAAGGTGGACAACAAGGCCGGTTGGCGCAGGAGGTTCCACAGATACGACGAGTGGGTGGCTCCCGCGTACACTCCGATCAGGTCCGACGCGTTGACGGCCGCATGGCCGGCGTTCTCCAGGGCTTCGAGCGCGCACTCAAGGAAGAGGCGGAGCTGGGGATCGGTGATCTCCGCTTCGCGCGGGCTCAATCCGAAGAGGCCGGCGTCGAACAGCTCGATCCCGTCCAGCACCCCGAACGCCTTGACATAGTCCGGCCGGCCCAGGAGTCCGGGGTCGATCCCCGAATCCGCCAACTCCTCGTCCGTGAAGTGCTTGATGGACTTGCGCCCGGCGCGCAGGTTGCGCCAGAGCTCCGCGGCATCAGGAGCGCCGGGGAACCGGCCGGCGAGGCCGATCACCGCGACATCGGAGTCCTTGAAGCGCTCGGCGGCTTGGGAGGGAGGCTTCATTCCGGCTCCTCCGGCGCAAGGCGTGCAGCCTGACGCTGCTCGCGAGTGCGGGTCCGGGACCTGCCGGCGGCCGTACGCCACGCCGCACGCTCCAGGCCCATCTCCTCCGTCGCCGTCTCGTCCACATCTCCTGCCAGGAAGCGGGCGAGCTCCGCGACGGTCGGAAATTGGAAGAGATCGGCAATGGGCAGCTCCTTGCCGAAGGCCTCTTTCACCTTGAGATGAACGCGGAAGAGGCGCAACGAGTCGCCGCCCAGCTCGAAGAAGTTGTCGTGGACTCCGACCTCCTCCTTGCCGAGGATTTCTCGCCAGATCGTGGCGATCTTCCGTTCTGCGTCGCTGCGCGGCGGCACGAATGCCATGGCCGTGTCGGGGCGCGCCGAGCCGGGTGCGGGGAGGGCGCGGCGGTCGACTTTTCCATGAGCCGTCAACGGCAGCGCATCCAGGCGCACGAAGGCTGACGGCACCATGGGCTCCGGCAACCGCTCCTGAAGGTGGCGCCGCAAGGACACCAGGTCCAAGGCTTCGGCGCGCGGCACCACATAGGAGACCAACTGACGGTCGCCCGGCAGGCCCTCCCACACGTGAGCCGCAGCAGCAGCCACGTCTGGATGTACTGCCAGCACCGCCTCGATCTCGCCGAGCTCGATGCGAAAGCCGCGGATCTTGACCTGCGCGTCGGCTCGGCCCAGGTAGCCCAGCTCACCGCCCGGCAGGTACCGCCCCAGGTCGCCCGACCGGTACAGACGCGCACCGGGAGCCGGCCCGAACGGGTCCGGCACAAAGCGCTCCGCCGTCAGGTCCGGACGGCCCAGGTAGCCCCGCGTCAACCCGCCTCCACCCACGTAGAGCTCACCCACCACCCCCATCGGCACCGGATGGCCGCAGTCATCCAGCACGTACACGGCGAGGTCGCCGAGCGGGCGCCCGATCACACTTCCCGGCAGACGATCCACCTCCTCTGCAGAAATCTCGCGGTACGTCACATGCACCGTCGTCTCGGTGATCCCGTACATGTTCACCAAGCGCGCTTTCTCCCCTTCCCGTGTGAACCAGGGCGACAGGCTTCGTGGCTCCAGAGCCTCGCCGCCGAATACCACCGAGCGAACCGCCAGCCCCCCTTCTCCCTCGGTCCACAGCAATTGGCGGAAGGCCGAAGGCGTCTGGCTCAACATCGTCACACGCTCCCGCACCAACAACTCGCGCAACGCTTCCGGCGACCGGCTCACCTCGTAGGGCACCACCACCACGCGGCCGCCGTGCAGCAGCGCACCCCACAGCTCCCACACCGAAAAATCGAAGGCGAAGGAGTGAAACAGCGTCCATACATCCTGCGGGCTGAAGCCGAAACACGGCTCGGTGACAGCGAACAGGCGGCTCACGTTGCGGTGACTCACCACCACGCCCTTCGGTCGTCCCGTCGAGCCCGAGGTATAGATCACATAGGCCGGGTTCTCCGGCAGGACCACCGGCCAGGGCGTCTCCCTCTCGGACTCTGCAGCGCCCTCTTCCAGCACCACCACCCGGTGGCTCCCCCCCGGCAGGCGGCCCACCAGCCCTTCCTGCACAACCACCACCGGCACTGCGGCATCCGCCAACAGGTAGCGCAGACGCTCTTCCGGATAGGCCGGGTCGAGCGGTACATAGGCGCCTCCCGCCTTGAGGATGCCCAGGATCCCGACCACCATCCCCACCGTGCGCTCAGCACAGAGACCCACCAGAGCCTCGGGGCCGACTCCCAGAGCACACAAACGCCGCGCCAGCCGGGACGCCCGCCGGTCGAGATCTGCATAGGTCAGGCGCTCCCCACCCTCTCGTCCCTCCCGTACCGCCTCCGCCTCCGGCGTGCGCTCCACCCGCTCGGAGAACAGCTCGTGCAGCGGCCGCTCCCGCTCAACCGGTGCAACCGTCTCGTTCCATTCCCACAGCAGTTGATGACGCTCGCCTTCGGCGAGCAAAGGAGCCGTTTCGTGGCTCTCGGAGGAACCCGACGCCGCACCTGCGACCGCCGCCAGCACCCGCTGGTACAGCTCTCCCATCCACCACCGGGCCCGGCCGTCGCTCAGCCGCGAGCGGTCGTACTCCAGGCTCAGCAGCAGCTCGGAGGTGATCGGGCTCTGGCTGAAGGTGGCCAGGAGGGCAAAGTTGGTCCCTTCCCATTTCTTGAAATCCAGAACCTCGACGTTGTCCGAGCGCAGCAGGTCCTCGACCACGTGGAAATGGACGTAGTTGAAGGCGGTCTCGAACAGCGGGCCGCCACGCCGGCTCTGCAGGGCTGCCAGCGGATACCTGCGATACGGCAGGAGATCCAGATCCGCCCGAAAGGTGTCGCGCACCAGTTCCTCCCAGGTACCGGCCCGGAGGGTGAAGCGGAACGGCAGCGTATTGAGGAAGAGCCCCCGCACGGCCTCGCCGTCGGTCGTCTCCAGGCGGCCGTGCGAGGTCAAGCCGGTCAGAACCTCGCACCGCCCGGAGATCAGGGACATCACTTTGAGATGGGCGGCGAAGAGAACGCTCTTGAACGGGACCATCGCCGCCGACGCCAGGCGTCGCATCCCATCCGTCACCGCCGGCGGGATCGACATCTCGATCACCTGCGACCGCGGGCCGGCAGGGGCCGGCCCGTCGACCGGCGGCAAGACGGTGGCGGTGGCATCGCGCAGCCCCTCGTCCCAGAACCGCCGATGCTCCGCGGACTCCAGGGCGAGCCGCTCGAGCCGGACGAAGTCGCGGAAGCTGGCCGCCGGTGGCGCCTCGTCCGGGAGCTCACCGCCGGCGAGGAGGACGAAATACCCGGAGAAAATCTCCGAGAGCGTCGAGTGCAGGCTCCATCCGTCGAGAATGGCGTGGTTTTCCGTCAACGTGAGCTGGAATGAACCCGCCGTGCGCAGGTGGACATGGAAGCGGAGCTGCGGGGGGCGGATGGGGTCGAGAAGCCGTGCCTTCTCGACAGCGGCGAACGTGCCCAGCACCTCCTCGTGCCGCGCGGGATCGAGCCCGGTCAGATCGACGACCGGCACCGGAAGATGCGCCCGGCGGTGGACGAGCTGCAGCGGCTCCGTGAAGCCATTCAGGTGGAAGGAAGTGCGCAGCACGGGGTGGCGCATCACCACTCTCTGCACCGCCCGCTCGAACAGCGGCTGTACGAAGGGTGCACGCAGGTACCAGCTGTCGACGTTGTGGTAGGGAGGGTTGTCCGGCGCAAGCTCCATGTGGAAGAGCATGCCGGCCTGCAAGAGCGTCAGGGGGTAGGCGTCCTCGATCCCCGCGGGCACCTTGCTCCGGTCTTGCGCGGCGAGCAGGGAGAGCGGCTCGCTGTCCACCTCGTCCGCACCCGCAAGCCGAACCGCTGTGCTCAGCTCGGCGATCGTCTGGCGCTGGAACAGGTCCGCCAGATCCACCTCCAGCCCCCGCTCCCGGGCCAGCGCCACCACCCGCAGGCTCAGGATCGAGTCGCCTCCGAGCGAGAAGAAGTTGTCGTGGATGCCGGCCCGTTCGAGTCCCAGCACCTGCGCCCAGACCGCTCCCAGCACCTCCTCCACCGGCGTGCGCGGCGCCACGTACTCCGTTTCCAGCTCCGGCCGTTCCCCTCCCGGCGCGGGGAGCGCCTGGCGGTCCACTTTTCCGTTCGCGGTCAGCGGCAGCGCCGAGAGCACCACGAACGCCGACGGAACCATGTGCTCCGGCAGGCTCGCCTTCAGCCGGCCGCGCATCTCCTCGATGCCGGGCGAAGCCGCGACGATGTAGGCGACCAGGCGGCGGTCGCCGGGTGGATCCTCGCGCACCATCACGACCGCCGCGTCCACCCCGGGCTGGCGCCGTAGCACCGCTTCGATCTCCCCCGGCTCGATGCGGAAACCGCGCACCTTGATCTGGTGATCGAGCCTCCCCAGGTATTCCAGCTCAGGCTCACCGGTTCTTCGCCACCGGCCCAGGTCTCCGGATCGGTAGAGACGCCCTCCCGGCTCCGCCCCGAAACCGTCCGGCACGAACCGCTCTGCGGTCAGCTCCGGCCGGCCGAGATAGCCCGGAGCCACTCCTGCCCCGCCGATGCAGAGCTCTCCGGCCACGCCCGCCGGTACCGGCTCGCCCCAGGGGTCCAGCACGTACACCCGCAGGTCTCCGAGAGGGACGCCGATCAGGCTTCCCCCTCCGCCCAGGATCTCGGCCCCTCCCAGAAGGCGCCAGGTGACATGGACCGTCGTCTCCGTGATGCCGTACATGTTGACCAGCCCGGGGGTCAGCATCCCCTGCTCAGCGCGGCGCCGCCACCAGCCCTCCAGGCTGCTCGCCGCGAGCGCCTCGCCTCCGAAGATCACCCAGCGCAAGCTCCGCGCCCCCGCGTCCTCCCGCTGCGCCTCCGCGTGCTGGAAGGCCTGGAATGCAGACGGCGTCTGATTGAGCACGGTCACCGCCTCCCGCTCCACCAGCTCCAACATCGCCTCCGGCGAGCGGCTCACCAGATACGGCACCACCACGAGCCGGCCGCCGTAGAGCAGCGCCCCCCAGAGCTCCCAGACCGAGAAATCGAAGGCGGACGAGTGGAACAGAGTCCACACATCCTCCCTGCCGAAGCCGAAGCATGCCTCGGTTGAGGCCATCAGACGCAGCACGTTGGAATGGCTCACCACCACACCTTTCGGATGCCCGGTCGAGCCCGAGGTGTAGATCACGTACGCCGGCCACTCCGGGGCGACCACCACCGGCGGACCCTCCTCCCGGTCCCCTTCCCCGCCGAGCAGCAGCACCCGGCCAGGCCAGGCCGGCAGGCGCTCCAGCACCCCCTCCTCGCACACCAGGGCCGCCGCCCCGGCATCTTCCAGCACCCAGGCCAGCCGCTCCTGCGGGTACGACGGATCGAGCGGCACGTAGGCGCAGCCCGCCTTGAGGATGCCCAGGATGCCGGCGACCAGGCCGAGCCCGCGCTCCGCCGCCAGGCAGACGAGCGAGCCGGGAGCCACCCCCGCCTCCAACAGGCGGTGCGCCACGCGATTGGCCCATCGGTCGAGCGCGCCATAGGTCAAGGAAACGCTCCCGGCCACCACCGCCACACCCTCCGGCCGCTCGGCCGCCCACGACTCGAACCGCGCCTGCAGCGAGCCCTGTGAGGGATGGAGCTCCCCGGCTCCACTCCAAGCCAGAAGCTCGCTCCGCTCCACCTCTCCGAGCAGAGGGATGGCCCAGACCGGCGCCTGCGGATCGGACATGATCCCCGCCAGCAGCGTCGCGAAGTGTTCGACCAGGCGATCGATCGTCGGCCGGTCGAACAGGCGGGTGTTGTATTCGAGGCTTCCTGCGAAGCCACGATCCGCCTGCTCGGCGAGCGTCAGTGTGAGATCGAACTTGGCCACCCCCGCGTTCGAGGCGAGCGGCGTCAGCACCAGCCCCGGCAGAGCCAGATCCTCTGCTCCTCCTGGGCCGCCGGTGTTCTGGAGCGCGAACACCACCTGAAACAGCGGAGAGACGGCCAAGCCGCGCTCGGTGGCGAGCTCGTCGACCAAGCGCTCGAAGGGGACATCCTGGTGGGTATAACCATCGAGAGCCGCCGTACGGACCCGGCCCAGCAGCCTGGCGAAGCCGGGGGCTCCGGTCAGATCAACCCGCAGAGTGAGGGTGTTGACGAAGAAGCCGATCAGGTTCTCCAGCTCCTGCCGGTTGCGGCCGGCGATTGGAGTCCCCACCAGCACATCCGGCTGGCCGGCATGGCGCCCGAGCAGGAGCCCCCAGGCCGCGAGGAGGACCATGAACGGCGTCGCGTCCTCCCGCCGGCAAAGCTCGCGTACCGCCGCCCCCAGGCCGGGCGCCAGAGCCACTCTTTGCAGTGCACCCTGGAAGGACTGCCGGGCAGGACGCGGCCGGTCCAGCGGCAGCTCCATCACTCGCGGGGCTCCGGCGAGCTGTCGCCGCCAGTACGCGACCTGCTCCTCCAGCACCTCTCCGCGCAACCACTCCCTCTGCCAGTGGGCGAAATCGGCGTACTGCACGGGCAGCTCGGGCAGGGAGGCGACCCTCCTCTCGGCAAGACCCGCGTAGAGGGCGGCGATCTCGCGCAGCAAGACCCCCATGGACCAGCCATCCGAGACGATGTGGTGCAGCGTCATCAGCAGCACGTGGTCTCGCGCGCCCAGGCGGATCAGGCACAGACGCAGCAGGGGCCCGGTCTGCAGGTCGAACGGACGCCGGGCCTCCTCCAGAGCGAGAGTCTGCGCCCGAGCCTTCGCCTGGTCCTCCGCCAGACCTGACAGATCGACGACCGGCAGGGGCGGAGCGAGCCGCGGAGCGGTGATCTGCACCGCCCGCCCTTCCTGCGAGCCGAATGTGGTCCGCAGCACCTCGTGCCGCCCCACCACCGCGGAGAAGATCCAGGCCAGCTCCGGTGGGGAGACGAGGCCGCGCAGATGCACCGCCGCCGGGATGTTGTAGACCACGCCGCCCGGCTCGAGGCGGTCCAGAAACCACAGCCTCTGCTGGGCGAAGGACAGCGGGAGCCCCTCTCCCGCGCCACCCCGGGGAAGCGGGACGAGAGGCGGAGCCGGCCGGCCGGCCGTTGACCGCCGCGGGGCGGAGACCGCGCGGGCCAACCCCGCGATGGTCGGCGTCTCGAAGAGCTGGCGCAGAGGCAGCTCCAGCTGGAGCGCGTTGCGCATCCGCGATGCGACCTGCGTGGCCAGCAGCGAATGCCCCCCGAGGTCAAAGAAGTTGTCGTGGATCCCCACCCGCTCCAGCCCCAGAACTTCGGCCCAGATCCCGGCCAACAGCTCCTCGACCGGATCCGAGGGCGCTGCGTAGCCTTCCTTCCCCGCCGTATCCGGCGCGGGCAAGGCCTGGCGGTCCAGCTTCCCGTTCGCCGTCAGCGGCAGCTCGTCGAGGGCAACGAACGCGGAGGGAATCATGAACTCCGGCAGTCGAGACTGCAGGTGGAGCCGCAACTCCTCGGCCCGGGGAAGCCTCCCTCCCGTCCCAACGGAGTAGGCGACCAGGCGGCGTTCCCCCGGCATATCCTCCCGCACCAGGACGACGCAGTCGCGGACTCCGGGGTGGCTCCCCAGAACGACCTCGACCTCTCCCAGCTCGATGCGGAAACCCCGCACCTTCACCTGCTGGTCGAGGCGCCCGAGGAACTCCAGATTGCCATCCGCGCGGTAGCGCGCCCGGTCGCCGGTTCGGTACAGGCGTGCTCCCGGTCGGCCGGAGAACGGATCGGGCAGGAAGGCCTGAGCCGTCAAATCCGGCTGTCGCGCATACCCTACGCACAGGCAGTCGCCCCCGATCAGGAGATCTCCCGGAACGCCGACCGGACAGGGTGCGAACCCCGCATCCAGCACGTGATAGGAGACATTCGCGATCGGCCGGCCATAGGGGATGCTCGGCCACCCGGGGTCGACCACCCCCACCGGGAACCAGTTGGACCAGACGGTGGCCTCGGTGGCGCCGCCCAGCGCCATCACCCGGGCTCCGGGGAAGGCTCGGCGCACGCGATCCGGAAGGGTCACCGGGATCCAGTCTCCCGACAGCAGGACCCGTCGCAGGCGGCTCGACGGGTCCGGCTCCACAGGGAAGAGGGGCGCGAGCTGGACCAGCGCCGCCGGAGCCGAGTCCCAGAGAGTAATCCCGCCCGTCCGCAGCAGGGCCACAAGATGGTCGGGGTCGGCGAGCTCCTCGCGCGTGGCGACGTGGATCGTGCCGCCCGCGGCCAGCAGGCCGAAGATATCGTAGACCGACAGGTCGAAGCAGAGGGAGGCGACGAACAGACCCCGGTCCTCAGCCCCCACCTCGAAGGTCCGGTTGATCCAGTCGATCAGGTTGGCCACGGGCCGGTGCTGGACGACGATGCCCTTGGGCTCGCCTGTCGAGCCCGAGGTGTGGATGACGTAGGCGGCGGCGTCCGGAGTGGCCACCTGGGGCAGGCGGCCGGCCGGCTGGAGGTCGACGTGCCAGCCGGTCCACAGGCACCTGCGCCTCTCCTCCGCCGGGACCAGATCCATCTCGCTCAGGAGCACGTCGTAGCGCAGCCCCAGCTCATTGGCAAACCCCTCGATCCGGTGATGGATGGTGGCTCCGAGATGGCGAAAGAAACCCTCGTCGAGGTAGAGCTCCTGGCGCCGCACAGCGCCGGCCGCCCCGGCACCGGCACTGCGCCGCACTTCGATCGCCCTCTGCAGCTCCTCGCGCCTCCGCGCGTCGGGCACATCGGCGATGAGCAGGGCCCCGCCCGGAGCAAGCCGTCCGAGCGCCCACCGAAGCACCCGCTCCAGATAGCGCGGGCCGGGAAAGAACTGGACCGTGCTGGCCAGAAGAATGAGGTCGAAGCGCTCGTCCCGGCCGATCAGACCATCGAGCTCGTGAGCAAACCCGGTCAGCAACCGGACTTGCGCCATCTCCTCCCGATCCGCTCGTTCCCGATTCCGCTCCTGGGTGAGCGGAGAGGGATCAACGCCGGTGACGTGGGCCGCGCGGGAGGCCATCTCCCAGAGCAGCAGGCCCGAGCCGTTGCCGATTTCCAGGACGCGCGCCGCGCCGTGCAGCCAGGGACCGGCCAGGGAGAGGACGCGGTCGCGGTACTCGTCGACTTCGGCCTCGCTCATCGGCTCTCCGGTGAAGGCACTGACGAATCCACCGGCGGTCACCCGGTCGACCGCCCGCTCCGCGACCAGATCCCACAGGTCGCGCACGCTGTCCGAGTCGATCGTCTCGACCGGCGGCTCCGGCTCGGCGATCCCCAGGCTGACCACGCCGGACAGCGCCGGAAGGCGCCAGCGCATCTCCTCGACCCGGCCCAGCAGAACGCTGCCGGCGACGAGCACGGGGGTACCGGTCGCAGCGAGGATCGCCTCCACCCGCTCGGCCGGCCAGGCGGCATCCAGAGCCACATAGTAGCCGCCCGCCTTGAGCACACCGAGGACGGCGACGAGCATGTCCAGGGAGCGCTCCTCCCAGACCCCCACCGGCGTGCCGCACCCGACCCCCATCGTGCGCAGCAGATGAGCCAGGCGGTTGCTGCGCGCCTCCAGCCCGGCATAGGTCAGCTCGCGGCCTGCGCAGACCGCTGCGACCGCCTCCGGCGTCCGCTCCACGGAAGCCTCGAAGAACTGATGCAGAAGACACGCCTCCGGGAAAGGAGCCTGCGTGTCATTCCACTCGGCCAGGAGCTGGTGGCGCTCGGGCGGGGAGAGCAGGGGCAGCTCCGATACCGCGAGCTTCGGGTCGGCCACCGCCGCGGTGAGGAGCCGCAGGAAGTGGCCGGCCAGACGCTCGATCGTGACGCCGTCGAACAGGTCGGCGTTGTAGTCGAGGACCCCCGCGAAGCCGACTTCCTCCTCCGCCAGATTCAAGATGAGGTCGAACTTCGCCGCCCCGCCTCCCACCTCGAGCGAAGTCAGGGTCAGCCCCGGAATCGCGAGACGGTGCACGGGCGCGTTTTGCAGGGCGAACAGGACCTGAGAGAGCGGCGAGTGGGCCAGATCGCGCTCGGCGGCGACCTCGTCCACCAGCAGCTCGAAGGGAAGGTCCTGGTGCGCATATGCGTCGAGGGCCATCCGGCGCACCCGCTTCAGCAGGGCGGTGAACCCGGGCGCACCAGACAGGTTGGCACGCATCACCAGCGTGTTGACGAAGAGGCCGATCAGATCCTCGATCTCGCGGTAGTTGCGCCCGGCGATCGGGGTGCCGAGGAGCACATCCTCCTGGCCGGCAAGGCGGCCGAGCAGGGTTGCCCAGGCCGCCAGCAGGATCATGAAAGGCGTCGCGTCCTCCCGCCGGCAAAGCGCATGCACAGCAGCGGTCAGAGGCGGCGGCAGGACGATCCTTCGCACCGCTCCGCGGAGAGTCTGTACCGCCGGCCGCAGACGGTCCAGAGGCAGCTCCAAAACCTGCGGAGCCCCGGCGATCTGCTCCCGCCAGAAGGAGAGCTGGACCTCCAGTGCCTCCCCGCGCAGCCACTCCCGCTGCCAGTGGGCAAAATCGGCGTACTGCACAGGGAGACCCGGCAAGGGAGACGGCCGGCCGGCCGCGAACGCCTCGTAGAGAGCTGTGATCTCGCGGGCCAGAACCCCGGTCGACCAGCCGTCCGAGATGATGTGGTGCGAAGAGAAGAGCGCGACATGGGCGGTCCTGCCGGCGTCCAGACACAACATCGTGAGGCGCAGCAGATCGTCGCGGCCGAGGTCGAAGGGACGCCGCGCGTCCTCGCCGGCCAGGCGCAAGGCCTCGGCGCCCCCGGCCTGCGACGGGAGGGCGCTCAGATCGACCAACGGTGGCCGCATCGGCCTGGGAGGGTCGATCACCTGGACGACCCTCCCCTCGACCGTCCGGAAGCGGGTGCGGAGAACCTCGTGACGGCGCACCACCTCACTCACGGTGCGCCCGAGCAGCGGGAGGTCGAGCCTTCCGTCGATCCACAGCGGCATGGCCAGGTTGTAGTTGTCACTGCCGGGCTGGAGTTGATCGATGAACCAGAGGCGCTGCTGGGCGAAGGAGAGGGGGAGGTCGCCGTCGCGGCGCACCGGGAGGATCGGGGGAACCGCAGACCGCTCCACACCCGGCTCTCCCGCGACCAGCGCGGCCAGCCCGGCGACCGTCGGTGCGTCGAAGAAATGGAGAAGCGAAACCTCGACCTGGAACGCAGCACGCACCCGCGAGATCAGCCGGGTGGCGAGGAGCGAATGCCCGCCCAGCTCGAAGAAGTTGTCGTGCACCCCCACCCGTTCCTGCCCGAGGACATCGGCGCAGATGCCGGCCAGCAACTCCTCGGCCGGCGTGTTCGGAGGCTCTACGATCCGCTCCGGCGGTTCCGGCGCGAGAGCCGCCAGGGCGCTGCGGTCGACTTTTCCACTGGGAAGGCGCGGCAGCTCTTCGAGATCAAGGATCGCCGCCGGGACCATGGCCTCGGGAAGCCGCGCAGCGAGAAACACCCGCAGGTCGGTGGCCGGCACACCGGTTCCCGCCACAGCCGCGGAGGCCGCCGGCGCCGCGGAGGGCCTCCTCCATCCGGGCCGCACGCAGTAGAGATTGAAAATCGGAGTGCCCGCGAGGAACGCATCCTGCTCGACGGCCACCCCAAACCCCTTGCCCGCCAGCAGCGAACGGATGGCCTCGAGGCGCCCCTCGAGATCGTGGACCTCGATCACAATCTGCCCGATCCGGCTCCAGTCCTCGTCCGCAAGGCCCCTGAGCACGTCGAGCTCGCTCTTCTCCGCATCGATCTTGAGCAGGTCGATCCACTCGACCCGGCTCTCCCGCAGGACCTGGGAGAGGGTCTTGAGCGGACACTCGACGACCTCGCCGACGAAACGCCCGGCCGTCAGGTCCTCGATCTCTCGGGGGCCGAGCCGGTCATGGGACAGGATGGTCCGGGTGACGCTCTGTTCGTCCTCTGCGTCGGCATAGCGCCCGGACATGGACGACCATCGCGGGTAGAAGGTGAACGGAGCGCTCCCCTCGCGCTCGCCGAGGGCGCACGGGAAAAGCTCCACCTCCAGCCCGTGCAGGGCGACGTTGGCGCGCAGCTTGTCGAAAATCGCCGGAATCGGCTCAAAGGCGAGGACGCGACTGGCAGGGAAGCGCTGCTTGATGTACAAAGTGAACAGACCGATGTTGGCGCCGATGTCGACAACACAGGCGCCGTCCGCGAGCTCTACGCCGTGGCGAAAATAACTCCCCTCGGTGAAGATCTCCCGGTAGACCACCTCCGCCTCGTTGCGATTGACGCAGGCGATTCGCAGGCCGCCGGGAAGCTCGCAGAGGTCGTCGCCCAGAAGAGCGGTGGCGTTGCGCACCACGTAGCCGATCAGGCGCGGCTCGCCGGGAACGTCCTCGCGCACGAGAACGACGGCGTCGCGTACCGCCGGGTGCTCGCGCAGGCGCGCCTCGATCTCGCCGAGCTCAATGCGGAC
Organism: Holophagales bacterium UBA5704; assembly: GCA_002420005.1. Lineage (GTDB taxonomy): Bacteria > Acidobacteriota > Thermoanaerobaculia > Multivoradales > UBA5704 > UBA5704. The sequence continues at coordinate 94,213 of DIHE01000036.1, read as the reverse complement.
GCCGCGCAGCTTCACCTGCTGGTCGATCCTTCCGAGGATCTCGATCACCCCCGCGGGCACGACCCGCCCCAGGTCGCCGGTTCGGTACAGGCGTCCCCCGGGAGGGCCCCAGGGGTCGGGGATGAAGCGCTCGGCGGTCAGCTCCGGACGGCCGAGGTAGCCGCGGGCGAGGCCGGTGCCTCCGATCATGATCTCGCCCGGCAGGAGCCAGGGGACCGGACGCAGGAGGCGATCCACCAGGTAGATCCGGACGTTGGCGAGCGGGCGGCCGATCGGCACGACGTCCGGGAGGAGCTCTCCCCTTGGACAGATGTGAAATGAGGCGTCGATCGCCGCCTCGGTCGGGCCGTAGAGGTTGCAGAGTGAAGCCCCGGTGCTCCCCAGGAGGCGCTGCGCCACGGCTCCCGGCAGCGCCTCGCCACCACAGAACATCGCGCGGAGCGACCGGCACTTCTCCTCCACCCCCTCCAGGTCGAGGAAGGTGGCGAGCTGAGAGGGAACGAGTTGGAGGACCGTCACACCGTGATCCGCCACGGCGTCGAGAAGAGAGCGGCTGTCGCGATGGGCGGCGGGCTCGGCGAGGACGACCTGGGCGCCGGCGAGCAGGGGAACGAAGATCTCCCAGATGGAGGCGTCGAAACCGTACGGTGTCTTCTGAAGGACCCGGTCGCTCTGGGTCAGCGGGAAGTCGCGCTGCATCCAGAGGAGCCGGTTGACAATGGCGGCGTGCGACATCGCCACGCCCTTGGGTCGGCCGGTGGAACCAGAGGTATGGAGGATGTAGGCCAGGTTCTCGGGCAGAGCCGCCAGGGGCAGCGGCTCGGAGCTCTCGGCCTCCGCCGGGCGATCCGCGAGGCGGACCACGCGCAAGCCCCCCTTGCGGCCGGTGTGCGGCCCTTCACCCTCGCGCACCAGAAACAGGGTCGCCCCACAGTCTTCCAGAATGAAGTCCTGGCGCTCCCCTGGATATCCGGGATCGATCGGGACATAGGCGCCCCCCGCCTTGGTCACGGCGAGCAGGGCGGTCACCAGGTCGCACGAGCGCTCGATGTGGAGGGCGACCGGCACCTCCGGCCCGACCCCCAGCCGGCGCAGGAGGCGGGCCAGCCGGTTTGCCGCGGCCTCGAGCTCGCCGTACGTGAGGCTCTCGCCGGCCGTGCTGAGAGCGACGGCGTGCGGAGAAAGCGACGCCTGCGCCTCGAAAAGAGCAGCGAGGGTGGCCGTCTCACCCAGATCGGCGTCCGTCCTGTTGAGCTGGTGGAGGATCTGCCGGCGCTCGCTCTCGCTCAACAGATCGAGCTCGCCGGCGGGCGCGGCGGTGCGCTCCCCGGCATCGCAGAGCAGGGCGGTGAAGCGGCCCGCCAGCAGCTCGGCCTGTTCGGGAGGCAGCACGGAAGCGTCGTAGAGGAGCTCGGCCTCCATCCGCTGAGCGCCGCGGTGCTCACAGGTGAGCTTTGCAGCGAAACGGTCGACGATCACGCCGACCTCGTCGAGAGAGAACCGGACACCGTCGACCTGCCAGGCGGGGGGGAGCTCCCGCCACTCGAAGCCGAAGGGAAAGAAACGGGGCATCCCCGGCGGGACGTCGAGCCCTTCCCACGAGAACGTTTCCTGGCGGCCGGCCAGCTCGGCCAGCCGCCAGGTGAGCCTCCCCGCCACGGCGGAGAGCGGATCCGTATCCTGGATCCCCTCCTCGCACGGGACGAATCGGGAGAACAGGCCGAGAGCCTCCTCCAGCTCCTCGAACACCCGGCCTGTGACGGCCACCCCCACCAACACCCGCTGCGTTCCGAGGTGACGCTGCAGCAGGAGGATCCAGGCGGCAAGCACGGCAGACGGCAAAGCGGGCGCTCCGCCGCCCTCACCGCCGGCAGCGGCGAGACGCTCCACCGCGGCCGTGGGCAGAGAAAAACGAACCGTGCGAGGAAGGAAGGGTTCCTCCTCGGAGACGCCTCCAGCCCCGGGCAGGCGGGCGCGCAGTGCCTCCACCAATGTGGGGGTCTGCCACAGCTTGCGCGCCGCCTCGCCTTGCGTGGAGGCGATCTCGCGCTGCCAGCCCGAGAAGTCGGCATATTGCACCGGCTCTCGATCGCCCCCCTCGCGCCGGCCCGCGGCGTAGTGAAACCCGATCTCGCGGGCCAGGTTGACCAGGGCCTGGGCATCGGCGCAGAGAGCGGGCAGCTCGATCTGCAACCGGTACGCAGGACCAGGCCGTCTCTCCAGGCGGGCGAACACCACCGGCTCGGGCTCCGGTCGCCTGGATCCATCCAGGGCGGCGGACACGAGTGGATCCTCCGCATCCTCGCTCCAGGCCAGCGACGTCTCCGGTGCCGCAACCACCTGGACAGGGAGCTGCATGCCCGGCAGGAGGAAGAAGCGGGTGCGCAGGATCTCATGACGCTCGATCACTCGACAGAGCGCCGCGCGCAGGGCCGGCGAGACGACCTCTCCTTCGAGCAAGATCACCAGGCGGGCGCGGAAGGGCTCCTGAGCGGAGAGCGCCAGCTTCCAGAGACGCTCCTGCTGGAGAGACAGGGAGAATCCTTGCTTCGGCTCGCTCATCTTCACGCGTTCTCCAAGAGAGCCACCACCTGCCGCCGGCGCAAGCCGAAGCTCTCCCGATGCGCGCGCCGCAGCTCCTCCGCCAGAGCGGCGCGGCGCTCCCTGTCCGCAGCAGCAAGAATCTCCCCGAGGTGGCGCAGCGGAATGTCCGGCTCGGTCGCCACCTCGTCGAGCACCCGCCGAAGGTCTTCGCCCATCCAGGCGATGGTCAGCGCATCGAACAGGTCGGTGCTGTATTGGAATGTGGCCGTCAGGTCCCGCTCCCGGCGGAGAACCGTCAAGCTCAAATCGAACTGGGTGAATTCATCGGCCCGTGGGAAGGGGATGATCTCCAGGCCGGACATTGCGAGAGGCTGCGCCAAGCCGCCCTCGATAAGATTGAACGACACCTGGAACAGCGGATTGTAGCCGGTACTGCGCTCCGGCTGGAGCTCCTCGACCAGCTGATCGAGCGGCAGGTGCTGATGACTCAGCGCCCCGAGCACCGTCCGGCGAACCCGGGCGAGAAGCTCACGGAAGGTCGGAGCTCCGGAGAGATCGATCCGCAATGGGAGAGTATTGACGAACAAACCGATCAGCCCCTCGATCTCGGCACGGTGGCGGGCTCCGAAGGGGGAGCCGACCAGCAGCTCGTCTTGGCCCGAGCTGAAATGCAGGAGGACGGCGAAGGTGCTCAGGAGAGTCATGAAGACTGTGCTCTCCTCTCGATCCGCCAAGTCCAGAATCCGGAGACCCAGCTCTGAAGGGATGCTCACCACCAGGTTGCCGCCGCGGAAGCTCTGCCGGGCAGGGCGCGATCGATCTGCAGCCAGCCGCAGGAGGGTCGGCGCCCCTGCGAGCTGGCGAACCCAATAGGATCTCAGCTCCGCCAGGGTGTTCGTCTGCAACAGCTGCCGCTGCCAGACCGCGAAATCACGGTATTGGACCGGGAGATCCGGCACATATGCGGGTGTGCCACGGATGAGCCCACCATAGAGGATGGTGAGCTCGCGGATCAGCACCTCGATCGACCAGCCGTCCGCCACGATGTGGTGCATCGTCCAGAGCAGAACATGCTCCTCCTGCTCCAGGCGAACGAGCCTGCCGCGGGACAGGGGGCCACGGGAGAGATCGAAGGAGGCGCCTGCCCACTCCTGCACCAGACGTGCGGCGATCAGCTCCCGCCCGGCGATTCCCGCCAGGTCGATCAGGGGGAACTCGACGGCGTAGGGCGGCTGGATCACCTGTCTGGGCTCGCCGTTCACGCTCGTGAAGATCGTCCGCAGGCTCTCGTGGCGGCGCACGATCTCGGCGACGGCGCAGCGCAGACAATCCACCCGCAGCGAACCGACCAGCCGGACGGCTGCCGCCATGTTGTAGAACGGGCTCTCCGCCTCCATCTGGTCGATCAGCCAGAGCCGCTGCTGGGCAAACGACAGGGGATAGGAATCCGCCTCCGGCTGCCGCGGGATCCGGGCCGCCTCCAGCTCTTCTGCGGCCGCAAGGAAGGCGGCGAAGCGGGCGACGGTCGGGGCCGAGAAGACTGTCTCCAGAGGAACCTCTCGACCGAACGCCTCGCGGACCCGCGAGATGAGGAGAGTGGCGAGCACGGAGTGTCCGCCCAGCTCGAAGAAATCATCGTGGATGCCCACCCGGTCGATGCCGAGCAAGGATCCCCAGATCCCGGCGAGCCGGTGCTCGATCTCGGTATCCGGCTGCTTGTACGGCGTATCGATCCAGGGCCGGGCTTGAGCGGAGACGGAGACGGAAGGACCTCCGCGCAAAGGGGGCTCCACGGCGCTCCGGTCCAGCGTGGCAAGGAGCTCGTCGAGAGCCTCGGGACGGGCCTGGCCGGCATCGAGCGTGACCACCCGCCAACCGCGGGCCTCGAGACCGGCGCTCCAGGCCGGATCCACCGCGGCTTCGCCCTGCACCAGAAGGGCCACCGGGGTGGTGGGCCGCGGCAGGCCGGCCGATCCGGGGTCGATCCAGTGGCGTTGCCGCTGAAAGGGGTAGGTGGGCAGAGGGATGCGGCGACGCCGTTCCCCTGTGTGGACGCCCGTCCAGTCGACCTCCACTCCGGACAGCCAAAGCCGGGTCAGAGCGCCCAGCAGGACCGCGGAATCCGGCTCCGTGTCGCCCTCGCGGTGCAGCGAGGAGATCGGGGCGGGCCGCTCCACAGGGTTGTGCTGCTTCCGCGCCAAGCTGGCGAGCCCACGGCCCGGACCGATCTCGAGGAGCACAGCGCGGGTGCCTGCAAGGAGCGTCGCAATCCCGTCCGAGAAGCGCACGGTCTCGCGCAGATGGCATGCCCAATAGCCGGGATCGGTCGCCTGCGCAACGGTGATCCAGGTCCCTGTGAGATTGGAAACGAAGGGGATGCCCGGAGGCTGTGGAGCGGCCCGGGCGACCCGCTCGGCGAAGGCGGCCACAACCGGATCCGTCATCGCAGAGTGGAACGCATGCGAGGTGTGGAGACGCCGCACCTGCACGGCTTGGGCGGCGAGCCGGGCCTCCAAGGTTGCGATGTCGGGTTCGGGGCCCGAGGCGACGCACGAGGAAGGAGCGTTGATGGCCGCGATCGACAGCGCCGGAAACGGCGCGAGCTCAGCCCGCAGCGCGCTCTCCGGCAGCTCGACTGAGAGCATGGCCCCGGGCGGGAGCTCCTGCATCAGCGCACCGCGGCAGGCCACCAGCTCCAGCGCGTCCGGCAGAGAAAAGACGCCGGCCAGGCAGGCGGCCACGTACTCGCCGAGGCTGTGGCCGAGCATCGCCTCGGGCCGGACTCCCCAGGAAATCCAAAGGCGGGCGAGCGCCAGCTCCACGACGAACAGGGCGGGCTGCGCGAAACGCGTCTGACGCAGCTCGCATGCGGCCTCCGCGCGGCACTCCGCCGGGGGGTAGAGAATCTCGCGGAGATCGCATCCGAGGTGCGGGAGCAGGCGCTGCGCGCAGGATTCGACCTCGGCACGGAAGACCGGCTCCTTCTCGTAGAGCTCTCGCCCCATGTCCAGATGCTGCGCCCCCTGACCCGGAAACAGGAAGGCCGCGGAGCGGCGGCCCGCCTCCAGCCGGCGGGTGAGGACCCGCCCCGAGCCTGCAGCATCGCGGAGGACTGCCACCGCGTCCTCCACACTCTCGCAGACCAACGCCCGCCGATGCTCGAAAGCCTTTCTCCCGACCTGGAGCGTCCAGGCGACGTCGGCCAGATTCGCCTCCGGATGCCCGGCCAGAAAGTCCGCGAGGTTGCCGGTCGCCTCGTCCAGGGCGGCCGGCGTGCGGGCGGAAAGGAGGAGGATCTGGCGCCGCCGCGACGAGGCGGAGGGTGCGGCTGGAGGAGCCTCTTCGAGAACGGCATGGGCATTGGTGCCACCGATGCCGAAGGAGCTCACGCCGGCCCGGCGGGGACCGGGGCCGGCCGTCCAGTCCGCCAGCCGCGCATTGACGTAGAACGGGCTGGCCGCGAAGTCGATCTGCGGGTTCGGAGACTGGAAATGGAGGCTCGGGGGAATCTGGCGGTGCTTCAAGGCGAGCACGGTCTTGATCAGGCCGGTGACACCGGCGGCCGCATCCAGGTGGCCGACGTTGGTCTTGACCGAGCCGAGGGCGCAGAAGCCGGTGCGGCCGGTCCCCCGGCGGAAGGCCCGGGTGAGCGCGGCGATCTCGATCGGATCGCCGAGGGGCGTCGCGGTCCCGTGTGCCTCGACATACGTGACGCTGTCCGGGGAAACCCCGGCGGCCTGCTGCGCCGCGGCGATCACCTCCGCCTGCCCGTCGACGCTCGGCGCAGTGAATCCCACTTTGAGCGATCCGTCGTTGTTGATCGCGCTTCCCTTGAGGACCGCATGGATGGTGTCACCGTCACGCAGCGCGTCCGCAAGCCGCTTGAGGAGGACGACGCCGGCGCCGCTGCCGAAGACCGTGCCGCGAGCCGAGGCGTCAAAGGCGCGGCAGTGGCCGTCGGGTGAGGCGATCCCCCCCTCGAGGTAGCGGTAGCCGCTCCCCTGCGGCACCCGCAGGGTGACCCCGCCCGCCAGCGCCATCTCGCACTCTCCGGTGAGCAGCGACTGCCGCGCCATGTGGATGGCGACCAACGAGGTGGAGCAGGCGGTCTGCACCGACACGCCCGGCCCTCGCAACCCCAGCTTGTAGGAGATCCGCGTGGCCAGGTAGTCATTCACGATCGAGGCCGCCAGCGTCAGCGGATCGAGGGTCTCGCGCAGGCCCGGATGCGACAGCAGGTTGAGGGCATAGGCGCCGAAGCTCTCGCCGGCGAAAACGCCGACCCGGCCCGGATAGCGTTCGGTATCGTATCCGGCGCTCTCCATACAGGCCCAGGCGATCTCCAGAAAGAGGCGCTGTTGAGGATCGAGCACCTGTGCCTCGAGCGGGCTCAAACCGAAGAAGGCGGCATCGAACCGGTCGATTCCCTCGAGCAGGGGCTCGGCGCTCACGAAACCTGGATGGGCCTGGGCGGCGGCATCCACCCCGGCGTCCAGAAGCTGCGCGCCGGTCAGCCGCGAGATCGCCTCGACACCATCCCGGAGAAGGTGCCAGAACCGGTCGAGATCCGGCGCCCCCGGAAGCCGGGCGGCCATTGCGATGATGGCGACATCGGTGTCTCCCGCCACCGGGACGGGCACCGGTGCCGGCGCCACTGCGGCCGGCACTCCACCCAGGTGGGAGGCGAGCGAGGCGATGGTGGGATGCCGGAACAGCTCGACGATGGGTACCTCGATTCCCAGGGCGTCGAGGATGCCGGCCTGGACCTGGACGAGCCGAAGGGAATGGCCGCCGGCCTCGAAGAAGCTCTCGTCGACGCCGATCTGCTCGATCCCCAGGACCTTGCGCCAGATGTCCGCCAGGGTCTCTTCGAGGGCTCCCCGGGGGGCGAGCGGCGCGCCTCCCGCGGCCACCGCCGGCCGGACGACCTCCCGCTGCATCAGAGCGCCGCGGTCGACCTTGCGATTGGGCGAGAGCGGCAGCTCGGCCAGGGCGGCGAACGCCGAGGGGACCATGTAGTCCGGCAGGGTCCGGCGGAGATGCTCGCTCAGCTCCGCAGAGGAGGGAGCGGCGCCCGCCGCAGGGACGAACCAGGCCACGAGGTGTGCGCTCCCCCGGTCGGAGCGCGCGACCACCACGGCCTGCGCGACGCCGGGATGAGCCAGGAGAGCCTGTTCGATCTCCCCCAGCTCGATGCGGAACCCCCGGACCTTGACCTGGTGATCGAGCCGGCCCAGGTGCTCCAGCCGGCCGTCGGACAGGTGGCGGGCCAGGTCGCCCGTCCGGTAGAGGCGGCCTCCCGGCTCTCCCAGATCCGCCGCGAAGGGGTCCGGCAGGAACCGCTCGGCCGTCAGGTCTGGCCGGCCCACATACCCCCGCGCCAGGCCCACGCCGCCGATCCAGATCTCGCCGGGCACCCCGGGAGGAACCGCCTGCAGCTCCCGGTCCAGCAGGTGGAAGCGGACGGCGGCGGTCGGACGGCCGATCGAGATGGCTCCGGTCTCGTCCGCACGGATGCGCTCGGCCGACGCCCAGACCGTGGTTTCGGTGGGGCCATAGAGGTTCCAGAGCTCACCGACACGCCCGGCCAGCGACGCGGCCAGATCGCGCGGGAGAGCCTCGCCGCCGCAGAGGGCGCGGAGACCGGGATCGCCGGTCCACCCCGTTTCGAGGAGCATCCGCCACGTCGTCGGCGTCGCCTGCAGCAACCCGGCTCCCGATGCGCGGAGCCGGGCCGCCAGGAGGACGGCGTCCAGGGCTTCCTCCCGGCTGGCCAGCTCCACGCAACCGCCGGTCGTCAAGGGGAGAAAGATGTCCAGCGCCGTGATGTCGAAGGCGAACGAGGCGACCGCGAGCAGCCGCTCCCCGGGAGCGAAGCCCGGGGTCCGGCGCATCGCGTCGAGGAAGTTGATCAAGGCCCCGTGATGGATCCCCACGCCCTTCGGACGACCCGTCGAGCCCGAGGTGTAGAGGACGTAGACGAGCTGACGGTCGTCGCCGGTGATCGACGCCCCCCCGCCCCGGTCGATCGCGCAGCCGTCCCGGTCGTCGCCGGCCGTCTCGCCATCCAGGCAGAGGACCGTCCCGGGAGCCGGAGGCAGCGCGTGGAGCAGGTTCGTCTTGGTGATCAGCACACGCGGAGCCGCGTTCTCCAGCACGTAGGCCAGCCGCTCGCGGGGGTAGTCGGGGTCGAGCGGCACGTAAGCGGACCCGGCCTTGAGCACGCCGAGGAGCGCCACGATCAGGTCCAGGGTGCGTTCGAGGGCCACGCCCACCCGGGTTTCCGGGCCGCAGCCCAGCCCGCGCAGGCGGTGCGCCAGCCGGTTCGCCCGCGCGTCGAGCTCGGCGTAGTTGAGCGTCTCTCCCGCAAAGGTGGCAGCCGGCGCGGCCGGCGTGCGTGCCACCTGGGCCTCGAAAAGGTGGTGAAGGAGGAGCCCCCATGTCCGCGGCACCGCCGTGTCGTTCCACTCGGCCAGGAGCTGGTGGCGCTCGGCCTCGGTGAGCAGGGGGAGGGCCTCAACGGCCCGTTCCGGGTCTGCCAAGGCGCCTTCGAGCAATGACGCGAAGTGCCCCACCAGGCGGCGGGCGGCGGCCCGGGAGAACAGCTCCGTGCTGTACTCGAGAACTACGCGGAAGCCACCTCGCGCCTCCAGCGCCGCCAAGTTGAGATCGAACCTGATCGCCCCACACTCCACCTCCACCAGGCGCAGAGCCAGGCCCGGAATGGCAGGCAGGACGGTCGGCGCGTTGTGATACGTGAACGCCGCCTGGAGGAGGGGTTGGCCGGAGAGGTTGCGATCCGGAGCGAGCTCCTGGACGAGCATCTCCAGCGGCAGATCCTGATGGCTGAGCGCGGCAACCGCCACCTCGCGAACCTGTGCCAGCAAGGTGCGAAAAGACGCTGCCGGAGCGACGGTCGCGGGCAGGGCCAGCGTGTTGACGAAGAAGCCGATCAGCCCTTTCAGCTCCGTGCGCGGCCGGTTGGCGACCGGCGTCCCCACCAGGAGCTCGCGGCGGCCGGAGTAGCGCGCCAGGAGGACTTCGAAGACCGCCAGGAGGGTCATGAACAACGTGGAACCCTGACGCCGGCTGTGCTCCCTGGCCACCTCCAGCAGAGGGGCGGGGAGCTCCACCGAGATGGAGGCCCCGGCGCCGGTGCGTAGCGCAGGAGGCGTCCGGTCGACCGCGAGGTCGAGCACAGAGGTATGGCCAACGAGCCGCCGCGCCCAGGCTTCGAGAGGACCGGCCAGCGCATCCCGGTCGAAATGGCGGTGCTGCCATAGCACATAGTCGCCGTATTGGATGGGCAGGGCGGGCAGCGCCGGTGTCGCACCGCCTGCGGCCAGTGCCGCGTAGCAGGCTCCGATCTCACGCAGCAGCACCTCGATCGACCAGCCGTCGCAGGCGATGTGATGGAGCACGATCACCAGCCGGTGCACGGTTGCGTCGAGGCGCAGAAGGCGGCAGCGCCACAGCGGGCCGCGCTCCAGGTTGAAGGGAAGCCGGCTCTCCTCCTGGGCAAGCAGCGCCGCCAGCTTCGTCCGCCCCTCGTGCGGCAGGGAGGAAAGATCGATCACCGGCAACGCCGCCCGTTCACCAGGGGCGACCCACTGGAAGGGTTGTCCCCCGCGTGCGGAGAACCTCGCGCGCAGCGCCTCGTGACGATGCTCGATCGTGTGCAGGCTCGCCTCCAGGAAGGAGGCGTCGAGAGCTCCTTCCAGCTCGAGGGTGAGGGGTATGTTGAAAGCCGTCGAGCCGGGATGGAGCAGGTCGAGGAACCACAGGCGCCGCTGGCCGTACGAGAGAGGGAGCTCGCGGTGCGACGCAGCTCGTTCGATCGAGGGGACCACCGGAGCGGAGCTTGCGGAGCCGATCCAGGCCGCGAGGCGCGCAACCGTGGGACGGGCGAGCAAGGCCGCCAGAGGGATGTCGAGACCCAGCCTCTCACGCAGGCGTGCGGTCAAGCGAAACGCCAGCTCGCGGCGGCCGGGAAATGAAGATCCGCCGAGCGCGAAGACGTCGTCCTCGCGGCCGATCTGCGGGCGGCCGAGAACCTCCGCAAAAACGCTGGCGAGATGCTCCTCGTCGACCTTGTGCGCGGCGCCGGACATGCCTAGGCCCCCTGATCCAGCGCCGCGAGTCTCAGCTCGCAAGTGTACAGATTGTCCGCCGCATCGCGCAGCCAGACCTGGTCGAGGCGGGGCGCCATCTCGGAGAGCGAGACTTTCACCGCAGAGCCCGCCTTGCGGGCGGCACGCACGAAGCGGGCGAAGATGTCGCCGCTGATCGGGCTGTCGAAATCGAGATAGCAGGGCTTCCTCTCGATCTCCACCTTGAAGAAGCAGAACCGGGGCAACCCGCAAGACTTCGCCCAGCGCCGGAGAGCCAGGAAGCGCTCTTCCGGATCCTGGACTTCGGCGAAGTCGAGCTCGCCGGCGGCGAAGCACCAGCGCTCCCGCGAAATGACCACGTCATCAAAGGTCACCCGCGGCAGGTGCCGCGCGGGCTCCAGGAGGGAGCCGATCAGTGCGGAGCACTCGGCGGAAAGATAGGAGCCGAAGAGGTCGATGGGATGGAAGATGACCCGGCCGTCGCGCGTGCGGGCCCGCAGCCCGCCGGCCGCCTCCTCGACAACCAGCGCTCCGGCCGGCAGCGGCCTCTCCTCGGGACCGCCCGGCTGATCATCGGCGAATTGGAAGTAGTGCCAGGCAGGGAGCCCCAGACCGGGAGTCACCCGCCGCGGCGCCTGCTGGAGGAGCTGCGGCACCACCACGGTCTTGGTATCCATGTCCAGCGCGAGGATCCTGGAGATCTGCTCCGGAGCCGGATGCTGGGAGATGAAGCAGGACCAGATGAGGGTGTTCCCCGTATGGACCTCGCCCAGCACGACCTCGAAGTCGCCACGGCGAAAGGCGGCCTCGCTTTCGGCGGCGATCATCACGTCCGGACTGAAGTAGTGGGCCACTGTCCAGGCGGGTCCGCTGTCGCCGAAAGCGGCATCGAAGCGATCCTCCAGCTCGCGCACGGAGAAGCGGGCCCGCCGCGCATCCGCCGGCAGCGGCCCCAGCACCCGCGCCCAGCGGGCCTGGAGCTCGCGCTCGATCGCCGCCAGCGTGCCCTTCCGCTCCTTGTGGAAGAAGACTCCCGAGAGGGCGGTGGTGAAAAACGCGTATCCATCGACCGCATCGGTGCCGGCGTGACGGCGGAGCTGCGCATGCAACGCACGCAGCTCTGCGTCGAGCCGGCGGGCCAGCTCGCCCGCGAGCCATCGGGCGCTGCGCAGCATGAGGGTGAGCGGCGGACCCATGCGCTGCGTCAGCTCCGGGCCGAACACGACCTCGATATTGCGCCGGCAGTCCTCGTAGACCAGCCCCCGGGCGGCGTAGGTTTGCCCCGGGCGGTGGCGGGCCGCCGCGCCGGTCAGCCGCGTGAACGTGCTCTCCAGGCCGCGCAGGGCCGCGTCGAGGGCGGGAGGGTCTCCCGCCGCGAGTGCCACGCGGTCACGGGCGCGCTGGAGCTCCTCCAGGGCCGCCATCACCGCGACCCGCAAAGGCTCGGGCTCGATACCGGCGAAGATCTCAGCCATCCGCCGATCCGGATGCAGGGTGTGCGGTACCTGCAGAGCCCAGATGAGCACCCGGCTCTTGCAGAGGTCCTCGATCAGCCGGTAGACCTCCTCGTCCGTGGCGAGCGGTACCGCACGATCGGCGACGAGATCGCGCGCGAGGTCGCGGGCGATCCGGCGACCGTCGCAGCGGGCGATCAGGCAGGCCTGCGCCTCCGGGAGAACGACCGGTTTTCCAAAGGGGCGGTGGAGGGTCTGGCCGTCGAGATAGAAGCTCGACTTGAGGCGCGGCGCCAACCAGGGGCGGAGCGCGGGGTTTCTTCCAAGTGTTTCGGCCAGCGCGTCGATGCACCACGATTCGAAATAGACCGTCCGCTGCTGCACCAGATTTTCTCCGCAGCGAACCGAGACCGGATCTCCCTCGTCGACCAGATCGGAGAAGGACACCGGACCGAAGAATCCGATGGTGTCGTTTTTCGTGCAGTACCGCTGCAAATAGCTCGCGGCCAGCTCCTCGTGCTGCCGCCGCCGGGAGGTGCGCGCAGTCGGACGCGCGGCGAGCTCGTCGAGGGCGGTCTCCACGGCATGCCGGTTTTGCCAGAGCACGGCCTCCCGGAAAAGGTCCTCCTGCGCGATGTCTGCGATCTCGCCCGAAACGCGAGCGACCTCGGCCTGATGGATCTTCGCGAGCTCAGCCCGCGCCGCTTCGAGCCTGGCCCGGGTGGCACGCAAGGCTGCGAAGGCGGGAGCACAAGACGGGGCCTCGACGTCTCGCGGCAGCTTTCCACCCGTCAGCGCCTGCATCGCCTTCATCAACGGCCGGCGGAGCCCCGCCTCGGCCCAGAGGCCGTCGCGGCGCAGCACATCCAGTGCATCATGGACCGCCTGGAGGGCGGCGGCACGCAGCGCCCCCAGCGCCTCTTCGAGCCGGAGGACCCGGTCGGCGGCCTCGGAGGTGGCCGGCGCCGCGAGCCGGAGCACCAGCCGGGCGGGAAAGCCGGCACCGCGCAGCACCAGCGTGCGCCAGACCGCCCAGGTGCCGCCGGGCAGCGCCACCAGATGCTCCGGCGACGCCACGACCCCGCCCGGCGCCATCCCGGGCCCCCGGGTGGATGCCACGGTCATCCCGCCTCCGTCGGCGCCGCGCCGACCATCGGTTCGCTCGCGGGCTCCATGACCTGCAGAAGGGCCGACGCGAGCTCCTCGACCGTCTGGCCCCACTCCGGAGACTCCAGAAGCACGCTCGCCAGCCCCGCCACGGTCGGCACGTCGAAGACATGAAAGAGCGGGACGTCGATCCCGAAGGTGTCGCGCAGGCGCGCGATCAGCTCGACGGCGCGCATCGAATGCCCTCCGAGATCGAAGAAGTTGTCGTGGAGCCCGACGCGGTCGATGCCGAGGACCTCCCCGATCATGCCGGCGAGCACCTTTTCCAGAGACGTGCCGGGCATCATCCCGCCTTCACGCTCCTCCACCGGGCTGCCCAAGGCCGCCAGTGCCGCTCGATCGATCTTGCCGTTGCTCGTGCGCGGCAGCTGCGCGAGCACCTTGAATCCGGCCGGCACCATGTAGGACGGCAGCCGTTTCTCGAGATGCGTGCGGAGATCGCCCGCCGCCGGCGCCCGCTCGCCGCTCGCCGTCACAAAGGCGACCAGCGTCAGGTCGCCGCCCCCCTCCTCCGGCCTGTCCGCGCGGCCATCGCGCGCGACCACGGCCACCTCGCGGACTCCGGGCAAGGCGGCCAGCACCGCCTCGATCTCGCCGAGCTCGACGCGGAATCCGCGGATCTTGACCTGCGTGTCGCGGCGTCCCTTGAGCTCGACCTCGCCGTCCGGCAGGTAGCGCCCCAGGTCTCCGGTTCGGTAGAGACGGTCGCCCGGCGCCCCGGTGAAGGGGTTGGCGGCGAAGCGCTCGCGGGTGAGCTCCTCATCGCCGAGATAGCCGCTGGAGAGATAGGGAGAACGGATGCAGATCTCACCCAGCTCGCCCACTCCGGCGAGCCCCTCCTCGGCATTGAGCACCAGGAGCTGGACCCCGTCGATCCCCCGGCCGAGCGGGATCCGCTCGCGATCCGCCGGTTCGACCTCGTGGACGCCCATGCCCTGGGGCGTCTCCGTGGCACCGTAGTAGCTGGCACAGGCGCAACCGGGAGCGAGCCCGCGCAGCCGCTCGACAGCCCGGCGGGTGAGCACGTCGCCGCCGAAGAAGACGAGGCGGAGGGCGTCCAGCAAGACTCCGCGGCCCTCGCTCAGCAGCTCACCGAGAGCCGGCGTGAGGTGCGCCACGGTCACTCCTTCCTGGTGCATCCAACGGGCGAACCGGTCGGGCAGGGCCAGATCCTCCGGCGCCGGCACGGTGAGCAGAGCCCCCAGGCAGAGCGGGGTGAACATGTCGCGCAGCAACGGATCATGAGCCAGACCCGCAAGCAGGCTGAAGCGGTCGGTCTCGGTCAAAGCGAACCGTCCGGCGTGCCAGGTGATGAAGTGGGAGAGGGGACGGTGGCTGCCCACAACCCCCTTGGGGACACCGGTCGAGCCGGAGGTGAAGGCCACGTAGGCCGGGGCATCCGGCCCGATGGAGACACCCGGAGCCTCGCCGGGAAGACCCTCCGGTCCCGGCAGCGCGGACGCGCCGCTGCGGGGCAGAACGAGCTCCGGACAGCCGGCGCCGCGCAGCCAGTCCTCGACTTCGGCGGGGAGCGCGCCCGCCGCCTCCAGGCGGAGGAAGGCCCGTGGCGCCACGGCGGCGAGGACGGCGGTCAGGCGCAGGGCCGGATAGGAGGGGTCGAGGATGGTGAACGCCGCACCGGCTTTCAGGGTGCCGAGCAGGGCGAGAGCGAGGGGAGCGCTGCGATGGGCGTAGACCGCCACCCGGTCGCCCGGCCTCACGCCGCAGCCGTGCAGCCAGGCACCCAGGCGGCCGGCGGCCGCCTCCAGGTCCCCGTAGCTCCAGGTGCCGTCGCCATCGCGCACTGCAGGCCGCGCGGGGTGCAACCGCGCCCGTTCGGCGAAACGCTCGTGCACGGCGCCCATCCAGGCCACCGGCAGCACCGCGGCCGGATCGGGCAGGAGGGCGCGTGCGGCTGCAGTGACCAGCGAAAGGGCGCCGGCCGGCTCATCGGGCCGCTCCAGGGCCTGCTCGAGGAGCGCCGCGAGCTGAGCAAGGGCCTCGTCCATCCTCCCGGCCTCGAACAGGTCGGCGTTGTAGACCAGCTCCATGCGGACTCCGCCATCCTCTTCGCTCAAATAGAAGGTCATGTCGAACTTGGAAGGGAGCGCGGCCACGACCCGGCGCTCGAGGACCAGGCCCGGCAAACGCATCTCGGCGGAGGGGAAGTTGAGCAGGTTGACCATCACCTGGAACAGCGGCGTGCGGGACAGGTCGCGCTGCTGCGGCAACCCGGCGAGGACAGCCTCGAAAGGAACGTCCTGGTGCGAGTAGGCGCCGAGGGCGGTCTCCCGCACCTGCGTCACCACATCGCGGAAGCCGGGCCGACCGCCGAGGCCGGTGCGCAGGACCAGCGTGTTGAGGAAGCAGCCGATCAGAGTCTCCGTCTCGACCGTGCGGCGGCCGGCCACCGGCGTGCCGACCAGGATGTCGTCCTGCCCGCTGTAGCGGTGGAGCAGGATCTCGATCGCCGCGAGAAGAGTCATGAACAGGGTGGCGCCGTGCGTCCTGCCGAACGCCGCCAGCCGCGCGGTGCAGGCGGGAGAAACGACGCGCGTGCTTCGCCCGCCACGGTAGGTCTGCACCGCCGGCCGGGGCCGGTCGGTGGGCAGGTCGAGCGGAGCGATCTCGCCGCCCAGGCGGTCGAGCCACCAGGCGAGCTCGGCCTGCTGCGCCACCGCGACCACCTCGCGCTGCCAGACGGCGAAATCGGCGTACTGGATCGGCAGCTCCGGCAATGGGGCTGGTTGACCCTCCGTGCAGGCGGCATAGAGCGCCCCGATCTCGCGGACGAAGAGAGCGAGGGACCAGCCGTCGCAGACGACGTGGTGCACCACGATCAGAAGGAGGTGGCGTTCCGGCCCCAGCCGCACGAGCGTTGCGGCGAGCAGCGGGCCACGGGCGAGGTCGAAGCGGTGCCGCGAGTGCTCCGCGGCGAGCCGCTCCGCCTCGCCGCGGCGGCTCGCGGGCGGCAGCGCGGCGAGATCGAGCAGCGGCAGCCTGATCTCGCGCTTCGGCAGAATGCGCTGGCGAGGCTTGCCGTCGGCCTGCCGGAAGACCGTCCGCAGCACCTCGTGGCGCTCGACCACACCGCGCAATGCCGCGGTGAACGCCGCCACATCGAGGCGGCCGTTGAGATCAAAGGTGCCGGGCATGTTGTAGGTGGGCGTGCCCGGCTCCATGCGGTCGAGGAACCAGAGCCGCTCCTGGGCAAAGGAGGCCGGCATCTCGCCGCCGCGCGGCACCGGGACGGGCGGCGGAGGCGCCGGTCCCCCCCCGGTGGAACGGGCCGCTTCGACGGCCGTGGCGAGCTCCGCCACTGTGGGCCGCTCGAACAAGGCCCGCACCGGCAGCTCCACGCTGAAGACCCGGCGCAGCCGCGACAGGACCCGCGTGGCCAGCAGGGAATGTCCGCCGAGATCGAAAAAGCTGTCATGGAGACCGACCCGTTCCAGTCCGAGCACTTCGGCCCAGATGCCGGCCAGCAGCTCCTCGACCGGTGTGCCGGGCCCGCCCGGCTCCGCCGGTGCGCACTCCGGCTCCGGCAGCGCCCGCCGGTCGATCTTGCCGTTGGGCGTCAGCGGCAGCTCGGGAAGGGCGACGAAGAACGCCGGAACCATGGGCTCCGGCAGCCGGCGGCGCAGGTGCTGGCGCAGCTCGTTTGCTGCGGCCTCGCCCACCACGTAGGCGATCAGCCGGCGGCCGCCCGGAGAGTCCTGCGCCACCACGACCGCGTCGCGCACGCCCTCCACGGCGCGAAGCGCCGCCTCGACCTCGCCCGGCTCGGCGCGGAAGCCCCGGATCTTGACCTGGTGATCGATGCGCCCGAGGAACTCGAGGGCGCCGTCGGCGCGCCGCCGGACCAGATCCCCCGTGCGGTACATGCGCTCTCCGGGCCGCCCGCTCCAAGGGTGCGGGACGAACTTTTCCGCGGTGAGGTCCGGCCAGCCCAGGTAGCCCCGGGCCAGGCTCGCCCCGCCCAGGCACAGCTCGCCAGGCACACCCACCGGAACCGGCTGCAGGGCAGAATCGAGGAGCAGGGCGCCGACATTGGGCAGGGGGCGGCCGATCGCCGGAGGCCGGCCGGCATCAGAGCCGTCCGCGGCGACCGAAGCGCAGGTGGCCACCACCGTGTTCTCGGTGGGGCCGTAGTGGTTGACCAGGCGAAACGGGAGGCCGGCCGGTGGCCGGGCCAGGAGCCGGTCTCCCCCTGTCAGCAGCACCTCCAGCGCGGTGTGCCGCGGCCACTCCAGGAGGAGGACCGCCTCGGCCAACGGCGTGGGCAGGAAGGAGACGCGGACCTGCCGCTCCACCAGCCAGTCGCGCAGCTCCCGTGGCTCCCAGCGGGTCTCCTCGCGGCCGGCCAGATGGAGCACCGCACCCGCCGCGAGAGCGGGCCACAGCTCCCACACCGTGGCGTCGAACGCCAAGCCGGCCAACTGGCTGATCCGGTCTCCAGGCACCATGGGATAGCTCGCCAGATGCCAGGAGAGGAGATTCAGCAGGGCGCTCTGGGAAATGTCGACTCCCTTTGGCCGCCCCGTCGAGCCCGAGGTGTAGATGACATAGGCCCGCTCCAGGGGCGAGCCTGGCGGTGCCGGCGCCGTGGCCGGCGCTTCTCCCTCCAGGTCGTCCAGGAGGACGATCCGCGAGCGATCGCCCGGGATCCGCTCGGCGAGGCGGCGCTGCGTGAGGAGCACCGGCATGGCGGTGTCCTCCATCGCGAAGGCGAGATGCTCCGGGGGATACGCGGGATCGAGCGGGACGTACGCCCCGCCCGCCTTCCAGATCGCCAGGGCTCCCACCACCAGGTCCGGCGAGCGCTCCGCGCAGAGCCCGACGGGCACCTCCGAGCGGACGCCGAGGGAGCGGAGCCGGTTCGCCAGCTCCGCGGCACGGCGCTCCAGCACGGCATACGTGACATGGAGATCGTTCTGAACCACGGCCACGGCCTCGGGCCTGGCTTGCGCCTGGGCCTCCACCAGCTCGTGCACCCGGCGGTCGTAACGGGTCGGCGCGGCCGTGTCGGTCCACTCCGCGACCAACTGGTGGCGCTCGCCCGGGGAAAGGAGCGGCAGCTCGCCCAGGCTCCGCCCCGGTGCCTCGAGCGCCGCCGCCAAGAGCGCGCTGCAATGGCCGGCCAGGCGTGCCACCGTCGCCGCGTCGAAGAGATCCGCGCAGTAGAGAAACGATGCGGCGATCCTCTCCTCCAGCTCGGCCGCCCGCAGCGTCAGCTCGAACTGCGCGAAGCGTTCGTCCAGAGGGAGCGACTCCAGCTCGAGGCCGCCCAGATCGAGGCGCACGCCCGGCTCACCGACGGCGAACGCTCCCAGGCGCGCCAGCGGCGCCGCCGCCTTCTGGAGGACGCACACCGCCCGGACGAGCGGCGTGCGTCCGGGCTCCCGGCCGAGAGCCAGCGTCTCCGCCAGGAGCGGGAAGGGGTAGTCCTGGTGCTCGAAAGCCTCCAGCACGGTCTTGCGGACTTGCCCCAGGAACGCCGCGAAACCCGGCGCCCCCTGCCGGCCGTCCAGGTCGCACCGCAGCACGACGAGGTTGGCCAGATACCCGACCAGCCCGGCGATCTCCGGGCGGCTCCGGCCCGAGGTCGGGCTGCCCACCAGGATGTCCGTCTCGCCCGTCATCCGGTGGAGAAGTGCCTGGAACAGGGCGAGGAGCGCGGTGAACAGTGTGGCTCCCTGCGACCGGGCGAGAGCCCGGAGCGCCCACGTCTGCTCGGAATCGATGCGAAAGAGGACTGCGCCCCCCGCGTCGCCGGTGGCGGCGGAGCGGCGCCGGTCGACCGGCAGCGCGAGCTCGGGAGGCGCATCGGCGAGCCGGCTTTCCCAGAAGCGCCGAAGCCTCTCCCCTTCGGCGCCGCCGATCCGCTCCTCCTGCCAGCGCACCCAGTCGGCATAGGTGACGGGAAGAGGCGCGAGCGCCGCCGGCCGGTCTTGTGCATGCTCCGCCCAGAGCACCCCCAGCTCGCGGACCAGAACCCCCAGCGTCCAGAAATCGGCCACCAGGTGGTGGACGGCGAGGAGCACCACGTCCTCCCCGGCAGAACGCCGGAACAGCCCGGCCCGCAGCAGCGGGCCCTTCTCCAGATCGAAGGGGCGGAAGGCCTCCTCCTCCAGACGCCGCCGCAGCTCCGCTTCGCTCCACGCCGTGGCATCCGCCGTCATGAGATCCAGCCGCGGTTCAGAATGGATCCGCTGCCGCGGCTCCCCGTCGAGCTCGTGGAAGGTGGTCCGCAGGGCCGGATGGCGCCGCACCAAGCCCTCCAGCGTGCGCCGCAGGGCTCCCGAATCCAGAACCGGGCGCACCCGGGCCGCCGAGGCGATGTGATAGGTCCCTTGATGAACGCCGCCCTCCGGCGCCAGCCGGTGAAGGAACCAGAGGGCCTTCTGTCCGAACGACAGCGGACCTTCCACAACCGGCCTCCCTGCCGTCAGGCGCGGGCCCGCCGGATCGCCCTTCGCACCGAGCTGCTCCAGCGCCTCCCGGGCCAGCCCCGCCAAGTCGGCTCCCGCGAGGAGCGCGGCAGGGCTCACCTCGACTCCCAGACTCCGGATCAGGCGCCGGCCCAGCTCCGCCGCGGCCAGCGAGTCGAGGCCCAGGGCGGTGAGAGGCATCTCCACCGGCACCCGCGACACGGGTATCTCCAGGAGTCCGGCCACCTCTGCGCCGAGCCAGGCGATCAGGGCCGCCAGCCGCTCGTCGGGTGGCAACGCCTGCAGCTCCAGCGCTCCGGCGACCGGCTCTCCGGCGCCCGCCTCCTCGTGGACCGCGCCGCTGCGCCCGAGAACGGCCAGGGAGCCGTCCTGCCAGCCCTTCCGGCAGGCATGGCGCTGCACCTTGCCGCTCGTCGTCTTGGGGATCGTGCCGGCGCGCAGAAGGAGCACCTCGTGGACGCGGACCTCGTGCTCCTCGGCGACCGCCTGCCGGATCGCCATCCCTATCTCGCCGGCCGCCACCGTCTGGTCCTCGACCTCGCAGGCCAGCACCAGCCGCTCCTCCCCGTCCACCTCCACAGAGAAGGCGGCGACGCAGCCGGTTCGCAGCGCCGGGTGCGCGCGCTCGGACGTCAGCTCGAGATCCTGGGGGTAGTGATTGCGGCCGCGCAGGACGATGAGATCCTTGAGCCGGCCGGTGATGAACAGGTCGCCTCCCGCCACGAATCCGAGGTCGCCCGTGCGCAGAAAGAGGCCGGCCTCCGGCTCGCCGGCCAGACCGGCACGGAAGTCGCGCTCGGTCGCCTCGGGCAGACCCCAGTAGCCCATGGCCACACTGGGGCCGGAGATCCAGATCTCCCCCACCCGGCCCGGAACGCAGCGTATCCCGGTCACCGGATCCGCGATGACGGCCTGCTGCTCCATCCAGGCCCGGCCACACGACACCAGCTCGCGCCGCGCCGCCCCGTCCGCCGCCGGCTCGGCCCGGTTCTCTTCCAGGGCCGCGGCGGCGAACGCCTCCACCCGCGGCGGCTGGTTCCGCAGGCCACCGGAGACGAACAGCGTCGCCTCGGCCAACCCGTAGCAGGGGTAGAACGCCTCGCGGCGGAAGCCGCACGGAGCGAAGGCCGCGATGAAGCGCTCCAGAGTCGCAGCCCGCACCGGCTCGGCGCCGCTGAAGGCCACCTGCCAGCTCGACAGGTCGAGTTCCGACCGCGCCTCCTCTCCCACCCTGCGCACGCACAGCTCATAGGCAAAGTTGGGACCGCCGCTGGTCGTGGCGCGATAGCGCGCCACCGCCTCCAGCCAGCGGGCCGGGCGCTGCAGGAAGGCCATCGGCGACATCAGGATGCAACGGGCCCCTGCAAAGAGCGGTTGCAGGAGGTTTCCGATCAACCCCATGTCGTGGTAGAGCGGCAACCACCCCACCACGACCGAGTCCTCCGACTGTCCGAAGGCCCTCTGGATCATCTCCTCGTTGTGGATCAGATTGCCGTGGCTGACCATCACTCCCTTCGGAGCGGCGGTGGAGCCCGAGGTGTACTGGAGAAATGCCAGCGACTCCGGCACCAGGGCCGGCGCCCCCCAATCGGCGGCCAGGTCATCGGACAGGAGATCACCCGCGACCCAGCGCAACGTGGCGAGCCGCCCCTCGGCTCCCGCACACAGCCGCTGCAGCCGCGGCAGCAGAGCGGCGCTGGTCAAGACCACCGCGGGCCGCGCATCCTCGACGATCGAAAGCAGGCGCGGAAGGTGGCGGCGCGACTGCGGCGGATAGGCCGGCACAGCGACCACCCCGGCATAAAGACATCCGAAAAAGGCGGTCACAAGCTCCAGGTTGGACGGAAGCAGAAGGAGCAACCGGTCGCCGCTTGCGGTGCAGGCCTGCAACGCTGCGCCGATGGCGCGCGCCCGGCGGTCGAGCTCGGCGAAAGTCAGCCCGCCTGCTTCGACTTCGCCGTCCAGCAGATATGTATAGATCGGGCGATCAGGCTGCCGGAGCGCCCGCATGCGAAGCACATCGACGATCGTGCGATCCGTCACAACTGGCGCTCTCCGCTCCATGCGTTCAGCTCCCGACGGGCTGCAGCTAATCCCTTCCGAGAACGGTCATCGGGCTCACCCGGGAGGCCTTTCTGGCAGGAAAGTAGCTCGCCGCCGCCGCTGCCGCAACCAGCAGCACGGAGGTCGTCAGATAGGTCACAGGATCGGTGGCGCTCACCCCGAAGAGAAGACTGGCGAGCAGCCGCGTCGCCCAATACGCCAAGGCCAAGCCGGCCACAACGCCTGCCAGCGCCATGGTGACCCCTTCGCCCACCACCATTCTGAGAATGGAGCTGCGGGTGGCTCCGAGGGCCATGCGCATTCCGATCTCGCGACTGCGCTGGCTCACCGCGTAGGCGATGACGCTGTAAACACCGATTGCCGCCAGAAACAGAGCGAGGGCCGCCAGGCTCAGCAGTAGAGACATCGAGAGTTGTCGCAGGGCAAGCGACTTGGAGAGCCGGTCGGACATGGTCTGGACATCGAAGAGCGGCAGATCCGGATCGAGCTTGGTCACCAGGCTGCGCACCGGGCCGACGAGTGAGGCCGGCTCACCTGCGGTTCGTACCGCCAGGTAAGACACGTTGGAAGGGAACCGCGCGAACGGAATGTAGAGCTGCCCCCGCGACTCGGAGTCAAGACCGGAGCTCTTGACGTGCGACACCATGCCGACCACGACCCGCCAAGGGGTCTCCGCGCTCGGGTTGAACTTCAATCGCTTGCCGATCGGGCTCTCACCGGGCCAGGAGAGGCGGGCGAGCACCTCGTCGACGACCACGACACCGGGGGCGTTCCGGGTTTCCTCGTTGTCCTGGAGGACCAGGAACCTCCCCTCCTTCAGGGAAATCCCCATGGCATCGAAGTAGCCAGGGTAGGTGAAGTTCATCTCTCCTTCTGGAGGCATTCCGTCAGGGGCCGGCATGCGATCCTCGAGGTAATAGGAACCGGAAATGGTACAACCGCTCTGAGACAACGGAATACAATCGGTGACGCCGGTATGTCGAACCCCGGGCAGGGCGGCGACTTCTTCGACGAGTTGCTTGTAAAAAGCGATCACTCGCGGCGGATCCGAATACTTCTTCGCCGGCAGGGGGATCTGCAACGTCAGGGTATTCCCGGGCTTGAACCCGGGGTCGATGCTCCGCAAATGGATGAACGTGCGGGCCGCCAGGACGGCACCGATGACCAGCACCACAGCCAGCGCCGTCTCGATGACCACCAGCATGCGGCGGACTCGCTGCCGGCCCCGCCCCCCCACCGACTTCTCTCCCCCCTCCTTGAGCTCCTCGGTCAGGCCCAGCTTTGAGGATTGCACCGCCGGCACCAGGCCGATCACGAGACCGCTGACCAGGACCAGCGCGGCGGCGAAGAGAAGGACCCTCGTATCGAGAGCGATCTCGTAAGACCGCGGAATCGCCGCCGGGTCGATCCGGGTCAAGGCGCGCACGGCGAGGGCTGCGAGACCGACGCCGAGGACCCCTCCAAAGAGGGTCACGACAAGGCTCTCGGAGATGAAACGGAGGATCATGCGTCCTCGCGGCTCACCCAGAGCCGTCCGGATGGCGATCTCGCGGCTGCGGGCCAGGGCCCGCCCGAGCTGCAGGTTGACCACGTTGGTGCAGGCGGCCAGCAGAACGAGGCCGACCGCGACGAGCAGAATGACGAGCGCCGGACGGACGTCGCCGGTCAGCTCCTCGTGGAAAGAGGTGAGGCTCACCCCCCATCCACCATCGCTCCGGTAGGCATTCGGGAAATCCTGCTGCATACGGTGGGCGATGGCGCTCATATCGGCTTGCGCCATGCTCAGATCGACGCCGGGCTTCAGCCGCCCGAGACAGGCCAGATAGTGGTTGCCCCGGTCTTCCGACGGATCCAGGCGCAACGGTGCCCAAAGGTCGACGTTCTCCGGATATCTGAAGCCGGGGGGCATGACACCGATGACGGTGTAAAGGTTGCCGTTGATGGTCAGATCGCGACCGATCACCTGCGGATCCGCAGCGTGGCGACGGTGCCAGAACGCGTCACTGAGCACAGCGACACGCGGCGCATCCAGCCCATCTTCGCCGTCGGCAAACACGCGACCGTGCCCGGCCTCAACCCCCAGAACGGAAAACAGCGCGGGAGACACGAGCGCGAGCTTGATCCTCTCCGGCTCGCCCACTCCGGTGAGGTTTCCTTGCGTGGTGACGATTGCGGCGAGAGCCTCGAGCGTGGTGTTCTGATCACGGTAGTCGAAAAACTCGGGCACCGAGCTCTCAAGACGGAGAAGACCCACCTTGGCGAAGTGATTCCATACCGCCACCACGCGATCTGCGCCGGGATAAGGCAAGGGTCGCAGGAGCACGGTGTTGACGACACTGAAGATCGTCACGGCGGCGCCGATTCCGAGCGCCATCGCGGCGACCGCCGCCGCGACCGGAACCGACGGGCGGCGGAAAAGAGACTTCAAGTCAAGACGCACATCCTGGTAGAGATCTCCGAGCATGAACATCTCCTCGTTCTTGATGACCCGGAGAATTCTAGCATGACGGTTACCCGTGCGCCGCAGAACGCCTCCCGTTGACCTCCCTCCCGGCGTCGCCTTACGATAGATGCGAGATGAGCACAGCCCGCTTCGCCCTCGTCGTTTCCGCCTTGCTGTCTCTGGTCGGACGGGCCGGGGCCGAGGTGTCCCGCCCTCTCCTCCTGCCGGTTGAGGAGGGGGGTGCACGGCTCCAGCTCGCCACCGGAGAACGCATCGCCCTCCCGGTTCCACCGGGGTCCGCCATCGACACCGCCCTTCCCCTGGAGACCGGCTGGCTCGCCGCGGGCATCCGCCCGGACGCGGAGGGCCGCAGCGAAATCCTCCTTCTGACCGGCGACGGTGCCGTCGCGACCGAGCTCCCGCCCCCAGGAGGCCGAACCGCCCCCATGCGCCAGCAGCCGCTGCCTCTGGTCGACGACGGCCGCCTCACCGGCCTGCTCTGGCTGGAAGGAAACGACCGCCGCACGTTCGGCGTCCGCTTCGCGGAATGGACCGGCGCCGGCTGGAGCGCACCGCAGGCGGTCGCGGCGCCCGGCCCCGGCAGCCAGCTCGCCTTGACCGCCACACGGCTCACCGACGGCGGCTGGCTCGCCGCCTGGAGCGCCTTCGACGGCACGGACGACGAGATCGTCTGGAGCCGGCGCGCCAAAGACGGCACCTGGAGCCCGGCGCGGCGCGCGGCCGGAGGCAATGAGGTGCCGGACATCACCCCGACCCTCACCGCCACCCGTGGCGGCGCCCTGCTCGCCTGGAGCCGATTCGATGGCGCCGAGTACCGGGTGGTGGTCTCCCGCTTCCGCAATGGAGCCTGGAGCCGGCCGGAGAGCGCCGGAGGCCCGGGGACGCTCTACCCGACCTTCGAGCCGGCACCGCGCGGCAAGGCCTGGCTCCTCTACCGCACTGCGGAGCCGCGCGGCTGGGCCCTCGCCGAGCTGGATGCGAACGGCCGCACCCTGCGCCAGGCGGCGGTCCCCACCGAGACCCCGGCCGCAGAGCGCCCCACTCTCCGTGCCGGCACCACCGGCCTGCGCTTCACCTGGCCCGGCCGCACCGGAGAGCGCACCGCCCGCTGGGAGAAGCAGCCATGAGTGGTCACCGGCCCTTCGTCCTTGCCGTCCTTGGTGTCCTTGCCGTCCTTCCCCCGGCCGCCCTGGCCCAGACCACCTACGTCGCCTTCGGCGACAGCATCACCTGGGGCGTCGGCGACGACCCGAACCGCGCCGAAAAGGGATACCCGCCACGGCTGGAGGCGCTTCTGCAACAGCGCGGCCAGACCGCCGACGTGCGCAATGAAGGGCTGCCCGGCGAGACCACGGCCGAAGGGATCAGCCGGATCGACAGGGTTCTCGTGGCCGGTGACGACGTTCTCCTCGTCATGGAGGGGACGAACGACATCGGCAACCAGAATGTCTCGAACGAGACGATCGCGTTCAATCTCGACCGGATCGCCGAGAAGGCTCGGGCCAAGGGGCTCACCGTGACCCAGGCCACCATCCTGCCCCGCCTCAACACCAACTACGACGCGCGCAACCTGGTGACCGGCCACTACAACGGCCTGGTCCGCGACCTCGCGTGGAGCAAGGAACGCAAGCTCGCCGACCCGTTCGAGGTCTTCTACCGGCTGAATGCCAACTTCGCCGCGCTCTACGACGACCGGCTCCACCCCAACACCGCCGGGTACGACCTCTTGGCCCGGGTCTTTGCCGATGTCCTGACCAACGTCGACACCGTGCCGCCGGTGACCGGCCGGGTCGAGCCGGGCAACGACGACCAGAACGTGCCGGCCGACACCCCGCTGCGCATCGACCTCTTCGATTTCGGTGCCGGGATCGACGTCACCGCGACCCGCCTGGTGATCAACGACGCGGTGGTCGAGACACCGCTCACCGGCAATGCGCGCAAGCTGGACATCCGCTATGACCCGCCGCAGCCGTGGAAGGGTGTGGTGCGGGTGGCGATCCGCAGCCGCGACCTGGCGAATCCGGTCAACACCCTCGACCGCGAGATCACCCAGTTCGTGGTCGCCGGCACCACCTTCCTGCGCGGCGACATCGACCGGGACGGCCGAGTGGACGGAGCCGACTTTCTCCTCTTCGCCCCCCGCTTCGGAACGCAGCGCGGCGAGAGCCGTTACCTCGGCGTCGCCGACCTGAACCAGGACGACACCGTCGATGGCGCCGACCTGGCCGTGCTGGCGTCGAATTTCGGAAAGACGTCGTTCTAACCGATCCGCTCGCTCACCAGGACCGGCGCCAGCCCTTCGTCACCGACGGTGAAGCAGGCGGCGAAGAGGCCGGCGAGCCGGTCATCCGGCCGGCGCAGGTAGACGCGGGCCAGCTCCTGGCCCGCCTCGACCGGATCGCCCAACCGGGAACGTATCTCCAGCGAGACACCGAGGTCGATGTCCATGTCCGGCCGGGCTCGGCCCCCGCCGGCTTCGACCAGGAGAAGACCGAGCTGGCGGGTGGCCACCTGGGCGAGGACGCCGGTGCGAGCGGCGAGGAGCGGTACCACGATAGGGGCCAGCTCGAAGCGGGGCTTCTGCAGCCAGGCGGGATCGGTCCCTTGCAGCGCGGCCCAGCGGTCGAAACGCTCGCGGGCGCGGCCGTCGGCGAGCGCACGCTCCAGCTCGGGACGCCCGACGCCGGAGTGCCCGGCGAGGCGCGCAACCTCTTCGCTCAGGGCCAACGTGACCTCGAGAAGATCGGCCGGCCCGCGATTTTCCAGACAGTCGATCGCCTCCATCACCTCGGCGGCATGGCCGCTCCACCGCCCCAGGGGCTGGTTCATATCGGTCAGGAGAGCGCTCGCCGCGGTCCCCAGCGCCTTGGCCGTCTCGACCAGGCCCCGGGCCAGCTCGCGCGCCGCCTCGCGGGGAGGCAGGAAGGCGCCGTTGCCCACCTTGACGTCGAAGACCACCGCGGCGGCTCCGGTCGCGAGCTTCTTGGACAGGATGCTGCCAGTGATGAGAGGCAGGGATTCGACGGTCGCCGTCACGTCGCGCAAGGCATAGAGGCGGCGGTCGGCGGGCGCGATCTCGGCCGTGGCGGCACCGATCGCCAGCCCGCAGCGCCGCAGCAGGTCGATCGAACGCCCCCGGTCGAGCTGCTGGTCGATCCCCGGCAGGGTCTCCAGTTTGTCCATCGTTCCGGCGGTGTGGCCGAGGCCGCGGCCGGTGAGCATGGCGACCGGGACGCCACAGCTCGCGAGGAGAGGTCCCAAAACGAGGGTGACCTTGTCGCCGACGCCGCCGGTCGAATGCTTGTCGACCACTCCGGGGACCGCCCGGGCCAGCTCCCAGCGCACCCCGGATTCGAGCATCGCGAGGGTGAGCGCGCGGGTCTCCTCGGCGCTCATGCCGCGGATCGCCGCGGCCATCAGGAAGGCGCAGAGCTGCCCTTCCGTCCAGGAGCCGTCGGTGGTCCCGCGGACCACCGCGCGGATCTCCTCCTCGGTGAGCGAAAACCCCGCGCGCTTGCGGTCCAGGATGCGGTAGGGGAGGATCGCCATCGCGGCGGTCTTCAGCCCGGGAACCCGCCGCCCATGCCGGGAATGCCGCCGCCGAGCGTACCGGAGCGCGACGGATCGAGGGCGTTGACCTTCTGCTGGGCTTCGCCACGGTAGGCCGACTCGGGATACTCCTCCGACAGCCTGCGCCACGACTGGAGGGCGTCCTGCTTCTTCCCCAGCTCTTCCTGGGTGGTCGCCAGCTCGAACAGGAGAACGTCCTTCGGCAAGCCGGGCTCGTCCTGCTCCAGCAGAGACTTCAGGCGCTGCGCGAGGTCCTCGCTCTTCCCCTGCTGCCGGTCGAGGTGGAAGAGGTTCACCCGCGCCTGGGCGGCCAGAAGGTTCTTCGGATGGTCGTCGACGAACTCGGTCCACAGCGCCCGCGCCTCGTCGAGCTTCCCTTCCTCGGCGGCGATCTGCGCCAGGTACAGTCCGGCGACGGCCGCCGAGTCGCTGCTGCCGTAGTCCGCCCGCACGGCCGTGAACAGATCCTTGGCACGGGTCCGGCGGGCCACCGAATCGGCGAAGGTCGGCGCCTTCGGATCGTCCGGCTTGGCCGCCGCGGCGTCGATCGGCGCCTGGTAGACCTTCATTGCATGGCCCAGCGCTTCTCCCGCCTTCTCGGCCCGGTTGCCGAGGTAGATCCGGCCGACCAGAACCAGAACGGCCACCAATGCCACCGCGCCGAGACCCAGAAGCAGCGTGCGTGCATGGCTCTCGGCATACTCGACGCTCTTCCCCACGGCACTGGCGAAGTCGTCCCGCTTCATGTCTTTGCGCGTCAGATGTTGCGTCATCGAAAAAGCTCCGAAAAAAACTAGTGTAGTCGAACAGCCGGAGAGTCTGCCATGGGAGGCGCCGTGCTGTCCATGTTCCCGCTCCCGCCTCCCCGCCCCATGCGCTCGAACAAGGCCATCTCCGGGTTGATGAACCGTTGGCTGCTGGTCCCCTGCACGCTCGGGCTGAGCAGGTCGAAGAGGGGTTTGCCCCGGTGGAGCATCACCAGCCGGTAGCCCAGCTCGCCACGCACCATCCGGTGGTAGAAGTCGAGCTCCTGCGGGTGGCGAATGTCGGTCAGGTTGATCGCCACGTACGCCGGACGGTGCCGTTGCAGCAGGCGACCGTTCTTCTCCAGCGCATCCGCCCACAAGACCCATCGGAAGCGGGGGATGTGCTTGCGCCGGCCGACCCCCACCGCCGACTTCGCCGCCGCCGCAGACGGGGCATGCTCCTTCACGTACGCCTCCACGGCGTAGCGCGAGTCGGCGAGGAGCCGGGCGTCCACCGACGCGGCATAGAGAAAGGAATAGGCGAAGAGAAACGCCACCGCCGGCCGGCGGAGCGCGACGAGCCGCCCGCTGGGCGCCAGGAGCGCGCCGAGCAGACGGCCCCCCGGAAAGGCGAGAAGGAGCGCGATCGGCAGGATGTAGCGGTCGTAGCTGAACAGGATCAGGACCAGGAACGTCGCGTAGTACGAGACGATCAGCACCATCAGGCTGCCGAGCAGAAACGGCTCCTCCCCGCCCCGCTTCTTCACGAGCCGCCAGAGGGTCCAGGCCACCCCGGCGGCGCAGACGGCGGCGAGCGCCGGATTGAGGCTGAACGCGATCTGCCGCAGGAACAGCGACAGCAGTGCCTCCTGCCCTTCCGGGCTGTTTTCAAAGTCCTGGTAGTTGTCGCTCATCGGACCGACCAGCAGGCGGACGTGGAGAGCGAAGCGCTGCCAGTTCCAGAGCATCTGGAACACCGCGAAGCCGAGAGCGGCGGTCCCCGCTGCGGCGAGGAAGCGCCGGTCGGCGAGCGCACGGCCGAGGCCGCGCAGCAGGTTCCGGGTCCCACCCCCGCCGCCTTTCTCCTGCACCGCCAGGCTCCACAGGATCGGCAACGGCGCCAGGCTGTAGAGGCCATAGGCCTGGTCCTTGGTGCAGACGGTGGCGGCGGCGAGCAAGGCGAAGAGCACGTAGTCGCGCAGCCGGTGATGCTTCAGGATGCGGATGTAGAACAGCAGAGAGCCGGTGAACCAGAAGATGTAGGGGACGTCGAGATTCCCCATCTTGGCGTAGTACACATAGGGGGCGACGCAGACCAGGATCGCCGCCGCGCAGAGCGCCGAGCGCCGGTCGTAGATCTCGCAGCCGACCCGGTAGACCAGCCCGACCGTGGCGAAGGCCAGCAGCAGGCTGACGATCCGCCCGAACCAGATGAGCGCCACGATCCGGTCGGGCTGCGCGGTCCCCGCCGCCTGCATCGCCGCCCGCAACGGCCAGGACAGCCCCTGGAGCACGGCGAAGTGCAGGGGCGGATAGCGCGTGTGCCAGCCGTTGAAAGCCTTGAACGAGAGAGCCTTCGGCCACTGCGTGGGATGCATCTCGTCGCCCGCCCAGCCCGACCAGTGCGGCAACCCCCACCAGACCCCGATGACGAAGAGGGGGATCGCCAGGGCGAAGAGCGCAGCGAGCCAGAGGCGCGGCCGGCGCAGGTCATCCGGTAAGGCGGCGGTTTCCGTCACGGGTCGGTTCTTGGGTTTTCGAACAACGTGGGATTGGTGCGGCTAGGAGGACTCGAACCCCCGACCAAGAGTTTAGGAAACTCCTGCTCTGTCCACCTGAGCTATAGCCGCACAGGTGGGGGGAGTATAGCAGGCGATTCCCCCACCTGCTCCCATCGTCAATACTGGATCAGCGCCTGGACCTCGTACCCCTTCTCCTCCAGCTTCTTGCGGCCGTCGAGGAAGGTGAGCTCGATGATGAACCCCAGGCCGGCCACCTTGCCACCGAGCTTCTCGACCATCCGGGCGGTGGCGAGGGCGGTGCCGCCGGTGGCGACGAGGTCGTCGACGATCAGCACGTTCTCGCCGGGCGAGATCGCATCCTTGTGCATCTCCAGGGAGTCGTTGCCATACTCCAGCTCGTAGGTCTCGCGGATCGTCTCGGCCGGCAGCTTCCCGGGCTTGCGCACCGGCACGAAGCCGGCGTTCAGGTCGTAGGCCACGATCGGCCCGAACATGAAGCCGCGCGATTCCATGCCGATGACCTTGTGAATCCGCTTCTCGGCGAACAACCAGACGAACTGGTCGACCGTCTTGCGCAAGGCCAGGGGGTGCTGCAGCAAGGTCGTGATGTCGTAGAAGAGGATGCCCGGCTTGGGAAACTCCGGCACCTCACGGATGTGCTTCTTCAGGTCGTTCATCTCGCCTCCAGGCGCCGGCCCTGCGGGCCGGGGTTTCCTTCTCGTTTACCGCTGTCCTTCCTTCCATCCATGGCGACCGAGCAGGGGCACGAACACCACCTCCTCGCCCTCGCTGCGGCGGATGCCGCCGCGTGCAGTCTTACGATACACCACCAACTTCTGGGCGTTCCTCTGCCCCTCCGGCACCACCAAAACGCCTCCGGCGACGAGCTGGTCGAGCAGCGGTTCCGGCACCTTGGGAGCTCCGGCCGTCACCAGGATGCGGTCGTAGGGCGCCCATTCGCTCCACCCCACCGTGCCGTCGAAGACCTGGATCTTGACGTTGTCCAGCCCGAGCTGGCGCATGCGCGGAATCGCCTCGCGCGCCAGCTCGGCGATCCGCTCCAGGCTGTAGACCCGCCGCGCCAGGAGCGCCAGGACGGCGGTCTGATAGCCGGAACCGGTGCCGATCTCGAGGACCGAATGCTCGGGTCCCACCTCCAACAGCTCGGTCATCCGCGCCACGATGTACGGCTGCGAGATCGTCTGTGCCTCGCCGATCGGCAGCGCGCGGTCGCCATAGGCCTGATTGCGCAGGCTGTCCTTGACGAACAGATGCCGCGGCACCGTGCGCAGGGCCGCCAGCACCCGCTCGTCCCGGACGCCGCGCGCCGCGATCAGCTCGCGGACCATCCGCTCCCGCACACCGAGGTACTGGTCGCTCATGGCCGCTGGGCGTCGATCCCGAGATCGATCCCGGTCAGGCGGTCGCGCAGGTCGCCGAAGCTCTCGAGCCCCGGATAATAAGTGAGGTCCAGGTGCAAAGGCGTGACAGAGATCCGTCCGGAAACCACCGCTTCGAAGTCGGTGCCGGCAACCGTCTCCCACTGCGGCACGCCGTGAATCCAGTAGTACTTGCGCCCGCGCGGGTCGACCTTCTCGATCACCGACTGCTTGTAGACCCGGCGCCCGAGGCGTGTGAAGCTCAGGCCGCGGATCGGGCCGGCCGGTATGTTGACATTGAGCAACAGGTCCTTCGGCAGTTTCTCGCGCTCGGCGATCAGAATGCGGAACAGCTCGCGGGCGAAGGCGGCGGCCGGGCGGAAGGAGAACCCCTCCGCCACCTCCTGGCTGAACGCCACCGACGGGATGCCCAGAAGGGTGCCCTCGAAGGTGGCGGACACCGTCCCCGAATAGGTCACGTCGTCCCCCAGGTTCAACCCGTAGTTGATCCCGGAGGCGACGAA
Source organism: Holophagales bacterium UBA5704 (assembly GCA_002420005.1). GTDB lineage: Bacteria > Acidobacteriota > Thermoanaerobaculia > Multivoradales > UBA5704 > UBA5704. The sequence continues at coordinate 61,996 of DIHE01000036.1, read as the reverse complement.
ATCGGGCGGGCTGTCCAGGAGGACCGAATGGACCCCCAGGTTGACGCAGTCCGTGGGCGTGCCGTCGACCGAGAAGCGGCGCTCCCCCATCTTCTGCATGCGCAGCGGCCGGCCCAGGGTCAGCGCATGGCCCATCGCGCTCTGCTCGCGATCCGGGGCGACGACGAAGACGTCCCCGAGCTCGGCGAGCGCCTCGGCCAGGAGCTTGATGCCCTCGGAGAAGATGCCGTCGTCGTTGGTGACCAGGATGCGCGGCACGTCTGCCTCTCTACCCGACCGGGATGTACTTGCCGATGATCGGCTGCAGCTTCTTCTTGGTCTCCGCCGGGATGAGCGCGCGCTCGGTGATCAAGGACTCGGCGAGGGCGCGCGCGCACAGGCAGTCCGCCGGGCGCTCCGCGGGGAGCGAACGGACGAGCTGGCGCACCACCTCCTGCGACATCTTGACATTCTGCGCCACCACCTCCATGACCTCCTGGCCGGTGACGTCGTGCTCGTGCCAGCAGTCGTAGTCGGTGATCATCGAGAGGCTCGCGTAGCACATCTCCGCCTCACGGGCGAGCCGTGCCTCGGTCAGGTTGGTCATCCCGATGATGTCCATCCCCCAGCTCCGGTAGACCTCGGACTCGGCACGGGTGGAGAACTGCGGGCCTTCCATGTTGACGTAGGTGCCACCCCGATGGACGGTGGCGCCGGCCGCGCGCGCCGCCGCGACGAACGGATCGATCAGCCGCGGGCAGACCGGCTTGGCGAGAGAGACGTGGGCGACCAGGCCGTCGCCGAAGAAGGTGTCGGCGCGGTGGCGGGTGCGGTCGAAGAACTGGTCGGGGACCAGGATGTCGGTCGGCTTGTACTCGATCTTCAGCGAGCCCACGGCGGAGACCGAGATGATCTGCTCGACGCCGAGGAGCTTCAGGCCGAAGATGTTGGCGCGGTAGTTGAGCTCGCTGGGCAGCAGCCGGTGGCCGCGCCCGTGGCGGGGCAGGAAGGCGATGCGCTTGCCCTCCAGCTCGCCGATGACATACGGGTCCGAAGGCGCGCCGAACGGAGTCTCGATCCGCCGCTCCTCGATCACCTTCAAGCCTTCCATGGCGTACAGACCACTGCCGCCGATCACACCGATCCGAATCTCGCTCATTTCAGAGAATCCTCCTCAAAAAGGATGGTCAGGCCCCTCCGGGACCGAGGAAGCCGGCAGAGCATAGCAGACCCGCCGCCGCGGACAGGTAGAATGCCGCCCAGACAGCATGCACCGACCGACGTTCCACCTCGCCGCGGCCCTCTCCGTCCTCCTGTGGACGGCTGCCGCACCGGCGCAGGGACCGGCCGCGGCACCGCTTCGCGCGGTGGTGCTCAAAACGCCGGACGCCGCCGCGCTCCAGCTCGCCACCGCGCGGCTCGACACCATCCGGCGCACCGTCTTCACCGCCATCCCGGCGTTCCTCACTCTGCTGCATCTGGCGCTCTTCCTGTCCTACCCCAAGGCCCGGGAGAACCTTTTCCATGCCCTCACCATGGCCGCCTTTGCGAGCATCGTCCTCAGCGAACGGGGACACGCATCGGCCGCGAGCGCGGAGCTTCCCCTGCTCTCCCGCCTGACCACCTCGTTCGTGCTGGCCTTGATCTTCTTCCTCCTGCTCACCTATTACGCCATCCGCACCCACGTCTTCCCGCACACCTGGCGGGTCTTCGCCGCGGTCGGCGCGGCTTTGTCGGTGCTCACCTTTCTCCACCCACAGGCGTCGGGCTGGAGCTGGTATGCCTACTTCGGTTTGATGATCGCCGAGGTCGTCCGGCTGGAGGTGGCCGGCCACATCGTCGAGCGCGAAGGCGTCCGCGTCCTGCTTGTCGGTTTCGCCATCCTGGGCACCGTCATCCTGCTGCAGATCCTGATTGAGATCGGAGCCATTCCTCCCATCGCCGGTTCGCGGGGCATCTACGTCTACGGCCTGCTCGCCTTCGCGGTCTCCATGTCGCTCTTCCTCTCCCAGAGCTTCGCGCGCACCCGCAGGCACCTGGAGCAGCGGCTCGCCGAGGTGTCGGCGCTGGCGCAGCAGGTCCTCGACCAGGAACGCACGGCCCATGAGCAGGACCTGCGCCGCCACCTGCTGGAAGCCGAGAACGCGCGCAAGACCGCTGAGATCGAGCGAGCGCGGACCCTGCAGCTTTCGATGCTCCCGGCGGCGCTCCCCGTGGTCGACGGGCTGGAAACCGCCGCCGTGATGCTCCCCGCGACCGAGGTCGGCGGCGACTATTACGATTTCCGGATCGCCGCGGACGGCAGCCTCGTGGTCGCCTTCGGCGACGCCACCGGGCACGGTGTTGCGGCCGGGATCATGGTGACCGCGGTGAAGGCGCTCTTTTCTACCCTCGGCGGCGCCGAGAGCCTGCCCTCGGTGCTCGCCGAATGCGACCGTGTGCTGCGGGAGATGCAGGTGAAGCCGCTGCACATGTGCCTGGCCCTCGCCCGGCTCACGCCCGGCTCGGTCACCCTCTGCTCGGCCGCCATGCCGCCGGTCCTGATCCACCGCTCCGCCACCGGCACGGTCGAAGAGCTGGGCACCGGCGGCCCTCCGGTCGGCTCCCGTCTGGCCGGCCCCTGGCGCGAGCACCACGCCGCCCTCGCCCCGGGCGACACCCTCCTCTTCGCCAGCGACGGCTTCGCCGAGCATCTCGACGCCGCCGACAATCCCTTCGGTTACGAACAAGCCGCCGAAGCCTTCCGCGCCGCCGCCGGAGCGCCGGCACCGGAAATCGTCGAGCGCCTCCTCGCCCGGGTGGCCGCCTGGCGCGGCAACCGGGAGCAAGGGGACGACGTCACGTTCGTGGTGGTGCGGGTGGCGTCGGGTTCTGCGCGGCGATGACCTCACCGGATCCGGTTTGTCCTTCCACGAAGGACAAATCTCCCGGAATTTGTCCTTCCGGAAAGGACAGAGGTGTTCGCCTAGATCGCCGCGACCACCGCCAGCGCCGTGGCGAGCGCCTGCCGGCCGGCGGCGGCGTCCACCAGGGGGGCCATCTCCCCGCGGCAGGCGGCGAGGAAGGCCTCCAGCTCGCGGCGCAGGGGCTCGGCCTTCTCGGCCGGCAGGTCGTCCTTGACGATCGACCGGCCCCCTTCCCCTTCTTCCAGGCGGTAGCCGTGGATCTCCTGCGCCGCATAGTCGAGGGAGTAGTAGCGGCTGGGCAGGAAGGCGCGCAGCTTGCGGACGCGCTCGGCCGAGACGCGCGAGGCGGTCAGGTTCGCCACGCAGCCCGAGGCGAGCTCGACCCGGGCGTTGGCGATGTCCACCTTCGGCGAGAGCACCGGGATGCCGGTGGCGCGCACCTCGGCGACCGGGCTCGGGTCGAGCGCGTGCAGGATCTGCAGATCGTGGATCATCAGGTCGAGGACCACGTCGACGTCGAGGCTGCGCGGCGAGAAGATCCCCAGCCTTTGCACCTCGATGAAACGCGGCGGCAGGCCGACGCTCAGCAGAGCCTGGACCACCGGGTTGTAGAACTCCACGTGGCCGACCGCCAACACCGGACGGCGCTCCGGGGAGCCCGGCGCCTTCTCGCGCGCGTCGAGCAGCCGGTCGGCCTCGGCCAGGCTGGGCGCCAGGGGCTTCTCCATCAGGACGTGGAGGCCGCGCTGCAGCAAAGCGCAGCCGATCTCGGCATGGTGCACGGTCGGCGCCGCCACCACCGCGGCCTCGATGCCGTCGGCCAGCTCCTCCATGCGCGCAAAGGCGCGGGTGCCGTGCTCGGCGGCGATCGCCTCGGCCACCTCCGGACGGGCGTCGTAGACCCCGACCAGCTCGGCGGCGGAGGCCGCGGTCAAGGCGGCCAGGTTGCGCACGTGGTGCCGGCCCATCACACCGGCCCCGACGACGCCGATGCGCACCGGCTCAGGCATCGCCACCCTCCGCCTCGGCGGCTCCCTTGCCACCCCGGCCCCCCCGCCCGGCGCTCTTGTGGAGCCCGCGCTTCGCGCTCTCGACGAAGGAGACGAGGTAGTCGACCTCCGGATCTCCGGGCAGCTCGCGGCGGATCTCCTCCAGAGCCTGCGCCGTGTTGAGGCCCGAGCGCACCAGCAGCCGCAGGGCGCGGTCGAGCCGGCGGATGGTCTCCGCGCTCATCCCCTTGCGCGACAAGCCGATCCGGTTGATGCCGAAGAAGGCCGGCTTCTGGCCGACCGTCTTGGCGAACGGCAGGGCGTCCATCACCACGACGCTGAACCCGCCCACGTAGGCGTGGCGGCCGACGCGGCAGAACTGGTGCACCGCCGAGAAGGCGGAGATCGAGGCGTCGTCGTGCACCTCGACGTGGCCGGCCAGGGTCGCGTTGTTGGCGAAGATGGTGCGGTTCCCCACCTGGCAGTCGTGCGCCACGTGGGTGTAGGCCATGAACAGGTTGTCGCTGCCGACCCGGGTGACACCCCCGCCTTTGGCGGTGCCGCGATGGATCGTCGAGAACTCGCGGATCTGGTTGCGGTCGCCGATCTCCAGGGTGACCCGCTCCCCCCGGAAGGTCAGGTCCTGCGGGTCGAAGCCGACGGCGGCCTGCGGGGCGATCCGGTTCTCCCGGCCGATCCGCGTCGGGCCGTAGATCTGGGCGCCGGCTCCCACCTCGGTGCCGGCACCGATCTCGACCTCGGGGCCGATGACCGCGAACGGGCCGACGGTCACGCCGTCACCGAGCACGGTTCCGGGATCGACTGCCGCGAGGGGATGGATGCCCTTCCAGGTGCCGCTCATGCCCGGCCTCCCCGGTCGACCATGGCGGTCGAGAGGACCGCCTCGGCGGCCAGCTCGCCGTCCACCAGGGCGCGCCCCGCCACCTTGCAGAACGAGGAACGCAGGCGCAGCACCTCGACCTCGAAGCGGACCTGGTCACCGGGGACGACCGGACGGCGGAATTTCGCCGCTTCAATGCCCGTAAAGTAGAGGAGCTTGCCCTCCCGATCCGGAAGGTCGTGCAGGAGGAGGAGCCCCCCCGCCTGGGCCATTCCTTCGATCAGCAGGACGCCCGGGAACACCGGCTTGCCGGGAAAGTGGCCGAGGAAGACCTCCTCGTTGATCGTCACGTTCTTGATCGCCACGATCCGCTTCTTGGGCTCGATCTCCAGGACGCGGTCGACCAGCAGGATGGGGTAACGGTGCGGCAGCACCGCCATGATCCAGTCGATGTCGCGCACGGCGTGGGGCGCCGCCTTCGGCTCGTTCGGCTCGCTCAATCTCCACCCTCCTCAGGGTCTCCGGCGGGACCGCCGGTGGCGGATGCGCCGCGCTCCAGGGCGCGCAGCCGCCGGCTCATGTCTTCCAACCGCGCCAGCAGCACGGTCTGCCGTTTCCAGCGCTTCAGCTCCACAGCCGGGATGCCGGCGACCTTCTGCCCCGCTTCAACCGCGTGGAGCGCCGCCGATTTGGCCGCCACCTGGACGCCGGTGCCGAGGTGGATGTGGCCCGAAACGCCCGCCTGACCGGCGAGCACCACGTAGTCCCCCAGCCGCGTGCTGCCGGCGATCCCGGACTGGCCACACAGGATACAGTGCCGGCCGGTCTGCACGTTGTGCCCGATCTGGACCAGGTTGTCGATCTTCGTCCCGGCACCGATACGGGTCTCCCCCAGGGTGGCGCGGTCGATCGTCGAGCCGGCTCCCACCTCCACGTCGCGCTCCAGCACCACACGGCCGACCTGCGGGACCTTGTGGTGCATCCCGCCGGAGGTGGCATACCCGAAGCCGTCGGCACCGAGGACGGCGCCCGCGTGCACGATGCAGCCGGAGCCGACCTCGGTGCCGGGATAGAGCACCGCATGGGGGTGAAGGACCGTGCCCTCCCCCACCGAGCAGCCGGCGCCGAGGACCACATGGGGGTGCACCTGAACGCGCGCGGCGACGGTGGCTCCGGCGCCGATCACGGCGTACGGCCCGATCCAGGCGGACGGATCGATCGTGCAACCGGCCTCGACGACGGCGGTGGGATGGATGCCGGGCCGGGGGGGCTCGACCGCATGGAACACGGCGAGAAGCCGCGCGAGGGCCAGCGGTACGTCCGCATCCTTCGCCACCACCAGCAGGTCGCGCGCCGGTGCGCCGTCGCGCAAGCCGGCGGCGAGATCGCGGCCGACCAGGAGGGCTGCGGCCCGGCTGGCCACGGCCTCTGCACGGTAGCGGGGATGGTTCAGAAAGGAGAGATCGCGCGGGCCGGCGGCCTCCAGAGGCCGGATCGCTTCGACCTCGCGATCCGGATCTCCTTCGACCTGCCCACCGATGAGCCCGGCGAGATCCGCCAGCCGGTGCGCCGTACCCCCCACAGGTCAGTTGCCCGTCTTCGGGGCCGCGGCATCGAGCCGCTGGATGACCTGGGTGGTGATGTCGAGCGCGTCGTCGGCGTAGATCAGGCCGCTCTCGAACTTGCGGAAGATCATGTTGTAGCCGAGCTCCTTGCCCACCTGATTGATCACCGGCATGACCTTCTGGTCGATCTGGGCGAGAACCTCGTCGCGCTTCTTGTTGAGCTCGCGGGTGGCGTCGTCCTGCAGGCGGCGCAGGGCGATGACTTTGTCCTCCAGCTGCTTCTCGATCTCGGAGAGCTTCTCCGGCGCGAGCGAGAGGCGGCCTTCCTGCCCCTTGGTCTGCAGGTCCTTGATCTCCTGCTGGAGGGCCAGAACCTCCTTCTCCTTGGCCTCCTGGAGCTTCTTCAGATCGGCGAGAGCCGTCTTGCCGGTCTCCGAGGCGAGCAGGACGCGCTCGGTGTCGATGACCGCAATCTTGAGGGTCTGGGCGGACGCTGCGAAGGGCGCAACCAGCGCCGCGGAGAGGGCGAGGCCCAGGACGGCGCGGGAAAGGGGGCGGATGCAGGACATGTCTCTCGTCTCCATGGATCAGGTGTAGAGGTCGAAGGTCAGAAGCTGGTGCCGATGCTGAACTGGAAGTCCTCGAACCGGTCGTTCGCCTGCTTGTCCAGGTTCACCGCATAGATGAACCGCAAGGGCGCTCCGAACACCGGGACGAGCACCCGCAGCTCCGCGCCCGCCGTATAGCGCAAGCGCGAAATATCGAACGACTGCCCCTCGCCGAAGACGTTGCCGGCGTCGGCGAAGACCAGGACCCGGAACGGGCCGCCGAGCAGGAAATGGTACTCCAGGTTGACCTGCATGAAGCTGGTGCCACCGAGGATCGTGTTGAACTCGTCGCGCAGGGGCTCCCCGTTGGCCTTGCGCAGGTAGATCGAGCGGAAGCGATGGCCGCGCAGGCTGTTCTCGCCGCCCAGGTAGAACCGCTCCAGGGGAGACAGCGGGTAACCCTTCTCATCGAAGGCGTGCACCAACCCCGCCTCGACGTTGAGCGCGAAGACCTGCCGCGCCGGGTAGCTCGCCGTCGGCAGGAACAGGCTGTAGGAGATCTCCGGGCGCAGGAAGTAGTTGTCACCACCCAGAAAACCACCGGCGTACTCGGCCGCCAGGCTGAGCCTCTGGCCGCGCGTCGGCTCGAACGGGTTGTCCCGGCTGTCGATCAGGTAGGCCGGACGCAGCGACGAGTTTTCAATGGTGTACTCGGTCGTCACCAGGTCCCCGGGTTTCGGATCGGTCGGCAGCGGCGGTGGATCTCCCGGCTGCGGCTGCGGCCAGATGTAGCTCACCTTGTCGTCGTAGTTCGACCGGTTGTAGCTCATGCTGACTGACTGGAAGAGCCGGAAGTTGCGGCCGTAGGTGAGCACGCCACCCCGGCTCTTGCGGATCTGGGTCGTGGTGGAGACCTCGTCGTCCAGCCGGTAGTCGAGGTCCTGGTTGAAAGCGCGGACGCCGAGGCTCTGCGGCTTGTCGAGGAACCAGGGGACGTAGTACGAGAGGTCGAAGAGGTCGCGGTACCGGCCGCTCTGGAAGGAGACGCCGACCTGCTCGCCGCGGCCGAGGAAGTTCTTGGTGTTCACCGCGAACTGGCCGAAGAAGCCGTCGAGCTCGCTCCAGCCGCCGCCGAACTGGACCTCGGTGCGGTCGGCCTCCTCGCCTTTGAAGACGACGTCCACGGTCTTCGACTGCACGTCCGGATTGATCTCGACCGGGTCTTCTTCATTGAGCTTGAAGTAGCCGAGCTGGTTCACCTTGAGGACGCTGTTGCGGATGCCACCCACGCTCACCACGCCCCCTTCGAAGACGCGCAGCTCGCGGCGCAACACCTTGTCCATGGTGCGGTCGTTGCCCTGAAACTCGACCTTCCCCACCTTGAACTGGTCGCTCTCGACGATGTGAACCACCACGTCGGCCACCTGCCCCGGCTTCTCCACCAGCTCGGGCTCGATGCGGGCATAGATGTAGCCCGTGTTGTGGTACAGGTCGGAGATCGACTTGATGCCGTCATCCACCAGCTTCTGGCGCAGCCAGCCGCCGTCGCGGTGCTTGAAGACGCGCAGCAAGGCCTCGTCGCTGTAGACCTTGTTCCCTTCCAGGGTGATCTCGCCGAACTTCCAGCGCTCGCCCTCTTCGATGGGGATGGTGAGGTAGAGGCGGCGCTTCTGGTCCTTCGCCTCGACGGCGTCGGGGCGGCCCGCCCGCACCTCGAGCTGCGGTTCGCCGATCACCACGTTCTTGTACCCGGAGCCACGGTACAGCTTGCGGACCTTGTCCAGGTCCTCCTGGAGCTTCGCCGGGTCGTAGATGTCCTTCTTGAGGACGCGGGTGATCGGCCCGCTCTGCCGGGTGTTCTTCATCTGCCATTGCAGGGTGATGTCGTTGAAGACCGTGTTGCCCTCGAACTCGATCTCCGAGATGCGCACCCGGTCGCCCTCGTCGACCGTGAAGATGACCCGCTTCTCGTGCGGGCTGCCGACGTCCTCCACGGTATAGCGGGCCTCGGCGAAGCGGTAGCCCTTCTCGGAGTACAGGTCTTCGATGATCGTCTTGACCCGCTGCAGCTCGCCCAGGGAGAGCGGCTCGCCTTCGCGCACGCGAATGCGCTGGGTGGCGAGCTTGTCCTGGATGTCGGTCTTGGAGATCCGCTTCATCCCCTCATACGAGAGGGAGCGCAGGATCGGCCTCTCCTTGATGGTGATCAGCAGATTCACCCCGCCGTCGGCGCCCGGCGAGGTCTCCACCACGACGTCGTCCACCAGCGAACGGTTCCACAGGTCGCGGATGCTCTCGTTGAGCTGCTCCTCGTCGAGCGGTTGGTCGACTTCGAGGCCCAGGTAGTACCGCAGGGTCTCGTCGGGCAGCATGGCATTGCCGCTGAACTTGATGTCGCGGATGATCCGCCCGCTCTGGCCACCGGCCGGTGCTTCCGGCTGGCGCAGGGGCTGCGCCGAAGCGGAGGGCATCGGGACACCTCCCGACAGAAGCAGGGGGAGCAGGGCCAGAGCCAGGCAACGGATCGGCAGGCTCCGCCGGAAGGGGCGGGCCGCGCCGGGCCGGCGCACAGGTTGCCGACGTGGGAGGTCGAGCTTCATCTCGTCAGGTCCTCGCTGCGGCGGCCGGGCCGCCGGAAAAGACTGCGCTGTTGAGCGGGGAGCCGCCCCTCGAGCAGGTCAATGCTGAGAGACGGCGATCTCCTGGACGTGGGGATGGAACGTGAGTGCATCGTTTTCCAGGTCCACATGGATCAGGTCGATGGGCTCGCCCCCGTGCTGGTGGATGAGGATCTCGGAGACCGCATCCTGGATATGGCGTTGAATGGTGCGGCGCAACGGACGCGCGCCGGTGGAGGGCTCGATGTCGGCCTTGCGCAGCAACCAGTCCTTGGCCTCGGCGGAGACCTCCAAGCGCAGGCTGCGCTCGGCGAGCGTCTCGTTGACGTCCTCGACCAGGATGTCGACGATGCGCCGCAGCTCCTCCTCCCCCAGGGGATTGAAGACGATGACCTCGTCGATCCGGTTGATGAATTCCGGGCTGAAGTTGCGCCGCAGCTCGGCGAGGATCTCTTCTTCGAGGCGCTGGAAGCTCTCCTGCGCGTTGCCTTCGCCGAACCCCATGCGGCCACCGCGCAAGACGAGCTTGCTGCCGATGTTCGAGGTCATCAGGATCAGGGTGTTCTTGAAATCGACCTGGTTGCCGTAGGCGTCGGTCAGCAGACCGTCCTCCAGGATCTGGAGAAGGAGGTTCGCCACGTCCGGATGGGCCTTCTCGATCTCGTCGAACAGGATCAGCGAGTAAGGCTGGCGCCGCACCCGCTCGGTGAGCTGCCCCCCCTCCTCATGGCCGACGTAGCCCGGCGGCGAGCCGATCAGCTTCGACACCGCGTGCTTCTCCATGTACTCGCTCATGT
>DIHE01000036.1:50989-51537 GCA_002420005.1 Holophagales bacterium UBA5704 | reverse complement strand
TACTCGCTCATGTCGAAGCGGATGAGCGCCTTCTGGCTGCCGAAGAGGAAGTGCGAGAGCTGGCGTGCGACCTCGGTCTTGCCGACGCCGGACGGCCCCAGGAAGACGAACGAGCCCACCGGACGCTGCGGGTTGCTCACCCCCAGCCGCGAGCGGCGGATCGCCCGGCTGATCGCCGAGATCGAGCGGTCCTGGCCGATCACCCGCTGGCGCAGGATGTCCTCCATCCGCAACAGCCGCTCGGCCTCCTCGCTCTGCAACGCGGCCACCGGAATGCCGGTCCACGACGAGATGACCTCTTCGATGTCGTGCCGGGTCACCTCCAGGATGCCGGTCTCGTCCGCCGCGATCGACATCTTCTCCAGGTCCTCGCGCAGCTCGATCTCCCGCTCGCGCAGGTAGACGGCGCGCTCGAAGTCCTTGTCGGAGATGGCGACCTTCATCTCCTTCACCACCTGGCGGATCTCCTGCTCCAGGCGGCGCAGGTTCTGCGTGTCGCGCACCCGGCGCAGCTTCACCCGCGCGCCGGCCTCGTCGATCACGTCGAT
>DIHE01000036.1:29514-50779 GCA_002420005.1 Holophagales bacterium UBA5704 | reverse complement strand
CCTTGTCGGGCAGGTGGCGGTCGGTGATGTAGCGGCTCGACTGGTAGATCGCCGTGCGCAGCGCCTCGGCGCGGTAGCGAACCTTGTGGAAGGACTCGTAGCGGTCCTTCACCCCTTCGAGGATCTGCTGCGTCTGCTCCGGCGTCGGCGGATTCACCTGGATCGCCTGGAAGCGGCGCAGCAGGGACCGGTCCTTCTCGATGTATTTGCGGTATTCCTTGAGGGTGGTCGCACCGATGCACGAGATCTCGCCGCGGGAGAGGGCGGGCTTCAGGATGTTGGCCGCGTCGAGCGAGCCTTCCGCCGAGCCGGCGCCGATCAAGGAGTGGATCTCGTCGATGAAGACGATCAGCTCCTTGCTCTCCTTGAGCTCTTTCAGGATGCCTTTCAGACGCTCCTCGAACTGGCCACGGTACTTCGTGCCGGCGACGATGAGCGACAGGTCCAGGGCGACGATCCGCTTGTTGGCCAGGAAGATCGGCACCCGTCCTTCCATGATCCGCTGCGCCAGCCCTTCGACGATGGCGGTCTTGCCGACCCCCGGCTCGCCGAGCAGGATGGGGTTGTTCTTCGAGCGGCGCGAGAGGATCTGGATGATGCGGTCGACCTCTTCGTCCCGGCCGATGAGCGGGTCGAACGCCTGCTCGGCGGCGAGGGCGGTCAGGTCGCGGCCGTACTCGGACAGGAACGGCAGCTCCTTCTTCTGCTGCGACGCCTCGCGCTCCTTGGCGATGGCGAGGACCTCCTCGCGCACCGTATAGACGTCGAAACCATGCTGGGCGAGGATGCGCATCGCAGTGCATCCCTCGACGCGCAACAGGCCGATGAGCAGGTGCTCGGAACCGACCGTGGCGTGCAGCATGCTCTCGGCCTCATGCGAGGCATAGGCCAGGATCTTCTTGGACTCTTCGGAGAGGGGGAGCTCGGCGGTGGAGGAGATGCGCTCGACGAAGACGCGCTCGCCTTCGATCTCGCGGCGGATGTCTTCGGGCTTCACCTGGAAGCGCCGGAAGATCTCGCTGACCGTCTCCTCGCCTTCGCGGAGTATGCCGAGCAGGATGTGCTCGGATTCGATGACCCGGCTGCCGAGCTTGCTGGCCTCGTAGCGGGCGAAGAAGAGAGCACGTCGGGCTTTTTCATTGTACTTCTCAAACATGCCATCCCTCGCTGATCCGGTCCTTCAGTCTCCTCATTCTAGCACAGCGCCCCGTCCCGTCCCGGAGACCCCCGGGTGGGGGCTGTCCCTCGGGAATCCCCCGCTGCGGCAAGGGCTTGCCCTACCAAGCCGGAAGCGCCGTACGGGGAGGAAAATTCCCCGCACCCGGCGGGGGTGGAAAGGCCTTACAACTACCGTTCGCCGGGAGCCTGGCGCAGCCCGCCGTCCACCAGCTCGAGCACGCGGCTGCAGCGCCTGGCGATCTCGGGGTTGTGGGTCACCAGGATGCCGGTGGTCCGGTGGCGGGCCTGCAGGTCGAGCAGCAGCTCGAAGACATGGCTGCCGCTCGCCGGGTCGAGGTTGCCGGTCGGCTCGTCGGCGAGGAGAAGCGGCGGCTCCAGCGAGAGAGCGCGGCAGAGGGCCACCCGCTGGCGCTCGCCGCCCGAAAGCTGGCTCGGGAAATGGTCGAAGCGCTCGGCCAGCCCGACCTCCGCCAGCAGGTCGCGGGCGTGGGCATGCACCGCACCCGGCTCCCGCCCGGCGATGCGCCCGGGCAGCATGACGTTTTCGAGCGCCGTGAAGTCCGGCAGCAGCTGGTGGAACTGGAAGACGAAGCCGATCGTCCGGTTGCGGAACGCCGCCAGCTCCGCTCCCGACATCCCCGCCAGGGACGTGCCCCCGATCACCACGCTTCCCGCGTCCGGCCGGTCGAGAGCTCCGAGCAGGTGCAGCAGGGTCGACTTCCCCGACCCCGAAGGCCCCACGATCGCCACCATCTCCCCCGGCTCCACCGCGAGGTCGATCTCCCGCAGGACCTCGACCCGGCGAAGGCCGTCGCGGTAGGCCTTGGAGAGGCCGGCGGCGCGGACGGCGACGCTCACGGGAGCGACGGCCCCCCGCCCGCCCAGGACTCCAAGGACGGCAAGGTCGGCAAGGGCCGGGCAGACAGCCTTTCCAGGCCGTCCTTGCAGTCCTTGGTGACCTTGTGGTCCTTGGCATTCTTTCTCACCGCTGCATCGCCTCCACCGGATCGAGCGCCGCCGCCCGCCGCGCGGCATACAGCGCGGAGGCCAGGGCGAGGGTTAAGGTGAGCCCCAGGACCAGAACGAGATCCAGCGGCTGCACCAGAAAGGGCACGTAGTCCAGAAAGTACACCCTGCCGGGAACGCGCACCAGCTTGTAGGTGTCGAGCACCCAGGCACCGCCCACGCCCAGGACGGTGCCGACGAGCATGCCCGCCCCCGCCACCAGGCCCCCGAGAAGAAGGAACGCCCGCTTGAGCGTCCCCGGAGTGGCCCCCAGGGTCCCCAGGATGCCGATCTCGGCCCGCTTGCTGGAGATGATCAGCGACAGATCCGCCACCAGGGCGAGCGCGGCGACAAGGATGATGAGCGACACGGCGACGAACATCATCGCCTTTTCCAGCCGCAACGCGAAGAGGAGGGGCCGGTTCAGATCCTTCCAGGTGCGCACCACGCTCGCCGGCGGCAGGACCGCCGGAAGGCGCTCGGCCACGTCGATCGCCGCATCGAGATCGGCCGCTTCGACGTCGAGCCGGCGGTCGTGGTTGCCGAGGAGCGTCTCCGCCACGTCCCGCGGCAGCGCCACGCGGTCGCGGTCCTCCTGGGTCTTGCCGCTGCGGTAGGTGCCGTCCAGCTTCAGGCTGCGGATGCGCGGTTGCGGGCCGAACGGCGACAGCGTCGGCCGCGGCGACACCACCTGGAGCAGCCGGCCCGGGGTGAGCCCCCAGCGCGCAGCGAGAGGTGCCGGCACGTAGAACCCTTCGGGCCGGCCCGCGGCGCCCGGAAAGGAACGCGGCACGTTCCCTTCGAAGCCGACCAGCTCGACCGCCTGCACCTTGCCCTTCTCCATCACCCAGCCGCCGCCACGCACCTGCACCTGCACCGAGGTCACCCCCTCCACCGTCTCCACCGCCCGCCGCACCGCCAAGGTCTCCGCATCGCCCAACCCCGCCGGCAGCTCCACCTCGATCTGCGGCGTCCGCCCCAGAATCTCGCCGCGCAACGCCTCCTGAAACCCGGAGATCACCGCGAGCGACAGGATCAACGCCATCACCCCCAGCGTCAGCCCCCCCGCCGCCACCAGCGACAGGAAGCTCGCAAACGCATCCCGCCGCGTGCTGCGCAGGTAGCGCAGGGCGAGGAGGACCGGAAACGGCCAGGGGCGCAGGAGGAGGCTCATCGGGTGGTCGGGTTCGGATTCGGGTTTGGTGGGGCCACGGGGGAGACGATATCGCATCGGGGGGGATTGGCATAGAATCATGGCAGGAGGATTGCCATGAGCCAGGCGACCTACAACTTTCATCTGCCTCTCCCTCGCGAAGTCCATGAGATGCTTCGGCAGGAAGTCGAACGCTCCGGGCAGGCTGCGACCACCTTGGCCCGCGAGGCGTTGCGCGACTGGCTCGTCCAGAGAAAGAGGCAGCGGCTGCACGCGGAGATCGCAGCCTTCGCCGAGGCCCATGCAGGAACGGATCTCGATCTCGATGAGGACCTTGAGAGGGCCGGTCTCGAAGCGATCCGGGATGAGACCCGGCCGTGAAGCGGGGCGATGTCTACTGGGCAGAGCTCTGGCCAAGGTCGGGCTCCGAGCAGCAGGGCCGCCGGCCTGTCGTCGTCCTCTCCCATGACGGCTTCAATGAAGCTCCCTCCTGGCGATCGGTGATCGTCGTGCCCTGTACGTCCTCTCAGGCTCAGAAGCGCAGGGGTCCCACCGTCGTGGCCCTGCCGCCGGGTACAGCCGGGCTGAAGGAAGACTGCGTCGCCGCCTGTCACCAGATCACCACCCTTGATCGTTCGAAGCTCGATCAACGGATCGGTTCCCTCCCGGGTGCGGTTCTGCTCGCCGTCGAGGCAGGCATCCGAGCCGCCCTCGACCTCCAGAGCTGACAACAGCCGCGGAGGGTCGGCCGGTTCTGGTCCCTTCCGCCGACCTGACCCAGATCCAGCCCGCCGAGTACCGCGCGGACGCCGTGGTCGTCCTCCGCGAAGGCGAGAGGGACGCGCGGCGGGGAGCTTGGGGTGGACGGTGCGGCAGTGGGTCTCCCCGTTCCTGCACGTCTCGACTCACGCCCTCAGCCGGGTCTCCCCCGCCGGAGACGCGGTCCCACGGGCCGATGTCTCCGCGAGCTGCGCCGATTCCAGGGTCACCTCCGCCGGTGGCCGGGTCGAGAAACAAGCGCAATTCTCGACTCACGCCGCGGCGCAGGTCACCGCTTCCTGACAAACGGTGACCAGAATGGGGAGATTCTCGACTTCCACCCTCCTATTCTCGACCTCAGAGCGGGCTTTCTCGACCGATTCGCGGTCGTAGCTCGACCAGACGTCGAGAATCTCGACCTTTTGCGGGCTCTCGCCCTCCAGAATCGGGCTCCTGGTCGAGAATGGTCACCGGAAAGTCACCGTTTGCCGGCGTAGCTCGACCTGTTTCTCGGCGCAGGCCGTCCGCACCACGGTTTGCTCGACCTCGCTGACGAGCCGGCCGGGGCCGGCTCAGTCCGCTTCCGGGCGCAACAGGGGGAACAGGATCACGTCGCGGATCGACTGCCGGTCGGTCAGCACCATGGTCAGCCGGTCGATGCCGGTGCCGTTGCCGGCGGCTGGGGGCATGGCGTGCTCCAGGGCTCGCACGTAGTCGGCGTCGTAGAGGTGCGCCTCGGCGTCTCCCGCTTCGCGCGCGGTGAGCTGCTGGCGGAAGCGCTCGGCCTGGACGTCCGGGTCGTTCAGCTCGCTGAAGGCGTTCGCCAGCTCCATGCCGGCGATGTAGAGCTCGAAACGCTCCACGAAACGCGGATCGTCCGGCCGCTGCTTGGCGAGCGGGGAGACGTCGACCGGATGGTCGGTGATGAACACCGGATCGAAGAGGTGCTCCTCCGCCACCGCCTCGAAGAGCGCCATCAGATGATGCCCGTAGGTGCCGCCGGCCGGCGCCGCGAGGCCCCGCTCGGCGAAGATGGCCTGCAGCGACTCCAGCGAGTCGAGCCGCTCGTCCGGAAGGCCGGCGTAGCGCGTGATCGCCTCGCGCATGGTGAGCCGCGCCCAGGGCCTCGCCAGGTTGATCGGCCTCCCCTCCCAGGTGACCTCAGCCTTCCCCTGCACCGCGAGCGCCGCCTCCGCCACCGCCGCGATCAACTCCTCGGTGAAGTCCATCATCTGGCGGTAGTCGGCGTAGGCCCAGTAGAACTCCAGCATGGTGAACTCGGGGTTGTGGCGGGTCGAGATCCCCTCGTTGCGGAAGTTGCGGTTGATCTCGTAGACGCGCGGGATGCCGCCCACCAGCAGGCGCTTCAAGAACAGCTCGGGGGCGATGCGCAGGTAGAGGTCGATGTCCAGGGCGTTGTGGTGGGTCTTGAACGGCCGCGCCGTGGCCCCGCCCGGGATGTGGTGCATCATCGGCGTCTCGACCTCCAGGAAGCCGCGCGCCTCCAGGAAGGTGCGCAGGGTGCGCACGATCGCCGCGCGGGTCTCGAAGACCTTCCGCGAGTCCTCGTTCGAGGCGAGGTCGAGATACCGCTGGCGGTAGCGCACCTCGACGTCGGCGAGGCCGTGCCACTTCTCCGGCATCGGCCGCAGCGCCTTGGCGAGGAAAGTGAGGCCGTCCACCATCAAGGAGAGCTCGCCGGCGCGGGTGCGGATGAGCTGCCCGGAGGCGCCGAGCTGGTCGCCGAGGTCGAGGTGGTCGAGGATCTGCAGATCCGCCTCCGGGATCTGGTTCTTGCGGATGAAGAGCTGCAGCTTCTCGCGGCCGTCGTGGAGATCGAGGAAGACGATCTTGCCCTGCTGGCGGATCGCCTTGACCCGGCCGGGGACACGCAGGCGCAGCCCCAGGGCCTCCAGCTCCTCGGCGGTGGCCGCGGCGTACTTCGTCTTGACGTCGGTGGGCTCCAGGTCCCACTCGTAGCGGTGCGGATAGACGGGGACACCCGCCGCGGCCAATGCCTGGCGCTTGTCACGCCGGTTCTGGATCTGCTCGTCGAGCTCTGACATGGGACTCCTCGCGCGCTGCCTGGGAAGGAAGACGGAACCGGCCCGGATCGCCCCGGGACCGGGGAGAAGATATTCTACACTCCGCCGCTCTGAGCCACCGGCACCACCCCCGTCCAGGCGCGGCGCAGCGCCGGCAGGTCGAGGTGGAAGGTGGTGCCCTCGCCGACCTCGCTCTCAAAGGTGAGGCGGCCGCCCATCAGCTCCGCCAGAGATTTGCTGATGCTCAGGCCGAGACCGGTGCCGCCGCGGCTGCGGGTGGTCGAGGCATCGGCCTGGGCGAAACGTGTGAAGATGCGGGAGCGGAACTCCTCCGGAATCCCCGGGCCGCGGTCGCAGACCGAGACCCGCGCCCAGCCTCCCACCCGCGCCAACCGTAGCTCGACCTCGCCTCCCGGCGGCGAGAACTTCGCGGCATTGGACAGCAGGTTGGCCAGGATCTGGAAGAACCGCCGCGCATCGACCCGCACGCGAAGGTCCGCCTCCTGGCAGACACAGCGGTAGGTGATCCCTCGCTGGGTCGAGTAGGTCAGATTGTCCTCCAGCGATCTCTGGAGCAGGGGCCCGAGGTCGGCCTCTTCCAGTTGGAGGTCATGCAGGCCGGCGTCGAGCCGCTGGATGTCCAGCAGGTCGTTGATGAGGGCGAGGAGGCGCTCCGAGTTGCGCAGGGCGATGTCGAGGAGAGGTCCCATGCGTTCCGGAAGGGGACCGCCGGCTCCCGCCGTGAGGAGAGCCAGGGAGCCACGGATGGAGGTCAAGGGGGTGCGCAGCTCATGGCTCACCGTGGAGACGAATTCGTCCTGGGTGCGCGCCAGGCGCCGCGCCTCGGTGAGATCGACGAAGGCCGACACGGCGAGCTGCGGCTTCCCCGCGGCATCCACCACCGGCGAGCCGCTCACCAGGAGGGGGATGTTGGCATCCGGTGCGGCGACGACCACCTCCACGTCGTCCACCTCGGAGATCTCGCCCCGCAGGGCGCGCGCCGCTGGCAAGGACTCCACGGGATACGGCTCGCGGGTCCCGGAGCGCACCAGAGGCCGGGGCTCCCCGCCGTCCCAGAGGAGCCGCAGCGCCACTTCATTGCTGAACAACAGGTCGCCCGCGCTCCCCTGGACGAGCACACCCACCGGAAGGGCTTCGAGGATCTGCCAGAGCCGGCTCTCGGTCTCCCGCAACGCCCGCTCGGCCTTGGCCCGCGCCGTGTTGTCCCAGGCGAGAGCCACCACCGCGTCGATCTCCCCCTGCTCGTCGTGGACGGCGAAGAACAGCCGGTTGAGCACGACCTCCCTGACGACCAGGGAGCCGTCGGGGCCGGTGGACGGCAGGTTCAACACCTGGTCCCACGGCGGAACGCTCTCCCCTTGCAGGGCGCGCTCGAAGTGCTCGGCGGCGCCGGAGCTGATCGCCACCGGATCGGTGCGCACGTTGAACCGGCCGGAGACGGCGTCGACGGAAGGCAGGCCGAAGAGCCGGCTCTGGGCCTGGTTCATCCGCTGCGAGACCCCGTCCCGGTCGAAGATCTCGATGCCGACGGCCGCGTGCTCGAAGATGGCCTGGAGCAGGCGCTCGTTGCGCCGCCTCTCGCCCTCCCGGCCTTCGCGTGTCAGCTCGACCTGGAGGGGTGCGTCGCTCATTCCTGGAGGGCTCCCATGAAAGAAAAGTGCGCCCAAGCATACCACCGCCCTCTCTCTGATACGATCCCCCCATGCTCGACGATCAGCTCCCGGAAGATCTCGTCACCCCTCTCAAGGAAGCCGTGGACCGCTGGAACGGCCTGGGCTGGGAACGCCCGCGCGTGGCCGTCGTGTCCGGGTCCGGTCTCGCCGTGGACCTCGGCGAACGCATCCACGGGCCGGTCTCGCTGGAATACTTTCTCCCCTTCTCCTGCCATCCGGTCGAAGGCCATCCGCACGAGGTCGACGTCCTGCTTCCCCGGCCGGACCTGCCGGTCCTCTACTACCGCGGGCGCCTGCATTCCTACCAGGGGTACAACGCCTACGAGACCGTCTTCCCGATCCGCTTCGCCGCCCTCCTCGGGGTCCAGGTGCTGATCCTGACCAATGCCACCGGCGGCCTGCGTCCGGAGCACAAGCCGGGGGACCTGGTGCTGCTCGGCGACCACCTCAACCTGACCGGTCTCAACCCGCTGCGCGGCCAGATGCCGGCGGAATGGGGGCCCCGCTTCCCGGACATGACGAACGCCTATGACCCGGCCCTGCGCAAGCTCGCACACCGGCTCGCCGCCGAGCATGGCGTGCCGCTCACCGACGGCGTCTATGCGGGCCTCGCCGGTCCCTGCTACGAAACGCCGGCCGAGGTGCGCATGCTGCAGGCGCTGGGCGGCGACGTGGCCGGGATGTCCACCGTGCTGGAGGTGATCGCGGCGCGCCACATGGGCGTACGCTGCCTGGGCCTCTCCATGGTGAGCAATCCCGCCGCCGGGATGAGCGACGAGCCGATCGTGCACGACGACGTCCTCGCCGCGGGAGCCCGGGCGGCCGGCAACGTCCAGAAGCTCCTGGGCGCCCTGCTGCGGCACCCCGATCTGCTCTGACGCGGCTCCTCCCGGCCGCCGCCGAGGTCCACCCGGATGACCGAGCGCATCGAGCACCGCGCCCGTTTCGATCTCGTTCGCTACGCGAACGTCTGGGAGGATGCGGACCTCCTGTGCGCCGCGCTGCGCCCGTCGCCCGGCCGGCGGATGCTGTCCATCGCCTCGGCCGGGGACAACGCCTTCGCGCTCCTCGCCGCCGGAGCCGAGGTGGTGGCCGTCGATCTCTCCCCCGCCCAGCTCGCGCTCGTCGACTTGAAGCGCGCGGTGATCCGGCGCCTCGGCCATGCCGACGCCCTCGCGTTCCTCGGGGTGCGGCCGTGCCCGGATCGGCGGCCGGTCTACGAAGACCTGGAGCGCGACCTCTCCGCGGCCAGCCGCACCTTCTGGCGGGACCGCCTGGACGCGGTGGCCGGCGGCGTCCTCTTTCATGGCAAGTTCGAGGGGTACTTCCGGCTCTTTCGCGAGCGCATCCTCCCCCTCGTCCACCGCCGCGCCACCGTCCTCGACCTGCTCACCGAGCGGGACGAAGCCGGCCGGCACCGCTTCTATGAGGAAACCTGGAACACCTGGCGCTGGCGGCTGCTGTTCCGCCTGTTCTTCAGCCGCTTCGCCATGGGACGGCTGGGGCGCGATCCGGAGTTCTTCCGCTTCGTCGAAGGCTCGGTCGCCGAGCGCATCCTCGCCCGCGCCCGCTATGCGCTGACCACCCTCGCGCCACACGAGAATCCCTACATCGGCTGCATCCTCACCGGTACCTACGGCACCGCCTTGCCCCGATTTCTCCGTCCTGAGGTGTTCGCCGCGGCGAAACAGGGGATCGACCGGCTCACGCTGTTCGAGGGACCGGTCGAAGCGGCCGCGGCGGCGCACCGCGGCCGAGGCTTCGACGGCTTCAACCTGTCCGACCTCTTCGAGTATCTCGATACCGCGGCGAGCGAATCCATCTACGGCCGCTTGCTCGACACCGCCCGGCCCGGCGCCCGCTTCGCCTACTGGCATCTGCTCGTCCCCCGGCGCCTCGCGGCCGCCTTCCCCGGCCGGGTCCGTCCGCTCGACGCCGAGGCCGCGGCGCTGTTCGCCCGCGACCAGGCGTTTTTCTACAGCGCCTTCGTGCTGGACGAGGTGCCGGGCGAGGTGCCGGCTTGATCACCGCGCACGATCTGCGCGGCGCGGTGATCCTCGGCGGGGCCTTCGTCTCCCTGCTGATCCTCGCCGAGCTCTGGCGCCGGCTCGGGACGCCGAAGCCGGAGCACACGCGCAAGCTGGTCCATCTGGGGGGAGGCGTCGCCTGCCTGTTCTTTCCCTTCCTGATCGACTCCCCGTGGGTCGTGCTGGCGATGGCCCTCCCCTTGACGGGTCTGTTCCTCGCCGGTGCCAAGCTCGGTTTCCTCAAGAGCCTGCACGGCGTGGCGCGCCGCAGCCGCGGCGCCGAATACTACCCGCTGGCCGTGTGCCTCGTCTTCGTGCTCACCCGCGGCAGGCCCTGGCTGTACCTCTCCGCGGTGCTCGTGCTGGCGGTCGCCGACGCCTTCGCGGCGCTGATCGGCAGCCGCTACGGCGTCGTGCGCTACGAGGTCGAGAACGAGACGAAGAGCCTCGAAGGATCGCTCGTCTTCCTGGTCATCGCCTTTCTCGCCATCCACCTGCCGGTGCTCCTGATGACCGACCTGCCACGGCCGGTGTGCGTCCTCGCCGCCCTTCTGGTGGCGGCGCTGGTCACCGGCTTCGAGGCGGTCTCGCTGGAGGGGGCGGACAACCTGTTCGTGCCGGTGGCGGTGGTGGTGATCCTCGGCAAGATCACCACCAAGCCGCTCGCCGAGGTGGTCTTCCAGAATCTCTCGCTCTTCGCCATCTGCCTGGGGGTGGCGTTCGTGGTCTGGCGGACGCACACGCTCAACGTCGGCGGCGCGATCACCTTCATCCTGTTCGCCTATGGCACCTGGTCGCTGGGCAACTGGCTGTGGGCGCTGCCGGCGTTTCTCGGCTTCCTCGGCTACCTCACCGCCTGGCGGCGGCTCGCCCCACCGGGGCATGCGGCCGGCGTGCGGGTGCGCACGGTGGCGCGCGCCCTCCTGCCTCCCTTCGCCCTCTTGGCGCTGGCCAACGGGATGCGCAGCTTTCCCCCTCTCTACGGCCCCTATCTCGCTGCGACCGCCGCCGTCCTCGCCTTCGCCCTGGACACCGGGGCCTTCCGGCTGGAGCGGCTGCGGGGCCTCACCCGTGCCGCGGCCGCCGCGGGCCTGGGGCTCCTGGCCGCCGCCGCCGTCACCCTGGTGCCCTGGCTGATCCTGCGCCCCGCCCCGCTCGCCCTCGCGCTCCCGGCTCTCGCGGTCCTCGTCGTCTCCCCGGTCAATGCGACCCTGGAGCTGCGCGGCCTGTCCGATCCCCGTGCCCGCGACTGGACCGCCGCCCGCTTCGCCCTGAGCCTCGCCGCCGCAGGCCTCGTGCTTCTCGGCCAGACCGCAGGTGGGGCACCGCTGTGGGATCCGAGCTGGCCCCTGCCGTGGTAGGGGCGGCGCCTACCCTCTCAGAACCGCCTCGATCAGCTGCACGCCGATCCCCGAGCCCTCCACCTCGCGGAAGCGGCGGCCCATCCTCGCCACGTTGTCCCGGAAGGAGGGCTCGCGGTCCACGGCGTTGATCATTTCGAAGATCGATTCCGGAGTGGCCTCCTTCAGATCGCCCGACAAGCCGATGCCATGGTGGACGACCCGCTTTGCATTGTCCGGCTGATCGCGGCCGATCGGGAACACGACCATCGGAACGTCATGGAAAATACATTCCTTGATCGTTCCCAACCCGCCGTGAGTGACCATCAAAGCGGCCCGCTCCAGGATGGAGATCTGGGGAACCCAAGGGCAAGCGATGGCCCCGGCGGGCAGCGGCAGCTCCGCGGGATCCACCTGCCCACCGGTGCTCAGCACGAGCTGCCATTGCGGATGTCTTCCGGCCCCTTGCGCCACAGCGCCCAGAAACTCCTCCACCGCCTTCTTTCCTGCCAGAAAGCTCTGGCTTCCGAGAGAGACATAGAGAAGCTTGCGCCCGGGCTCGAGACGGTTCCAGGGGAAGCCCTGGTCGGGGCGACGGCTCAGGTCCACCGAGGCTTCAATGTAGTGGACGTTCGGCTCGTCGGCACCCTCGCGAGGCAGCTCGAGCTCCCGCGGGCACTGGATGAGCTCCGGCATGCTCAGCAGGCTGCCGGTCACCTCCCGAAGCCGCCGCGCAGCCGGGGCCTTCCTGCGGATCAACTCAAAAAGCGGCGGCGTCGCCCAGCGCAACTCGAGGACAGCTCCTTCCAGCTGATCCACCTGCTGTCTGCGGTTTTCGGGGCGGAAATAAGGGGTCAGAAAGACGATGGGGAGTGCGAACCGCAAGTGGAGGATGAGCCCGGCCAGCCCGCCCACAAACCAGCTGAGAACGAACAGGTCCGGCTGAATTTCGGCGACCGGCCCGTCGAGCCCCTCGCCACGGGCGAGCGCTCCCAGGTACCTGTCTTCGAGCTCTCCGAGCTTGCCGTTTCCAGCGGTGCTCGGAGCAGCTTTCTCTTGCGGGGCCCGCTTGCGTTGCTCGACCGTCCCTTCCGGAAAGAACCGTTCGAGGATCGGCACAAACGAGAACCCCTGCCGACGAACGAGCGCGCCGGTGTCCGGCAGGCCCAGGTAGGTCACGGTATGACCCCGCTGCTCCAGCTGGCGCGCGAGCTTGAAGGTCGGGAAGCAATGTCCCTCTTCGTGATCGAGGGCGAAGACGATTCTGGCCACGAGTCCCCCTTTCTCTCGACTCCCCCCTATAGGTGCGTGGCCGCGAGAAAAACGCGCCTCGACCTCACCGTCGTCGGCGCAGGATGCGTTCGAGGGTGAGAACGTCGAGGCGCACCTTCGCCACCGGACGGCCGTCGCGGAGAAGGACGGGAACCACGTCGGTGAACCGCGCCCGCAAGTCCGGATCGGCATCGACATCGACCGGTGCCCAGGACAGGCCATGCGCGGGAAGAATCTCGTCGAGCACGGCCGCCATCTCGTCACAGAGGTGACAGCCGGCGCGGGTCACCATTTCGTAGCGGACATCCGGCATGGTGCCGCGAGTCTACTGCAAGGCCGCTCCATTCAGGTGGAAGCTGAACCAGTCCGCCGCGAGACCGGACACCTCGTCGAGCGCGCCCGGCTCCTCGAAGAGATGGTCGGCCCCACGGATGACCTCGAGCTGCACCTGGGCGTCCGGCATGGCGCGCAAGGCATGCTGGTTGAGCCGGAGGACCTCGGCGTCTCTCTCGCCCACGATCAGCAGGACCGGCGCCACCACCCGGGCCAGGGCCTCGCCTCCCAGATCCGGCCGGCCCCCCCGCGCCACCACCGCCTTGACGATCTCCGGGCTCGCCGCCGCGGCGACGAGTGCGGCGGCGGCTCCGGTGCTGGAGCCGAAGTAGCCGATGGGCAGGTCGCGGGTCGTCGCGTCGCGCAGCACCCTGTCGGTCGCCGTCTCCAGACGGCCGGCCAGGAATCCGATGTCGAAACGGAGGCGGGCCGCCTGGCGATCCTCCGCCGCTTCCTCCGGGGTGAGCAGATCAAACACGAGCGTCGCCACACCGACCTCGTGCAGATCCGCGGCGATCTCCTGATTCTGCCGGCTCAAACGGCTGCTGCCGCTCCCATGGGCGAACAACACCAGTCCCACGGCGGCGGACGGGACGGTCAGCGTGCCGTGCAGCGAACCTCCATCCGTGAGAATCTCCATCTCGCGCACCTCTCCGGCCAGAGTGGTTGGGGTCATGGCTCGACCTCCTTTCTTTCCAGAGTCGCATCCCCCGACCCCTGCCACCATCCACCGCCGGGTGGGGCGCCCTGTTTCCCGGACCTACCCGGAGGTAGAGGAAGGCGGCCCGGGTACCCTCAATCGTCGTCCACGCCCTCCTCCTCGCCGTGCCGCCCGCCCCGCCGCTCGCCACGCCCTTCCCCGCCTTCTCCGCCTTCCACCTCACCCTCCGTGCCGCTCCGGTGACACCGCACGCAGTCGTCGAAGTTGCGGATCCCTTCCTCGCGGTGCTCCGCCGCGATTCCCGCGGGCGTATGCGCGTGGCACCCAAAGCACGAGTAGGTGGAGAAGGTCGCCGGGTCGGTGTGGCAGGTCCGGCAATCCGAGGGATGGTGGGCGTCGAAACGGAAATACCGGGAGTGCTCGAAGGTCGCAGGACGCCAGGCGGTGGTTCCATGGCAGGAGGCACAGCCGGTGGTGACCTGGCGGTGCAGCTCGTCCGCCGGACGGTCCTTCTGGTGGCATGCGGCGCAGGCGACCGCCCCGGCCACCCGGCGGTGGTCGAACGTCGCGCCCCTCCAGGTCTCCGTCGTGTGGCAAGCGCCACAGGCCGACTGAACCCGCTCGTGCAGGGGATTCGACGGCCTCTGCCCGCGGTGGCAGGCGGCGCAATCCTCGCGGTCGGCCGCCGCCAGGAGATCGTGGCGGAACACCGGCTCCTGGCGATGGCGCTCGCTCGTGTGCAGGAGGTGGCAGGCCGTGCAATCCGACTGCGCGAGGCCGGCATGGAAAGCGACCTTGACCTTGCGGGGGCCGCCGGCCGGCACCGCCGCACCGGCCACGGTGCGCAGGCCGATGTCTGCCGGCCTGTGGCAACTCACACAGCTTTCGACGGTCGCACCGCGCAGCGCGGCATGGCAGCGAAAACAGTCGCGGTTGAGGCTCTGGTGGCCCGCGGAAAGCTCGCCGGGCTTGACCATCACGTCCGGAGCCAGCACCGTCAGAACCAGAGAAAAAACCACGGTGGCGACAAAGGCGATCAAGGAGCGCACGTCACCACCTCCAGAAGATCAGGATCGACAAGATGTGCAGCAGGGCCAGCGTCCCGAAGAGGGTGGTGATCGGCAGGTGCACCGAGCGCCATTGTTTCATCGCGTCAACGGTCAGCGCGTCGAACCAGTCGCCCCGTTCCTTCAGCCGCTCCCGCGCTTCTTTCAGCAGATACTTTCCGGTGAAGCCGCTGGCCACGGCAATGAGCATGAGCACCACCGCGGCCCAGGGGAGAACCGCGTTGAAATGGACGCCGGCATGCACCAGGATCATCAGCGCACCCGCCCAGCTCAGAACCTCGTGCAGGTCCAGCAGCGCCTTGGGCGACCCGCGCTGGATGATTTTGCGCTTGCGCAGCGAATAGGCAAACGAGGCCACCAGGAGAGCCGTACCGAGGATCCCGAGGTACCGGCCGACCCAATACAAGCCGACGCGGTGGAGCAGGAAATCCGCCCCCAGCGCCGAGCCGATCAGCAGGGCGTACCAGAAAAGGGACGGAAGGACCTGTCGCACGAGAAGGGTTCGATGCATGGTGAGAATCTCCGCGCCCGCTGAAGCGTAGCGGCGGCGACCGGGCTTCGCGCCCCCCCGACGGGTGGGCGTTCCAATCCCGGAGGAGGGGCGCCGTTGCGCCGGGGGAACAAATCGACGAACATGAGGTCATGCGCTCGCCAAGAACTTCTTCCTCGCGTTCGGCTCTCCCGCCCGTGGCCCTCGTTCTGCTGGGCCTGCTCGCTCTCTCCCCTTTGACGGCACAACCGCCTGCGCCGGCCGGCCCGGCCCAGGCGCCTGCGACGCTCCTGGTCAACGAACGGCACCCTGCGCCGGGGCTCGCCACGGGGGGAGCGCCCACCACTCCGGAGGGCTTCCGCGCCCTCGCCGCCGCCGGCTACAAGACCTTCGTCGATCTGCGCGGCGACTCCGAGGTGACGCCCGAGATCCAGGCCGCCGTCGAGGCCGCAGGGCTCGCCTACCGCCGAATTCCCATCAGCGGCGACAAGGACCTCCACCTCGGCACCGCGCGGGAGCTCGCCAGCGTCCTCGCGGAGCGCGGGAAGGAGCCGGTCGCCCTCGTCTGCGGCAGCGGGAACCGGGTCGGCGCCCTGCTCGCCGTCAAGGCGTTCTGGGTCGATGGCGTCGCGCCGGAACAGGCGCTGGCTCAAGGCCTTCAGGGCGGCCTGACCCGCCTGGAGCCCTCGGTGCGGACGCTGCTCGGCCTGCCCGCGGCTACAGCATCCCCTCAATGAAGGGCGCCAGCAGGCGCAGCAGCCGGAGCTTGAACCGCTTCCACCCCGTGATGCCGGGATACGGCTCGTCGAAGCCTTCCGGATAGCCACGGGCGTCGATCCTCCAGGCGCGCTCCAGGTGCGTGTCCATCGAGCGGCGCAATCGCTCCGCGACGGCCGGGCTGTCGATCGCCAGGACGATCTCGGAGTTGAGCCGCTCGGAAAGCGTGTCGAGGTTGTAGGAGCCGATCACCGCCTGCTTGCCGTCGATCACCGCGGCCTTGGTGTGCAGGCACTCCGGGCCGCGGTACTCCCAGAGCTCGACGCCGGTCGCGACGAGCCACTTCTTGTGCCCTACGTAGCCGGCTTGCGGCCAGAGGTTGTCCGTGGCCGAGAGCGAGTTGGTGAGGATGCGCACGTGGACGCCCCGCGCCTGGGCCCGCCGAAGGACCTCCCGCAAGGCATCCGAGGGAACCAGGTAGGGAGACTCGATGATCAAGGACTCGCGCGCCGCATCCATCAGGAGGAACAGCTCGCGGGCCACGCCCCCGGAACGCTTGTGGCCCACGGCATCGTGGATGAACCGGACCCCTTCGACCGGAATCGGCTCCGCCAGCAGGGGCGCCGACGAGGCCAGCTCCTGGCCGATCCGGGCGTCGATCCAGTCCTGGAAGCCATCCAGCAGCTGTGCAGCGCGGGTCTCCGCCGCGGGGCCACGGCGGGTGCGCTGTTTCTCGACGTGATGGCTGGCCCACAGGGAGAGGAAGTAGGTGCGCGCCTCCGCGGCGACCGCTCCCCGCACCTGCACGTCGCAGTCCAGGTAGTTGCGGCGTCCGGACTGCGTGGGGCCGAGCCCGAAGTAGGCGCTCTCGATGTTGCGCCCCCCGGCGAGCAGCACCTCCCCGTCGACCACGAACAGCTTGTCGTGCATCCGCCGCCAGGTCCAATGGAGGTTGCCGATCTGGAACGGGTGGTAGGTGCCGATCTCGACGCCTTCCTGGATCAGGTGGGCCTCGACCGCCTTCGGGATCTTGTTCCACTGGTCGTCCACCAGCAGCTTGACGCGCACGCCGCGGCGGGCCGCATCGCGCAGGAGGGCGAGGGCGGTCAGGGTGAAGGGATCCTTGCCGATGATGAAGTAGGCGGCCAGGATCTCCTGCCGGGCACCGAGCACCATCTCCGCCCGCGCCACCGCCGCCTCCCGCTCGCTCTCGAGCAGGCGCACCTGCTCCGCCGCTCCCGCCAGGCGGGCCGGCAAGCAGAGGACGAGGACCAGGAGGACGAGGCGGCACAGGTGGGTCGGCCGGCGCATGGAGCTCCAGTCTATGACGGACTCTCGGGGAATCAGTGCTAACATCCTTCGCACCTCTCCCGAGGAGGCTCGATGACGAATCATCCGGAAGTCGACCAGACTCTCGAACGCCTCGTCGATCAGCTCCGCGCCGCAGCCGGCGAGAACCTGCTCGGCAGCGCCCTCTATGGCGGCCTCGCCAAGGGGCGCTACACCCCCGGCACCTCGGACGTCAACGTCCTCGCCGTGGTCGCAGACGCGACGCTCCCGGCGCTGCTGCAGCTCGCTCCGGTCCTCACCGCAGCCCTGCGCGACTCGCAAGTCGTCTCGTTCGTGGCCACCCCGGCGGACCTGCGGGAGGCGGCCGTCCTCTTTCCGGTCAAGGTTCTCGACATCCAGCTCTGGCACCGCGTGCTGTGGGGCGACGTCCACCTGGCGGATGTCGAGGTGCAGCCGGAGGCGCTGCGCCTGCGCTCGCTCCAGGAGCTCAAGAACATGGAGCTGCGCCTGCGCCTCCGGGTCGTCGAGCGGGACGGTGAATCCGACGCGCTCTGGCGTGGCCTGTTGCGCAGCCTCCCGAAGCTCGCGGTCACTCTGGAGGTGCTGGTGCGCTCCCGCGGCCTCGAGGTGCCGGCAGACCGGCCGGGCCTTCTGCGGCAGGCGGCCCGGAAGCTGGGAGTCGCCGCCGGGTTCGTCGAACCGGTCGCCGACCTCCGGCGCCGCGATCCGCGGCCGGCGGACGAAGAGGTTCGCCGGCTTCTGAGCGCCTATCTGGACCTCCTGGCCGAGCTCTGCCGGACGCTGGGAGGAGTGGGCGGATGAGCCTTCTCGACCTCCCCGGGCCGGAGTTTCTCCGGTTTTTCCTTCCCTATGGGCTCGGCGTGATCGCCCTGGCTTGGCTCCTGCGCGCCGCCCTGCTGGGCTCCACCCGGCCGGAGGGCCGCTGGCTCCCCGGCTCGTACCCACGGGAGAGCGACGCCGTTGCCATCGCTCTCTTGCGAGGCGGCCGGAGTGAGGCGGCGCGGACGCTGCTGGGCCGGCTGCTGAGCGCCGGATGGATCAGCGTAACGGATCGCAAGCTGCGGTCGCTGCCCGAGCCGGACGAGCCGGGGCCGTCGCTGTCCCCTCTCGAGGAGAATGCGCGGAGAGCGGTCACCGGCGGAGCCGAATGCACCGCCTCGGAGGCCGAGCAGCGCATCGCCCGCGCCCTGGGTACGGATCTCGAGGACGTCGAAGAGGAGCTTTCCCGGCAAGGACTCCTCCTCAGCGCCAAGCAGAAGACCCGGCTGCGCGGCAACGCGCTGCTGGCCGGAGCCCTCGTCGTGGGCCTCGGGATGGCCAAGGTGGTGGTTGCGCTCGATCGCGGCCGGACGAACGTCGCCGCCCTGGTGATCCTGCTCGCCGTCTTTACCGCCCTGATCTTCTTCCTGCTGCGTCCGCCCCTCCGGACGCCGGCCGGCCAGCGGTATCTGGACTGGGCGCAGGAGGCCCATCGCGGCCTCCTGCGCCTCCTCCAACAAGGGCGCCGCGACAACAGCGGGGAGATCGCTCTCGCCGCCGGCATCTTTGGGCTGGCGGCCATCCCCGGCCTGTCCGCCCTCGACCTGGCCCTCCAGCCGGAGGAGCCACAACACGGCGGCGGTTGTGGCAGCGGCACTTCGGGCGTCGGCAGTTGCAGCAGCGGCGGTTCGGGCGACGGCGGCTGTGGGGGCGGCGGTTGTGGCGGCGGCGGCTGTGGGGGCTGCGGTGGCTGAGCTGCCGTTCTTCGGCGCCGGAGTGAGCTACCGCGACGCCTGGCGGTGGGACGTCGTGCGCCACCGCGACGCGCTCGGCGTCGTCGAGTGCATCCCGGACAACATCGCCGGCGAGGCCGGTCTGCGCGACTGCGTGCTGATCGCCCAGGCCGTGCCGGTGCTCCTCCATGGCATCGGGCTCTCTCTGGGGAGCGCCGGCGGGCTCGATCCCGACCGGGTGCGGCACGTGGCGCGGGTCGTCGAGGCCGTCGAGCCCCCCTGGTTTTCCGAGCACATCGCGTTCACCCGGGCCGGCGGTGTCGAGATCGGCCACCTGGCGCCTCTCCCGTTCACCCGCGAAGCGGTGGCCACGGTGGCCGCCAATGTGCGGCAGCTCCGCGCTGCGCTCCCCGGCTTGCCCATCCTGCTCGAGAACATCGCCTACCCCTTCTCCCTCCCCGGCGCCGAGATGGGCGAGGCGGAGCTCGTGCGCGCGATCCTGGACGAGACCGACACGGGCCTTTTGCTGGACCTGGAGAACGTGCACGCCAATGCCCTGAACCACGGCTACGACCCGATCGAGTACCTGGAGAGCCTCCCCCTCGACCGGGTCGTCGAGGTGCATCTTGCAGGCGGCCTCTGGCAGGAGGGGCAGTACCTGGACACCCACTCGCGGTGCGTTCCGGAAGAGTCCTGGCACCTCCTGGAGTGGCTGATCCCGCGGTCCCGGGTGCGCGCCGTGATCATCGAGCGCGATGACGACCTGCCGGCGTTCAGCGCCCTGCTCGCCGAAGTCCGCCGGGCCGAGGAGGTGCTCTGTGTCGCTCGATGACCTGCAGCGCCGGCTCGCCCTCAGCCTGGCCGGGCGTGGCCCCGCTCCCGCCGGGCTCGACGAGAACACGCTCGACCGCGCACGGCACAGCCTGGAGGCCAAACGCCGCCGCGCCGCAGCCACCCTCCTGCCCCGCCTGCGCACCGCCCTGGGGGAGACCTGGGGCGCGTCCTTCCACGACCATGCCGTGCGCTACAACCCGACCGGCTTGCTGCACCACGTGGACGACGCCTGGGAGCTGGCGGAAACCCTGCTGCACCACCCGGCGCCGCAGGTGGCCTGCGCGGCCCATGACGACCTCGTCTCCCTGCGCCTGCGCTTCGAGCGCGACCGCCGGCCCGGCGCCCTGCGCATCCGCGAACGCACCGGCCCGCTGCTGGCCCTGATGCGCACCCCCACCCGCCTGCTCGTCGTCAAAATGCCCGGATCGGACGGCAAGGTCTGGTACCTCAAGGTGTGAGGGGCTTTACTCGCCGCCTCCCCTCGGGATAGAGTCTGAACGATCTATGACCCGGCCTTCGCCGGGCTCCTATCCACATCCCCTCTTTTCGAAACACCATGGGACGCATTTTCGAAACCAGAAAACACACGATGTTCGCCCGGTGGGACCGGATGGCGAAGCAGTTCGCCCGGATCGGCAAAGACATCACCATCGCCGTCAAGGCGGGCGGCTCCGATCCGAACGCCAATCCGATGTTGCGGCGCGTCGTGCAGAACGCCCGCGCGATCAACATGCCGAAGGACAAGGTCGAGGCGGCCATCAAGCGCGCCTCGGGCAAGGATGCGACGAGCTTCGAGGAGATCCTCTACGAAGGCTATGCCCCGCATGGGATCGCCGTCATCGTCGAGACCGCGACGGACAACCCGACGCGTACCGTCGCCAACGTCCGCATGCACTTCAACAAGGGCGGCGGCAACCTCGCGAGCAATGGCAGCGTCCTCTTTGGATTCAAGCGGATGGGCGTCTTCCGTCTGCATCCGGAAGGCGTCCAGGCCGAGGAGCTGGAGCTCGAGCTGATCGACCACGGTCTCGAAGAGATGGGTGAGAGCACCGGTGAGAAGGGCGAGCCGCAGCTCGTGCTGCGCTGCTCCTACACCGACTTCGGCCAGCTCCAGAAGGCGATCGAGGACCGCAACATCACCCCGATCTCGGCCGAGCTGGAGTACGTCGCCCAGACCCCGACCGAGCTGCCCGAGAACCAGGCCAACGAGGTCCTCGCCTTGATCGACCGGCTGGAGCAGGACGACGACGTCCAGAAGGTCTTCCACAACCTCGCCTGAGGCTCCGCCCTCCCGGACGCCGCAGGGGCAGGTCCCGCACCTGCCCTTGCAGCCTCCCTACCGCTTTTTTTCGAATTTCTCGCGAATGACGTCCATGACGTCCCGCTCCCGGCGATTGTCGACGCCCTCCAGGAGGGAGACCCGGCGGTTGAGATTCCGGAAGTAGGGCTCAATCGAAGACTTCACCTGATCCATCTTGAATTCCATGGCGTTCTCATGCTCCGTCCGCCGCTCACTCAGACCGATCACCGCCTCGGCGAGAAGCTTGAGATCGGAGCGCAGGCCTTCCAGGAGGACCCGTGTCAGTCGGTTCTCCTCGCTGAGCTTCGCCTCGACGCCGTCGATCTTCCCGGAAGTATCCCGGAACTGCTGCGCGGTCTCCTGCCG
>DIHE01000036.1:0-29217 GCA_002420005.1 Holophagales bacterium UBA5704 | reverse complement strand
CTGCTGCGCGGTCTCCTGCCGGACCGCCTGAAACTGCTGCGCGGTCTCCTCGCGCAGACCGTGGATCTGCTCCGTGACCTCCAGCGAGGCCCGGCGGAACTTCTCGTCCAGATACGCGATCAACTCCTGATCCATCGAGATCTCTCCCTTGTCCGCAACCTGTCGTCTCAGGGAGACACAGACTACCACACCGCCCATGCCCGTGGAAGCACGCTATCCCACCTCCGCCGGTGAACGCTATCCTCTCCCCATGCCGCGCGAGCGCTATCGCATCGCCGATCTGGTCCTGGACGTGGAGGCGGTCTCGGTCGTCCGCGACGGCTCCCCCGTGGTGCTGCCCCGGTTGTCGTTCGACCTGCTGGTGGCCCTGGTGCGCCGGGCACCGTCGGTCGTCGGGTTCGAGGAGCTGATCGGCACGGTCTGGGGTGGCATGGCGATCAGCGACGAGACGATCACCCAGCGGGTCGCCCTGCTGCGCCGTGCCCTGGGGGACGAGGCGAAGAACCCGCGTTACGTGCGCGGCGTCCGGGGACGGGGCTATCAGCTCGTTCCCACCGCGGAGCCGCTGGCCGACGGCCCTGCGCCGGCGGAACCGCCGCGCCCCCGGCGGCGGATCGCGATCGGCGCCGCGGCCACCCTGGCGGTGGCAGCCCTCGCGCTCGCCGGAGCCCTGCTCGTCAACCGAACACCGGCCTCCCCACCGGCAGCCCCCGTCGCCACCCGGTCACCCGAGGTCCCCGAGCTGCTGGAACGCGCCGGGTCCTATCTGCGCCTGCACCAGGAGCGCAACAACGAGCTGGCCATCGAGCTCTACCGGAGAGCGCTCCGCCTTGAACCGGACAATCCGCGCGCTCTCGCCGGCTTGAGCCTCGCCCTCGGCCAGAGCGCCACCAAGTTCAACCAACGGGATGCGGCGGGCAATCAGGCTCTGGAGCTGGCGCAAAAGGCCCTGCGGCTCGCGCCGGACCTCCC
Organism: Holophagales bacterium UBA5704; assembly: GCA_002420005.1. Lineage (GTDB taxonomy): Bacteria > Acidobacteriota > Thermoanaerobaculia > Multivoradales > UBA5704 > UBA5704. The sequence continues at coordinate 28,245 of DIHE01000036.1, read as the reverse complement.
GCTGGCGCATCACGCCCACGCGCTCGCCCTCGACAGCCGCGGCCAGATCGCCCCCGCCCTCGCCGCCTACCTGCGCGCCGCCGAGCTGGACCCTGCGTCCTCCGCTCCCCTGGCCAGCGCAGCGAACCTGCTGATGGTCCAGGGTCATCTCGCCCGCGCCCTGGAGACCAACCTGCAGGCGGCGCGGATCGGCGGAGAGGCACCCCTGTACCTGGAGGTCCAGATCGGCTCGACCCTCGCGCTCCTGGGCTTCGACCAGGCCGCCGCGGTCTGGTTCGAGCGGGCGCTGGAGCTCAAGCCGGACAACGTCTTCGCGGCGGCCGCCTTCGCCCGGATGCGGCTGGCCCAGGGCCGCCCGCGCGAGGCCGAGGCGATCGCCGCCCGCGCTCTGGCCCGCGGCATCCGCCGTCCCGAGCTTCCGGCGCTCCAAGGCACCGCCGCCTTGCTCGCCGGAGACGTCCGGACGGCCCGCGCCCGTTACCAGGCGGCCCTGGAGATCGCACCGGACTTCTCGTTTGCCGAGGTCCGCCTCCTGCGGCTCGATTTCCAAGAATCGGGCCGCGGCGGCGATGTCGGCCTCCTCCGGAGAAGCCGCGAGCTCGCCCGGGCGGCCCGGCAGAACCGGGCGGCCGGGGACGAATGGCCCGACTCCGCCCTCGACGAAGCACTCCTCGAAACCGGCCTCGGGCACTCCGAGGAGGCCCTGCGCGCCCTCGACGCCGCGATCGCCCTCGGCCACCGCGACGCCGCCTGGCTCCTGCTCGATCCGATGCTCGCCCCTCTGCGCGACGATCCCGCCACCCGCACCGGCTTCGGCCGGCGCATCGCAACGATCCGCCGCCTCGTCGATGCCGAGCGTCAGCGCGTCGAAGGAGCCCCCTGGCTGCCGCCGTCCTTCCTCACCGGCAGCGCGGCCAGGATGTAGTCGGTCAGGATCCGGTCGGTCTGCTGGTGCATCCCCCGGCTGTTGTAGAAGGTGCTGGTGATCACCGCCACCAGCCGCGCGGAGGGCACGACCACCACCTTGTTGCCGCCGTTGCCGCTCATGTAGACCGCGGGAACCGTCCGCTCCCCGGCCGCGAAGTCGCGACGCCACCAGAGATAGCCGTAGGTGTCGGTGTCCGTCGCCTGCACGTGCGCGGCGGTCGCGGCGGCCACCCAGGTCGCGGGGATCACCTGCCGCCCCTGCCAGCGCCCTTCGTCGAGGACCACCAGCCCCAGCTTCGCCAGATCGCGGCTGCGGAAGCGTGCCCCGCCGCCGGTCTGCGCCTGGCCCAGCGGAGAGAATTGCCACTCCACCGCCTCGATCCCGAGCGGAGCGAACAGCGCCTCGCGCGCGAAGTCCGGAACGCTCCGCCCGGTCGCCCGCTCGACCACCGCACCCAGCGCGAAGACGCCGGCCGTGCAGTACGAGAAGCTGCGGCCATAGGGTGAATCCTGCGGCTTGCGCACCCAGGGCGCGAACCCCTTGATCGGCAGATCGAGGAAGAAGCCGAGCCAGTCCTCGGTGAGGTACATCCGTTCCTCGTTGCCGGAGGAGAACTGGTTCTCATCGTCGCATTCGAGGAGCGAGCTCATGGTCAGCAGGTCCTCGACCGTGACGGCGAGCTTGCGCGGGTCCGGATTCCTGACCGCGGCCCGGCGCTCCGGGAAGAGGTCGAAGACCTTCGCCTCGACCCCCGGGAGGGCGCCGCGGTCGATCGCCAGCCCGACCAGCAGCCCGGTCACCGACTTGCTCGCCGAGCGGATGTCGTTCAACGACTCCCGCTGCGAGCCGTTGAAATAGCCCTCGTAGACGAGTGCCCCGTCCACCGCGACGACCACGCTGGTGATGCTCTGGAAACCGCCCTCGCGGATCTTGGCTCCCAGCTCGGTCAGCCGCCCGGCGTCGAGGCCGGCCGCGCCGGCCGCGGCGACCGGAAGGCCGTCGGAGAGACCCGGAGGATGCAGCTCCGCCGGCTCCGGCTCGGCCGCACGGGAAGCGGCCGGCATCACGGCGAGAGCAGCGAGAGCAGCCAGGGAGACGAGGAGGGATGGAAAACGTCGGTGCATGGGGATCTCCTGATGTCGATGGTTCGATCCCTTTATGCACCGGCGGGTCCTCCCCCTCGGTGAAGACCGGCTGAATCCTCCGTGAAGGTTGGGTGAAGGCCGTTTTCCCGACGTGCCGCCGACACGCCGCCGACACGTCGGCTCCTGGGCCTCTCGCCTCTACCCCCGGGGAGAACGGTCCTTTCGTGAAGCCTGGGCATGGTACGGCAGGTGCAAAGAGCGTGCACCACCAGCGATCACAAGGAGAGCCGCATGACCGAGAAAAAGCCCATCGTCCGCTGTGCGATCCACCCCGCCGTCGGCGTGGCGCGGGTCGGCAACGCGCCCGCCCATGAGTACTACCTGGCACCGGAGCTGCCCGGCCGGGCGGCCGACCCCGGCCCCGGCGGCTTCAAGAACGCCAAGGGGGAGGTTCGCAAGGAAGCGGCCCGCTTCCGCGTCTACGGCTACGACGAAGACGGCCGGGTGGTCCAGGAGATCACCGCCGAGGACGCGGAGATCACCTGGGAGGCTCACCTCGCCAACCGCAAAGCGGCCTGGTACCAGTTTCAGAACGCCATGGACCTCAAGCAGTACGCCATGTCCACCACCTTCCGCAACGGGACCATCACCGGCGCCTCGCGCGCTGCGCTGGTGATCGATCCCGGGGCGCGCCGGATCAGCGGGCGCGGCACGAGTGGAGCGCGCTACCGCCTCGACGGGCACATCCGGTTCGGCGGCGGCTCACCGATCCAGGTGCCGCTCGGCGAGCTGCGCACGGACGAGAAGGGGCGCCTCCTCGTCCTCGGCGGCGACGGCAAGTCCGCCTCGTCCACCAATCAGCCGGCGACCACCTTCGCCAACAACGACGGCTGGTACGACGACGTCTCCGACGGCACCGTGCGCGCCCGGGTCCAGCTCCACGGGCAGTCCGAGGCGCTGACCGCCGAGCCGGCGATGGTGGTGGTGACCCCGCCCAACTTCGGTCCCGGCCTGTTCAGCGTGGTCACCATGTACGACGTGGTCTACGACCTGTTCGTCCGCCAGGGATGGCTGCCGCAGCCGAAGCGCCTGACCTTCTGGCGGCACATCTATCCGGTGCTCGAACGGATGGTGAACAGCCAGTGGGTCAATCAAGGGATGTACTTCCTGTTCGGCCCGGGCTCCCCCGGCGACTACACCGATCCCGCCATCCGCGAGCAGCTCGCCGACCCGAGCCCGGCCGCCCGGCCGGCCCGCGAGGCGGTCTTCCGTCTGTTCCGGCAGCCGGTGCCGCCGTGGGATCGGCCCGGCCAACGGGCGCATCTGCCGCCGCCGCAGCCGTCCCATCTCCCCCCGTTCTACGGCGACGGCTTCGGCGACTATGAAGGCATCGCCATCGACGAGCTCGCCCTCACCGAGACCCTCTATGACTGGCTGCGCCGCTGGGCCGAAGGAGACTTCGAGACCGGCGAGCCCTTCGCACCGCCGTCGCTCGAAGCCCTCCCGGTGCAAGCCCAGCCGGGAGCCCTCGATCGCACGCCTCTGGAAGATTGCCTCGGCGGTCCTTTCCATCCGGGCATCGAAATCACCTGGACACTGCGCGTGCCCAGCATGTGGCGTCCGCCGGCCGAGGCCCACGGCTTGCCGCTGCGCCTCCGCATCCTCCCCGCCGACGTGGCCCCGCAGGACGACTTCGGCGCCGTGCTCACGCCCGAGATCTGCCTGAGCGACAAAGGCCCCCTGGTGGCGAACGGCCCCGGAACCCTCTCGCGCTGGCTCGGCATCCCCTGGCAGACCGACGAGGCGAGCTGCCTCGCCGGCTACGACGCATCGAGCTACCTGCCTGTGCCGTCGTTCTGGGCCGCCCGCGTGCCGAACCAGGTGCTCAGCGACCAGGCGTTCCGCCAGTCGAACGATCCCCGCCTCTCCCCGATCCAACGGCTCAAGAGCTCCGGTTATCGCCAGTTCTGGCTGCGCGACATCGCCGGTTCCACCTATGAGCAACGGATCAACAACATGGTGAAGGAGTGGAGCCTGCTCGGCATCATCACCGAGCAGGCGGCCGACGGCCCGCCGGCACCGGGCCTGCCGGCACGCGCCTGGGTGGAGACGCACCGCGACCGTTCGTTCACCGAGGTGGACCCCTCGTGGCACCAGCTCCTCCTGGTCGAGGGGATCGAGCCCGCGGCGCCCGAGCTGGCCGCCGCGGCGGCGGAACAGCCGCCGGCGGAGCCCGTGCATCCGCGGCGCCGCAACCTCCGGCGGGATTCGCGCTGATGTCCGGAGCGCCCCGGGTGGCCCTGGTCGGCGGCGGTCCCGCCGGCGCCGTGGCCGCCCGGGTGCTCGCGCGGCGCGGCCTGGCGGTCACCGTCCTCGAAGCGCACGCCGCGCCCCCGCAAAAGGTGGGGGAGACCCTGCCGCCGGGTCTCACCCCGCTCCTGCGCCACCTCGGGCTCGAAACCTGGCTGGAGCGGGACGGCCACCTCCGCTCCCAGGGCAACCGCGCGCTCTGGGGCTCGCAGCGCGCGGAGGAGAGCCCGTTCCTCGCCAACCCGTTCGGCAACGGCTGGCACGTCGACCGCCGCCGCTTCGAGTCCCGCCTCGCCGAGACGGCGAGAGAGGAGGGAGCCGACTGGCATTGGGGAGCGCGCCTCGCGAGCTGTACCCGGGCCGGCCGGGGATGGCGCCTCACGGTCCTCCGCGAAGGGTGGCGAGAGATCCTGGAGGTCGACTTCGTGGCCGACGCGACCGGCCGCCACGCCCGGCTCGCCCGCCGGCTCGGCGCCCGGCGGGTTTGCTACGACCGCCTCACCGGTCTCACCGGCCTCCTGGAGAGCCCCATGCCGGCCGCGGACACCTACACCCTCGTGGAGGCCACACCGGGCGGTTGGTGGTACTCGGCCCTCCTCGCCGACGGCCGCCTGGCCGTAGCCTTCCTGACCGACGGAGATCTGCTCGAGAAGCCCCTCCGGCAGGCCGACCCGGCCGCCTGGTGGCAGCTCCTGCGCCAGTCCGCGGCGACCCGCGAGAGGGTCGAGGGCCATGGGTATCAAGGGAAGACACCTCTGCGCGTGCTGCCCGCCGAGACCTCCCGGCTCGACACCATCGTCGGCGACGGCTGGATCGCCCTGGGAGACGCCGCGGCGGCCTACGATCCCCTCTCCTCGCACGGCGTGGCCTCCGCCATGGGCTCCGGCTTCTACGGAGGCCACGCCATCGCCGACCTCCTCGCCGGCCGGGACGACGCGCGCCTCGCCTACCTGGATCTGCTGCAACGGGCCTTTGGGACCTGCCTCGACCTGCAGAAGGAGCACTACGCGCGGGAGACCCGCTGGCCGGACGCACCCTTCTGGCGACGGCGGCAGGCGGCGGGGTATGGGATTTGAGGGGTCGCCCCCGCCGGCCGGCGAGCTCACGGTGGGGCATGCATGGAGGGAGCTCTTGTTGGCGGCTCTGTTGACTGGGCACCAAGAACCGAGAAGCCTTCCGCCCCATCGAGCTTCCCGTCGAAGCTCACGGTGTCCGAGCAGCCTGCCGACCGGTTCAGCCAGCCGATCAGGTAGTCGGCAAAATCGGCGCGGCCCTGACGGTAGTCCGCGAGAGCACGGCGCACCAGATCACGGTCCTGGATCTCGAAGAGCCGGGCTTCCAGGAGCTTTCCGACGACATCGGAGAGGCCGAGGCGGTCCAAAGAATAGGGGCGCCCCCGCAGGGTCCAACAGAGCTCGCAAAGAGCCACGAGGCTGAGATAAAACCGACCTCCTTCCTCCTCCGCCGTGTCGAGCAAGGAGCGGGCGATCGGCGACTGCTGCGGATCGTCCGCCATGAGATAGCGGAGGAGAACGTTGGTATCGAGCCCCCTCACCGCCCGCCCCGGCGGATCCGCTCATCATCGGCAGCCAAGGACTCCAGCAGAGCTTCCTCCAAGTCCTCCAGGCCCGGCGCGGGAACGTCTGCCCGGCGAAGGCAGCCGTAGAGGTCGCGCACCGAGCCGGAGACCGGCGCCAAGCGGACACCGCCGTCCCTTTCGATCCGGAATTCCACACGGTCGCCTTCCGCGATGTGCAGGTGCTCCCGCACCTCTCTGGGAAGAGTGATCTGCCCCTTGCTGGTCAAAGTCGACAAGGCCATCTCCTTACCTCCGGTAAGGAGCTTAGCATGGCCTTGCCCTGCGGGCACAGGCTCGTTAGGATACCTTGCAAGTCCTTCGACGTCTTTCTCCGCCGACTGCCCATGTCCGCCGAGCCACCCACCGCCCTCGCCGCTCTCCTCCTGTCGTTGTTGCTCAGTGCAACGGTCCTCACCGCGGCACGGGCCGGCGAGGACTGGAGCGCGAAGGATAGGACCTTTCGCGAGAAGATCGTCGAGATCAACCAGAAGACCGGGGCCCGCCAGATCTCGGTCGAGACTCTCCAGAAGAAGCTCGCCGCAGGGGAGCGTCTGGTGATCTTCGACGTGCGGGAGCTTGCGGAGATGCAGGTGAGCGCCCTCCCCGGCGCCCGGCTCGCCCTCCCGGACGAGGTCCAGGCCTTACCGCTCAACGGCATTCCGGCGAACGCCACCGTGGTGACCTACTGCACGGTGGGCTACCGCTCCGGCAAGGCCGCGGTCATCCTCGAAAAGCGCCTCGGCCGCCCGGTCTACAACCTGGACGGCGGCCTCATCGCCTGGTTCAACCACGGGGGCCAGGTGGTCGACCCCGCCGGCCGGCCGGTGGACATGATCGATGCCTGGGGGCCTCCCTGGACCTCCTACGTCCATCCGCGGCCGCAGATGCGATAGTCCCCGGCGGCCCGCGGGCTCGCGGGCTCGATGGACCTTGATCCTTGCCGAAGGCAGGAGTAGCCTTACCCTGATGGATTGGCGCAACTTCATTCACTCCGACCCTGCCATTCTGGCCGGCAAGCCGGTCGTCCGGGGAACCCGGCTGGCGGTTTCCTTCCTGATGGAGCTCCTCGGCACCGGTTGGACGTGTGAGCAGATCCTTGCCAACTACCCGGGCTTGACCACCGAGGCTCTCCAGGCCGTCTTTGCCTTCGCGGCGGAGTCCCTCCAAGAGGAAAGCCTCTACTCTCTTCGCCTTCGCTCCGCTTGACGCGACTCCTCGCCAACGAGAACATCCCGCTCGCCAGCGTCCTGCGCCTCCGCGAGGCCGGACACGACGTGCTGGCCATTTCTGAATCCTGGCCAGGTGCAAGCGACCGAGATGTCCTGGAGCGTGCCCGCCGGGAAGCGCGCATCGTCCTGACGTTCGACCGCGACTACGGCGAGCTCATCTACCTCCGAGGACTTCCAGCTCCCCTGGGACTCGTCCACCTCCGCTTCACGCCTCTCTCTCCTGGGCATGTTGCGGATGTCTTCACCGGCCTCGAGGCCATCGCGGGCCTCACTCTCGTGGGTCGGTACACCGTCATCGATCAGGAGCGGCTCCGCCAGCGCCCCCTCCCTTGAGCCAGCCACAGGCCTGCACAGCCGCCACCGCCACCTGCCCCAGCGCCAGCCCGCCGTCGTTGGGCGGCACGCGCCGGTGGGTGAGCACCGCGAAGCCCGCGGCGGTGAGGCCTTCCACCAGCGCGGTGAGAAAGCGGACGTTCTGGAAGACGCCGCCGGAGAGGGCGACGGTCTGCACGGCGTGGACCCTGCCGAGGCGTTGACAGGCCGCGACGACGGCGGCGGCGAGGCCGTCGTGGAAGCGGGACGCCATCTCTCTCTTCCCCACTCCGGCCCGCAGGTCGGCGACGAGGGCGCGCAGGACCGGCGCCGGATCGAGGACGAGCCCGCCGTCGTTCCGCAGGTCGAACCGATAGGGCTCCTCCGCTTTTGCATCCGCCAGGGCCTCCAGCTCCATGGCGGCCTGGCCTTCATAGGTGACCTCGGGGCGCAGGCCAATCAGGGCGGCGACCGCGTCGAACAGCCGGCCGCAGCTCGTGGTGAGCGGTGCGGCGAGGCCGCGGTCGAGCTGGGTGGCGAGGATGCGGCGGTCGGCGGCGGGGATCGCGGCGACCGGCGGGAGGTCCTCGTCCCAGGGGAGGCCGGCGGCACGCAGGTGGGCGAGGGCCATCCGCGCCGGGTGGCGCACGCCCGCGTCTCCACCGGGGAGGGGGACGGCGGTGACCCGGCCGATCCGCTGGAAGCTCCTCGCCGTGGCGAGGAGGATCTCGCCGCCCCAGATCGTGCCGTCCGTGCCATAGCCGGTGCCGTCGAAGGACACGCCGAGCACCGGCGCCTCCCCCGCCACACCGTTCTCGGCCAGGACGGAGGCGATGTGCGCGTGGTGGTGCTGCACCGCGACGACCGGCAGCCCGCGCTCCGCCGCCCAGGCCCGCGCCCAGCGGGTGGACTGGTAGTCCGGATGCAGGTCGCAGGCGACGACCCGCGGCTCGATGCGCAGCAGACGGAGAAGATGCTCCACCGCGCGTTCGAAGGCGGTCAGGGTCTCCAGATGACCGAGGTCGCCGATGTGCTGGCTCAAGAACGCCTGGCGGCCGGTGGCGACGGCGCAGACAGCCTTGAGCTCGCCGCCGACGGCGAGGAGCGGTGGCGTCTCGAAGGGCAGGGGGACGGGGAACGGCGCCCAGCCGCGCGAGCGGCGCAGCGGCAGCTCCCGCCCCAGGGCGACCCGAGCCACCGAGTCGTCGCACACCGCATGGATGCCGCGGTCGTGCAGCAGAAAGGCGTCGGCGAGACCCGAGAGGCGCTCCACGGCCTCCGCGTTGTCGCGCGCGATGGGCTCGTCGCTGCGGTTGCCGGAGGTCATCACCAGCGGCGTCGCATCGAGGAGCAGATCGTGCAGCGGCGCATAGGGGAGGAGCACGCCGATCGACGCCTGACCGGGCGCCACCGCCGCGGCGAGCCGCTCCCCGGCTCCTTCTCGGTGGCGCAGCAGGACGATCGGCCGCTCCCTCCCGGTCAGCAGCCGCTCCTCCTCCACCGAGACGTCCACATAGGCGCGCACGACGGAAAGATCGCGCATCATCACGGCGAACGGCTTCTCCCCCCTCCCCTTGCGTTCCCGCAGACGGGCGACCGCCGCGGGTGCGAGGGCGTCGCAGGCGAGGTGGAAACCGCCGATCCCTTTGATGGCCACGATCCGGCCGGCGGCGAGGGCCGCGCGGGCCGCGGCCAGGGCCTCCTCCCGCTCCACCGCCTCCTGCGGCGCGCCGGTGGGATGAAACGTCAGGTGCGGGCCACAGACGGGGCAGGCGATCGGCTCGGCGTGGAAACGGCGGGTCGTGGGATCGGTGTACTCCGCGGCGCAGGCGGCACAGAGCGGGAACGCGCGCATCGTCGTCGCCGGCCGGTCATAGGGGAGGTCGAGGATGAGGGTGAAGCGCGGCCCGCAATCCGTGCAGTTGATGAACGGATAGCGATGGCGCCGATCCGCGGGATCGGCCATCTCGCGGCGGCAGGCCTCGCAGACCGCGGTGTCGGCGGGGATCGCGGTCGTCTGCGCCGCCGCCGGAGCGCTGGCTTCGATGGTGAACGCGCGCTCGCCGCGCGGCGGGACCTCCGCGACGTCCAGGCTGTCGAGGACCGCGAGCGGCGGCAGCTCGGCCGGCAGGCGGGCGAGGAAGCGGGCCACGTCCGCGTCCCGCCCTTCGATCTCGATGCGGACGCCGCCGGGCTCGTTGCGCACGCAGCCGGCCACCCGGCAGGAGACCGCGAGGGTATAGATGAAGGGACGGAAGCCGACGCCCTGCACGACGCCGCGGGCAAAGAGGTGCCTCCGCACGGGGGCGTCCGGCGGAGGCAGTGTGTCCTTTTGAGGATCAACCAAGAAGATGCCTCACGGTACACCCCGCACGGCGGGGGCGAAATAGCAAGTTCACGCCATGTCGGTCTCGGAACCGCACCGCTATACTCCCAGCCGTCACCTTCCGGCCGATGCCACGGGAGAATACATGGCGACGAGTGTCGATGGCACCCTGATGGCCACACCCCAGGAGCGCCTGCAGGAGCGCCTGGCGGACCCCAAGACGGTGGAGGCCCTCCACCGCCTGCTCGATCGACTCGACGTGATCGCCTTCACCGCGGAGGCCCTGGAAGGGTTCCTCCAACGGGCCGAGGTGGTCTCCGATTCGGTCGCCCAGGGTCTCGCCGAAATGCGCCAGATGGCGGGCGACAACGGCGGCGGCGAGCTGCTCGCCAGCCTCCCCCGGCTGCTGCGCGCCGGCTCCCGGCTCGCCGAGGTCATGGAGCGGCCGGAGGTCCAGGCGCTGGTGAGCTCCGGCCTGCTCGAGACGCTCGCCGATCCGCGCACGGTCCAGTCCCTCCAGGCGCTCGCCGGCAAGATGGAAATGATCACCTTCCTCCTGGATGCGCTCGACGGCTTTCTGCGCCGCGCCGACGCGATGGCGGAGTCGATGGCCGCCGGGGCCGCCGACCTGCGCCAGGCGATGCCCGACGTCGACACCACCCAGCTCGGCCGGATGGCCGCCACCCTGCCCGGGCTCATTGAGGCCGGCCAGCTCCTCTCCGAGGCGGGGATGTTCGAGCCGAAGACGGTCAATGCGCTGGCCCGCTTCGGGCGCAGCGTCGCCGACGCGCGCGACGAGATGGAAGGCCGCGCCCAGCCGGCGCTCGGCCTGCTCGGCCTGCTGCGCTCGCTCCGCGATCCGGAGATCCAACCGGTCCTGCAGTTCGTCCTGCTCGTCGCCAAACGGTACGGGCGTGACATGAAAACGTCCTGAGCCCGCGCGCACGGCCGTTTCCGGATGCACGAGCTGTCGATCGCCTATTCCCTGGTGGAGGCCGCCGCCGAGGCGGCGACACGGGCGGGAGCGCAGCGGGTCGTCGCGGTGCAGGTGGTCGTCGGCGCCCTCTCCGGAGTCGCCACCGGCGCGCTCACCTTCTGCTGGGAGATCGCCACCGCCGAGACCTCCCTCGCCGGCTCCCGCCTCGACCTCGTCGAGCAGCCGGTGGTCGTCTATTGCCCGGACTGCCGGCAGGAGGGCGAGCTCGCCGGGGTCCAGCTCTTCCGCTGCCCGCAGTGCGGACGGCCCACCGGCGACGTGCGGCGCGGCCGGGAGCTGCAGATCGAATCGCTCGAAATCGAAACCGCCGTGTGCGATGATGCCGGCGGGGCCGCGAGCGCCGAGGAGGCACCGTGAGCACACGCATCGTCGAGATCCGCCAGAACATCCTCAACAAGAACGACCTGCTGGCCCGCCGCCTGCGCGACGGCTTCACCGCCGCCGGTGTGTTCACGGTCAATCTCGTCTCCAGCCCGGGCACCGGCAAGACCGCGTTCCTGCAACGCACCCTGAAAGAGCTGCTCGAGCGCGGCACCCGCGTCGCCGCCCTGGTCGGCGACCTGGAGACCGACAACGACGCGCGCCGCCTCGCCGCGAGCGGCGCGCCGGTGCGCCAGATCAACACCCACGGGCGGTGCCACCTGGAAGCCGAGATGATCGAGAGCCATCTCGCCGGCTGGGACGTGGCGGACTACGACTTCCTGTTCATCGAGAACGTGGGCAACCTGGTCTGCCCGTCGAGCTACGACCTCGGCGAGAGCCTGCGCGTGGTGATGCTCTCGGTCACCGAGGGCGAGGACAAACCGCTCAAATACCCGGGCATCTTCCACTCCGCCGATCTCGCGGTGATCACCAAGCACGACCTCGCCGCCGCCTGCGACCTCGACCGCGCGGCGCTCCTGGCGAACCTGGAAGCCGTCTGCCCCGGCCGCCCGGTGCTGTTCACCTCGGCGCGGACGGGCGAGGGCTTTCCGGAATGGCTCGCCTGGCTCGCCGAGCGCCGTGCCGGGTGGCCCGCCTCCGGGGGCTCCTGACCCGTGCCCCAGGCGCGCGCCGCGGACGACGGCACCGCCTCCCTTCTGCGCGCCGTCGAGCCGCTGCGCGCCTCGGCCGCCGCGATCGCCGCGGAGCTCGACAGCCACCAGCTCATCCAGGCCCTGGCCCGCCAGCTCGCGCCGAGCCTCGGCGCCGCCCGCGCGTTCGTCGCCGTCGCCGACGAGGAGGCGATCCAGGCCGCCGCCGGCTGGGAATGGGGGGCGCTGCGCCCGCTGGAGCCGGAGCCCGAGGTGCACCGGCTGCTCCTCTGGATGGCGCAGAGCCGTCAGCCGCTGCTCGCCAACGACCCGACGCAGATCCTGCCCGGCGGCGCCGGCACGCCGGCGGCGCGCGGCTGGCGCAACCTGCTCGGCTTTCCCTTCCTCAACCACCAGGGACGCCCGCTCGGCGCCTTCCTGGTGATCGACCGGCGAGGCGGCAGCTTCACCCAGCTCGACGCCGAGTCGGCGAACGTCCAGGCACTGGTGGCCACGGTGGGACTGGAACGCGCGCTCCTCCTCGAACGTCTGGAGGACTGGACGCGCGGCCTCGAAGCCCTCCTCTCGTTCAGTGCCGCGGTCAACCAGCATCTCGATCCGCCGGCCCTGGTGCGCCACCTCGTCGAGCACGCGGCGCGCTTTCTCAAGGCCTCCGGGGGCCTCGCCGGCCTCGCCCGCGGTGAGGAGCCCGGCCTCTTCGTCGCCGACGCCTACTGGCACGCCGGCACCTGGGTGGCCCTGCACCGCACGTTCCGCCCGGGCGACGGATTGCCCGGGCTGGTGCTGGAGAGCGAGTTCCCCTATCTCGCCAACGACTACCTCTCCGACCGCCTCGGCGATCCGGAGCTCGCCGCCACCTTCGGCATCGGCCGGGCGCTCTGCGTCCCCCTGCGCCATGCCGGGACGGCGCCGTTCGGTTTCTTCGAGCTGCACCGTGGCGCCGGCCAGCCGCCGTTCACCTGGCAGGATGCGACGTTCCTCGAATCGCTCGCCAACACCACGGCGGTGGCGATCGAGAACGCGGCCCTGCTCTCGGAGGTGGAGGCGAAGAGCCGCCAGGTGCGGGCGCTCTCGGCGCACAACGTCACCCGCCTGGAGGAGGAGCGGCGGCACATCGCGCGCGAGCTGCACGACGAGGCCGGCCAGGCTCTGGTGGGGGTGAAGCTGGCGCTCCAGGTGATGGCCCGCCTGGTGCCCGCCGAGCCGCCGACGCTGCGCGAGCAGCTCGACCAGCTCCGCGACCATGTGAACCGGGCGACTTCCCAGATCAAGGACCTGGCGCGGCGCCTGCGCCCGCCCGCCCTCGACCAGCTCGGCCTCGACGTCGCCCTGCGCCAGCTCGCCTCCGAGGTGGAGCACCGCGCCGGCCTCGCCGTGGAGCTGGACCTGCAAGGCTTCTCCGCCCGCCTGCCGCAGCCGGTCGAGACCGCCCTCTTCCGCGTCGCCCAGGAGGCGCTCACCAACGTCGCGGCGCACGCCGAAGCGGCCCGCGCACGGGTGACCCTGGAGGACCGGGGGGAGGAGATCGTCCTCTCCGTCGTCGACGACGGCCGCGGCTTCGATGTCCACGCCACCCAATCCAGCCTCGGCGGCGGCCTCGGCCTGCTCGGCATCCGCGAGCGGGTCGCCATGCTCGACGGCCGCGTGGACCTCACCTCCACCCCCGGAGCGGGCACCGCGCTGCGGGTGCTCGTGCCCTGCCCGGGAGAGCCGCCATGCCCCTGACCCCCGACGGCCGGCGGAGCATCGTGCTGGTGGACGACCACGCCCTGGTGCGGCGCGGCCTCGCCGCCTTGCTCGAGACCGAAGGCCGTTTCGCGGTGATCGCCGAGGCCGGCGACGGCGAGGCGGCGCTCGCCGCCCTCGCCAAGCACCAGCCGGACGCGGTGATCCTCGACCTCTCGATGCCGCGGCTCGACGGCCTGGAGACGCTGCGCCGCCTGCGCCGCGCGGGATCGCGCGCCCGCGTGCTGGTGCTCTCGATGTACGACGACGAGCAGTTCGTGGCGCGCGCCCTCGGCCTGGGCGCCCAGGGCTACCTGCTCAAGGACGCCATGGACGACGAGCTGTTCGAGGCGCTGGACGCCATCCTGCGCGGCAAGCGCTACCTGAGCCGCAGCCTCGACGCCGCGCGCATCGCCTCGCTCGAAGGGGAACGCTCCACGCTCACCGAGCGGGAGCGCGAGGTGCTGCAGCTCATCGCCGCCGGCCACACCACCCACGAGGTGGCCCGCATCCTGTCGATCAGCCCGCACACCGCCACCCGCCACCGCGCCAACCTGATGCAGAAGCTCGACGCCCACAACCAGGTCGAGCTGGTGCGCGCGGCGGTGGTGCACGGGCTGATCCTGATGCCGAAGACGGGATAGCCCCCACCTACCAAGTTCTTGCTATTGCGGCCCCCCTCCGGGGCGGGCAAGATCCCCTGCAAATGGAGGGAAAGCGCGATGGCGAACGTCCTCTGGCTCCAGGGCGGAGCGTGCAGCGGCAACACCATGTCATTCCTCAATGCGGAGGAACCCAGCGCCTGTGACCTGGTGACCGATTTCGGGATCAACCTGCTTTGGCACCCCTCCCTCGGCATGGAGATGGGGGACAATGCCAAGCGCATCTTCAACGACCTCGCAAGCGGCAAGACCCAGCTCGACATCTTCGTGTTCGAGGGCACCGTCATCCGGGGGCCGAACGGCACCGGGCGGTTCAACATGTTCGCCGACCGCCCGATGCAGGACTGGGTGCGCGAGCTCGCCGCCCAGGCCAACGCCGTGGTGGCGCTCGGCGACTGCGCCTGCTGGGGCGGCATTCCGGCCACCGAGCCGAACCCGGTGGACAACGTGGGCCTCCAGTACCTGAAGCGCAACCACGGCGGCTTCCTGGGCGCCGGCTTCCGCTCCAAGTGGGGGCTGCCGGTGATCAACATCCCGGGCTGCCCGGCGCATCCGGACTGGGTGACGCAGATCCTGGTGGCCATCGCCTCCGGGCGGGCCAAGGACCTGGCGCTCGACGACCTGCAGCGGCCGATCACCTTCTTCAAGAGCTTCACCCAGACCGGCTGCACCCGCGTGCAGTACTTCGAGTACAAGCAGTCCACCATGGAGTTCGGCCAGGGGACGCGCACCGGCTGCCTGTTCTACGAGCTGGGCTGCCGCGGCCCGCTCACCCACTCCTCGTGCAACCGCATCCTGTGGAACCGCCAGTCGTCGAAGACCCGCGCCGGCATGCCCTGCACCGGCTGCACCGAGCCGGAGTTCCCCTTCCACGACCTGAAGCCGGGCACCGTGTTCAAGACGCAGAAGATCAGCGGCACCATTCCGAAAGAGATCCCGTCGGGGACCGATCACGTCTCCTACATGGCCCATGCCGCGGCGGCGCGCGTCGCCGCCCCCAAGTGGGCCAAAGAAGACATGTTCGTGGTCTAGAGAGGAGAGGAAAGAACCATGGCGACGGCGGCATCCACCCAGACCCTCCCCATGCCCAAGGACCTGCGGATCAGCCCGCTCGGCCGCGTCGAGGGGGACCTCGACCTGCGCATCACCTTGAACGACGGCGTCGTCTCCGATGCCTGGACCGAGGCGAGCATGTTCCGCGGTTTCGAGATCATCCTGCGCGGCAAGGACCCGCAGGCCGGCCTGATCGTCACGCCGCGCATCTGCGGCATCTGCGGTGGCAGCCATCTGTACAAGGCGGTCTATGCGCTCGACACCGCCTGGCGCACGCACGTGCCGCAGAATGCCACGCTGGTGCGCAACATCGCCCAGGCCTGCGAGACGCTCCTCTCGATCCCGCGCTGGTTCTATGCCCTTTTCGCGATCGACCTGACGAACAAGAATTACGCCGGCCTCGCGGAGTACGACGAGATCGTGCGCCGCTTCGCGCCGTTCGTCGGCACCAGCTACGAGCCCGGGGTGACGCTCTCCGGCAAGCCGATCGAGGTCTATGCCCTGTTCGGCGGCCAGTGGCCGCATTCGAGCTTCATGATCCCCGGCGGTGTGATGTGCGCGCCGACGCTCTCCGACGTCACCCGCGCCATTTCGATCCTCGACTACTGGCAGCGCGAGTGGCTGGAGAAGCAGTGGCTCGGCTGCTCGGTCGACCGCTGGCTGGAGAACAAGACCTGGGCCGACGTGCTCGCCTGGGCGGACGAGAATGATGCGCAGCGCAATTCCGATTGCGGCCTCTTCCTGCGCTTCGCCCAGCGCGCCGGCCTCGACAAATTCGGCGCCGGCTGCGGCGCCTATCTCGCCACCGGCACCTATTTCCAGCCGGAGCTGTATGAAAACCCCACGATCGAAGGGCGCAACGCGGCACTGATCAATCGCGCCGCGGTCTACGACGGCAACGCCTATCACGATTTCGACCACCTGAACGTGCGCGAGGACACGGCGCATTCGTTCTACCGCGGCGACAAGTTCCTGCACCCGTGGCACGGCGAGACCGATCCCATCGATCCCGCCGAGGGGCACAAGCAGGGGAAATACAGTTGGGCGAAATCGCCGCGCTATGAAGTGCCCGGCAAAGGGGCGATGCCGCTCGAGGTCGGCCCGCTCGCGCGCCAGGTGGCGGCCGGCCGCCCGGACGCCGCGGCGCACCAGGACTACGACCCGCTCTTCCTCGACGCGATCAAGACCGCCGGCCCCAGCGTGCTCGTCCGGGTGATGGCCCGCATGCACGAGGCCTGCAAATACGTCAAGCTGGCGCGCCGCTGGCTCGACGCGCTGGAGCTGCACGACCGCTTCTACACCAAGCCCGTCGAGCATGCCGAAGGGCGGGGCTTCGGCTCCACCGAGGCCGCACGCGGCTCCCTGTCGGACTGGATCGTGATCAGCAACGGCAAGATCGAGAACTATCAGGTGGTCACCCCGACCGCCTGGAACATCGGCCCGCGCGACCGCATCGGCACCCGCGGCCCGATGGAGCAGTCGTTCATCGGCAGCCGCATCACCGATCCGTCCGATCCGGTGGAGATGGGCCACGTGGCGCGCTCGTTCGACTCCTGCCTGGTGTGCACGGTGCACGTGTACGACGGCAAGTCCGGCCGCGAGCTGTCGCAGTTCCGGGTCGGCGAGACGGGATGAGCGCGGCCGAGCGCCCTCACACCCTGATCATCGGGTGCGGCAATCTCCTGCGCGGAGACGACGCCGTCGGCCCCGTGCTGGTGCGCCGCCTCTGGGAGCGCGGCCTGCCGCCGGGGGTGCGCTGCGCCGACGGCGGCACGGGAGGGATGGACGTCGCGTTCCAGATGCGCGGCGTCCCCCACGTCATCCTGGTCGATGCCTGCACCAGCGGCTCCGAGCCCGGCAGTCTGTTCCGGCTGCCGGGTTCCGAGGTCGAGCAGCTTCCTCCGCTCGCCGGTCTCAACCTGCACGCCTTCCGCTGGGACCACGCGCTCGCCTTCGCGCACTGGCTGCTCAAGGACGAGATGCCGCGGCAGGTCACCGTCTATCTCATCGAAGCCGCCTCGCTCCAGTTGGGAGATCCCCTCTCGCCGCCGGTCGCCGCCGCCCTGGAGCGCCTCTGCGACCTCCTCCTCACCGAGCTCGACGGAGTCGCCGCATGAGCCCCTTCGCGGTGGAGCTCACCGGCCAGGGGTATCTGCGGGTGACCTCCGAGGTCGCCGCGGCCTGCTTCCCCGGCGATCTTCTGGTGGCGAGCGTGCGCGGCCGGGAGATGTGGCTCCTCCCCCTGCGCGGCCCGGGCGCGGGCGGCCTGCTGCTCAAGCGGCGCAATGCCCGGGGGGATCGTTCCGTCCTGCTCACCGAGGTGATCCCGCCCGACGTCGCGCCGGGGGTCTATCCGGCGATCTGGGACGACCGGGAGGCCGCCCTGCGCGTCGCCCTGACCGCAGGACAGGCCGCAGATCCGGCACCCACCGGCGGAGCCCCGGCATGAGCCTCCTCCTCGATCTGCCCGATCCGTCCGAGGGTCCGGTGCAGCCGCTCGGCGTCTTTCCGCTCCCCGCCGGCTTTCTGGTGCTGCCGCCGGCCGCGGGGGCCGACGCGGACACCGCCCGCCGCGCCCTGCTCACCGGCGACGCCGCCGCCCCCCTCCCCGCCTCCTGGGCCTTCGCCGGCCATGCCTTCGCCGGCCGCACCGAGGCGGCCCTGGAGGCACTCACCGCGGACGCCGGCCCCTTCGCCGCCTACAACCGCTTCGTCCTCGCCCCGGACGACGACGGATGGACCGCCCTCGCCGCGAGCACCCAGGGGGACCTGCGCCAGCTCGCCCAGGCGGCGGCCTGGTTTCACGGCCTCGGCGACGATCCGCCACCGCCCCTGGCGGCGCGCCGCCCCGAGGTGGCCGCCCTCCTCGCCCTGGTGACCGCCGCCGGGCTCCTCGGCGACGGGCACGCCGCGGCGGCCCACATGGTGCTGGCGGAGGGCGCCGCCGCGGCACGGCCGATCTCGCCCCTCCTCGCCGCCCAGCTCCTCGGCGAGCTGGCGCGCGTCGAGACGGACGAGGAGGCGGCCGTCGCCCATCTGCGCGAGGCCCTGGCCCTGGCGGCGGACGCCCGGCTTCCCGGCCTGCGCGCCTCGCTGCAGCTCTCCCTGGCGCTCTGCCTCCATCAGCAGGCGGGCACCTCGCGGCCGGCCCTGCTGGCGGCGATCGACGCCTACCAGGAGGCGGTGCACGCCGGCCTCAGCGCGGAGAGCGATCCTGCCGCCTACGGTCTCGCGCAGAGCAACCTCGGCCTCGCCTATCTGACCTTGCCGATGGCCGGCCCGGGCGCACCGCTGCGCATGGCGGTGGCGGTGCAGGCGTTTCGCGAGGCGCTGCGCGTCTACGACCGCGAGGCGCAGCCGGAGGAATGGGCCAGCGTCCAGCTCAACCTCGCCAACGCCCTCGTCTACCTCCCCTCCTCGCATCCGGAGGAGAACCTGGCGCAGGCGGTGGAGATCTACGAGGAGCTGCTGGCGGCGCGCCCGCGCGCCCTCGATCCCCTCGGCCACGCGCGCATCCTGCACAACCAGGCGAACGCCCTCGCCCATCTCGGCATCTTCAGCCCGGCGCTGCACAAGCTGGAGGAGGCGCACAAGCTCTTCCACTGGCACGGCGAGCCCGGCCTCGCCGCCGCCGCCCTGGAGCAGGCGCAGCAGATCAACGAGAAGATCGCCGCCGCGGGAAGCCGCGTCGACTAGAGTCCGTCCCATGGAAAACTACCGCCGCCAGCAGTTCGACGTCCTCCTCGCCACCGCGGTCGAGCGCTTCGCCGAGCGGATCATCCAGCGCAACGGCGGACCCGAGCCGGCCCTGGAGCGCCTGCGCGCCGCCCCGCACGGCGAAGGGATCTGGCTCGACGACTTCACCCGCCGGATCTTCGAGGACTTCCTGCTCGACAACGCCGCGGGCGCCGCCTTCGTCCTCGAAGCGCTCGCCCGCCGGCCGGCGCCGGCACCCGCCGCCGCTGCCGCCGCGGCGCGGACGGTCGAAGACCTGCTGCTCCACCTCGCCCGCGCCGCCTTCGCCGATCTCCTCGCCCGCAAGACCGAGGAGGTCCTGGAGCAGCGCGAGCGCTACGAGCCGGTGCAGACCCCGGAGGCCGGATGAGCCACGAACCCACCGCAGGCGGCAACGACCTCACCGCCCTCGCCGAGCGCGTCGACACCGCCCACGCGCGCCTCGAAGGCCTCGACCCCGCGGCCCGCGAGCGCGCCCTGGAGCTCAAGCGCGCCGTCGAAGCCTTCCACCGCGAAGGGCTCGCCACCATCATCCGCACCCTGAAGGCCGACGAACGGGGCCGCGAGCTGCTCTTCTCCCTGGTCGACGATCCGGGCGTCTACGCGCTGTTCTCCATGCACGGCCTGGTCAAAGCCGACCTGACGCCGCGGGTGCAGCGGGTGCTCGACGAGGTCCGCCCCTACATGCAGTCGCACGGCGGCGACGCCGAGCTGGTGGAGGTCGTCGGCACCACCGCCCGCATCCGGCTCACCGGCGCCTGCCATGGCTGCTCGATGTCCGCGGTGACCCTGCGCAACTCAATCGAGGAGGCGCTGCGCGCCCACGTCCCCGAGATCGAGACCGTCGAGCCGGTCACCGGCGAGCCCACGCCCGCCTTCGTCTCCCTGGACAGCCTGCGCCGCGGCGGTGACCGCAACGGCTGGATCGAAGGACCCCTCGCCGCCGAGCTGGAGGACGGCAAGCCGCTGCGCTTCGACTGCGAGGCGGCGAGCCTGCTGCTGCTGCGCTTCGGCGACGTCGTGCAGGCCTTCCGCAATGCGTGCGCCCACATGGGCCTGCCGCTCGACGGCGGGCTCGTCGATCGCGAGGCCGGCACCTTGACCTGCCCCTGGCATGGCTTCCGCTTTGACGGCCGCACCGGCGAGTGCCTCACCGCGCCCCAGGCGCAACTGGAGACCTTCCCGCTGCGCATCGAGCAGGGCCGGATCCTGGTGCGGCCCCGGTGACCGCCCCGGCCCTCTCCTCCGCCCTCCACCTCCGGCCCCGCTGCCGCCTCGGCGCCGCGTCCCCCGGCGGGCTCGCCCTGCCGGACGCGCACCCGTCGGCGACGACGCTCTATGCGCCGCGCGGGGTCTTTCTCGATCTCGACCCGGCCGCGGCGGAGCCGTCCGGGCGGATCGTGGTGGTCGATTCGGGCAATCACCGGGTCCTGCTCTGGAACCGGCTGCCCGGCGCGGGCGCGGACGGCGAGCCGGCGGACGTGGTGCTCGGCCAGCCCGACTTCACCACCGAAGGCGCGCGCGCCGCCGGCCGCGGCCCCGAGGCCGGGTTCCACCTCCCCACCGCCGCCTTGATCGTCGACGGCACCCTCCTCGTCGCCGACGCCTGGCACCACCGCATCGCCGGGTGGACCACCGTCCCGACCGCCTCCGGCACGCCCCCCGATTTCGTCCTCGGCCAGCCGGACCCGCGCGCCATCGAGCCGAACCGCGGCGGCCCGGTGGATGCCCATACGCTCTACTGGCCGTATGGTCTCGCCTGGATCGACGGCCTCCTCTGGGTGGCCGACACCGGCAACCGCCGCGTCCTCGGCTGGCACGGCCTGCCCCGCGAGGACCGGCCGGCCGATCTCGTGCTCGGCCAGCCGTCCTTCCGCGACAACGCGGAGAACCGCGGCGGCCCGCTCGGCGCGGATTCCTTCCGCTGGCCACACGCCCTCGCGGGCGGCGCCGGCGGCTTCTACGTGGCGGACGCCGGCAACCACCGCGTCCTCGGCTGGCGCGAGACCCCGCGCGCCGACCGGCCCGCGGACTTCGCCCTCGGCCAGACCGGCCTCGCGGTGGGCTTCGAATCGCAATACGCACCGCAGAGCGCCACCACGCTGCGCTTCCCCTACGGCGCCGCGGTCTGCGACGACCGCCTCGCGGTGGCGGACACCGCGAACAACCGCATCCTCCTGTGGCCCGAGCCGCCCACGGCCACCGCCGCACCCGCGGGCCTGGTGCTCGGCCAGGAGAGCTTCCAGGGCAACGGCGAGAACCGCTGGAAGGCGGTCGCCGCGGACACCTTCTGCTGGCCGTACGGGATCGCCTGGAACGGGGGGCTTCTCGCGGTGGCCGATTCGGGAAACAATCGCGTCATGATCTGGGAGGAGGAGCACCATGTGTCTCGCCGTACCCGGCCGCATTGAGACGATCTACGAAGCCATGGGCACCCGCATGGCCCGGATGAGCTTCGCCGGCATCGAAAAGGACGTCTGCCTCGCCTACCTGCCGGACGCCGCGGTGGGCCACTACGCCATCGTCCACGTCGGCTTCGCCATCAGCCTCGTCGACGAAGCCTCCGCCGCCGAGACGCTGCGCCAGTTCCGCGAGCTGGGTCTGCTGGAGGAGGAGCTCGGCGTGCCCGGGCCGCACTGAGCCGGAGGTGCTGCGATGCGCTACCTGACCGAGTTTCGCGACGGCGCCACCGCCCAACGCCTGGCCGCGGAGATCCGTCGCCTCACCACCCGGCCCTGGGCGATCATGGAGGTCTGCGGCGGCCAGACCCACTCGATCCTGCGCAACGGCATCGACCAGATCCTGCCGCCGGAGATCGAGCTGATCCACGGCCCCGGCTGCCCGGTCTGCGTCACCCCGGTCGAGCAGATCGACCGCGCCCTCGCCATCGCCGCGCGCCCCGAGGTCACCTTCTGCAGCTTCGGCGACATGCTGCGCGTCCCGGGGAGCGGCAAAGACCTGTTCCGCGTCAAGAGCGAAGGGGGCGACGTGCGCACCGTCTACTCCCCGCTCGACGCCGTGAACCTCGCCCGCGAGCGGCCGGATCGCCAGGTCGTCTTCTTCGGCTTGGGTTTCGAGACCACCGCGCCGGCCAATGCCATGGCCGTCCATCTGGCGAAACAGCAGGGGCTCGCCAATTTCTCGATGCTCGTCTCCCACGTGCTCGTGCCGCCGGCCATTGAGGCGATCCTCACCGCGCCGCAGAACCGCGTCCAGGCCTTTCTCGCCGCGGGCCACGTGTGCAGCATCATGGGCACCTGGCAATATCCGCCGCTCGCCGAGCGCTTCCACGTGCCCATCGTGGTCACCGGCTTCGAGCCGCTCGACGTGCTCGAAGGCATCCGCCGCACCGTCCAGCTCCTCGAAGCGGGCGAAGCGCGGGTCGAGAATGCCTACGAACGGGTCGTCACCGCCGCCGGCAACCAGCCGGCGCAGAAGCTCCTCGCCGAGGTGTTCGAGGTCACCGACCGCGCCTGGCGCGGCATCGGCGTCATCCCCGCCTCCGGCTGGCGGTTGAGCGCGGCATACCGCGATTTCGACGCCGAGGTCCGTTTCGACACCGGGGCCATCCAGGCCCAGGAATCGCCGCTCTGCCGCAGCGGCGAGGTGCTGCGCGGCGTGCTCAAGCCGAGCCGGTGCCCGGCCTTCGGCAAGGAATGCACCCCGCGCACCCCGCTGGGGGCCACCATGGTCTCGTCGGAAGGCGCCTGCGCCGCCTATTACAACTATGGCCGTTTCCTGACCGCGGAGACCTCCGCACCGTGATCGATCCTCTGACCTGGAGCTGTCCGCTGCCGTTGCGGGACTACCCCAACGTCGTCCTCGGCCACGGCGGCGGCGGCCGGCTGTCCGCGGATCTGGTGGAGCACCTCTTCGTGCCCGCCTTCGCCAGCACCGCCCTCGCGAGGCTCGGCGACGCCGCCGTCCTCCCCGCCCCCGCCGGCCGCCTCGCCTTCTCCACCGACTCCTACGTCGTCCATCCCCTCTTCTTCCCGGGAGGCTCGATCGGCGAGCTGGCGGTGCATGGCACGGTGAACGACCTCGCGATGATGGGCGCCCGGCCGCTCTACCTCTCCGCCGCCTTCATCCTCGAAGAAGGCCTGCCGCTCCAGACCCTGGGAGCGATCGTCGACCGCATGGCCGCAGCGGCGCGGGAAGCCGGCGTGGCGATCACCACCGGCGACACGAAAGTGGTCGACAAGGGGCATGGCCACGGCTGCTACATCACCACCGCCGGCGTGGGAGTCCTCGCCGACGGCCTCGACATCGGCCCCGACCGCGCCCGCCCCGGCGACGTCGTCCTGATTTCCGGAACCCTGGGAGATCACGGCATGGCGGTGATGAGCGTGCGCGAGGGCCTGGAGTTCGGAACCCGCCTGGAGAGCGACACCGCCCCCCTGGCCCACCTCGTCGCCACCCTCCTCGCCGCCACCCCCGGCGTCCACGTCCTGCGCGACCCCACGCGAGGAGGCCTCGCCTCCTCCCTCAACGAAATCGCCCACACCTCCCGCGTCGGCATCACCCTGGAAGAGACCGCCCTCCCCGTCCGTCCGGAAGTCCAAGCCGCCTGCGATCTCCTCGGCATGGACCCCCTCTACGTCGCCAACGAAGGAAAGCTCACCGCCATCGTCGCCCCCGAGGCCGCCGAAGCGGCCCTGGAGGCCCTGCGCGGCCATCCTCTGGGAAAAGACGCGGCGATCATCGGCCGGGTGACCGCGGAGCACCCGGGCCTGCTGGTGGCAAAGACGGCGATCGGCGGCCACCGGGTGGTGCCGCTGCAGATGGGGGAACAGTTGCCGCGGATTTGTTAGGTCAGATCGCCAAGCCATTGCCGCTGGTGACCGGGCAGAGCGCCGGCCCAACGGGCCGAGAGAGCGGAGCCCAGGGCTTCGGCCGAAGGCCGACGCCCTGGGTCATGAAAGCGATCCCTGACCGCGGCCTGACAGGCCGCGAGAAACCTTGCCGCAAGGCACAGGTGCCTGCTGGAAAGCGATGCCTAGCTTTTCTTCTCGGAACCAAGCTTGAGCCGCGAGGCGTCCGCTGCATCAGCTTGTTCGGCGGCCAGATCCTTCCTATGTTCACCAACAGCTTCAGCGGATCGTCCCTCATGGGGTTCGTCGTCACTCCCTCCGCCACCGGCCGGTGGTTCGCCTTCCTTCTCCCACTTGCTATAGACAAACATGAACTGCTCGACCAACCTCTGCTCGACCGGAGTTCTGTTGTCCGGAAACCACTCCGGACTCTCAAAGTCGCCTGGCAGGTGCTGACGGATGAGCTGGGCGAGCGCGTCCAGGTCGTAGAGCAACTTGATGTTCTTGAGTTGATTTCCGCCCAGTTCACCAACCCGCGGCAACACGTTGTCTTGACCCCAGGACCGAGGGGCCATCGCCTGCAAGAACAAGGCGATGCTCTTGGGGTCCTTCGCGAACACAGACGAAAGGTGCGACTGAACCGGCTCTCGACCTTCGACGCGCCACCACTCGTACAGCAGCGATTGCTCTTGTGACACGTCCACGTTGAATAGCGGTTCACCAGTTGCCGCGCGAGCCTTGATGCGCTCGACGAGTGCCTTGCCGACCTCCTTGACTTCGTCCTTCGTCAGCGTGTTGCTGTCGGCCTTATCAGCATCGTCGGTCACGTGAAGCCAGCCGAGAACTTCGGCACCGAACCAAAGCGGATCAGCGGCCTCGATCACTTGCTTCGCCAGCGTCACTCTCGGCTCCCCGGTGGGAAGCCGGCGGAGCAAGTGCGAGATCAGGATGCCCGCCTGCGACACCGGCTCGGCGAAATGGTAGAAAGCGGGCGGATTAGGGATATGCTTCGCGCTTTCGGCGATGGCCACACAAAGCGAGGCCACCGCGTTGGGCGGCGCGCCTTCTTCGTTCTGCCGCATCCGCTCGATGACCCGCTTCGCCTTCCCGCCTGTAAAAAACGCAGCAATGTCCTTGCCAACCTCGGCCGCCGCTTCTTTGGCAGCCTTCGCATACAGCGCGTCCATCTCCGAGTCGCGCACGTCGCTCTTGGGGACACTGTACGAAAAGTACCGTGGACAATAGTCCGGCGAACTGATCCGCTTGGCCTTCCCCCAAGGCGATAGCCAGCTGCTTCCGTAGCCTCCGCCCCCGTATGCATTGCCGAGCCTCGGGAACAGGCCCTTGAGGAGCGACTTGATCGCCTCTTGCTCCTCAGATGACAGAGCATCGACCACCGGCTTCAAGAGCGCCGCGGCGAGAGGGCCGTCGTTACCTCGTCGCCGGTGCTCCGACTCCACGCCAGAGAATTCCTCGTGATTGGCACGAACAATGTCGTAGATCGCCGGGTAGAACCCCCGCACCGCCTCGATCAAGAGCAAGTCCACAATGTTGACTTCGCCCTTCAGCATCGGCAGTGCGAACATCAACCCGTTCCCGTACCGCTTCGCCGCGCGGGGCGTGTCGAGCCGGATTGAGATGCCGCGATCGAAGCCCGAAACAAAGCTACCCCCGTCCTCCCTGGTCAGCTCGATTTCTGCCGCGCTGAGCGCCAGATCGACCTGCTGGAAGCATAGCGACCGCAAATCCTCTTTCATCGCGATCGGGAGCTTCAAGGGCACTTGGATGATCTTCTCCAAGAAGGCTCTGCCGGACGCCTCGTCGCCCGCCCCGTACCGCTCGCCAAGCGACTTGGCCACGGCCACGTCGTCAAAGGCGAGGACGTAGCAGACATTGGGGAAGTCGGCACACGCCTTGATGAGCCGGAACAGTGTGTGCGTCTCGTGCTTGTCGAGGCGGTCGATATCGTCCACGAGGACAACGAGCCGCTTGTCGGCCTTGGCGAGCACTTCCGAGAGCCGGCTGCGCAGATCTTCAAGGCTCGGCTCGGCCATAGCCCCCGCGATATCACCGGCTCTGCCGAAACGGTCATTCACGACGCTGGCGTAGCGTCCAATCTTCTCGACCAAACCGGCGATGTCCTCGCCCCTCGTCGTCAACTTCGCGCGGATGACGCCCGCCAGCACACGGAAGAACCCAGCGAGCATCGCGGGTTCGTCGGTGAACCGCCACGGATTGAATACAACTGTGGCCGTCGCTTCGTCCGCGGCCAAATCGGCTTGGAGCAGGTTCAGGACCGTCGTCTTGCCATCCCCCCACGGTCCATGAATTCCGACGACCAAACCCTCACCCTTCGGCAGCCCGCGCAGCACCCCCGCCACACGCTCTGCGAACGGCGCGCGATTCAGTTTGTCGTCGGACTTGCTCGACAAGGGGCGATCATTGGAGAACTCTAGAGTGGAAGTTGCCGTCATCTGAGGACTCCCTGGTACAGGTGCCTGCGAAAAAGTCAGACGTGAGGCGCTTGGCTTGCACGATGACTGATTTTTCCCTGGAACCTGTCCGGATCTGGCGCAATCCCAAGGGCGCGCTCGCGCTCGGATCGCCCGCTGACCGCGTTCAGCGGCGCGCTTTGGCGCGGCGAGCAGCCGTCTCCGCCAAGCTCAGAAACTCACGTAACGCTTCGTTGACCGCTTCCGAGGTAGGGACCGCCTTTGCAAGCGCCGGCTCAAGCAAGGCGACAGAAGTCCCTTCCGCGACCACCGCGTAGAACTTCCCGCGTTCGAGTCTGGAAAAATCAGACCTCTTGTAATCGGCTCGCATCTCGTCTTCAGCCTATCGCTCCTCGCCGAGCGACCACATCCGTCATGCGTGGAAGCGTCGACTCTCGAAACGTCTCCGCGGTGAGCCTGTGATCCGCATGGCCCCCTTACCCGCGACTCCGCCTTCGTCATTGTATCGCAGACTGGCGGGCCTGATACCAAGAGAGGCCGGGCCTTCGGCCCGTTCACTTGAATGCCGGCGAGACGCCAGCGCTCCCAGGGGGCGGGCGGCAGGCCGATGGGGCGAGATCGGTCGGCGCCGACAGGAGCCATACGTGGCCGACGACATCCGACGCGACCTCTTTGTTTAGACCCGGCGGGATTGCGGATGATCCCTCACCGCGGCGATACCACCTCTGCCACCCGGTTCCGGCCTGCGGCCTTCCACGTCATGGAAGGCCGCTTGCCAGCCGCGGCGCACTCCTGCAGGTAGTGGTTGATGAGGGTCTGGTAAGGGATCGCCAAGTCCTCGGAAAGTCCCTTGAAATAATCGAGGGTGGCAACATCCACGCGAATGGTGACCTGCTTCTTCAGGCGCTTGGCAAACGGATTCCGGCGTGCCCCGGTGAAGTCGTAGCTCGTCCTCATGAGCGGCTCCTCCTCATATACTGCTCTCGCTCTGCCCGATCGGCCTTCCGTGCGGAGATGATGCGGATGACGTCGGTGGCTTCCTTGTAGCAGTGGCACACCACCAGGGTTCGAAGCTGCGAGCTCAGACCAAGCAGGAGGAAGCGGTCCTCCTCCTCGGAGTGATGCTTCCGGCGGTTGGCTGAATTCTTGGCCGGGTCCCATCGGAAGCTCAGCACACCCACTAGGGCATTGTAGTTACGGGGTAGTTCGGAGATCAAGTCAGGGAGCACGCCGCAGGCCTTCGCAGCAGGCAAGCCCGCGGAGGCCTCGCCTCCTCCCTCAACGAAACCGAACAGACCTCCCGCGCCGGCATCTCCCTGGAAGGGACCGCCTCCCCGGCCGCCCGGAGGTGCAAGCCGCCTGCGATCTGCTCGGCATGGACCCCCTTTCACCGCCATCGTCGCCCCAGAGGCCGCCGAAGCGGCCCTGGAAGCTAGTCCTCGTCCAGGCTGTCAATCAGTTCTCGCGCCAGCCTCTGCAATTCGGGCACCGCCGAGTCAGTCGCCAGCACTTGAAGAATGGGGCGAAGGCGATCGACACTGGCGTGGAGCATGCCAGGAAGCTCATCAGGCCGAAGCCCCTCCTGCACCAGGATCTCTGGATCCGGCTCGAACGAACTGATGAGGTCGATAAGGACGTCAAGCGCTCGCGCCCGACCAAACCGTGTTCCGCCACCGAGTACCTCACCAAGAAAGGGGATGGCATCCAGGACGATGGGGAAGTAGCTGCCTCCATGGTTGTTGCCGACCGCAAACAGGACCCGATGGTATGCAACCTCGGCGTCCTCCTCAGACGCAGCGAATGCGAGGGCCCTCAGTGCAGCCGCAACCTCACCGCTACGCCCCTCCCGAGGCCGCTGCCGCCTCGACAACTCGATCTGGTCAACTGAATCCAGCATCCGGACACCCCCGCCGAGTGGCAGACCCTCAGCGAAGCCAATCCACCAGCTCGGGAACCGGGTCAGGAACCAAAGGCAGCGACCGGAGCTCGCGCTTGGGGCCGGCATA
>DIHE01000047.1:611-3133 GCA_002420005.1 Holophagales bacterium UBA5704 | reverse complement strand
GTCCGAGAGCTGCTTGGCGTGGTGCACCCGCAGGAGGAGGTGGTAGTGGCTCGAGACCACGACGTAGGCCACGATCTCCAAGGGGTACTCGCGTTGGGCGCGTCCGAGGACGCCGAGGATGATGTCGTTGAGCTGCGGGGAAGGGCACAACAGAAGGCGCCCCTGGAGGGTGCGGCAGGTGACCTCGACGAGGGCTCCGCCGGCGGGGATGAAACGGAGATGGCGACTCATGCCCCTTAGAAAGTCGTATTCCGGGGGTCGATTCTTACACTTCTCCCCCAACTTTCTTCGTGGATGTCGGCCCGCGAGGGGCCGGGTCCGTTTACGGCCCCACAAGGAGTTGTGCCAGAATCGGACCTCATGAATGATCCCGTCGCGATCGTGCTCGTCATCGTGGTGACTGGCGTGCTCGTGGGGGCCCTGGTCTTGATCTTCTGGGCCGGCAACCGCCTTCAGAGATATCTGGGCCGTCAGCGCTGGCGGTTTTCGACGCGCTATCTGCCGGCGCTGGCGGAGGAACACCGATGGCTCAAGCTCATCGGGGTCGACAACTCGGCCAACCTGCATCCGCCGCGCCTCCAGAAGGTCTACGTCACCCTGGGGGAGGCCGCAGCGGGAGGGGACGGACCGCAGCACCACTGGAACGAGATCTTCCAGCCCGGGGAGAAGCGCCTGGTGATCCTTGGGAGTCCCGGGGCAGGTAAGTCGACGCTCCTCGACTATCTGGTCCTCGTCTTCACCGATCATCCGTGGCACCCCCTGCGCGCCCGCCTCGGCCAGCTCTTCCCTCTGTTCGCCCCCCTGCGGGAGCTGGGGTCCGAAGGGGCCGGCTCGTTGCTGGCTCTGCTGGCGCAGTCGGTGCCTCTGAAGAAGGTTCCCGCCAACTTTCCGGAGCGCCGGCTGCGGGGTGGCGGCTGCCTGGTCCTGCTCGACGGGCTCGACGAGGTGCTCGACGAAAAGCGCCGTGCGTGGGCTGCCGAAGAGATCGAGCGGCTGGCCGGCCAGTACCCGGACAACCACTATGTGATCACGTGCCGTACCTCTGCCTGGCACAACCATCTTCCCGGATTCCGTACGTATGAGATCCAGCCTTTCACAAGGGATGACGTCCGGCGGTTAATCGGCGGCTGGTACAGCGAGGTGCTGCGCACCCTGAACGTCAATCGGCTGGGATCCAACCCTTCTCCGGGCCCGCTTCAGGTGGCGGAGTCGGAAGCCCTCGCCAAGGCGGCGGTGCAGACCGGGGAACTCTGGCAGACCTTGGCGACTCGCGCGGACCTCCTTCAAGTCGCGAGGACGCCGCTCCTTGCATCCTTGATCGCCCTGATGCACCACCGCGGCAAGATCGATTTACCCAAGGACCGGGCGAAGCTCGACGAGTGTTTGGTGGGGACCCTGGCGGATTTCTGGGGCGACCAGAACGAGCGGCTGGAGGATCTTTTGGATCTGCCTGTGGTCCGAGGGATGGTTGAGCCACCGATGCAAGCCCCGCCCTCGTTGGCGGAGATCCTGCGCCTGGCCGGCGAGCGAGCGGACCTGGGTGTCCGGGTCCGGGCGCTCCGTGCTTTGGCGGACCTGAAGGTCCCGCTCGATGCGGACGTGCGGCAGGTGCTGGAGAGGGCTCGCCAGGAACGGGAGCCGGCGCTCAAGAACGCCGCCGCGTGGGCTTGGTGCGAGCTCGGGCGGCCCGAGGACCTGGGGCTCGTGAAAGTGCCGGCCGGAGAGTTCCTGATGGGGAGCTTCGAAGAGGAAGACGGGTACGGGTACCTGCTCGGGCAGCCGCAGCACCTGCTCTACCTGCCGTCGTTCTACATCGGCAGGCACCTGGTGACCGTGGGCGGCTTTTCCGAGTTCCTGGCCGTGAGCGGACACATGCTCGAGAAGAAAGACCGTTTTCACGTACGGAACCGCCATGCGGACCACCCCGTCGTGGGGTTGCGCTGGACCGACGCTGTGGAGTACGCCCGGTGGCAAGGGATGACTCTTCCCAGTGAGGCGGAATGGGAGAAAGCGGCGCGAGGCTTCGACGGGCGCCGCTATCCCTGGGGAGCCGTGTGGAAGGCGGGACATGCGAACACGCTGGAGAGCTGGCCGAGCCGGCGAAAGGCCACGACCACGCCTGTTGGCTCGTTCTCTCCCCAGGGGGATTCTCCCTATGGTTGCAGCGACATGGCCGGCAACGTCTGGGAATGGACGCGGACGCGGAGCTTCGTGAGCTGGCCCTACTATCCCTATGATCCGACCGACGGACGGGAAGATCTTCGCGGAGATCGCTCTCATGAGTTGCGTGGGGGTGCGGCCGACGAGGACTCCAGGCACGCGCGCTGCGCCGTCCGACAAGGGGAGGACCCGAGGGAGATCCCCAGGTTCATTGGATTCCGGTTGGTGCTGGTTCCATTCTCCTCTTCTGATCTCCCCGCTGGTGCCCGCTGAGCCGGGAGAGAGTTTGTCAGTGGACGCGCGCCGGCGGGCGAGCGGAATCGAGCCCAAAGTAGGTGCCCAGAGTAGGTGCCATCCTTTTA
>DIHE01000047.1:0-344 GCA_002420005.1 Holophagales bacterium UBA5704 | reverse complement strand
CGCACCGGTTTCGGCTCTCTCCGACGCCCTCATCCGCCCCGGCAGCTGACCCCACAGCCAGTTTGTGGCCCGGCCTCGTGTCCTCAGTGACCCCCTCTCAAGGCCGACCGGGCACACCTCCGCCTGGCGGCGGCGAGCGCCGCTCAACGAGTAGAGATCGGCGGGGAGCCTCGGTTGTAGCGTCAGGCTTCCGCGAACGGCAGCCAACCAGAGTAGGTGCCCACCAGAGTAGGTGCCATCCTTTTACTCTTCGGCTGCCTTAAACACGTCGCCATCCCCCTCCCCTCCGTGGCCAAACGCACCGGTTTCGGCTCTCTCCGCCGCCCTCATCCGCCCCGGCAGCT
>DIHE01000008.1:11262-36509 GCA_002420005.1 Holophagales bacterium UBA5704 | reverse complement strand
CCCGGGAACGAGGTGAGGGTGGCGGCGAGGCCGGCGCCGGGCTCCTCATCGACCGGCACGATGAAGTCCGGCGTGTCAAGGGGAAGCGAGTCGTCGCGCCGCGGCACCGGGGTACAATCTTGCGTCATGGTCTCCCGCCGCGTCTTTCCTTCTCTCGCCGTCCTTCTCCTCCTCCTCCCCGTCGCCGCGCCCGCCTGGCAGGACCCCCTGGCCGCGGGGGATGCCGCGTGGTCCCGCCGTGCCCAGGGAGCCCAGGGGGGAAGGCCACAGCCGGGGCCGATCGCCGAGGCGGTCGCCGCTTACGAGAAGGCGTTGCGCGCCGATCCGGCAAACCTGGATGCCGCGTGGAAGCTCCTGCGGGCGTTGCATTTCCAGGGGGACTATGCGGCCCGGACCAACGAGGAAAAACAGCGGATCTTCGCCCGCGGCAAGGAGGTGGCGGAGGCCGCCCTGGACCGGATCGCGGCGCGCGCGGCGGGGAGCAGGGACCGGCTCGATGCCCTCGCTCCGGCGGCGGCGGCCCGGGCGGTGGCCGGGATTGCCCAGGCGAAGCCGATCCATCTGTGGGCCGCGGTGCACTGGGGCCTCTGGGGTGACGCCTTCGGCCGCCTCGCCGCCGCCCGCCAAGGGGTTGGAGACCACGTGCGCCGTTCGGCCGAGATCCTTCTGGCTTTGGATGAGCGGTTTGAAGACGCCGCCGGCCACCGCATCCTCGGGCGCCTGCACACCCTCGCGCCCAAAGTTCCCTTTTTCACCGGCTGGGTCGACCGGGACAAGGCCGTCGCCGCGCTGCGCCGTGCCGTCGCGTTGGCGCCGGACTACCCGCTGAACGATCTCTATCTCGCCGAAGCCTTGCTGGAGCACCAGCCCGACAAGAAGAAGGAAGCCCAGGAGATCCTGCGCCGGCTCCTCGCCCGCCGGCCCTCTCCGGAGCGGCAGGTCGAGGACGAGAAGGCGCAGGCGGACGCGCGGGCGCTGCTCGCACGTTGACCCGCGGCGCCTCCTTACCCCCGGCGGTTTTCGAGGATCTTCACGAACGACCGCCCCCGTAGCTCGTCCAGCGTCAATCCCGACCGTTCCAAGGCCTCTTCTTCCGTCAGCGCGCCGCAGTTGATGGCGCGCAGGAAGTAGTTGAGCAGACCTTGGCCGGTGGCCGCGTCGTCGAAGACTTCGCCGACCAGGGTCGCCTGGGCGGCTTTCTGCACGAAGTTGCGCAGCCGGTCGGAGGCGGCGTCGAGACCTTCGAGGAAGAACTCGAAGACGGTGGCGTAGCGGGTGACGAGCTGGGCCGGGTGGAGGTCCCAGCCCTGGTAGATGCCGCCGATCAGGGAGCGGCGGATGTGGTCTCGGTGCAGGCGCCAGGCGCGGTGGACGGCGGTGCGGTTCTCTTCGCGCCGGGCCGGGTTGAGCGGGGGGCCCTCCGGGGCGGCGCGGTGCGGAGGCACGGGGAGGATGTTGGTGGCGCCGTCGGAGACCCGGAGGCCGGTGCCGGCGTAGGCGATCTGCATCATCCGGCGGGCGAAGTCACAAGCCGGATGATCCAGCCCCTGCCAGGCCGCCGTGATGTCGGAGGACGCCGTGTAGTCGTACACCCCGAAATGCGCCGCCACGCACCGGCCGCGCGCCGCCGCGGCGAAAAGGGGGAGATTGCAGAGGCCTTGCGCATTGAGGATCGCCTGCGGCGTCTCGATCATGATCTCC
Source organism: Holophagales bacterium UBA5704 (assembly GCA_002420005.1). GTDB lineage: Bacteria > Acidobacteriota > Thermoanaerobaculia > Multivoradales > UBA5704 > UBA5704. The sequence goes on along the minus strand of DIHE01000008.1, from coordinate 34,808 downwards.
AGGCGGAGTGACCCCGCGGGGAGGCCGAGGGCCGGCTCGAAGAGGTCGAACAGGTCGACGAGCGCCGTCACCTGCTCGGGGACGGTCACCTTGGGAAGGGTCACCAGGAACCCCTCCGGCAGCCGGCCGCCGGTCTCCCGCATGAGCGTGGTCAGGAGCAGATCGAGGGTGCGGATCGACCGCGCGCGCAGCTCCTCGTTGAGCGGCTTGATGCGCAGGCCGATGAAGGGCGGCAAGGTGCCGGCGGCGGCTCCCTTGGCCATCTCGCGGGCGGTGGCCACCGCCTGGGCGTCTTCCTCGGCGTCGGGGCGGTTGCCGTAGCCGTCCTCGAAATCGGCGCGATAGTCCTCGACCGGCTCGCGGCGCAGCTTCTCGGCGACGCGCGTCCAGATCGTGCCGGCGAGCGCCTCGGGCAGGCCGAGCGCCGCGGCCAGGTCGGCCGGGGTCGGGGCATACTCTTCGAGCGCGCGCAGGGCGATGGCCCCCATGCGCGCCGCGGCGTCGAAGCGGAAGAGGTGGGCTCCGCCATAGACCACATGGACCGGTTGGCGCTGCCCGGAGTCTCCGGGATAGCGCCGGGCGAAATCCTGATTGGCGCCCTGGAGGCGTGCGAACACGGTGCCGAGCGCCTCGGCGGTGAGAGTGGTGGCCATGTCTCGGCTCCCTGGCGAAATTCAGGTCAATCCCAGCACCATCCGCCGCACCACCCGCTCCAGCGCGAAGCGCCGGTAGTCTGCGGTGGACCGGACGTCGTCGATCGGCTGGACTTCCCGGGCGGCGGTGCGGCCGGCGCGTTCGGCGGTCACCAGGCCTGGGGAGCTCCCCAGGATGGCGGCTTCGGCGGCGCGCAGGCGCACGGGGGTGGCGGCGACGCTGCCGGCGGCGAGGCGGATCCCGGCGATCCGGCCGCCTTCGACGTGCCCGGCGAGAGCCACCACGACTTTGGAGATGGCCTGCGCCTCCCGGGTCCCCACTTTGCGAAACGCCTGCACGGTGCCCGCCGGCGGGTGGGGAAGGCGGATGCGGACGAGGATCTCGCCCGGTGCGAGCGCGGTCTTGCGATAGCCGGTGTGGAAGCCGTCCATACGGACCTCGCGCTGGCCCGCGGGACCGGCGAGGATCACGGTCGCGTCGAGGGCGAGGAGCACCGGCAGGGAGTCCCCTGCCGGGCTGGCGTTCGCCAGATTGCCCCCGAGGGTGCCGCGGTTCTGGATCTGCCAGCCTCCCACCTGCTCCGCCGCTGCGGTGAGAGCGGGAAAAGCGGCGCGGATCGCGGCGGAGTGGCGGATCTCGGTGAACGTCGTGGCGGCGCCGATCTCCAGGCCCTCCGAGACCGCGCAGATGCCGCGCAGCTCGGGGAGGCCGAGCAGGTCGAGCACACGGTCCATGCGGTGGAGGGCCTCCGGCCCGCGGACCATCAAATCGGTGCAGCCGGCGACCGGCACCAGGGCCGGGTCGTCCGCGAGATGGCGCACCGCCTCGTCGAGAGAGCGCGGAGAAAGGGCGATCATCGCTCCGGCTCCGCAGGGGCGAGCGCGCGCAAGATCCCTTCGTAGCCCGTGCAGCGGCACAGGTTGCCGGCGAGCGCCGTGCGCACCTCCTCGCGGCTCGGCGTGGCGTTCGATGCGAGGAGGGAGGCGAGGGTCACCACGATGCCGGGTGTGCACGCGCCGCATTGCACGCCGCCGGTGGCGACGAAGCGTTCCAGGGCGTCGCGGAGCGGACCTTCCGGTGCGGCGGTGATGCCTTCGACCGTCTCGATCCGCCGGCCGGCGCATTGAAAGAGCGGGACCAGGCAGGAGAGCACCGGGCTGCCGTCGAGCCGGACGGTGCAGGCACCGCATTCCCCTTCGCCGCATCCTTCCTTGGTGCCGGTGTGGCCGAGCTGCTCGCGCAGGACGTCGAGCAGGCGCGACATCGGGTGCCCGTCGGCTTCGACGGCGCGGCCATTCAGGAGAAAGGCGGTGCTCATCGGACACCTCCGGGGGTCTGCCCCGCCCGTTGCCAGGCGAGCAGGCGCTCCGGCGTGGCCGGGATGGCCGGAACGCCGATGCCGGTGGCGTTTTCGATCGCCTGGGCGACGGCGGGCGCGCCGCCATCCATCGGCAGCTCGCCGACTCCCTTCGCACCGAATGGACCACCGAATGGGCCGCCGCCGTCCCGGTGGCTCTCCAGCAGGTGAACGTCGATGCGCGGGCTGTCCAGGATGGTCGGGATGACGTAGGTGGCGAGCCGGTCGTTCAGATACCGTCCGTCCTCTAGCTTCATCTCTTCGAGCAGCGCCCAGCCGAGAGCCTGGAGGGTCCCGCCTTCGATCTGGCCGGCGCAGAGCGTGGGGTGGATGGCGCGCCCCACCTCACACACGGCGGTCACCTGCAGCGGCCGCACGGCCAGGGTGTCGGGATCGACCTCCACCTCGACCACGTCCGCGCCCCAGGCATAGGTGGGATAGGCGGCGCCGCGGTAGGTCGTTTCGTCGAACGTCTGCCACGCCGGCGGCTCATGGCGCAGCGTCAGCTCCACCGGGCCGTGCTCGGCGCGCAAGCGCCGCGCCGCGTCGCGGAAGCGCTCGACGCGGCCGGCGGGGCTTTCGATCCAGCCGTCGCGCACGGTGTGCCCCGGCAGCCCTTCCAGGACCCGGTCGCGCAGCGCGGCGGTGACCCGGGCGATGAGGCCGCCGACGATCATGGTGGTACGGGAGGCCACAGTGGGGCCGGAGTCCGGCACCTCGGCGGTGTCCGGCTCGGCGAACGTCACGTCCTCGGGGAGGAGGCCCCCCGCGGCGGCGGCGATCTGGGGGAAGACCGCCGAGCAGCCCTGGCCCATGTCGGTCATCGCGGTCAACACCTCGATCCGGCCGTCCGGCAGCAGCCGGGCGGTCACCGGTGACTTCATCATCCGTTCGCCGTTGCCGGTGAAACCGGCGCCGTGGAAGTAGAGCGAGAGGCCGATCCCGCGCCGGGGCTCGGCGCCGTTCTGATCCTCGTCGCCTTCGGCGGCGCGCCGTGCCCGGGCCGCTTCGAGCTCCTGCCGGCGTTCGCGGAAGCGGGTGCGCCGCGCCACCTCCTCCAGGCAGGGGAGGGCCGACGTGCCGGCGTCCAGGATCTGCCCGGTGGGCAGCCGGTCGCCGGGGGCGACGGCATTGCGCAGGCGGATCTCGAGCGGATCGAGGCCCAGCCGGTGGGCGATGCGGTCCATCTGGCGCTCGATGGCGAACTCGACCTGGGGCGCGCCGAAGCCGCGGAACGCGCTGTTGGGCGCGGTGTGGGTGCGCAGCGCCCGGGCGCGGATGCGCACGTCGGCGCAGCGGTAGGGGCCGAAGGAGTGGAGAAGGGCGCGCGACAGCACCACCGAAGAGAGCGTCGTGTAGGCTCCACCATCCATCAGGATCTCGATGTCCAGCGCGGCGAGGCGGCCGTCCCGGGTCACCCCGGTGCGGTGGCGCACCAGGGTGGGGTGGCGTTTCGAGGTGCACACGATGTCCTCGTGGCGGTCATAGACGAGCTTGACCGGCCGGCCGCAGGCGCGGGCCAACAGAGCGGCATGCAGCGCGATGGCGCTCGGGAAATCCTCCTTGCCGCCGAAGCCGCCGCCGACCGTGGTGGCGCGCACGCGCACCTGCTCGTCGGCGAGGCCGAGGGCATGGGTGAGCGCCTTCTGGACGTAGTAGGGGCACTGCATCGAGCCGAGCACGGTGAGCGCTCCGTCCTCCGCATAAGAGGCGATCATGCCGTTGCATTCGATGTAGATGTGCTCCTGGTGGCCCGTGCGGTACTCCCCTTCGACCACCAGGTCCGCCCGGGCGAGCGCCGCGTCCACGTCGCCGCTGTCCATCCCCAGCTGATAGAGGGGGGGCAGAGCCTCCGCCGCCTCCAGGCTCAGCACGGCGTCGAGCGGCTCGTACGTGACGGTGAACGCTTGCAGCGCCTGCTGTGCGGCGAGCCGGGTGGGCGCCGCGACCAACGCCACGGGCTCGCCCACGTGGTGCGTGAAGGCTCCGGCGAGGATCGGCCAGCCGTCGTCGATCAGCTGCACGCCGTTGGGGCCGGGGAGGTCGCCGACGGTGACGCAGACCGCGCCGTCCGGCGCGAGCGCCGCATCCCACGCGATGGAGCGGATGCGCGCATGGGCGTGTGGGCTCCGCAGCGTGGCGCCGTGCCACATCCCGGGGAGCGAGAGGTCGTCCAGGTATCGCGCCGCGCCCGAGACTTTCGCGAAGCCGTCAGGGCGTGGCGGGCTCGCGCCGATGCCATTCATTGGAGCGGAGTCTTGCGCATACGGCGTTTGCGCGCAAGGGGGCGGCCCGCCCACCCCGCGGGTTCAGCCGCGGAGCTGCCTGCGCGCCTCGAAGGCCGCCCAGGTGGTGGAGACGAGCCAGGCGGCGGCGAGGGCGATGAGCTTCCAGCGCCGGCTGTAGAGGAAGGTGTCGGCGACCGTCAGGCGGTGATCGGCGACGAAGTCCCCGGATTTGCTGGCGGCCCGTTCGACGATGCCGTCGAAGCGCACGTCCATGGCGCCTTTCTCGGGATCGAGCGCGAGCCGGGTCAGGCGGGCCTGCGACAGCCCGGCGAGCCCCACCGCCTCTTCCTTCTCGATCGTCACCGCCGGAGCGGCAGGATAGCCCGGGTAGGTGAGGCTCGCCTGGTCGCGCAGCGGCGAGGTGAGGGCTCCTTCGAGATCCTCGGCCAACAGCTCGACCGAGGCGAGCGGCAGGTCGAGAGGATCGCGGAAGATCCCTCCGGCCTGGCCACGGGCCGGGGTGAGGATCAGGACCAGGCCGGTGGCACCGCTCCTGAGCTCGAACGTCGGGCGGGATGCGGGAAGCCGTGCCCGCCAGGTGAGAGGGCCGCCGGAGAACGGCACCCGGACGCCCTCGGCCTCCACGAGGTCGGTGACGATCTCCAGATCGGGGCGCAGGGTGAGGCTGAGCGCCTGGGGTGTCTCGATCTCCAGGCTGAGGGACGGCTCCCGGCCCGGGGACACCTCGAGAATCACCTGCGAGCCGGCCGCACTGTAGATGCGGTCGAGGGTCCCCAGCTCGGATGCGGCGGGATCGGACGGATGGAGCGCCAGCTTGGCGTCCGGATCGCGGCAGGAGAGCGTCACCGGCCCGGTGGGCGCAAGCTCCTGCCAGGCGCCGGGCGGATAGGTCGCCGGCTCATCGGCTCCGGTCCCCGGCACGAGCTGCCGCGGGTCCGCCATCTCCAGTTCTTCGGCGGTGAAGACCGCGCGGCTGCACTCTTCGATCACCAGAGAAGAGAACGGCACCGAGCGAGCGAGCACCTCGCGGTTTTCGGCACCGCCCAGGGTGAAGGCGAGCCGCGCCGTTGCGAGCTCGACCTGGACACGGGTCGGCAGGTGCCAGAACGTCGAGAGCACCACCAGCGGCAAGAAAACCAGGGTCGGCGCGAGCCAGAGAAGCCGGCGGGGGAAAGGAAACCGCAACGGTCTTCCGGTGCGCGGCGCCGGCGGCTTGATCTCGCCCAGCGGGGCGGGATCGACACCGGCCTGCTCGAGCAGGAAACGGTACAGGTCCTGGTAGCCCTCTTCCGAGGTGAGCTCGTAGTGGGTGTGAGCCCGCAGCGGCTCGGGAATGAACGGCTCGTCGTCCGCCGCCAGCAGAACCGGGACGAACTTGACCGTCCTGCTCCTGGCGTCGTAGATCCCCTGGGTGATCAGTGCGCCTTCCCAATCGACACCCTTGCCCCGGCCGGGCTCCTCGTGGCCGCGAAACCGGCGGTAGTAGGTTGCGGTGCAGATGACGAGGACCCACTCCGCCTCGTCGAAACGGTCGAGCATCCAGCGCGGCCAGCCCTGCTCGGGCGTGCCGTCCACGTATTGATCGACCTGGGCGTTCAGGCCGTCCTGCCGCAGCCGCTCGGCGAGACCGAGGACCTTCTCCCGGTGCGCGTCCGAGTCGTGGCTGTAGCTGAGGAAGACGACCCCGGCGCTCATTTCCAGGAGGCCCGGTGGTAGAAGACGACCTCTTTTCCGATGGGCGTGTTGTCGTCGAAGTAGCCGCTGAGCTGGAGGCGGTATTCGCCGTCGGGCTGGCCCCGGGTGGCCCAGATCAGCGTGAACGGGCTGCCGGCCTTCTCGCGGTTCTGTGGCCGCTGGTAGACCTGCTTCTCGCCGCGGTAGATCCTGCAGGTCACCTGGGCCGCGCCGTTGGTCTTGAACGTGAAGCGGTAGCCGCTCGCGGTGGCCGGTGGCCGGGTGTGGTAGAGCGCCGCCGGTGCGATCGTCTCTTGTTTGGACGGCTCCGGCCGGCGCAGGCGCACCACGGCGCCGAGATCGTCCGGGGCCAGGCCGGCCAGCTTCTGGAGCACGGGCGCCGTGGGCCAGTCGATCTCATTGAACGCACCGGGACGCCAAGGCGCCGGAGGCTTGACCTGGTCGAGCCAGTAGTACGCGGTCTTGGGTCGCGGCTGGCGGACGATGACGAAGACCGGATCGCCGGCGGGCAGATAGAACTTGAGGCGCAGGGTCGGAGGCCAGGCGGAGCCCGGCTCGCGGACGTCGACCAGGGCCGAAAGAAGCTCGACGTCGTAACCGGAGACCGGTTTCGGCCGAAGGCCCTCAAAGCGGTTGCCGCGGTTCTGGTACTGGAGAGCGGGGTCGTACTGGGCGAGGAGCGGCAAGGCGGTGAGGAACACGGCGAGGGCCAAGACACGCCGGCAGCCCAGTCGGCAGCAGATTTTGTTCAGTTCTGACCTCATGAAAACCTCACCTCCAAGTTTATTTTCGACATGGGGGCCGGCGACGCCTAGCGTGGCGAGCTCAGGACACAGCGAAAGCCGATACTTCCATATTGAAAATCAGGGGTGCTCCAGTCGCGGAATGCAGAACGTAGGCTTCTGGACTGGCCTGTGAAAGAACCTCCACGAAGGATGTGAGCTCCTCCCTTTTTGGGCCCAGAAGGATCGCTTTGAGCGGCACTCGGATAGGTGCCGAACCGGTCTGCAACCCATTCAGCCGCATTACCGTGCATGTCGTGAAGCCCCCAGGCATTGGGTATCTTCAAGCCCACCGGGTGCAACGTGTTGCCCGAGTTTCCGGCGAACCAAGCGTAGTCTCCGAGCATCCTCCCCTCATCGCCGAAAGACCAAGCGGCGACGCTCCCAGCTCGCGCTGCGTATTCCCACTGCGCTTCGGTAGGGAGGCTGCCTCCGAATCGCTCGCATGCCTTCTTTGCCTCGTCCCAGGTCACGCCAGTCACCGGCATCGCCTCCTCGCCGAGCTGTCCAGGCCGGAACTGACGGTATTGGCCGTTGGTGATCTCCGTTTTGCTCATCCAGAATTCACTCAGCTTCACTTGTCGGGCCGGTTTCTCATTGGAGAAGGCTAGCTGATCGGCATCCGTTGATCCCATCGTGAAGGTTCCTCCACAGATCCGCACGAAGACGAGTCCTGCTGTGTTGAGTTCTTCTCCTGGCACGCATACTTTCGACGGCCTGCCATCAGGTGTGGACTGAGGAGCAGGCTTTGTGACCGTAGCGGTGAGTTGCCCCACTCTGCCGCCCCAACCCTCAATGGCCTCACGGACCACTGACCCGGCAACGGCATACGTTGTTTGCTCGTCCGTGTCGGTGACTACGCCCACAACCTTGCCCTGGAGCAGAACCGGGCCTCCGGAGAAACCCTCTCCAATTGGCTGATCGATCAACAATAAAGTTCCGCTGCGCTGCGCAAGTACTCTTTGAGTCGCGCGGGGCGCGGTCGCCATCTGCGGGAAGCCTAGCAAGAATAGAGAATCGCCCAGACGAGGCTTTTTCTCCACCTCGAAGGCCAGCGCCGCAAGCCCTGCAGGAAGCGAGCCGCGGACCTGAAAGACAGCCAGCCCTTGGGGGTTCCCGGCATCCATTCCGAGGACAACCACGCCGTGTAACCTCGTGGTAGGATCAACCGCGAACGTCACCTCGAGCTGTTCTACTCCCTCGATCACGTGGGAAGCCGTGACGATTGTGGCTTTGTCTCGATCGAGCCCGACGACAAAGCCGCTCCCGCGCACAGGGGTCCCAGCGCGAGTTCCAGAGATCCTCGCCAATGCGGTGAGGGCCGCGTCAAGGTCCTGAGCAGCCCCAGCAACCGGGCGCAGCAGAAGCAGCAGAGCGAGAAGAACGGTTCGGCCCATAGTACCTCTCTCAAAGGAGACGCTTCCAGGATATCTCAACTTGGGCTGACGAGGAAACACTCCGAGATTCGACTCTGGGCGTAGCTCGCTGACAGGGGCTGAAGCAGGCCACAGCTCTTGCTTGGGGGCAAGCTACGGCTGGTCGCCCGGGGCACGGGCACAGCGGAAGCCGAAGTTCCGCTTCCGGGCCTCGGTCTCGTCGGCGATCCGGTTCGCGGAACGCAGGAACCGGGCCGGGTCGAGGAACGAGCCTCCCCGGAGCAGCCGGTGGCGAGGGGGGGAGCCGCCCGCCACCCATTCCCACACGTTCCCGTGCATGTCGTAAAGCCCCCAGGCGTTGGGCTTCTTCGTGGCGACGGGGTGGGGCGCTCCTCCTGCATTCTGGTCCAGCCAGGCGTAGTCGCCGATCAGCGCCTCGTCGGCTCCGAACGACCAGAGGGTCTCGCCGCCGGCACGCGCGGCGTACTCCCACTCCGCCTCGGTGGGCAGGCGGCCACCGAAGCTCTCGCAGGCCGCGTTCGCCTCGGACCAGGTCACCTTGACCACCGGCAGGGCGTCTCCGTCCTTGGCCGGGTGCCCGGGCCGGAACTGCCGGAACTGTGCGTTGGTGACCTCGGTGCGGCCGATCCAGAATTCGCTCACCGTGACCTGGCGGATCGGTGTCTCGTCGTCTTCGGCAAACCGGTCGGCCGGGGCCGACCCCATGGCGAAGGTGCCCGGGCAGATGCGGACGTACTCGATCCCGGCGAGGGTGCCCGCCGGGCCGGGAACACAGAGCCTCACCCCCCAGCCTTCCAGGGCCTCGCGCGCCACCCGGGCGTTGGCGGCATACGTCGTCTGGTCATCCGTATCGGTGATCACGCCGACCACCTTGCCGTCCTGGAGCACCGGCCCGCCGGAGAACCCTTCCCCGATCCCTTGATCGATCAGCAGGAGCGCCCCGCTGCGGGCCGACAACACCCGTTGCGCCGTGCGGGGTGCGGGCGCCATCTCCGGAAAGCCCAGCAGGTAGAGGGACGCGCCGAGCGCAGGCCGGCTCTCGGCGTCGAAGCGCAGGAAGGTCACGTCCGCCGGGAACGGCCCGCCGCGCACCTGGAAGACGGCCAGGCCGTTGGGGCTGCCGGCGTCCATCCCGAGGACCTTCCCGGCCGGAAAGCTCTCGGCCAGATCGGCCGCGAAGGTCACCGTGAGCTGCTGGACCCCTTCGATCACATGGGCGGCGGTGACGATCGTGGCCTTCTCGGCATCGAGCCCCACCACGAAGCCGCTGCCCCGCACCGGTGTGTCGTCCCGGGTGCCGGAGATCCGCACCAGGGCGGCCACCGCGGTGTCGAGCTCCTGCGCCGCTGCAGACCCTTCGAGCAGGACAAGCAGGGCGAAGGCGGTGCGAAGCTGTGGTGCCGAGCGCGCAAGGCTCATGGAAATACAATTCTAACTCAAGAGCACCTCGGGTGTGTCAAAAGGCGACGATCAACGGGGGTCGATCACACAGCGGAAGCCGAAGTGGCTGAGCCGAAACTGTGCCGGCTCGATCGGGTACCGGTACGCGGAGCGCAGGGACCCGGCCGGGTGGCTGTAGGCTCCCCCACGCAGCACGCGAATCTCGCCTGTGTTTGGGCCGGTCGGGTCGGTCTGGGCATCGGCGGTGTAAGGACCGTACCGGTCTTCCACCCACTCCGGGGCGTTGCCATGCATGTCGTGAAGGCCCCAGAGGTTGGGCTTCTTCCCGGCGACGGGATGAGGTGGACCGCCCACCCTCTCTTGAAACCACGCGAACTCGGCGAGCTTCGTCTCGTCGTCACCGAACGACCACGCGGTCTGGCTGCCGGCGCGCGCGGCGTACTCCCACTCCGCCTCGGTGGGAAGGCGTCCCCCCAAAAGGCGGCAAGCCGCATCCGCCTGCTCCCAGGAGACGTTGGTCAGCGGCAGATCGTTCTCGATCTGGTGCCTCTGGTCGAAGCGGCGGTACTGCGCGTTGGTCACCTCGGTCTGGCCGAGCCAGTACTCGCGGGTGAGCGTGACCCTGTGCTCCGGCTTCTCGTGGGCCTCGGCGCGGGGATCGTTCTCGGCCGAGCCCATGGTGAAGGTGCCCGGGCAGATGAGGACGTAGGGGATGCCGTCGATCTCACGCTTTTCGCCGGAGACGCACACCGCGGAGGGCGGCGGTGCCGTGCCCGCGGCCGGCGGGCTGCCAAGCCGGATTCCCCAGCCGTCGAGAGCCTCGCGGGCCACCACGGCGTTGACGGCATAGGTGGTCTGGGCGTCTGTATCGGTGACCACGCCCACCACCTTGCCCCTCTGGAGCACGGGCCCGCCGGAGAAGCCTTCGCCGATCTCCTGATCGATCAGCAGCATCGTCCCCCGCCGGCCGGCGAGCATTCTGCGCGGTGTCCGTGGCGCGAGATCCATCTGCGGAAAGCCCACCAGGAAGAGGTCGTCGCCCTGGCTCGGCCGCAGATCCGTCTCGAAGCTCAGGGCGGTCAAGCCTGCCGGGAGCTCCCCACGGACCAGGAAGCCGGCCAATGCGGCATCCATCCCCAGCACCGCCCCCGCCGGGTAGCTCGTGCTGCGGTCGGCTGCGAAGGTCACCTCGATCTGCTGCACCCCCGCGATCACGTGTGCGGCGGTGACGATCGTGGCCTTGCCGGGTTCGAGGGCGACCACGAAACCGCTGCCCCGCACCGTCGCACCCTCGCGCGTTCCGGAGATCCGCACCACGGCGGAGAGGGCCGTGTCGAGGTCCTGCCCCTGTGCCCAGGCGGCGGCAGGGAGAAGGAGGAGCAAGGCGAGGGCGGCGCGGATCGGCATGAAGGCTCCAGGATATCTGATGCGAGGCGCGGTTGGGCCTCTCCGGGCGGCGCCCCGGCCGGCGGACCTCACGGCAGGGGGAGGAGGGCGTTCTTCCCGGCCCAGCACAGCAGCCGCTCCGCGACGTCGGCGAGCGCCGGGGTCTCGTCCGCGGCTCCCAGGTGGATCGCCGCCCGCGGCATGCCGAAGACGACCGATGAGGCTTCGTCCTGGGCCAGCGTGCGCGCCCCGGCGAGGCGCAGCGCCAGAAGCCCCTCGGCACCGTCTTGCCCCATGCCGGTGAGGAGCACCGCCGCGGCGCGGGCTCCCGCCGAGAGCGCCAGAGAGTGGAAGAGGACGTCGACGCTCGGCCGGTGGCGGCCGACGGGGTCGCCGCCGTCGAGACGGGTGCGATAGGCGCCGCGGCGGCGGTCGACGAGGAGATGCCGGTCGCCCGGTGCGATGCGCGCCATCCCCGGCTGGAGGATTTCGCCGTCGACCGCCTCGCGGACGTCCAGGGCCGAGTGGGAGTCCAGGCGCCGGGCGAACGCCGCGGTGAACGGACGGGGCATGTGCTGCACGACGACGACGGGAGGAAACCCCGCCGGCAATCCGCCGAGGACCTGCTCGAGGGCCTGGGGTCCGCCGGTCGAGGCTCCGATCCCGACGATCGCGTCGCCCCCACTGCAGGCCGGGAGCTCCTGGCGCGGCAGCGGCGCCGGCAGGGCGGGGATGCGCCGTTCGAGCCGGGCGGTGGCGGCCGTGCGCAGGGTCTCGACGATCTCGGCGGCGTGCTCCTCGAAGTGCTCGCGCACCGCGAAGCGGGGCTTGGGCAGGAGGTCGACCGCTCCTCCCGCCAGCGCCTCCATGGCGCGATCCGAGCCGGCCGTCGCATGGGAGGAGCAGACCACCACCGGCAATGGATCGCGGCGCATCTGGCGGCGCAGGAATTCGAGCCCCGACATGCGGGGCATCTCCAGGTCGAGCAGCACCACATCGGGCCGCAGGTTCTCCAGCTTGCGCTCGGCGATGACCGGATCGGCGGCGGTGACGACAATCAGGTCGTGCCGGCGTTCGGCGAGCTGCACCATCAGCTGGCGCATCACCGCCGAGTCGTCGATCACCAGGACGGTCAGCGCGCCGCCGGTGCTCATCCCCGGGCTCCTGCGGTGCTGCCGGGCGCGCCACCGGCGGCGGGGCGCTCATAGACGGTGGGCAACAGGGTGGGAAGCTCGCCGGACATGCCCCCGCCGGGAGCGCTCCGGGCGGCCCCCGGGGTCATGGGTCGGCCTCCGCCGCCGGCTCGGCGCCGGCCCGCTGCAGCACAGCCAGCTCCCGGGCCGACAGGGCCTTTTCGATTTCGAGCAGCAGGACGTAGCTCTCCCCGGTGCGCACCAGCCCGGTCAGATAGTCGACCGAGATCCGCGTGCCGAACGTGGGTGCGGCCTCGATCGCCTCGGGCTCCACCTCCAGGAGCCGTTCGGCCCTCTCGACCAGCAGGCCGACGGTTCGCCGCTCGCCGAGCGCCTCGGAGTCGAGCAGGACGACGCAAGTGCGCCGTTCGATCGGGGTTTGGCCGAGGCCCAGCTTCGCCGCAAGGTCGAGCACCGGCACCACCCCGCCCCGCAGGTGCATGATGCCGCGGATCCACTCCGGGGTCGTGGGAACGCGCGTCAGCTTCGGTTGGGCGAGCACTTCGAAAACTCGTTCCACCGGGATGCCATGTTCCTCCCCCGCCAGGCGGAAGGTCACGATGGTGCGGGTGCCCTGCGTGGGAGTCTCCATCTCAGAACCGCTCGAATTCGCCGTCGGTGGACAGGGTCGGCCTGTGAGCCCTGCGCGCTCGCGCCGGGGCCGGTTGCGAACGGAGCGGCGTCGGCGCCGCGCGGCCCTGGGTGAACTGATCCAGCAGGCCGCGCAAGGTTTCGGACTGCGCCAGCATCTCCTGCGCGGTGGCGGAGAGCTCTTCGGCCGAGGAGGCGTTGCGCTGCGCCACCGAGTCGACCAGGAGCATCGCCTTGTTGATCTGCTCGACCCCGCCGGTCTGCTCGTCCGAAGCGGCGGCCACTTCCTGCACCAGCTCGGCCGTCTTGCGGATGGAGGGCACCAGGGCGGCGAGCAGCTGGCTCGACCGCTCGGCGACGGCCAGGCTCGACTCGGCGACCGTGGCGATCTCCTTGGCCGCGCTCTGGCTGCGCTCCGCCAGACGGCGGACCTCGGCGGCGACCACCGCGAAACCGCGGCCCGCATCGCCCGCCCGGGCCGCCTCGATGGCGGCGTTGAGTGACAACAGGTTCGTCTGGTAGGCGATCTCCTCGACGATCGAGATCCGCTCGACGATCGAGCGCATCGCCTGCACCGTGTCGCGCACCACCCGGCCCGACTCCTCGGCTTCGCCCGCCCCGCGCAGCGCCGTCTGCTCCATCTGCCGGCTGTTGGAGGCGTTCTGGCTGATCGAGGCGCTCATCTCTTCCAGGCTCGACGTGGTCTGCTCGACCGAGGCCGCCTGTTCGCCGGTCCCCTGGGACAGGGTCTGGGCGGTGCTCGCCACCTGGTTTGCCGCCGTCGCCAGCCCCTCGGCCCCGGCACGCACGTCCGCCAGCAGGCGCGCCAGGCGCTCCGCCATGTCGCGCATCGCGCCTTCGAGGATACCGACCTCGTCCTGCCGGGTCCGGTCGGGCTCACCGAGCAGGGCGCTCACCGCGAGGTCGCCCTCGGCGAGCCCGGCGGCGACCTCGGTGACGCGGGCCAGCGGCCGGGTGACCGAGCGCGCCAGGAACACGGCGAGCGACAGCAGACCGGCGATCCACAGCAAGGTGACGGCGGTGAGCAGCAGAGTGGTCCGCCTCTGGGCCGCCTTGGCGGCTTCAAAGGCGCCCAGCATCTCCTGCTTCTTGCTCTCCGAGCCTTTGCGCAGGAGGGTCTGGGCGGCGAGAAACTCCCGCCGCATCTGCTCCAGGGCGGCGAGCATGCCCTCGCCGCTTTCGCCCGCGAGCATCCGCTCCGAGGTCGCGCGGGCCGTGCGGTAATAACTTTCAAAAGCGGCGCGAAGCTGATCGATCTCGGCGCCGGTGCGGGTCGGGTTGGCGCGCGCCTCTTCGAGCGCCCGCAAGGCTTCGTCGCGCAGCCGGTCGGTTTCGGTGAACCCCGCGGCTTCGCCCGCCGCCACCGCATCGCGCAATCCCTGCTGAATGCGGTCGAGGCGGTCTTCGAGCTGGAGGCTCAGCTCGAACGAGGGGTAATAACCGGTCGCCACCCGGTCGATCAGGGCACTGTTGCTGCGCCCCGCCCAGGCGGCGAGCAGGAGCGAGGCGAGCAGCGCCACCGCGGCGAGCGCAGGGAACAGCAAGAGCTTCTTGGCGAGCTTCATGCGTGTGAGCATCCGGTCCCTCTCAGTCGACGACCTGGACGACCTTGACGCCGGGGGTGTCGGCCCCGGCGCTCACGTAACCGACCGCGCCTTCGTGGCCGGCGACGAACGCCACGACCGCGGCATCGCCCGCCTTCTCGACCGGCGGCACCGCGCGCCCGGAAAAGATCTGCTGCTGCCAATAGGCGCTCACCTCGGCGGCGGACTTCTTGAGCACGTCGCGCGAGAACGCCTGGCGCACCGCCGCGTCCTTGCTTTGATCGGCCGGAGTGACACCCTTGCCGGAAGGCCAGGTGGTCGCCTTTTTGAGGAAATACCGCGCCAGCAGCTCGCGCGCCACAGTCGCCGCGGGGTTCGCCGGGTGCACGACGACCTTGTAGCCCTCGGCCGCCCGGGCCGGAGCCGCAGGGCCGAAAGCCAGGGCGCCGCACAGCAGGGCGGCCAGGAGGAACGGCGTGGAACGAAGGGATCTGGTCATGGTCATCCGGGCTCCGTTCAGAAAGAAAAGTCCACTCCGAAGGTGAACAGGCGTGTGCTCTCGTCGAGCTCGGCGGGCTCTTGATCGTCCGGGATCTCGACGAAGCGCAGGCCCTCGATCTCGCGCACGGAGGTGCGGAAGACGAGGTTCGGGGAGAACCAGTAGTTGAGGCCGAGCGCCAGCAGATCGTGCTCGCTGCGCGGATCGCCGGCAAAGGACGGCCCCGTGCCGCTCTCGGGGGTGACCTCGAAGCTCTCGGCGAGAGCGGCCACCTGCCACTTCTCTCCAAACCGCCGCGCCGCTTCGAGGTAGTAGCCGCGCTGCTCGATGGCACCGCTTTCCGCGTGCTGGCCGAAGGCCTCGGCCCGCACGTCCCACGCGCCGCGGGCGAAGCGCACATGGCCGCCGAGCGTCTCCGCCGTGGTGCCGTCCTCCTCCTCCACGCCGCGGTAAGCCGACACACCGAAGCTCAGACCGTCGACCGGCGTCTCCAGAACGGCCCGTGCGCCGAGGGCGTCCCGATAGCTGAGCTCTTCCTCCTCGTCCTCCTCGATTCCGGGCTCCAGCAGCTCATGGTTCAGGCCGTCGTTGAACGGATTCAGCTCGCCGGCATAGACGTCGTAGCTGAGCGCCCAGGACGAAGCGAAGTCCTTGCGCCCGGCGAACGCCAGGCCCTTGATCGCTTCGGAGACGACGCCGGTGGTCCCGTAAAGCGACTGCGGGAGATCTCCCAGCAGACGCAGGGTGCCGACGTGGAGGACCTCGGTGGAGATGCCGAACGGGTGCTTGACGAGGCCCGCCCGCAACTTGGCGGCATCCGACAAGGAGTATTCGGCGAAGGCGAAGTCGAGCTCGGTCGTCCCGTCGTAGGCGAGATGGAGCTGGCCGGCGATCCGCAACGGGTCGGAGACCTGCGCCGAAACGCTGAGCGCGAAGTCGCCGTTGTCGTATTCCCCGTCTTCCGTGGCGCCGAGAAAGGTGTTGCCGTCGGTCCTGCCGTACTGCCAATGGCCGAAACCGCTCAGATGGACCTTGTCGGTCAGATCGATCGCCGAAGCGGCGGCCGGCAGCAGGCCGAGAACGGCGGCGAGCACAGCCAGAGAACGATACGGTCGATTCATGAGATGCCTCCTGAAAAGGGATGGGAAGAAATTACCGGCCGGGAGCGCGCCAGTAGCGAATCGATCAGCACGGCGGGTTGCAGCACGAGCGCGACGCGCCCGTCGTTGAGCACGGTCGCACCGGCGAAGCCGCGCGCCGTGTCGAACGCGCCGGCGAGCGCCTTGACGACGGCCGGCTCCTGGCCGAGCACCCGGTCGACCACCAAGGCGGCCCGCCGTCCCTCCCCTTCGTCGACGATCACCGCGATCTGGCGCGCCGGGGCCAGGACGGGAAAGTCGAAGGCATCGCGCAGGCGCAGGAACGGCAGCGTCTGGCCGCGCCAGGAGAGCAGGCCCGAAGACTCGGTGGCGAGGTCCTCGGCGAGCTCGGTTGCCGCCACCACCGACTCGATCGGCAGCACGTACGTGTCGCCTCCGACCTCGACGTGGAAGCCGTCGATCACGGCGAGCGAGAGGGGCAGGCGCAGGGTGAACGAGGTCCCCGCGCCCGGCCGGTTGTGCACGGCGACCGTGCCGCGCAGGGACTCCACCTGTTGTTGGACGACGTCCATGCCGACGCCACGCCCGGAAACCTGGCTCAGCCGGTCGGCCGTGGACAGCCCGGACAGAAAGACGAGCCGGTCGATCTCCTCCGGCGTCGTGGGCGCCCGGCGGATGGCTCCGATCTGGCGCGCCTTGGCGACCAGCCGTTCGCGGTCGAGGCCGCGGCCGTCGTCCGTCACCCGCACCACGACGTGCCCGGGCTCCTGCGAAACCTCGATCTCCACCACGCCCACCTCGCTCTTGCCCAACGCGCGGCGCTCCTCCGGCGGCTCGATCCCGTGATCGATCGCATTGCGCAGCAGATGGGACAGCGGATCGATCAGCCGCGCGACGACCCCGGCGTCGACGTCGACCTCGCCGCCCTCGACGTGCAGGCGCACCCGCTTGCCGAGCTGCTCCGCCAATTGCCGGACCAGCCGGCGGTAGCGCTGCAACGCCCGGCCGACGGGGACCATGCGCAGCCGCAGCACGGTCTCCTGCAACCCGAGAAAACGGCGATCCGCCTCGCGGTGCATCTCGACGAGCTCGGCGCGCGGTGCCGCCGGATCGGCCAAGCGCAGGCCGAACAGGGTACGGGCGACGGCCAGCTCGCCGACCAGGTCGACCAGCGCATCGAGCTGCTCGATCGGCACCCGCAGGTTGGAGTCCACCCGGCCGCCGCCCGCGTGGGCGCCCTCGTCGGCCGCGGCGGAGCGCACCAGCAGCAGCTCGCCGGCGCCGTCGAGGCGGCGGCCGATCTCGGTCATGCGCTCGCGGTGGGCGGGCAGCTGCTCGGGCGCCACGGCGATCATCTCCCGCAGCAGGTCCGAGGCGTCGAGCATCAGCGCCACGGCGCGGGCGGTGACCCCGAGGCCCTCGCGCCGGGCGGTGTCGAACAGATCCTCCAGGCGGTGCAGGAACGAGGCGAGGTGGGGGAGGCCGACGGTGCCGGCATCCCCTTTGAGCGTATGCAGGCGCCGGAAGGCTTCCGCGAGAGCGCCGGAATCGGTGGGCGCCTCGCTCAGCGCGAGCAGCGCTTCGTCGAGGGCGTCGAGACTTTCGCGCGCCTCCTCCATGAAGACCTGGAGGAGCCGGTCGAAATCGATCTCGGGAAACTCATCACTCATCGCCGCTCTCGGTTCCCAGGGTCTTGACCCAGGCCGCGCCGGTGTCGGTGTGGAACACCAGCTTGCGGCCGAACCGGCCGAGGATCGCCTGCGCCTCGACCTGCACTTGATGGCCGGCCAGGCGTGCGAGGGCGATCTCCGCGTTGCGGCTGCCGAGCCGCGGCGTCCCGTTCGTCCCTGCGGAGAGCAGATGGGCTCCTCCGAAGACCTTGGCGACCAGCTCGCCGCGCCGTGCACCCAGCTCGAGCATGCGGCCCACCAGCAGATCGACCGCCGTATCGCCATAGCGCCAGGCGGCTCCGCCGGCCCCGTCGCCGCCCAGCGGCAACAGGAAGTGATTGACCGCCCCATGGCCGCGCACCGGGTTCCAGAGGCAGACGGCGACACACGAGCCGAGAACGGTCGCCACCTCGGTGGGCGAGGCGGCGACGATGTGCTCGCCGGGGCGCAGGAACAGGTGAGGCCGCACCACCTCGTCGACCTCGGTCGGTGCGGAGCGGAAGCTCAGCAGCCCCATCGGCTCATCCTCCCGTTCCGAAAGAGCGGGCCAGAAGGCGGCTCGCGTGGACGGCGGAACCGGCCTGCGCGGCGAGCAGTGCGAGCAACTCGTTGTCGATCGGCTCCAGGCGGCCGCTCTTCTGCGGCAGCAGCTCGAACAGCAGGATGACCCCGGCCACCCGGGAGCTGACCTTGAGCGGCACGCACGCGGTGAGTCCCCGCTCGTGCGCCGGCGGCGGTGCCGCCTCGGTGTCCACCGCCAGGCGCGAAGGAAGGATCACCTCGCCGGTCTCCACTGCACGACCGAGCACACCCTGGGAGGCGTCGAGCCGGTCGTGGATGTGGTGGGGAAGGCCGAAGGCGCGGACCAGCCGCATCTCGCCGCTCGGCACGTCCAGCTCGTAGACGCCGAATTGCTCGCAACCGATCAGATTGATCACGATCTCCTCGATCGCCGCGACCACCGCCTGCTCATCGTGCGTGCCATGGAGCTGATCGGCCGCCACGTAGAGGTTGCACAGGTCGTTGTGGCGCTGCTCCAGCTCGACGAAGTCCCGGCGCAGCCGGTCGCGCTCCGCTTCGACGGCGGCCAACTGGCGGATCAGCCGCAGGTTCTCTTCGGCGAGGGCCTGGTGGCGATCCACCTCGGGCTCGGGTGGCCTCGACGCAGACACCGCTCAGCTCCCCGTGCCGTCGGCGAGGTAGTTGCGGACCTTGCTCAGCAGCTCCGCCGCGTTGATCGGCTTGGTCACGTAATCCGTACAGCCTGCGCTGTAACCCTGCTCGAGGTTCGCCTCCTCGCCGCGGGTGGTGACCATGATGATCGGCGTCTCCCGGGTCTGCTCATGCTGGCGCAACTGCGCACATGCCGAGAACCCGTCGAGCTTCGGCATGACCACGTCCAGAAGGATGAGGTCGGGCTTCTCGGCCAGCGCCCGGGCCACCGCCTCCTCGCCATCCCGCGCCTTGCAGAGCTGGTACTTCCCTTGGAGGATCATCGACTCCATGGCCAGCGTCGTCATGGAATCATCCACGATGAGGATCTTCTTCGACATAGCGCCTCCCGATGGGAGACAGTAGACGGGGAACCTTGCGAAGGAGATTACGCGCGGCGGGGGATGACGAAATCCCGCGCCAGGGAATCCGCCACCGCCCAACCGTGCAGAGAGGGCAGCAGAAGGGTGCCGGTGGTCCGGATCAGGCCCGCGCGCTCCAGTCTCTCGATCAGCCGGGCGTTGCCCGGCGCCAGGTCGCAGCCATGGACCTCCCGCAGGCGGCCGAGATCGACGCCCTCGGCGGTGCGCAAGCCGAGCAGCAGGGCCTCGGTGACGAGATCTTCGGGGGACAGGTCCTCGCCATCTTCGATCGGCCGTGTTCCGGCTGCGAGCCGCGCCTGGTAGGGTTTGATCTTCCGATCGTTCCACCAGCGGCGGCGATCGGCGAGTCCGGAAAAGGAGTGGGCGGAGGGGCCGACGCCCAGGTACGGCGTGTGATCCCAATATTTCCGGTTGTGGCGGGATCGATGATCCGGCGTGCGGGCGAAATTCGAGACTTCATAACCCGGATAGCCGTGATCGGCCAGGAAGCGGTGCGTGTGCAGGAACAGGTCGGCCTGCTCCGGCTCCGGCAGCTCCGCCAGCTTGCCGCGGGCGAGCCGGAAGCCGAACGGGGTTCCCTCGTGGATCGTGAGCTGGTAGCAGGAGAGATGATCGGGTTCGAGCGCGACGGCCGCCGCGAGGTTCCGGCTCCAGGTGGCGGGCGTCTGCCCGGGAAGGCCATAGATCAGATCGATCGAAACGATCTCGAAACCGGCCGAACGCGCGATCTCGACGCTCCGCCGGGCGGCGTCCGGCGTGTGACGGCGGCCGAGAAAACGCAGGTCCGCCGCATCGAACGACTGAATGCCCAACGAAAGCATGCGGACGCCGAGGTCCCGCCAGGCGCGCGCCGTCTCCGGGGTGACGTCTTCCGGATTGGCTTCGAAAAACACCGCCGCCTCGGAGTCGAGCGACAGATGCGCCCGCGCGGCATGGAGGATTTCCTCGATCTGCTCCGGGTGGAGGGCGGAAGGGGTGCCGCCGCCGAAATAGATCGTATCGATCCCCGGGAACCGGGCGCGGTCGGCCTCCCACAGACGGATCTCCTGCACCAGGTGCGCGACGAACCGCGCGCGCATCTCCGGGCCGCCGGTGAGGACGGCGAAGTCGCAATAAGGACAGATCGCCGAGCAGAAGGGAATGTGGAGGTAGAGGCCGGGGTGGGCCATGAGAGCCGGCAAGGCCAAGGACCTCAAGGACACCAACGACGGCAAGGACAGAAGAGCGGATGTCGTCGTTGCCGTCCTTGGAGTCTTTGGCGTCCTTTTCCGGTCAAGCCCCGGCCGCCTCCTCGGCGGCCGCCTGGCCATAGTCTTTGAGCAGCGGCTTTTCCCGGCCGAGGCGCTCCTCGGCGACGTGGATCAGGTCGGCGAGGCCCTGGCGTTTCGCGGCGCTCAAGGCGACGCCGTGGTGGCGCTCGGCCTGCGCACGGGCGACGTCGGGCTCGACCAGATCGGCCTTGTTGAGGACCACCAGGCGCTGGCGGTCGTCGAGGTGCAGCTCCTGGAGGATCTTCTCGACCGCCAGGAGCTTCTGCTCCATTTGCGGATCGGCGACGTCCACCACGTGGAGGAGGAGGTCGGCGTCGGCCAGCTCTTCCAGGGTGGCACGGAAGGCGGCGACGAGGTCCTTCGGCAGGTCGGCGATGAACCCCACCGTGTCGGTGATCACCACCTCCCCCTCGCGCGGAAAGCGCAGCCGGCGGCTGGTGGGGTCGAGGGTCATGAACAGCTTGTCGGCGGCTTCCACCGTGCTGCCGGTCAGCGCGTTGAGCAGCGTGCTCTTGCCGGCGTTCGTGTAGCCGATGATCGAGAGGACGGGCACCCCTTCCTCGCGGCGGCGGCGGCGGCGCAGGTCGCGCTGGCGCGACAGGCTCTCGATCTCTTTTTCGAGCGCCGCGATGCGGTCGCGGATGCGACGGCGGCCGATCTCCATCACCGTCTCACCGGGACCGCGTCCGCCGATGCCGCCGGAGAGGCGCGACAGGCCGGCGTCCTTCTCGGTGAGCCGCGGCAGCGAGTACTTGAGCTGCGCGAGCTCCACCTGGAGCTTGCCGTCGCGGCTCTTGGCGCGCTGGGCGAAGACGTCGAGGATGAGCTGGGTGCGGTCGATCGCCTTCAGGCCGGTGGCGTCCTCGAAAGCGCGGGCCTGGGCCGGTTTCAGGTCGATGTCGAAGATCGCCACGGTGGCGCGCCGGCGCATCGATTCGAGGATGATCTCCTGCAGCTTGCCGGCGCCCACCACGGTGCGCGGGTGGACCTGCGCACGGCGCTGGCGCGCGGTGCCGGCGACGGTCACCCCGGCGGAGCGGACCAGCTCCAGGGTCTCCGCGAAATGCTCGTCGTCCGGCACCAGGCCGACCACCAGGGCGCGCTCCTTGTCGGTCGCCCCGGCGTCGCTGGTGACGCGGGCGAATTCCTGCTCCAGGGCGCGCATCGTGGCATCCACGTCGAAATCGAGCTGGTGCACGTCCGGCGCCTGGATGCGCTCGAAGGGCGCGAGATCGTGTGCATTCTCGTCCGCGCCGGCCGGCGGCGGCGCGAGGTGGGCCAGCTCGACACGGCCGGGCAGACCGTCCGGCAGCACCTCGACGGCGGCGACCAGGTCGAGCCGCAGGAGCGCCAGGTCGTTCAGGTCGTCCTGGGTCAGCGGCTCGCCCTTGAGATGGGTGTGCACGAGGCGCAGACCGCGGAAACGGCCGACACCGCCGCGCAGACGACCCACGTCGGGAAGGTCGAGGCGTTGGGCGTTGCCGAGGATGACGTTGCGGATGACCCCGTCGCGGCCGAGGAAGACGCCGACCTGGCGGCCGAGCCGCCGCGAGATCTCGGTCAGGTGGCGCGCCAGCTCGGGCGAGACCACCTCGCGCGGGTCCACGCGGCGGCGGTAGGTGCGTTCGAGGGCGCTCAGATCGGAGGCCTTGATGCCGCGGAGGTCGCCGTGAATCGAGTGTGAGATGGGGCTCTCCTTGTGTGCTCTTCAGTGGACGGTCGGTGGGGCGAAGTAGGTCTCGGCCGACAGCGGCTCAAGTCCCATCCCCATCAACGTCAGGAGGAGCTGTTCTCTTTCCATCGGCCCCTCCGCCTCCAGCAGGGCCTGCTTCTCCTCGGGGCGGAAGGGCAGGGCCACGGCGAGACCGTTCAAGATCGCGATGCCGGGGAGCGCGGCGAGCAGGTCGAAGTCGAACTCCAGGCCATGCTGCGAGCCGAAGCCGCGCAGGGCGGCGAGCAGGGGGCCGGGGTCGATCACCACCTGCGGCTCGGTGGGGTCGCGCTCGAAGCCGGTGTAGCCGGCGGCGACCCGGCGGTAGCCGCTGCGCTCCTCCAGCTCCTCGACGATGCGGAAGCGGCTGATGCCACGCAGCACGATCTCGTAACGGCCATCCGGCTGCCGCGCGCTGCGCTCGATCTTGCCGGCGCAGCCGACCTGATAGAGCTCCGGGGCGCGCTCCACCTCGGTGGGATCGAGCAGGGGGCCGAAGGCGTCCAGCCGCGGCACGAGCGGCTGGATCATCCCGATGTGGCCCCCGTCCTCCAGCGCATCGGCCACCATGTGGCGGTAGCGCGGCTCGAAGATGTTGAGCGGCAGGAGGGTCCCCGGCAGGAGCAGGGTGCCGGTGAGCGGGAACACCGGCAGGATCGCGGGGGCGGGCGTCTCCGCGGGCATCGGCTACTCCGTGTCCGTCTTGAGGACGGCGAGGAACGCCTCCTGCGGGATCTCCACGGCGCCGACCATCTTCATCCGCTTCTTGCCTTCCTTCTGCTTCTCGAGCAGCTTGCGCTTGCGCGAGATGTCGCCGCCGTAGCACTTGGCGGTCACGTCCTTGCGGTAGGCGTTGATCGTCGAGCGCGCGATGATGTTGCCGCCGATCGCCCCCTGGATGGCGATCTTGAACTGCTGGCGGTGGATCGTCTCGGCCAGCTTCTCGCAGTAGTGCAGAGCACGCTGGCGCGCCTTCTCGCGGTGGACGAGCTGCGACAGCGCGTCCACCTTGTCGCCGTTGACCAGGATGTCCACCTTGACGAGATCGGTCTCGCGGTAGTCGGTCAGCTCGTAGTCGAACGAGCCGTACCCCTGGGTGATGCTCTTCAGCCGGTCGTTGAAGTCGAACAGGATCTCGGCGAGCGGCAGGTCCACCGTCACCTGCAGCCGGCCCACCACCAGGTACTCGTAGTGGATGCCCGGGCCCCGCCGTTCGCGGCAGAGGTCCATGACCGGCCCCAGGTACCGCTCGGGGATCATGATCGTCGCCTTGATGTACGGCTCGCGGCAGTGATGGATGGCGCCCGGGTCGGGGAAGTAGGTGGGATTGTCGATCCACAGCACCTCGCCGTTCTCCAGGGTGATCTCGTAGCGCACCGACGGCGCGGAGAGGAGCAGCGACAGGTCGTACTCGCGCTCCAGGCGCTCCT
>DIHE01000008.1:0-11053 GCA_002420005.1 Holophagales bacterium UBA5704 | reverse complement strand
CAGGCGCTCCTGCACGATCTCCAGGTGGAGCAGGCCGAGGAAGCCGCAGCGGAAGCCGAACCCCAGGGCCGAGGAGGAGTCCTTCTCGAAGGTCAGCGCGGCGTCGTTGAGCTGCAGCTTGTCGAGCGCCTTGGCGAGATCCTCGTAGTCGTCGGTGGCGATCGGATAGATCGAGGAGAAGACGACCGGCTTGGCCTCCTTGTACCCGGGGAGCGGCTCGGCCGCCGGGCGCGCCGTCTCGGTGATCGTGTCGCCGATCGCCACGTCGCGCACCGCCTTGATGCCGGAGATCATGTAGCCCACCGAGCCGGCCTCCAGCTCGTCCGTCTTCACCTTCTTGAGCTGCAGCAGGCCGACCTCCTCGATCACGTGCTCCTTGCCGGTGTGCATGAAGCGGATGCGCTGGCCCGGACGCAGCGTGCCGTCGGTGACCCGGCAGAGCAGGACGACACCGCGGTAGGCGTCATACTGGGCATCGAAGATGAGGGCGCGCAGCGGATCGTCGGGGTGGCCCTTGGGGGGCGGCAACCTCTGGACCACCGCCTCCAGGACGTCGTCGATGCCGATCCCCTGCTTCGCCGAGCAGAGCACCGCCTCGAACGGATCGAGCCCGAGGTCGGCGTCGATCTCCTCGCGGATCCGCTCGACGTCGGCCGAGGGGAGATCGATCTTGTTGATGACCGGGATGATCTCCAGGTTGTACTCCATCGCCAGATAGAGGTTGGCGACGGTCTGCGCCTCCACCCCCTGCGAGGCGTCGACCAGGAGGAGCGCTCCCTCGGCGGACATGAGGGAGCGCCGCACCTCGTGCGAGAAGTCGACGTGGCCGGGGGTGTCGATCAGGTTCAGCCGGTAGCGCACGCCGTCCCGGGCATCGTAGAGGAGGCTCACCGTGTTGCTCTTAATGGTGATGCCCCGCTCGCGCTCGATGTCCATGGAATCGAGGATCTGGTCGCGGAACTCGCGATCCTCCACACCCCCACAGCGCTGGATGAGGCGATCCGCCAGCGTCGACTTGCCGTGGTCGATGTGGGCGATGATACAGAAGTTGCGGATCTTGTCCTGGCTCAAGGTCGTGCTCTCCGGCCGGCCCCCCGGGTCACAGCTTCTTGACCATCTTGATCATGTCGTGCTGGTTGCCGTCCGGGTCGGTGCCGTAGCCGGGGATGGTGTAGCCGTCGAAGCCGAGGTCGGAGAGCGTCTTCACGGCGTCCGCCTCGAGGTCCGAGATCAGCATGCAGGTGAGGTGGCGCAGGCCGTTGTTGCGGGCGATGTCGATGAACTTGTTGATCAGCACGTTGCCGAGCCCGACGCCGCGCCAAGCGGGGTCGAGGAGCCACTTGACCCGGCCGACGAGGCGCAGCGGGCTGCCCTCCCGGCGGTGCAGGGTGGCGTCGGCGACGATCCGGGTGCCGTCGAAGGCGAGGATCGGCAGCACCTTGGCATAGTCGAGCTCGCGGCCCCAGCTCTCGACCAGCGGGCGGCTGTCGATGCGGTCCCAGGCGAACCGGCGGACGTCGGCCGGCAGGCGCTGGAAGAAGTCGTACAGGGCGGCGGTATCGTTCTCGGTGAACAGGCGAAGGAGGACGCGGCGCCCGTCTCGCAGCAGCGCCTCCTGGGGAAAGCGATCGGCCATAAGGAATCTCCCTCCGTGGGCAAAGACCACCGCGGAGACTAACACAGCCGCCCGTCCCCCTGCGCCGGGTTGGAGATAGACTCTCCCTCCGATGAGCGACCGGATCTGGGACGAGCTGTCGCGCACGCTGCGTGCGAGCGCGCCGTACCGGAGCCTCCGTGAGAGGCTCGGGGATGTGGTGCGCCTGCCGGTGCCGGCGGCGGCCTGGGTGGGCGAGCTGGTGGCGCGCGACCTCGAACGGCCGCTCCTGGTGGTGGTGCCGCGCGAGGCCGACGCCCTCGCCTGGATCGAGGCGGCCCGCCTGTTCGGCCGCGAAGACGGGATCGTCTACTTCCCCGCGCCCTCCCTCACCCCCTACCAGGAGACCGAGGTCTCGCTGCAGGTGCGGGCGCAGGAGGCGGTGGCCCTGGACCGCGCCTGCCAGGGCACGGTGACCACGGTGGTGGCGACGCCGCGCGCCCTCTTCCGGCGCCTGCCGCGCGCCCGCGACTTCGCCGCCGCGGTGCGCGAGATCGCCCCCGGCGAGGACCACCCGATGGACGGCCTGGTGGCCCACCTGGCCCGCCACGGCTTCCGGCGCACCGACCTGGTCTACGAGGTGGGCGACTTCGCGGTGCGCGGCGGCATCCTCGACCTCTTCCCACCCGGCGAGGATGCACCGGTACGGCTCGACTTCTTCGGCGACACGGTGGAGTCGATCCGCTGGTTCGATCCGCAGTCGCAGCGCTCGGAGGACACCCTGCCCTCCGTCCGCCTGCTGCCGCTCTACCTCTTCCCCGGCGGCGCCGAGGAGGCCGCCGACCTCGCCACCCTGCTCGCGGCGCACGAAGGGCCGGAGCTGTCGCCCGAGGGGGCCGAGCTGCTGGAGGCCCTGCGCCAACGCGGCGCCTTCCAGGGCTGGGAGAACTACCTGCCGCTCCTCGCCCCGGCCACCGCCGGGTTGGCCGAGGTGCTGGGGGAGCCGCTCGTCCTGGCGGTCGATCCGCCGGCCCTCGCGGCCGAGGTCGACCACCACGAGGCGCGGCTGGCCGCCGACTTCGCGGCGCGGCGGGAGCACGGCAAGCTCGCTCCGCCGCCCGAAGAGCTGGAGCAGCCGGTGGACCGGGTGCGCGACCTGCTCGACGGCGCGGCGGTGCGCCTCTGCGACCTGGTGCTCGGCGGCGGCCCGGGCGCCGGGGCGATCGACTTCCAGGGCACCCTGACCGATCTCTTCCAGGGGCAGCTCCCGCGCTTCCCCCAGGAGGTCGCCACCGCCCGCTCGCGCGGCGACCGCTGCCTGGTGGTGGTCGCCCCGGCGCACCGGCGCAAGATGGAGGAGCTGCTCGAAGGGCGCGAGATCCCGCTCGGCCAAGGCGGCGTCGAGCTGGTCACCGGCGAGATCGCGCGCGGCTTCCGCCTGCCGGCGGCCGGCATCGCGGTGTATGGCGAGGAGCAGCTCCTGCCGCAGGCCCGCCAGCAGCTGCGGCGCCCGGGCCGGGGCAAATTCGGGCCTTTCCTCTCCGGCCTGCGCGACCTCAAGGTGGGCGACTTCGTCGTCCACTCCGACCATGGCGTCGGCCAGTTCATCGCCCTGCGCTCGGTGGGCGGCACGGACGGCGCGGGCCTGCTGCCCCCGGCGCTGCGCGACCTGCCGCAGGGCGCCGCGGCGGGCGCGACCGAGGTCATGGAGATCGCCTACGCCGGAGGCAAACGCCTCCTGCTCCCCTTGAGCCGGCTCGACCAGGTCCAGAAGTTCAGCGGCATCGAAGGCGTCTCCCCCCGCCTCGACCAGCTCGGCGGCTCGTCGTGGAACCGCACCAAGAGCCGGGTCAAGAGCAGCATGCGCGACATGGCGGAGGAGCTGCTCAAGCTCTATGCCGAACGCCAGATCGCGCAGGCCCCGGTGATGCCGCCGGACACCGACTTCCTCCACCAGTTCGAGGCCGCCTTCCCGTATGACGAGACGGTCGACCAGCTGGAGGCGATCGCGGTCATCAAGGAAGACCTGCAGCGCGCCCGGCCGATGGACCGCCTGCTCTGCGGCGACGTCGGCTACGGCAAGACCGAGGTGGCGATGCGCGCCGCGTTCAAGGTGGTCGACGCGGGCCACCAGGTGGCGGTGCTCGCCCCCACCACCATCCTCGCCGACCAGCACTACGAGACGTTCATCAAGCGTTTTTCCGGCTTTCCCATCCAGATCGAGATGATCTCCCGCTTCCGCGCGCCGCAAGAGGTGAAGGACCTGCGCAAGCGGCTCGCCGACGGCAAGGTGGACATCCTCATCGGCACCCATCGCGTGCTCTCCAAGGACATCCAGCTCGGCAAGCTGGGCCTGGTGATCATCGACGAGGAGCAGCGCTTCGGCGTCGCCCAGAAGGAGCGGCTCAAACAGATCAAGAAGGACGTGCACGTGCTCGCCATGTCGGCGACCCCGGTGCCCCGCACCTTGCAGCTCTCGCTGGCGGGTGTCCGCGACCTGTCGGTCATCGAGACGCCGCCCAAGGACCGCATGGCCGTCGAGACCGCGATCGTGCCGTTCGATCCGCGCCTGATCCGCGAGGCGATCGAGCTGGAGCTGGAGCGCGGCGGCCAGGTCTATTACGTCTACAACCGGGTGGAGTCGATCGAGAAGGTGCTCACCTTCCTGCGCGAGCTGATCCCCGACCTGCGGGTCACCGTGGGCCACGGGCAGCTCGACGAGGCGGAGCTGTCGCGCCGCATGCACGCCTTCACCCGCGGCGACTTCGACGTCCTGCTCGCCACCACGATCATCGAGAACGGCATCGACATCCCGAACGTCAATACGATGATCGTCCACCGCGCCGACCGCTTCGGCCTCGGCCAGCTCTACCAGCTCCGCGGCCGGGTGGGGCGCAGCAACCAGCTCGCCTATTGCTACCTGCTGGTGCCGGGCGACCGCGTCCTTTCCGAGCCGGCGCGCAAACGCCTCGCCGCCATCCGCGAGTTCACCGACCTGGGCGCCGGCTTCCGCATCGCCGCGCGCGACCTGGAGATCCGCGGCGCCGGCAACCTCCTGGGCGGCGAGCAGAGCGGCCACATCAACGCGGTGGGCATCGAAACCTATCTGAAGCTCCTGGAGGAGACGGTGCGCGAGCTGCGCGGCGAGGCCGTCGAGGAGGCCCCGGCGGTCAACATCGACCTGCCGGTGCCGATGTCGATCCCGCCGGAGTACGTGGCGGACGCCAACCTGCGCATGGAGATCTACCGCAAGATCGCCGCCGCCGACCTCTCCGACGGCGAGATCCTCGCCGAGCTGACCGATCGCTTCGGCCCGCCGCCGCGCGCCGTCGAGAGCCTGATCGAGGTGGCGGCGCTCAAGCGGGCGGCCGAGGCGCTGCGCGTGCAGTCGATCTCGGCCAAAGGCCGGGAGCTCACCGTGCGCCTGCGCCGCGACGCGCGGATCGACGTCGCCCGGCTGATCGAGATGGTTTCGACCTGGCCGGGGGCGAGCTTCAGCCCGACCGGCGTGCTCACCTTGACCGCCACGGACGGCCGTCAGATGCTAGCCTTGGCGCGCCACACCCTCGAGGCCCTGCAATGAGATCCCTGCCCACCCGCTCGCTGCCCCTCGTCCTCCTTCTCTGGGCTGCCGGCGCAAGCTGCGGCCGGACTCCTCCCCCCGCACCGGACCTCGTGGCCCGCATCGGCCCGGAAGAAATCCGGTACGGCCGCTTCGAAGAGTACGTGAAGCGCACCGCGGGCGACGGCGAGACCGTGCTGGCCGGGCCGGTCCTCTCGCAGCTCTTCGACCAGTTCCTCGACGAGGAGCTGCTGAGCCGCCTGGCGATCGACCGCGGGCTGGCGCGCGAAGGAGCTTCGGCCGCGCTGCGCCGCAAGGCGGTCGATGCGATGCTCGCCTCCTCGATGCAGAACCCGGCCGAGACCGAGATCGCGGCCTGGTACCAGGCGCACCGCGACGAGCTGGCCCGGCCCGAGCGGGTGCGGCTGCGCCAGATCCTCACCGAAGACCGCGCCACCGCCGAGCGGGCGCTGCGCGAGATCTCCGCCGGTGCCGACTTCGCCCAGGTGGCCCGCAAGCTCTCGCGCGATCCGGGCGCCGCCTCCGGCGGCTTCCAGGGCGAGCTGTCGCGGCAGGACCTGCCGCCGGCCTTCGCGGAGGTGATCTTCGCGCTCGAGCCCGGCGAGGTGAGCACGCTGGTTCCGGCCGAGTATGGGTTCCATATCTTCCAGGTGGTCGCGCGATCCCCTGCCCAGGTGATGCCGCTCGAGGCGGCGCGCGAGGAGATCGTCGAACGCCTCCGCCGCGAGAACGCCGACCGGTCCCTCGCTTCCCTGGTCGAGGAGGCCCGCCGCCGTTACAATGTCGAAGTGGTCGACCGGAATCTTCCTTTCGAGTACCGAGGTTCTTACAAGCGCCATGCGTAGACTCTCCTTCCTCCCTCTCTCCCTCCTCCTGCTCGCTCCCGCCGCGGCGCGCGCCGAGGTCACCAACCGCATCGTGCTGCGGATCAACGAGCAGATCGCCACGCTGCGGGACTACGAAGTCCGCCGGCAGGACCTGACGCGCGACATCGCACGCCGCCCGAACATGAACCCGGAGGAGAGGACGCGCCTCCTCGAGCAGGTGCCGGCGCTGGTTTTCCGCGACCTGTTCCAGGAGCTGCTCCTCGAATCGCGCGCCCAGCAGATCGGCGTCGAAGTCCAGCGCACGCAGATCGACTCGACGATCGCCAACATGAAGGAAAATTTCGGCATCAAGACCGACGAGGACTTCCGGCAGGCGCTCGCGCAGTCCGGCATGACCGAGCCGCAGCTGCGCACCCAGCTCGAAAAGCAGCTCCGCATCCGCGACCTGATGGACCGCGAGGTCCGCTCGCGGATCAAGCTCAACGAGGAGGACCTGCGGCGCTACTACCGCAAGAACGAGGAGCAGTTCCGCGAGCCCGAGCAGGTCCATCCGCGCGAGGTCGTGGTGCTCGACGAGGGCGGCCTGCCGACCGCCGAGGAGCGCGCCCGCGTCGCCGAGCAGATCCGCCAGGCGGTGGCCGGCGGCCAGGACCTCGCCGCCGCCGTCGCGGAGCTGCAGCCGAAGGGCATCACCAACAACGTGGTCGACCTCGGCTGGGTCACCCAGGGCGACCTCGATCCGACGCTGCGCGACACCGCCTGGAAGCTCGCACCCGGCGAGATCAGCGCGCCGGTGGCCGGGCGCGGCGGACTCCACCTCATCCAGATGATCGAACGCCGCGCCTCCCGCATCCCGCCCTTCGCCGAGGTGGCGCAGCAGATCGAAGCGCGCGAGCAGGAGCGCGTCTACAGCGAAGAGTTCGCCAAGTACCTGGCCGAGCTGGAGAAGAAGTCGCTCATCGTGGCCGAGCCGCCGCAGGAAGCCGCCGGCTTCCGGGAGCTGATCAGCCGCCCGGTGGCCGATCGCCTCGAGCTCGCCCCGGCCCAAAGCGCGCCCGCCACCCCGACCCCGGCCGAAGCGCCGGCCCCGCCCCCGGTTCGCTAGAACAAACCCCACGGACGAAAGCGGACGTTGCACGGACGGACACGGAGGTGCCCGATGGGGCCTCCGTGTCTCTCCGTGCAAGTCCGTGTTCGTCCGAGTCTCTCTCGCTCTTACGCCCCGCTTTTACCCTTTCAAGGGGCCCCAAGTGGGCGCCGGTGGATTCAAAGTGGGTTTGAGTGGAAAGAAATGGACAAAAGTGGAGTGAAGGGCTATGATCACCCGTCAGACAGTTGACGGGCGGCAGCCATGTTTCGCGGAAGCTCTCCAGCCAAGATCGACGACAAGGGGCGTCTCAAGATTCCGACCGACTTTCGGCGGGACATCGAGGAACGCCACGGCTTGGACGTCTTCGTCACCTCGCTCGCAGGGGACTCGGTGATGGTCTACCCGCTGCCGGTCTGGGAGGAGATCGAGGAGCGCCTGCGCGCCGTGCCGTCGACCGACCGCGCCAAGGTGCGTTTCCTCGCGCGGGTCAACTACTACGGACAGCAGGCGCGGCTGGACGTGCAGGGCCGGATTCTCATCCCCCAACTGCTGCGCGAGAGCGCGGGGATGAACGGCGACGTGGTGGTCACCGGGCAGCTCGACCATCTGGTCATCTGGAACCACGAACGGTTCCTCCGCCTGCTCGAGGAGGAGCCGCTGACGGACGAGGACTTCCGTGCTCTCACCCAGTACGGAATCTGAGCGGACGGGAGTCCGCGGAAAGGGAGGCCGGTCGCGGTCTTTGTGCCTGTGGACGCACACCACGTGCCCGTATTGCTCGAGGAGACCCTCGGTTTTCTGGCGCCCGAACGCCGGCCGGGGGGTCTTTTCGTCGATGCGACGCTCGGCCTGGGCGGGCATGCGGAAGCCCTGCTCACCCGGGCCCCGGAGGCCCGGCTGCTCGGCCTGGATCGCGACCCGCAGGCGCTCGCCCTGGCGCAGCGCCGGCTGGCGCCGTTCGGCGACCGCGTGCTCCTGGAGCAGGCGGTCTTCGATCAATTGGACGCGGTGCTCGACCGCCGTTCGCTCGGCCCGGTGGCCGGCGTCCTGGCGGATCTCGGCGTCTCGTCACTGCAACTCGACGTGGCGGAGCGCGGCTTCAGCTTCCGCCGCGATGGACCGCTCGACATGCGGATGGGGAGTGCCGGCCTGACGGCGGCGGATCTGGTCAACGAGAGCTCGGAGGAAGAGTTGGAGAGAATCTTCAGGGAGTACGGGGAAGAGCGGCAGGCGCGGCGCATCGCCCGGGCCATCGCCCGCGCCCGCGCCGAGGCCCCGATCACCACCACCGGCCAGCTCAAGAGCCTGATCGACCGGATCAAGAGCTGGTCGCCCCACGCGGAGAAGATCGACCCGGCGACCCGCGTGTTCCAGGCCCTGCGCATCGAGGTGAACCAGGAGCTGGCCGCCCTGTCCGCCTTGATCGACCAGACGGTGCGCCAGATGGAGCCGGACGGCCGTCTGGTGATCATCTCGTACCACAGCCTGGAAGACCGGATCGTGAAGAACCGGATGCGCGAGCTGTCGCAGGGGGAGGTGGACCAGATCACCGGGCAGAGCCGCTCGGAGACCCGGCTCATCGAGACCCTGACCCGCAAGCCGGTGCGCCCGACCGACGAAGAGATTGCGTTCAATCCGCGCTCGCGCTCCGCCAAGCTGCGCGCCGCGCGACGGATCTGACGAGGCAGCGAGAAAGGTATTGAGGAGGCCTTGAGGAACGAATACGCCTTCCGCCGACCGGTGGTCAACACCTTCCTGGTCCGCGAACGGGACCGGCGGCGCCAGCGTGAGCTGGTGCGGGTCCTGGCGGTCGTCCTCTGTCTCGGCGGCGGGCTCCTCGCCTACACCTGGATCCACCTGGAAGCCCTGCGCACCGGCTATGCCATCGACTCGCTGGAGAAGCGCCTGGCCGAGCTGAGCCAGAAGGAGCGCCGGCTCCGCCTGGAGGCCGCCTATCTCGCCGGGCCGTCGCAGATCGAGCAGCGGGCGACACGCGAGCTCGGCATGCAGCCGCCCGCCCTGGAGCAGGTGGTGTTCTGGGAGGAGATCCCGTGACCCTGCGGCTGCGCATCCTGCTGGCCGCCGGCGGGTTGTGGGTCCTCCTCATCGCCGGCCGCCTCTACCAGCTCCAGGTGGCCCGCTACGAGCACTACGCGGCCAAGGCCGAACGGCAGCAGCAGCGGGTCGTCGTGCTCGATCCGCCGCGCGGCACGATCTACGACGCGCGCGGACGGGAGCTCGCCGTGTCGGTGCAGGTCGACTCCGCCTATGCCGTGCCGCCGCAGATCGAGGACCCGCGGGAGACGGCGCGGCAGATCGCCCGCGTGGTGCCCGAGGTGGACGCGCGCAAGCTGGCCCGCCTGCTCGCCCAGGACCGCGAGTTCGCCTGGGTGGCGCGCAAGCTCGATCCGCCGGTGGCCGCCAAGCTGCGCGCCCTCGACCTGCCGGGGATCTACTTCCTGCCGGAGAGCAAGCGGTACTACCCGATGAAGGAGCTGGCCGCCCAGGTGCTCGGCTACGTCGGCACCGACAACCACGGGCTGGCCGGCCTGGAGCTGCTGTACGACAAGCAGGTCGCCGGCAAGCCCGGCGTGCGCACCGTGCTGCGCGACGCCCGGCGGGGCACCGTGGTCTCGCCCGACCTCTCGTTCGCCGAGGCGGAGCCGGGCCAGGACCTCCACCTGACCCTCGACGCCTCGATCCAGCACCTCGTCGAGCGCGAGCTGGCCCGGGCGGTCGACGAGCGGGGCGCCAGCGGCGGCACGGCTGTTTTCCTCGATCCACAGACCGGCGCGGTGCTCGCCATGGCCAGCTACCCGTCGTTCGATCCCAACCATTTCGCCGATTTTGCGCCGGGCCGCTGGCGCAACCGGGTGGTCATGGACGTGTACGAGCCCGGCTCGACGTTCAAGGTGATCACCGCCGCCGCCGCGCTCGAATCCGGCAAGGTCCACCCCGACGACGTGTTCGACTGCGAGATGGGCGGCATCGTGCTGCTCGACACCCTGATCCGCGACCACAAGCCGTTCGGCCGCCTCACCTTCGCCGAGGTGCTGGCGAAGTCGAGCAACGTCGGGGTCATCAAGGCCGCCCTGCTGGTCGGTGACGAGGGCATGTACCGCACGATCACCGGCTTCGGCTTCGGCCGGCCGACCGGCATCGACCTGCCCGGCGAGAGCGCCGGGATCGTCCACCCGCTGCGCAAGTGGCGGGCGCTCGACAAGGCCTACGTCTCCTTCGGCCAGGGCATCTCGGTGACCGCGCTGCAGCTCGCCGCGGCGGTGGGCGCGGTGGCGAACGAGGGCACGCTGCGCCGGCCGTTCATCGTGGCGGCGACCGGCCGCGACGGTGGCCCGCCGCAGCCCGTCCCCTCCTTGCCGGCGGCCGGGCACCCGCTGCGTCCGCAGACCGCCCGCACCTTGAAGACCCTGATGGAAGGGGTGGTCACCGGCGGCACCGGGCACAGCGCCGGAGTCGCCGGCTACCGCGTCGGCGGCAAGACCGGCACGGCGCAGGCCGTGTCGATCAA
This sequence comes from Holophagales bacterium UBA5704, assembly GCA_002420005.1. Lineage (GTDB taxonomy): Bacteria > Acidobacteriota > Thermoanaerobaculia > Multivoradales > UBA5704 > UBA5704. The sequence continues at coordinate 430 of DIHE01000008.1, read as the reverse complement.
GCAGAACGAGAAGTACAACGCCGCCAAGCTGGAGGAGCACCAGCGCGACCATTCGCTGTACATCGCGTTCGCGCCGCTGGAGGCGCCCACGGTGGCGCTGGCGGTCATCGTCGAGAACGCCGGCTTCGGCTCGACCTCGGCCGCGCCGATCGCGCGCCGCGTCTTCGACTACCTGCTGCTCGGCCAGTACCCGAGCGAGGAGGACATCGCGCTCGCCCGCGACGGCAAGGCCACCGCGCCGGTGGGCAAGCCGCGGGTGGCGGCGGAAGTGCCGCTGCCGTCGATCAACGGGGCGTCGCCGCAATGAGCGCGGTATTTGAACAGCCGTCACTCTGGCAACGCGTCAAGCCGATCCTGTTCGGCTTCGACGGCCCGCTCACCAGCGCGGTACTGATCCTCGCAGCCTTCGGGCTGGTGACCATGTACTCGG
>DIHE01000199.1:7078-26672 GCA_002420005.1 Holophagales bacterium UBA5704 | reverse complement strand
CACCTGGCGTTGCAGCTTCCGGAGCACATGGTGCCGGCGGTCTTCGTCCCCCTGGATTGGCTGCCGCTGACGGCGAGCGGCAAGGTGGACCGCCGCGCTCTCCCGGCTCCCGAGGGAGACGCGCTCCAGCGCGGCGAATACGTCGCGCCGCGGACGCCGGTGGAGCGGCGGCTGTGCGAGATCTGGGAGGAGCTGCTGGGGGTCGAGCAGGTCGGCATCGAAGACAACTTCTTCGACCTGGGCGGACACTCGCTGCTGGCGACCCAGGTGGTGAGCCGGGTGCGCTCCGACCTCGGTGTCGAGGTGCCGCTGCGGGCGATCTTCGAGCATCCGACGGTCGGTTCCTTCTGCGACAAGCTGCCGGAGCTGCGCGGCGGCCTGGTCCTGCCGCCGATCGAAGCGGTCGCAGCCCGGGAAGGGTTGCCGCTGTCCTACGGGCAGCAGCGTCTCTGGTTCATCGATCGGCTGGAGGGGAGGAGCAGCCAGTACAACATCCCGAGCATGGTGCGGGTGCGCGGGGGGCTGGACCGGCAGGCGTTCGCCGCCGTGTTCCAGACGATCGTGGACCGCCACGAGTCCTTGCGTACCGTGTTTCGCGAGGTCGATGGCGTCGTCGTCCAGGTCATCCGGCAGGGAGTCGTCTTTCCGCTGGCCTCCCGGGACCTGACCGGGCTGTCCGCGCAGGAGCGGGCCGTCGAGGTCCGGCGCCTGGCGGCGCTCGACGCGGTCGAGCCGTTCGACCTGAGCCGCGACCTGCTGCTGCGTGCCACCCTGCTCAAGCTGGCCGAGGAGGAGCACGTCCTTCTTCTCAACATGCACCACATCGCCTCCGACGGCTGGTCGATGGGCATCCTCATGCGCGAGCTCGGAGCTCTGTACGAGGCATACCGGGCCGGCAAGGAGAATCCGCTTCCACCTCTCGCGGTGCAGTATGCCGACTACGCGAGCTGGCAGCGGCGCTGGCTGCAGGGCGACGTCCTGGAAGGGCAGCTGGGCTACTGGAGAGAGCGTCTCGCCGGCTTGCCGCCGGTCCATGAGCTGCCTCTGGACCGGCCGCGCCCACCGCGGGAGGGTTTCGCGGGCGGCGAGCACGTGATGCGGATCGGAGAGGAGGTCGGCCGCCGGCTGGAGGCCGTCTGCCGCGAGTCCGGGGCGACGCTGTTCATGGTGCTGCAGGTGGCCTTGGCCGCTCTGGTCGGCCGCTGGAGCCACGCCACGGACGTCGTGCTGGGCTCGCCGATCGCGGGCCGCATCCATCGCGACGTCGAGCCTTTGATCGGCTTGTTCATCAACACGCTGGTGCTGCGCAACGACCTTTCGGGAGATCCCCGGTTCGCCGACCTGCTGGAGGCGGGCAAGCAGATGATCCTCGATGCCTATGCCCACCAGCACGTGCCTTTCGAAATGCTGGTCGAGGAGCTGCGTCCGCAGCGCAGCCTGAGCCACAGTCCCTTGTTCCAGATCCTCCTGGTCCTCCAGAACGCGGAGCGTGGCGATGGCGGGGCGGGGGCGGCGCGCCTCGAAACGGTGGGAGCGGGGGTCAGCACCGTGCGGTTCGACCTGGAGCTCAATGCCCTCCAAAGCGAGGGAGGTCTCCTGCTGAGCTGGTACTACAAGAAGGAGCTGTTCGACGCGCCGACCGTCGCCCGCCTGGCCGACGGCTTTGCGCGCCTGCTCGCCGGCGCCGCCGAGGCCGGCCAACGAAGGCTCTCCGAGTTGCCCCTGCTCGGCGAGGTGGAGCGGCACCAGCTCCTCGGAGAATGGAACGATGCAGGGGAGGCGGCGCAGATGGGGGAGACGCTGACCGGGCTGTTCGAGGCCCAGGTGGCGCGCACGCCGGAGGCGGAGGCCCTGGTCTGCGGCGGCGAGCGGCTGAGCTACCGGGACCTCGACGCCCGTGCCGCTTCCCTGGCCGCGCGGCTCCGTGCCCTGGGTACAGGTCCCGAGGTGCGCGTGGGGGTTCTGTTGCGGCGCACCCCGGAGATGGTGACGGCCCTCCTGGCCGTGCTCAAGGCCGGCGGCGGCTACGTCGCGCTCGATCCGGCCTATCCGCCGGAGCGGCTCGCCTTCCTGTTGAGGGATGCGGGTGCCTCGCTCCTGATCACCGAGACGGCGCTCGGCGTTGCGGTGCCGGGGTTTGCAGGCTCGATCGTCCTCGCCGGGGAACCGGTGTCGGAGGCGGTGCCCGCCTCGCCGCCGTCTGCGGTCCAGCCGGGCCATCTGGCCTACGTGATCTACACCTCGGGCTCGACCGGCACGCCGAAGGGGGTGGCGATCGAGCACCGCTCTGCGGCGGCGCTGGTGCGCTGGGCCGCCGCGGCCTATGGCGCGGAGGAGCTGGCGGGGGTGCTCGCCTCGACCTCGATCTGTTTCGACCTCTCGGTGTTCGAGCTCTTCGTGCCGTTGTGCCTCGGCGGGCGGGTGGTCCTGGTGGACGATGCCCTGGCGCTGCCCGCGGTGGCGGGAGCGGGCGTGACGTTGGTCAATACGGTCCCCTCGGCCATGGCGGAGCTGTGCCGGCTGGACGCCCTGCCCGCCTCGGTGCGCACCGTCAACCTGGCGGGTGAGGCCCTGCCGGGGCGCCTCGTGGAGGCGATCTACGCGACGTCCACCGTCCTGTCGGTGTGGAATCTCTACGGTCCCTCGGAGGACACGACCTATTCCACCGGTTTCCGGGTGCCGCGCGAAGCGTCGCGCGAGCCGGCGATCGGCCGGCCGCTGCCGGGGACCCGGGCCTTCCTGCTCGGCCCCGGAGGCGATCTCGTGCCTCCCGGGGTGGTGGGCGAGCTCTGCCTGGCGGGTGCCGGGCTTTCCCGGGGATATCTGGGGCGCGGCGACCTGACGGCCGAGAGCTTCGTTCCGGATCCTTTCGCCGGGACGCCGGGCGAGCGGCTCTACCGCACGGGCGACCTGGCCCGCCACCGAACGGACGGCGCGCTGGAGTACCTGGGCCGCCGGGACCATCAGGTCAAGGTGCGAGGGTTCCGCATCGAGCTGGGCGAGGTCGAGGCACGGCTGCGCGCACACCCGGCGGTGGCGGCGGCGGTGGTCGTGGCGCGCGAGGACCGGCCCGGCGACCGGCGGCTGGTGGGGTACGTGGTCCCCTCCGGACCGGAGATGCCGGAGCCGGGAGCGTTGGCCGAGGAGATCACGGAGGCACTGCGCAGGAGCCTGCCGGAGCCGATGGTCCCGGCGGCGTTCGTGCTGCTGGAGGCCCTGCCGTTGACCGCGAACGGCAAGGTCGACCGGCGGGCGTTGCCGGCGCCGGGTGCGGCGTCCGTGGCCCGCGGCGTATACGTCGCACCGCGCACCGAGATGGAGCGCCGCCTGTGCGAGATCTGGGAAGAGGTGCTGGGGGTCGGGCGCGCCGGGATCGAAGACAGCTTCTTCGAGCTGGGCGGCCATTCTCTCCTGGTGATCCGTCTGGTGTCGCTGATCAACGCCCGGCTCGGGCTGCGCCTGAGCCCGCGCCGGATCTTCGAGCATCCCTCGGTGCGCCGCCTGGCGGAGGTCCTGGAGCATTTCGCGGCCGAGGTGCCGGGAGAATGGGAGCCGCTGGTGGCCCTCTCCGCCGAGGACGGTGCCCCCCGATTGTTCTGCGTACCGGGCGCCGGGATGTTCAGCGTCGCCCTGGAGCCGCTCGCCCGCGCTCTCGCCGGGAGGATGGCTTTGAACGTTCTGGAGGCGCGCGGCCTGGATGGTGCCTCGCCGCCGCAGACGAGCCTGCCGGACCTCGTGGCGAGCTATGGCGCCGCGATCAAGCGGCGTCAGGAGCACGGGCCGTATCACCTGGCCGGCCACTCCTTCGGAGGCTGCGTCGCCTTCGAGCTGGCGCGGTGGTTCGAGGCGCAGGGCGACCCGGTCACGTTGACCCTGCTGGACAGCTACCTGGACTTCCCGGCCGGCCGCGGGTCCGAAGAAGGGGAGCGAGCGCGGGCGGTGGCGGCCCTGGCCGAGCTGATCGGCCGCGGCGGGAGCGTCCTGCCCGACCCGGCGGACGACTCTGCCGTCTACGCCTGGGTGGAACGTGCCCTGCAGGAGGCCGGCACCCTTCCCGAACGTGGACACGAGAACGTGCTCCGCGGGCTGATCGAGGTGTTTCTGGTCCAGTTCGAGATGCAGAGCCACTACCGGCCTTCCGGCCCGCTCGGCGTTCCCGTCACCCTGCTCCATGCCGCCGAGGGCGGCATGGCCGGTGACCGGCTGCAGGAGGTGCTGGCGGTGTATGCCCGGGTTGTCGAAGCGGTGCGCCCGGTCGCCGTTCCCGGCGGGCACTTCTCGATGCTGTCGGGAGCGAACGCCGCGCAGCTGGCGGAGACGCTCCTCGAGGTGATCCCGTGAAGGCCTGTGTCTTTCCCGGTCAAGGCTCCCAGTTCGTCGGCATGGGCAAGGGCCTGTTCGAGCGCTTCCCCGAGATGACGGCGGAGGCGGAGGCGATCCTCGGCTGGTCCGTCGCCGAGCTTTGCGTGGAGGACCCGCTGCGACGTCTCGACCAGACCCGGTACACCCAGCCCGCCTTGTTTGTGGTCAATGCCCTTTCCTACCGGAGCCGCTGCGACGCGGGAGCGCCGCCGCCCGATTTCCTCGCCGGCCACAGCCTGGGCGAATACAACGCCCTGCTGGCGGCGGACGTCTTCGACTTCGCGACCGGCCTGCGGCTGGTGCAACGGCGGGGGGAGCTGATGAGCGCCGCCGGCGGCGGTGCGATGGCGGCGGTGCTCGGGTGCGACAGCGAGCAGGTCCAAGAGATCCTGGCGCAGCACGGGTTGCTCGGCCTCGACGTGGCCAACTACAACACCCCTTCGCAGGTCGTGCTTGCGGGCCCGGAGGCGGACGTCGCCCGCGCGGAAGACGTTTTCGTCGCGGCGGGAGCGACGTTCATTCCGCTGCAGAACGTCAGCGCCGCCTTCCACTCCAGGTACATGGAGAGCGCGATGCGCCCGCTGGCCGAGGAGCTGGCGGCTGCCACCTTCTCCGCCGCGAAAATACCTGTCATCTCGAACGTATCCGGGCGCCCCCATGCGGCGCAGGAGGTGAAGGAGCTTCTCGAACGGCAGCTGCGCGAGCCCGTGCAGTGGACGGAGTCGATCCGGTTTCTGCTGGGCGCAGGGGTGGTGGGCTTCGAGGAGGTGGGCCCGGGTGGTGTTCTCACCAAGCTGATCAAATCCATCCGCCGTTCGTCCGCCCCGTCACCCGCCGCCGGGGCCGCGGATCGCCTGGGAGCCGCATCGTTCCGGCGTGACCACAAGGTGCGCCGCGCCTATGTGGCCGGAGCGATGGAGCGGGGGATTGCGTCGCAGGATCTGGTGATCCGTCTGGGGAAAGCCGGCTACCTCGGCGTTTTCGGCGCCGCCGGCCTGGAGCTGCCGGAGATCGACCGGGCCTTGCGATCGATCCGGAGCTCTCTCGGCCCGCGGGGGGTCTTCGGGGTGGGGCTGCGGTCCTCGCCGGATGACCCGGCCCTGGAGATGGAGGTCGTCCGGCTGTGCCTCGCACAAGGTGTGGGGTGTCTCGAAGCTTCCGGCTTCGTGGGCGCCAGCTCCGCGCTGGTCCTGTATCGCCTGAAGGGTCTGCGGGAGATGGGGGACGGGCGGCTCCAGACCGCGCACAAGGTGATCGCCCGCGTCGCGCGGCCGGACGTCGCGGAGGCCTTCCTGCTGCCGGCTCCCGAGCACCTGGTGGCGGACCTTGCGCGTGCCGGCCTGCTCACCGCCGACGAGGCGGGGCGCGCCGGGAGGGTCCCCCTGGCGGATGACCTCTGTGTGGAGCCCGGCTCGGCCGGGTCGGGGGATTCGGGAAGCCTCGCCCTGCTGCTCCCCGCGATCGTTCGCCGGAGGGACGAGGTCTGCAAGCACCGTGGCTACGAGATCGAGGTCCGCGTGGGGGGCGGTGGCGAGATCGGCACGCCGGAGGCCGCGGCGGCCGCCTTCCTGCTGGGCGCGGATTTCATCCTGACCGGCTCGGTGAACCAGTGTACGGTCGAGGCGGGGACGAGCGAGGACGTCAAGACCCTGCTCCAGGCGATGGACGTGCACGATACGGATCTCGTACCGGCGGGCGACCTCTTCGAGCTCGGCGCCAAGGTTCGGGTGCTCAAGAAAGGTGTTTCGTTTCCGGCGCGCGCCAACCGGCTCTACGACCTCTGGCGCCATCACGGCGCGTGGGAAGAGATCGACGCGGCGACCCGCACCCGCATCGAGCGCGACTACCTGGGCGGCGGCTTCGAGCAGATCTTCGACGGGCCGGTGAGGAATGCCCCGGAGATCTCTTCCGCGGAGGTGGAGCGGGCGCAGGGGGACCCGCGGCACAAGATGGCCCTCGTGTTCCGTTGGTACATCCTGCAGGCCCAGCACCTGGCTCTCGGCGGAGCCCGGGAGCAGAGAGCCAACTATCACGTACCCTGCGGGCCCGATCTGGGTGCTTTCAATCAGTGGGCGAAGGGGACGCGGCTGGAGTCGTGGCGGGACCGGCATGCCGACGAGATCGCCGATGAGCTCCTGGAGGGAGCCGCCCGGGTGCTGAGCCGGGAGCTGCGGCGGCTGGCGCCGTGACGGCGGCCGAACCGCCGTCACGGCGTCGTGTCCTCAACCTTTCGGAGCTTTGAAGGCCGCTGCGTCCAACGGTTGGTTCACCTCGATCTTGGCCCAGGTGATGGACTGGGAGAAGTTGATCTCCGGCGAGCGCGCCTTCTCCTGGAAGGGCCATTTGACTCCGCCGACGTTCCGGTAATCCTGGTAGGTCAGCTCGATGTCGATGTTCTTGTTCAGCTGCGGAACGTACTGGCTGCCGACGACACGGATCGGGAGGAAGCTCTTGGCATCGAGATAGTAATAGGTCGCATCCCCATCGGAGAAGGTCAGCTTGAGCTTGTAGACGGGGGTTCCGTTCCAGGTCATCCGGCCCACGACCTCGGGTTTGTTGCCCTTGGCTTTGGCATCGACCAGGGGACCTTGCGGGTCGGCGAGGCGGCGAAACCGGACCTCGTCCTTGGCCGACATGGGAGTGGGCTTCACGATGCCGTTGCGCGGGTTGAGCTGCCAGGCCGAAGGGCCGTCGATGGCATTGATCGAGGTCACCTCCGCGCCCTGGGCGATGCGCCGTAGAAAGCGGCCCGGGGAGATCAGGACCGTGATGGGCGAGGTGTTGTCGTCCCTGGTCCAGGTGCCGGTCATCCTCACCGTCGTGATGCTCTTGAGCTGCGGCTCTCCTCCGCGGGCGGTCAAGTACCGTGCGATCAGCTGATCGGCGTTCAAGTCGGAGGCCTGAGGTGCAGGGTCGGGCGCCATGGGCTCGGGCTTCTTGTGGAAGAGCTGGGTTTCCGAAGCCTTGCAGGCCGTGAGCAGCAGGATGAGGGTCAAGGGGAAGATCTTCCGGTTCATGGGGTCGTCCACTCCTTTATCTGTGAGCCAGGTTGGATGTCAGTCGATCTCGCGGGCGGCCTTGCTGGTCAGTGCCATCGTGCCACTGATGGTGGCGAGAAGAAGCCCTGCCCCGATGAACAACCCTTTCAGGCTCCATTGCGCGAGGAAGCCGGCGAGCGCATAGGACAGGGGGACCAGGCCGACGGCACAGACGGACAGGACGCTGACGACACGGCCCAGGAGGGCGCGGTCGACGCGCAACGGGATCCAGGCGCTGAACTGGACGTTGACGAATCCGACGCCCAGCCCCATCAAGGCCAGAAGCGCTCCGATGGCGGCGATCTGGAGAAACAGGCCGATACCGATCAATTCGAGCCCGGCCAGCGTGCTGATCACGGTGAGCTGGAGGCCGCGGCGGCGCGGTTTCTTCACCATCCCTCCGAGCAGGGCGCCGGCCAGGGTGCCGCCGCTGAAGCACGAGAGAAGGACGCCGAGCGCCGCCGGTGAGGAAAAGTGAAACTTTGCCAGCGTGGCCAGCCCGACGCCCACCGGCCCGGCGACGCAGAGGTTCATGGCGGCGAAGACCACCATGAGCGAGACGAGCACCGGATCGTTGCGCACCGCGCGCAGGCCCTCTGCGATGGAGCGCAGCATGCTGGGCCGGGGAGGCGCACCGGCGGCGGGCGCGGGTGGTGCAGGTGACGCGGGGATTCTGAACAAGGCGGCGATGACGGCGACGAAGCTCAGGGCGTCGACGAACAGGGCCGTCGCGATGCCCCAGCTCTTGACGACCAGGCCTGCCGGAGCGGGCCCGATCATCTGCGTCAGCACCGTGGAGATCCGCAGCAGCGCATTCGCCGCGGGAAGCTGCTGAGGCGGGACGAGCGCCGGGACCAGTGAGGCTCCTGCCGGAAAAGAGAAGGCGTCGGCGACACCGAAGGCCAGGGTCAGCACGAAGAGCTGCCAGAGCTCGACGGCATCCAGCCAGACCAGGGCCGCCACCGTGCCGACGAGAAGGGTCCGGCTCACCGCGGTGAAGAGGAGCACGCGGCGAGGCGAGACCCGGTCGGTCACCGCCCCCCCCACCAGCATCAGGGCCGTACGGGGAATCGTCGCGACCATGAGCATCGTCCCCAGGATCAGGCTCGATCCCGTGAGCTGCAGGACGAGCCACGGCATGGCCACGAGAAAGAACTGGTCGCCGAGCAGGGAGATGGTCGAGCCGAGCCACAGATTTCGAAAATGGGGCAGGAACAACGGATGGCGTTGTTGTGCTCCCGGGGTGGGTTCGGTCATGAACGCGAAATTCCTCCGCGCGGATTCTACACCCAGAGGGCTCCGGCTGCTCCTGCGAAGGGATCGTCCCCGGGCGGGCCGGTATGAGACGATAGGCGGCATCAGCCCGAGAGGAGCCCTCATGAGAAATCCTACGATCCTCCCCCTCCTTGCGATCCTCGCCTTGTCCGCCGCCCACCCCCTCCGCGGGGCCGGTGAGCCGGCGCCCCCGTTCTCTCTCGGCGCCTGCAAGGAGCCCGGTCTGCCGGCCGAGGCCCGCTGCGGGACCTACGAGGTCTTCGAGAACCGCGAGACCCGCACCGGGCGCAAGATCCCGCTCCAGGTCGTGGTGCTGCCGGCCCGGGACGCCGCCGGCCGCCTCCCCGATCCGTTCGTCTACTTTGCCGGCGGACCCGGCGACTCGTCGATCCGCGAAGGCCTTTTCTTCGCCCAGGAGCTCGCGGCGCTGCGCAAGACGCGCGACGTCCTGCTGGTCGACTTGCGCGGCACCGGCGGGTCCGCGGGGCTCTTCTGCACGGAGATGCAGGGGAAACAGGGAATCCAGGGCTTTCTCGACGACTTCCTCCCGGCCGGCCCGATGAAGGCCTGCCGCGACCGCCTCCAGGCGACGGCCGATCTCTCCTGGTACGTCACCGGCGCCGCGGTGGATGACGTCGAAGAGGTGCGCACCGCCCTGGGCTACGGCCCGGTGAACCTGATGGGCGGCTCGTACGGGACGCGCGCGGTGCTGACCTATCTGCGGCGCCATCCGCAGAGCGTGCGGACGATCACGCTCCTCGGTGTGGTGCCGCCGGACGACCGCTATCCGTTGAACGTCGCCCGCTCGGCCCAGACGGCTCTGGAGGGACTGCTCGCCGAGTGCGAGGGCGATGCCGCTTGCCGGGAAGCCTTCCCGGAGCTCCGGCAGGAGCTGGCCGCGGTGATGGAGCGGGTGACCGCGGAGCCGGTGCGGGTGAGCCTCTTCGATCTCGACACCGGCGAGCCGTTCGAGATCCGCCTCGGGCGGGCCGCCGTGGCGCAGACGCTGCGCTACATGACCTATTCGCCGGCCGATGCGGCGCTGCTGCCGCTGCTCGTCCACGCGGCGGCCGGCGGCAACTTCGAGCCCCTCGCCCAGACCGCCCGCGTCCAGGTGGCGTTCCTGACCTCGACCGCCGACGGGTTCTATCAGTCGGTGACCTGCGCCGAGGACGTTGCCTTCATCCGTCCGGAGGAGATTCCGGCGGCGGTCGAGGGGACGCTCCTCGGCGATTTCCGGGTTCAGCGGCAGCGGGCCGCCTGCGAAGGGTGGCCTGTCCGCGATCCAGGCCGCGAGATCCAGGCACCGGTGGTCTCCGACGTGCCGGCCCTGCTGATCTCCGGCGAGCGCGATCCGGTGACGCCGGCCGCCAACGGCGACCGGGTGGTGAGCACCTTGAAGAACGGGCTCCACCTGGTCGTCGCGGACGGCGCGCACAGCCTGCGCGGCATGCAGGGGGGCGACTGCCTCACCGGTGTCATGGCGGCCTTCATCGAGAGCGGGAAGACCGAGGGCCTGGAGACCTCGTGCGTCGGCCGCATGCGGCGGCCCGCCTTCGTGACGAGCTTCGGCGATCCCGAGGTGAAGCCGGTGCGCGCCAATCTGGAACGGCTGGCCGGGACCTACCGCGATCCGGAATCCGGCCTGACGATGGAGGTGGGGTTCGCCGGCAGCCGCCTGCGCTGCACTCTGGACGGCGCTCCGGCCTTGCTCCTCCCCACCTCGCAGACCCGCTTCCGCATCGAAGGCTTCTCGCCGGAGACCGTCCTGGAGTTCCAACTGCGGGAGGGACGGATCACCGGGGTGGTGCTGCGAGATCCGAGCCGGCCGGACCTGACCCTGGCGAAGCAGGATTGAGCCTCACGGCGCGACCGGATCGGGCGCCGCGAACACCGCATCCGGCAGGGCGTCGGGCACCGCGAGGTTGCCCAGCTCCAGCTTGCGGTCGCCGCCCACCTGGGTGCGCAGCGGGGCGAGCAGGATCTTGCCGTAGCGCTGCCACCCTTCCCACTTCCAGGCCGTCGGCGCCGCATCGGCCGGCTGGTCCTGGAGCACGTACTCCCAGCGGTCCACGAGGTGGGTCGTGGGGTGGACGTACGCCCAATAGCGGTCGCCCGGAGTGAGGCCCACCTTGCCGAAGCTGAGGGCGAGCTTGTCGTAGCCGGTGCCGTCGATCTCGGCCTTCCCCACGTAGGTGAGGCTCACTCCCGGATCGCGCAGCTTGTAGGGCATCAGCAGCCAGTACGTGTCGTTCACCCAGGCGCCGTGGGCGCGGTCGAGCCATTCCTTTTTCTGGTCCCCTTCGGCCTTCTGCCCGTCGATCCAGGCGTCCCCCTCCCGGGTGTTCAAGTTGGACAGGACGACGTAGGGCTTGCCGTCCTGCGTCTGTCCTTCGAGGCGGTGGCGGCCGGTCCATTTGTCCCAATGGTGGGTGCGGCGGCCGGCGAAGGTGAAGCGGAGGTAGCGCGTCTGGTCCCAGGCCTCCTTTCCGCCCAGGGCCTGTTGCACCTGGTCGGCGATCTGGTCCGCGGTGGGCTGGGCGGCGGCGGCGAGGGCACCGGTGGTGAGCAGCAGGGCGGCGAGCGGGGCGATGCGTCGAAGGCTGATCATCCGGGGATCTTACGACAGTAGAATCCCGGTTATGAGCACCCGCACGTCCGGAACCCCCAACCGCCTCGCCGGGGAGAGCAGCCCCTATCTCCTCCTCCACAGCCACAACCCGGTCGACTGGTACCCCTGGGGAGAGGAGGCGATCGAGAAGGCGCGGCGGGAGGACAAGCCGATCTTCCTCTCCGTCGGGTACTCGACCTGCTACTGGTGCCATGTGATGGAGCGCGAGTCGTTCTCCTCGCCGCAGATCGCGGAGCTGATGAACCGCGAGTTCGTCAACGTCAAGCTCGACCGCGAGGAGCGGCCGGAGCTGGACGAGATCTACATGGCCGCCACCCAGATCCTCACCCAGCAGGGAGGATGGCCGAACTCCCTCTTTCTGAACAACGCCCTCCTGCCGTTCTTCGCCGGCACCTACTTCCCGCCGGAGGACCGCTGGGGACGGCCGGGGTTCCCCACGGTGCTGACCGGTCTCGCCGAGGCGTGGAAGACCCGGCGCTCGGACGTGGACGCGCAGGCGCAGGAGATGGCCGGCGCGATCCGGCGGTTCCTGGAGGAGCGGGCGCGTCCGGCCGCGGCGCCGCCGGGCGCCGAGGTGGCCCTGCGCTCCCTGGAGACGCTCGCGCGGCGGTTCGATCCCGAATGGGCCGGCTTCGGCGGCGCGCCGAAGTTCCCGACGCCGTCCAACCTCTTCCTCTGTCTGGAGCTGGCGGACGAGCGCCCCGAGGCGCTCCAGATGCTCTCCGCCACCCTCGACCAGATGGCGCGCGGCGGTCTCTACGACCAGCTCGGCGGCGGCTTCCACCGCTATGCCACGGATCGCGAGTGGAAGATCCCGCACTTCGAGAAGATGCTCTACGACAACGGTCTCCTCCTGGAGGCCTACGCCCGCCATCACGCGCTGACCGGAGACCCGCAGTCGGCGCGGATCGTCCGCGAGACGGCCGAGTGGCTCGCCCGCGAGATGACCTCGCCGGAGGGGGCGTTTTTGAGCGCCATCGACGCGGAGACGCATGGCCACGAGGGTGCGTTCTACGTCTGGATCCGCGAGGAGCTCTACGACGTGCTGGGGCGGGAGGACTTCGCGTTTCTCGCGCCGCTTCTCGGCTTCGACGGGCCGGCGTTCTTCGAGGGGAACCACTACGTGCTCCATCTGCCCCTCCGGCTCGACGAGGCGGCGGGCCGGCGCCGGATGGCGGAGGAGGAATTGCACGGCGAGATGAAGGCGCCGATGGCGAAGCTCTTCGAGGCCCGGGCGCGGCGCGAGCGGCCGGCGACCGACGACAAGATCCTGACCGACTGGAACGGCATGACCGTCTCCGGCCTCGCCGTGGCCGGAGAGCTCCTCGGCGCGCCGGAGCTCCTCGACCGGGCGGCGCGGGCGGCCACGTTCGTGCTCACGACGATGCGGCCGGCCGGCGGGCCGCTGCTCCATGCCTGGCGCCAGGGGACGGGCCGGATCGCCGCCTTCCTGGGCGACTACGTCTTCTTCGTGCGCGGCCTGCTCGCCCTCCACCGGGCGACCGGCGAGGCGCGCTGGCTGGCCGCGGCGGTCGAGCTGACCGAGGAGCAGATCCACCGGCTGCGCGATCCACAGGGAGGCTATTTCGTCGCCGGGGAGAGCCCGGACGTGCTCTTCCGCAGCAAGGACGTGTTCGACGGCGCGACCCCCTCGGCCAACGCGGTCGCGGTGCTCAACCTGCTCGACCTCGCCGCGCGGACGGGCGAGGCCCGGTGGCACCGCGAGGCCCTCTACGCCCTCCGCGCGTTCGGCCCCGTGCTGCAGACGCATTCGGAGGCGATGCGGATGATGGCCCTCGCGGCCCGCCGGTACCATCAGGTGGCGGCCGGTCTCGCGCCGCTGCCGGTCGAGGAGGAGGCCGCACCGCCGGCCGCGCCGGTCTCCCGTCCGTTGGAGGATCTGGCGTCTTCGCGCGTCGCCCTGGAGCTGCACCTCGAAGAGGAGCGCGCGGGATGGCGGCCGTTCCGGCTGCGGGTGACGGTGGAGCCCGGCTGGCACCTGCAGGCGCATCCGGCGTCGGAGGGCTTTCTGATCCCCACCACGGTGCGGGCGGACAAGGCGGAGCTGCGGGCGCTCGGCTATCCGGAAGGGCGTCCCCTCCCGTCGCGGATCAGCGAGGAGCCGTTGTCGGTCTACGACGGGACGGTGGAGATCACGGGAGAGCTCCGCGGGGTGGGGGAGGGGAGCCGGCTGGTGCTCATCTTCCAGGCGTGCGACGAGGAGCGGTGCCTGCCGCGGGTGGAGCGGGCGGTGGCGATCCCGCCGCAGTGAGCCCGCGTTTCCGGGAACCGAATCCGCGTCCGACCCCTCTACAATGGGGAGGAGGCCTCCTCGGTATGCCACCACGCCCCAACCTTCTCACCCGGGAGATCAATCTCGGCCCTCTCGTCGACCTCGGGCTGGTCCTGTTGATCCTCCTCGTCGTGGTGATTCCGATGCTCCGGCCCCCCGCGGTCCCGGCTCCGCAGGTTGCGAGACGCTCCGCGGCTCCGGCGGGCGCTGCGGCGGCTCCGGCGGTGCGGGTGCCGCATCTTGCGGTGACGATCGGCGCCGACGGTTCGGTGTTCGTGGAGCAGCGGCGGGTGGCGCGGCGGGAGCTCACCGGCCGCCTCGCCGCCCTGCACGCCGCCGGGCCGAACCGTCCGGTGCTGGTCAAGGGGAATCGGCGCCTGCGGTACCGCGAGGTGCGCGCGCTGATGGCCGACCTCTACCGCGCCGGCTTCCAGCGCATCGCCCTGACCTGGGACGCGCCGCCGGCCGCCTCCTGAGCGCAGCGGGCCGGGTTCGCTCCGGCAGCCGCGCGCCCGCGATCCGGGTCGCCCCGCCTTCGATCCGAGGCTGCGGGCTCCAGATCCGAGCCTCCCCGCTCTCGATCCGCATCGCTCCGCCCTCGGGCCACGCCTCGGTGCTCTCGGTGCGAGCCTCGCCGCTCTCGGGCGGGGCCTGCCGGCTCCCGGCCTGCGCCTGCCGGCTCTCGGCCCGGACGGCCTCGCCCTCGGTGCACGCCTCCCGGCTGTCGATCCGAGTCGCCCGGCTGTCGATCCGAGCCTCCCCGCCCGCGGGGTAGGGTCCCTCCGCCCTCGGGCGGAGAGGCTCCGCCCGACGTCCGGGCCGCTCCGCCCGGGGTGCGGGGTCCTCCGGTCGAGATCCGGGACCCTCCGCCCGACGTCCAGCTCCCTCCGCCCGCGGGCGGGGACCCTCCGCCCGAGATCCGAGCCTCTCCGCCCGCGGGGTAGGCTCCCTCCGCCCGACGTCCGGAACCCTCCGCCCGCGATCCGGCCCACCCCGCTCGAGGTCTGGGCCTCTGCGCCCTCGGGCGGAGGAACTCCTCCCGCGCACCGCAGAGCTGCTGCCACCGTACTGATCAGGGAAGTTCCGCCTCACCCCTCGCCACTTTGGGGCTGGCATGACTCGCGCTACCCTTCCCCCTTCGCCGCCTCCCCCTTGGCCGCTTCCCACAGCACGTCCATCTCGGCGAGCGTCGCCTCGGCGGCGGTTCGGCCTTGGGCGGCGAGGCCTTCTTCGATCTTGGCGAAGCGGGTGCGGAATTTCCGGTTGGTGCCGGCGAGGGCGGCTTCCGGGTCGACGTCGAGCTTGCGGGCGAGATTGGCGAGGGTGAAGAGAAGGTCGCCGATCTCTTCGCGCACCTCGTCCTGGTGGCCGGCGGCGAGGGCCTGGCGCAGCTCGGCGACCTCCTCGTCGAGCTTGTCCACGACGCCGCTTTCGTCCGGCCAGTCGAAGCCGACGCCGGCCGCTTTCTGGGTCAGGCGGTAGGCGGCGAGGAGCGCGGGGAGCGACGGGGGGACACCGGCGAGGAGGGAGGTGCGGCGCGGCTCTTCCTGCAGCTTGCGGCGTTCCCAGGCCTGGCGCACGGCATCGGCATCGGCGAGCACTGCATCACCGAAGACGTGCGGGTGGCGCGCCACCATTTTCTGGTAGACGCCATCGACGACCTGTGAGAGGCTGAAGGTGCCAGCCTCCTCGGCCAGCCGGCCGATGAACGCGGCCTGGAACAGGAGGTCTCCGAGCTCTTCGGCGATCTCGTCCCAGGCGCCGCCGTCGATCGCTCCGGCGACTTCGTGCGCCTCTTCGAGAAGGTAGGCCCGCACCGTGGAAAGGCTTTGCTCGCGGTCCCAGGGGCAGCCGTCGGGGGCGCGCAGGCGGGCCACCAGGTCGAGGAGCTTCTGGAGATCGGGGGGCGGTGGGAACTGGTGGGACATGCTGGGCCTCCGGGGCGTCGCTTGCTCGGTGGGAAATCCGCTTGCTACGATTCTTCAACCCGACCGTGCGTCGCCGTCCAACTTTGGGAAAGGAGCGTCATTCCGGGTGAGCAGTGAAGAGAAGCACCTCAAGGTCACCGACAAGCGGATGTTCACGCCGCAGGGCGAGCTCCGCGAAGAGTACCGTGTCCGCGCCGAGAAATCGACCGCCGCACCGCCGGCCGAAGCCGCACCGGCGCCGGCACCACAGCCGGTGCCGCCGCCGCGCGAGCCGGAGCCGTCCGGGCCTCCGCCGGAGCTGCCGGACGCCGAGCCGGACGGCCCTTCGTTCTATGATCTGGTCTCCATGATGGCGGAACCGATCCCCCTCTATCTGGGAGACATGGACCTTCCCAACGGCCAGGTGGTCGAGAACCTCGAGATGGCGCGGCTGCACATCGACCTGCTCGGCGTCCTGAAGACCAAGACCGCCGGCAATCTGACGGCCCAGGAGGCTGCGTTTCTGGAAGACCTGCTGTATCGTGCGCGGGTCCGCTATGTTCAGAAAACCCGCTAGACGCCATCTCACCGCGGCGCTCCTGCTGCTCGCCACCACCGCTCCCGCAGCGGCGGAAGAGGGTGGTGTGTCTTCGCCACAGGTGACCGGCGTCGAGATGACGACTCCGGTACGCCGCACGCTCAAGCAGATCGAAGAGCAGTGGCTGCAGTGGATCGTGCAGAACAGCCGGAAGGACTCCGAGCGCGTCGTCGACGACCTTCTGGCGACCGCGAAACAGCTCGGCATGCAGCGCCTGCCCGACCTGTGTGTCGGCGCCATCGCCCGCGCTCACCGGGCGGCTCAGGAGGGCGACGCGGAGCGTGCCGCCTGGGCGCTCGCAGCGGCCGACCGGTTCGATCCGGGCCGCCCGGCGGTGGCCTTTGCCGAAGCCTCGATCAAGGCGCACCAAGGACGCTATGGCGTCGCCCTGGCGGCACTCCTGCGCGGCTCCTGGCGGATCTTCGGCTCTCAGTTCGAGCGCTATTTCTGGCTCCGCAGCCTGCTCCTTTGGAGCCTCTGTCTTCTCCTGGTCACCGGTGCCCTGTTCATCGCCATCCAGATGGTGAGCAAAGGGGGCATCCTGGTCCAGGACCTGTCGTCGATGTTCGCGCGGCGGTTGCCGCCGCCCTTGGCGACCGCCGCGACGGTCGGGCTGCTGCTGTTTCCGCTGGTGCTTCCGTCGGGCCTCCTCTGGCTCCCTCTGTTCTGGTCCGTGCTCCTGTGGGCCTATGCCTCGACGAGCGAGCGCGGTGTGCTCCTGGCGCTCTGGCTGGTGGCCGGTGCCGCGCCGGTGCTCATCACGTCGCAGAGCCGGGAGGTGGCGGTGCGCCTGTCGCCGCCCGACCTCGCGATGGAGAATCTGGTCGAGCACCGCCTCTATGGCGGCCTGTTCACCGACCTGGGGGTCTTGCGCTCGGTGCTGCCGGAGAGCGTGGCGGTCAAACACTTCCTCGCCGACGTGCACCGCTCCCTGAACCAGTGGGAGCAGGCGCATTCCTTGTACGAGCAGGTCCTGGAGGCGGAGCCCAAGAATCTGGCGGCCCAGATGAACATCGGCGCCTATGCCTTCCTGAAAGGCGACTTCGGCACCGCCATCAAGCACTTCAAGGAAGTGGCGGCGGCGGATGCCACGAACGGCGCGGCGCTGTTCAACCTGAGCCAGGCCTACTCCGAGTCCTACCTCTTTGACGAGTCCCGGGATGCTCTCGCCCAGGCGCGCAAGATCCCCCGTTCGCAGGTGGACGTGTGGATGCGCAACCTCAGCCAGCAGCGGGTGGTGACGCCGGATGACGGCCTGAGGCGCATCCCGGAGATCCGCCGCGAGCTGATGGCCACCTACCGCGCCCAGGCGGCGGCCTCGGCCGGCCTGGACCTGTTCCGCCGCTGGCTGTCTCTGCTCGTGCCGGTCATCCTCGTCCTCCTGGCGCTCTCGATCCACCTTGCCCGCCGGCCGTTCGGCCTGAGCGAAAAGGTGGCCGAGCCGCGGCGCCATCGCACCCGCGACCGCTGGCGGCGGGTGCTCGTGCCGGGCTTGACCTCGGCCGACGCGGGAGAGGGTCTCCACTCCTTCGGTTCCCTCCTGCTCCTCACCGGCCTCCTCCTTCTGCCGTTGTTCGGCCGGCTCGGCTATCGCATTCCCTGGGGTTACGACCCCGGAAGCTCCATCGCCTGGATCCTCGCGATCCCGGGCATCCTGTTGTTTTTCGGCGCCAGGCTCCGCTGGGAGCTGAGCCACGACGTATGAGCCGCCAGCAGACCAGAAGGCGGCCGGGGATGCGCCATGTCGTCGCTTGAAGGCACGCTCGAGCTGTCCAAGCTGCCGGACGTCCTGCAGCTGGTCGCCCAGCACCGCAAGACCGGGATCCTCACCGTCCAGGGCCAGCAGGACATCATCGCCGTCTCCTTCCTGCAAGGGCAGATCGTCGCCGCGGACGCCCTGAACCAGACGGTGGAGGAAGGCCTCGGGCAGGTCCTGGTGGCCGAGGGACTGATGGCCGCTCCCGACTTCGCCCGTGCGGCGTCCGACTACCCGGCGTCGGGCCAGCGCCTCCTCGACTATCTGGTCGAGCGGCGCCTGGTGGCGCGCCCGGAGCTGCTGCGGGCGCTGCGCATCCAGACCGCCCGCCTGCTCGAACAGCTCCTGCGCTGGACGCAAGGCGAGTTCAAGTTCTACAGCGGCGACGAGGTCTCCTATGAGGAAGGGCTGACCCCCATCCCCGTCGATGAGCTCCTCTACCAGGCGGCCCAGAAAAATCCGACGATCGCACCGGGGCCGCGTCCGGTGCCCGCCTCGGTGGCCGCCCGTCCGGCCTCCCCCGCGGCGGCGTTTCCGCCGCCGGCCGCGCCGCCGCCGTCTGCCGGGCTGGACGAGACCGGCGGCGCCCCCCCCGACTTGCGGGTCGTCCGCCGCGAAGGAGCGCCCGTGGTTCCCGACCTCGCCGAAGGCGAGCGGGTCGGTGCGTTCCGCAAGATGAAGATCGAGGCCCAGGCGGCGCCCTCGGAGCAGCCCCTGATTCCCAGCCTGCTCGCCTCCGGCTTCATTCTCCTGCTCGCCTTCGCCGTTCTGTTCCGGTCGGAGGCGGCCCTGCTTCCCTTCCCCTGGCAGGCCACCGAGCGCGAGGCCCTCGGCGAGGACCTGCGGACCTCCCTCTATCTGAAAGTCGACCAGGCCGCCAAGACCGGCTACCTCCTCGACGGGCATTTCCCGGCCAGCTTGGCGGACCTGGTGACCGCCGGCCTGCTCGGCCGGGCCGACCTGCGCGATCCCCGGGGCCGGCCGTTGCGCTACGAGCCGGGAGAAGAGAGCTACACCCTGCAACCCCTCGACGGCGGCAAACCGGTGGCCGGCACCGAGACCAGCGAAGCCGTCACCGGCAACTTCTTGCTCGACCCCGACATCCTCACCGTACCCGCCGAATCGGCCGAGCACCCGCTCGTCCTCCTCGACTGAGGCGGAATAAATCTGCGCCCGCATTTGTCAACAAGAGTGCGGCGGAAAGTTGACTGGCCGCCACTAAGGTTTTACAATTGGCGCAGCGGGCAGGCGGGCGAAGACGCCCGTGCCTGGCCGAACCCGAAGCGAAGGAGGGTATTCGCGTGAGCAAGATCATTGGAATCGACCTGGGGACCACGAACAGCGTCGTGGCCGTCATGGAGGGGAGCGAGGCGAAGGTCATCCCCAACGCCGAGGGGAACCGGACCACCCCGTCGGTCGTCGGCTTCACCAAGAGCGGCGAGCGTCTCGTCGGTCAGGTGGCGAAGCGTCAGGCCATCACCAATCCCCGCAACACCGTCTTCTCGATCAAGCGGTTCATGGGCCGCAAGTACGACGAGGTGAACGAGGAGATGAAGATGGTGCCGTATGCGGTCGAGCGGGCCGAGAACGGCGACGTGCGGGTGAACATCGACGGCAAGAAGTTCTCTCCGCCGGAGGTTTCGGCGATGATCCTGGGCAAGCTGAAGCAGGCGGCCGAGGATTATCTGGGCGAGAAGGTGGAGGCGGCGGTGATCACCGTGCCGGCCTACTTC
>DIHE01000199.1:0-6864 GCA_002420005.1 Holophagales bacterium UBA5704 | reverse complement strand
CAGCGCCAGGCGACCAAGGACGCCGGCCGCATCGCGGGCCTGGACGTCAAGCGCCTGGTCAACGAGCCCACCGCGGCGGCGCTCGCCTACGGCCTGGACAAGAAGAAGGACCAGACCATCGCGGTCTACGACTTCGGCGGCGGCACCTTCGACATCTCGATCCTCGAGGTGGGCGAGGGCGTGGTCGAGGTGAAGGCGACCAACGGCGACACCCATCTGGGCGGTGACAACATCGACCAGCGGATCATCGAGTGGCTGCTCGACGAGTTCAAGAAAGACCAGGGGATCGACCTGGGCAACGACCCGATGGCCATCCAGCGCCTCAAGGAAGGCGCGGAGAAGGCCAAGATCGAGCTGTCGAGCGCGCAGGAGACCGACGTCAACCTGCCGTTCATCACCGCCGACGCCGCGGGTCCGAAGCACCTCAACGTGCGCCTCACCCGCAGCAAGCTGGAGCAGCTCGTCGAAGACCTCATCAAGCGGTCCATCCAGCCGTGCAAGCAGGCGCTCAAGGATGCCGGCCTGAAGGCCGAGGACATCGACGAGGTGGTTCTGGTCGGCGGCCAGATCCGCATGCCGGCGATCCAGAAGCTGGTCGCGGACCTGTTCGGCAAGGAGCCGCACCGCGGCGTGAACCCGGACGAGGTCGTGGCGGTCGGCGCGGCGATCCAGGGCGGCGTCTTGCGCGGCGACGTCAAGGACGTCCTGCTGCTCGACGTGACGCCGCTTTCGCTCGGCATCGAGACGCTGGGAGGCGTGTTCACCCGGCTGATCGAGCGCAACACCACGATCCCGACGCGCAAGGCGGAGATCTTCTCGACCGCCTCGGACAACCAGACCTCGGTGGAGGTCCACGTGCTGCAGGGCGAGCGCGAGATGGCGCGCGACAACCGGACGCTGGGCAAGTTCCACCTGGTGGGCATCCCGGCCGCGCCGCGCGGCGTGCCGCAGGTCGAGGTGGCGTTCGATATCGACGCCAACGGCATCACCCACGTGTCGGCCAAGGACCTGGGGACCGGCAAGGAGCAGAAGATCACCATCACGGCGTCGAGCGGCCTGAACGACTCGGACATCGACCGCATGGTCAAGGAGGCGGAGTCGCACCGGGCCGAGGACCAGGAGCGGCGCCGCCAGGTGGAGGCGCACAACCGTCTCGACAGCCTGATCTACAACACCGAGAAGACCTACAACGAGCACAAGGAGAAGCTCGGCCCGGACGAGAAGGGCCAGCTGGAGCAGGCGATCACGCACGCCAAGTCGGTCCTCGAGAGCGACGACGCGAACACGCTGGAGCAGGCGGCGGAGAAGCTCACCCAGGCCTCGCACAAGCTGGCCGAGGTGATGTACCGTCAGGGTCAGGGTGCGCCCGGCGAAGGGCCGGCGGCGGGGGCGGCGGGCGGTGGGCAGCCGCGCGGCGGGGCGTCCGATGAAGTGATCGACGCCGAATACGTGGACGTGGACGAGAAGCGCTGAGACCGCTCGGGAGGAGGCAGCATGGCGCCGCTCAAGAAGATCTACCTGGAGGAGCTCGCCCGCATCCAGGAGCGGATCAACAGCCTGTTCGAGCAGGCTCTCCTCCCCGCGGACTACGAAGATCCGGAAGGGGGCCTGCCGGGAACGTGGGCCCCCGCCGTCGACGTCATTGAAACCGAAGACGCCTATCTCCTCTATGCCGAGCTCCCCGGAGTGCGGCGGGAGGACGTGCAACTGCAAATCCGGGACCGGCGGCTGGAGGTCTCCGGCCGCCGGCACAACCACGGCGAGAACCGCAACTTCCTGCGCATGGAGAGGAGCTACGGCCCCTTCCGCCGCAGCTTCGAGCTGGCGGCGCCGGTGGACGCCGACGCCATCGTCGCCGGCTTCCAGCAGGGCGTGCTGCGGGTTCACGTCCCCAAGCGGGGCGTCACCCAGGTGCCGGTCGCGGACGATCCCGGCCGGCGGGAGACGGGCCGATGAACGGACGGCGCCGCAAGACCGAGCCGAAGGCGGTGATGATCAGCGTCGTCGCCGAGCGCTACGAGATCCATCCGCAGACCCTGCGCCTGTATGAGCGGGAAGGCCTGATCAAGCCGATCCGCAGCGCCGGCAACACCCGGCTTTACGACGACGAAGCTCTGCGCCGCCTGGAGATCATCCTCACCCTGACGCGCGACCTGGGGGTCAACCTGGCCGGCGTCGAGGTGATCCTCAACATGAAAGAGCGCATGGACAAGATGCAGGGCGACCTCGACCGCGTGCACGAAATGGTGCGGCTGATGGCGGAAGAGCGCCGCAAAGGCGCGGTCGAAACCAAGCACGCCCTGGTCCACATCCAGAGCGGGCCGCTCACCAAGCTGCGGTAGGCACCCACGGTAGGAACGGCTGCACCTTCGGGTACAGGCACCCGCGGTAGGAACGCCTGCAAACCGCTACTGCATGGACGTAGTGGCTGAGGAAACCGAAGCAGGTGCCAGCTGCGACACGGGCCAGCTTGCGCCGGGTGGGCGACTTTCTCTCGCGCCGGCGCTGAAGCCCCGGTGACCCGCCGCCCCCCCTCTCACGCTGCAAACCGCGCCTCCGGATTGTGCTGCGCCTTATACAGGAACCGCAGCACCTGCCCCGCCAGCTCGGGGGTGGCGGAGCGGCCTTCGGCGGCCTGGCGGAAGAGGCGGAGCGCTTTCTCGGCTTCCTGGGGAATCCTCTGTCGCTCGAAGATCCATTCCATCTCGAGCGCCAGCGCCTGCACGGCCTCGTACCGGCCTTGCCGTAACAACACCTCGCCCAATTCCAGGCTCACCAGCGCGAAGTCGTACGCCATGCGCAGCTCGTGGAAGGCGCTCTGCACCGCGGTCAGCACCGCCAGCGCCTCCGCCTCGTGGCCCAGGCCGGCTTCGATGCGCCCGCGCAACCAATCGAGCCGCAGGTGATCGATCGGTTTGCCCAGCCCCGACGCCAGCGCCTGCGCCCGCGGCAACACCGCCGCCGCCACCTCGTAGTGCCCGAGATGGCAGTGGTTCACGCCGACCAGGCTGTTCCAGAGAAAAGCGAGATGCGGCTCGCGGCGCTCGTCGAGCCACAGAGCGGCTTCCTGCAGCACGGCGAGCGAAGCCTCCGGTTCGAGCTGCTGGTCCAGCACGGTCGCCTTTTTGATGAGAATGCGGGCCCAGGCGGTGCGCGGCGCGAGGGCTTGCGCGGTGTCGAGCCGGTCGATCGCCTCCGGGAAATGGCGCAGATCGCGCAGCAGCGAGCCCTCCAGGTCCAGCACCCGCCAGGTGGGCAGGCGGTCACCGCCCGCGCCCTCGCCGGCCTTCCAGAGCGCGAGGCCGCGGGCGAACTCCTGCTCGGCGCGGCTCGGCTGGCCCCCGGCGCGCCAAGCGTTCGCCACGTGCATCCAGGCGTAGCCTTCGAGCAGCGCATCGAAAAGCCCTTCCCCGCGCGTGCACCGGGCGGCACGCAGGGCGAGCAGGGCGAGCCGCAAGGCCACCCGGGCCGAGACCGTGGCCGCCGCCTCGCTTTCCCTGCAGAGGCGTTCCACCAGCTCCCAGCGGTGGAGGTCGCTCCGCCGCTTCACCAGGCTCACCCGCGCGGCGGCGCTGTGGTTCTCCAGCAGCCGCCACAGCCGGTCGCCCGGCCCGCGTTCCGCGGCGACGAGCAGCTCGCCGGCCACGTACCACACCGGGTCGAGCCGCACCGCCGCGGCCGCCTGCAGCAAGGCGTCCTCCCAGCCGGCGAGCAGGGTGTCCCGCCGCGGATGCTCCGCCACCCAGCGCACGGTGCGCACCGCGGGCAACATCACCGCCTGCACCAGCCACACCGAGCCGCCCATCCCCTCCACCAGGCCCGGCAGCTCCGGGGTGGCGACCCGCGACTGGCCGGCGGCGTAGAGGCGCAACGTCTCGTGGCATACCCCGGTGCCGGCTGCAAGATCGCGGAGGCTGAGACCGGTCAAGGCTTTGAGCAAGGCGAACAGCACGCGCGCGTCGGCCGGGTGCAGGTGGGCACCGGTGTCCGGCCCGGGGCTGTCCGGCCCGTGCTTGGCGAGGAAGGCCACCACCCCGGTGCGTGCCACCAGCTCCATGGCAGCCTGCCGCGCCTCCCGGTCGGCGGTGTCCTGGATCGGGCGGGCGGGGTGCCAGAGGCTGCGCGCCACGCGGAGGGTGGGGAGCATCGTCACGCCGGGCAGCCACAGCGGCAGGGGCACGGTGCGCAGCACGCGCTCCAGGGTGCGGCGGCCCCCGCGGCCGCCCTTCCCGGCACCGAAGCGCTCCAGGCTGCTGGCGCTCAGCCCGGCTTGCCGGGCGAGATCCTGCTGGCTGGCGCACTCGCCGAGCTCCTTGCACCAGTCGAGAAGCGGACCCGCTTCCGCCGGGTCGTTGCAGGCGAATTGCCGCCAATCGCCAAGGTCGGCTACGTTCTCTCTCATCCTGTGGCACCCTTTCCGGGGAGGCGCGCCGCCGTCCAATGGGGGACCGGCCGGGCCAGCCGCCTGTTTGTCGTCAAGGAGCTCGTCATGTATACCGTTCGCCGTGCCCGCGTCATTTTCGCCAGCCTCGGCCTCGCCGTGGCCCTCTCCCTCACCGCCACGCCTCCCGCTGCGGCCGGGCCGGTTGACGCGCCTCGGGCTGCCTGGGTGGCGAGCAGCCCGCTGCGTGTGTTCACCGATTGGCTGGTCGGCCTGTGGGCGGCAGCGGGTTGCACGTTTGACCCAAGTGGGGGATGCGGTAGCGGCGCAACGGTGCCGCCACCCACCGGAACCGAAGGAAACGATGCCGCGGGCTGCACCTTAGATCCAGATGGTGGCTGTGTAACCGGCGGCACCACGCCACCCCTGGAGGGCGATGCCGCTGGCTGCACCATGGACCCGAGCGGCGGCGGAGCCTGCCACGGGTAACACCACGCCCGGCCGGTGCGCGCTCGCCGCGAGCCGCATCCGGCCGTCATTCTTCGAACCGGAGGTCCGGGTTCTTCTCCGCCCGGAGCAGGTAGTTGAACACGCGCCGGGCGAGCTCCTGGGTGGCTTTCTCTCGCTCGACCGCCAGGCGGAACAGCTCCAGCGCAGCGCGCGCTTCACGGTGGACTCCTGCGGCCCGGAAGACCCAGGCCATGTCCTCCAGGACCATCTGCTGGACCCGGGCGTACTCGCCCCGGCGGAACAGGAGCACCGCCTCCTCCAGGCTCGCCAGCGCACAGTCATAGGCGAACCCCCCGCTCCGGCACTCGCGGCGCACCGCTCGAAAGGCTGCCAAGGCGTCGGCCTCCTGACCGAGGCCCACCGCCACCCGGCCGCCCAACCAGCGGAGCTTCGTGAGGTCCCGCGCGCTGCCCAACGCCGGGGCCTGCGCGCGCGCGACGCGCAGCCAGGTCGCCGCCTCGCCGTGGCGGCCGAGGTGGCAGAGGTTGACGCACATCAAAAAGCTGTGCCCGTGGGTGAGGCGTGGCTCGGCTGCGGCGGCGACGAGCGGTGCCGCTTCTCGCAGCACCTGTTCCGCCTGACTGGCTTCAAACATCTGGTCGTAGGTGCTGGCGAGCTTGACCAACACCCGTGCCAAGGCCTCGGGGGGTGCGTCGGCGCGGGCCTCCGCGTGCAGCTTCAGGGCTTCCTCGAACCGGCGCTGATCGCGGCGCAGAGAGGCTTCCAGGTCGGGGAGCCGCCAGTCCGGGAAGATGCGGTCGGGGTCGCCGGCCCGGTGGCGTTTCCAGTCGGCGGACGCGCACGCGAAGACCGTGTCGGCCTTCTGCAGGTGGCCGGCGACGCGCCAGGCGTTGGCGATGAAGGCCTGGGTGTAGGCGATGATCATGGCGCGCCAGGCCTCGCTGCCGGGCAAGTGGCGGGCGACCCGCCAGGCGAGGCGGGCGATCTTCAGTCCCTTCCGCCAGGACTTCGCCACCGCGGCCTCACTCAGGTCGCAGAGCCTTTCGGCGACCGCGAAGGTGCGGAAGACGGGTTCGTCGAGGAGCCGGCGGCGGGCCTTGGGGGTGGCGGCGAGGAGCAGGTCGCAGCGGTCGAAGGCGTCGGCGCGGGCCTGCCGGGCCTTTTCGGCGCGCAGCGCGCGGATCATCAGCTCTTCGTGGTGTTCGGCGGCCTTGCGGCCGACCGGGCCGGAGACCCGGCGGATCTCGCGCAGGTCGGCTTCGGTGAGTGGAATCGGGGAGTCCGGGACCAGGGGAAGCAGGCCCTGGCTGCGGCGGACGGCCCAGACCCTGGCCTCGAGGTCTTCCAGCTCGCAGGGCATGTGCACCGTGCACAGCTCCACGAGCAGAGCCCAACTGGGTTCTTCGGAGGTTTCCAACCGCGAGATGTAGTTCTTGTCCCGGCCGGATCGCTCGGCCAAGTCCAGCTGGTGGAGACCACTTTCCCGGCGCACAGCGCCCAGGGTCGAGCTGTGGGCACCGACTTTTTTAGCCAACGTCATGCGTCACCCTCCTTCTTTCGGCCCGTGCCCTCGGGAGAGCCGCCAAGGAGCGTTGTTCCGCTACATCGAAGGGGCCAGAAGAATTATACGCGCGGCCCGCGCCAAGACTAGAGGACACGACCTTGGTTTTTTCCGTCAATTCGCTTTTTGGCGCCCGGAAGAGCTTCGGCGCCGCGGACCCGAAGCAGATCGCCTTGGGGATCTCCTTCAGAAAAATGAGGGGGGGGTGGATTCGTGCTCCGGTGATCTACGTTCAATGTCGATGATGACGCTCGTCCCTCCGCCCCCGCCCCCCACCGGCGCCTTTCATCTCGCCTGGTATCTGCCACACATCGCCGGAGTGGTCTCCGCCGGCGCCCGGGTGCGCTACTTGCTGGTGCCGCGCCGGATTGGGCGCGGGCGGTGATCACCAAAGGAACCCCCCCGCAGGAAGAGCTGGCACCGGACCAGCTGGGCGCGGCGCTGCGGGTGC
>DIHE01000201.1 GCA_002420005.1 Holophagales bacterium UBA5704 | reverse complement strand
AGAATCGAACCGGACGCTAGTGAAGATAGGTATGAATGAACGCCCAGCGCCCACGTGTCCCGGAAGGCCTTGATCGTGAGCACATCATCAGCTTGGTCCTTCTCCTCGTTTTTCGTCGAGTCCACACGCTGTTGGAAGTTAGAGTCGTACTTGATGCCGTACGGCGGGTCGATGTAGACCATCTGCACCTTGCCACGAAGGTTCTCGTAATGGAGCAACGACTCCATCACAATGCAGCGAGTCGCCACAAATGAGCTTGTTCTTCCAGCCTTCATAGGTGTGGAACTGGACGCGCTTGCTCCGTTCGCTCTCACGTAGCGCCTTCTCGAGGTCTGCAAAAAGGTGCCCTTCCGCGCCGCGCCCGACTTCTCCTCGACCGCCCGGCGCGCGCGATCGATGATCTGAGCGATGCGCGACTCGGAGACGACCTCGTTGCGCTGGAGTGGCAGGACCGGTACTTCGCGCCGGTTGCGCTTCCCCGCCCAGAAGAGCACCGGGTCCGCGGCCGGGTCCATATCGACGACCACCGGCCGCTCATCCTCCTGCGGCAGCTTCCCAATCACAACGGCCTTGCTTCAGCCGTTGTCCATCGGCAGGTTCACCACCAACTCGTCGGTTGGCAGCAGCGAGGTGTGCCCGGTCTCCGGCGTGCGCGGCTCTCTGATGTCCTCATAGGTGTAGCGGGTGACCTTTTTCTCGCCACGCGCCTGGCGCGGAGAGCGGCCAGAGGCAGGTTGTGGTTCCGCCGTGGCCGGTGGTTCATCGGCTTTCAGCTCGAAGTCGGAAGCCGCCGGCTCCAAGAGCCGTGCGATGAGCGCGGCGCGCCGGCCCACCGAAGAAACTCCCAGCGTATCGCAGAGGTCTTTGACCGCGGTTTCCGAAAAGCGCGACGACGTTGCGCGGCGCGAGCGCGCCTGTGGGGCTGGGCGTCAGCAGATGGACCACGCGGCGTGCGACGACCTCGGTCTTCCCCGAGCCTGCACAGGCGATCAGTTGGAGGTTGTGACCGGAATGGGTGACCGCTTGCTGTTGGGCGTCGGTAAGCTTCATCGGGCTCCAAGGAGTCTTGCGCCAGCGCTGCCGTCAGCCGCCGCACGCCTGCACCGGGGGGATTTCGGCGTCGCACGGAGGGGTCGTATGCTGAGCTCTTCAGCTCGGACTTTAGCATGCTGATAGAGCGTTGTGACGGTGGGTAGCTGCGATTTACGCGGCATTTTCACCGACCCTGCTCACCGAAGCCACACCACGAGACTGCCCCGAGTACATCAAGCCCGATGGCAGCTGGTCATCTCTATAAACCTGTCAAGACCGGGCGCCCAGTCGCTATGATAGAGCGTCTGGGCGCGAAATTCGCCGAGAGGCTCGGTGAATTCGCTGCGTTGTCCTTGGAACGATGGAGAGTTGCTCTTGAACATCTCGGTTGATCTCTGGCCGCATCGGCTGTTCTGGATGGGCGATCCGCGGGCGGTGGCGGTTTTCAGCGTGAAGGTGCCGCGGGACGAGCGGGGACCCTGGATCGGGATGGGGGCTTGGCGCCCTTGGCGGCAACGCTCAACATCGACGAAGCGGCTCGATTGGTGGCTTCTGAACAATGAGCCGCACCTGCGCCAGGATGCGTTCGCCACGATCAACCGCTTCTATCGCTGGGAACGGGCCCAGGAGTACGTCGTCCGTCTGGGTGCGACCTTTGTTGACATCGATTGCGGCCGGGATGTGTCCGACTGTTCGGCCGAGGAGGCCGCGGACGTTCTCGATGAGCTCGTGGAGACCGGCCGGCTGGCGCAGCCGTCGATGTTCCAGTTCTCCGGCCGGGGCTTGTGGGCCTTCTGGCTCCTCCGCGACGAGGAGGACCCGAGCACGACGCCTTTCGCGAACGCCGAGAACCGGGAGCTGTGGTCAGCGCTGCAGCAGGTCACGGCCGACGCCATCGCGAGGGAATTTCCGGGCCTGCGACTCGACCGGCCGGCCGGCGATCTCGCCCGCGTGACGCGGCTGCATGGGAGTGTGAATCCATCGGCCGAGCGGCGGGTCCACTATGAGCTGCTCCCCGGTCCTGACGGTGAGCCGATTCGCTACAGCTTGGCGGAGCTGGCCGACTTCTACGGTCTACGGCGCCCTGCTCGCTCCCGGTCTCTCGGCGAATCCGAAGAGGATCGGCGCGATGTGGCGCTCGAAGCACACCGAAGATTCCGCGACGAGCGGGAGGAGGAGCGCCAGCGGCGGGAGGCCGCCCGGGCAGGTGTTCATCCTCGGCTCTCGGAGCTGGGACGGCAGGGTCATGTGACGCTCTGGCGCAATCGCTTGCGGTTCCTCGATCGGGTGCGGGTCGAAGTTCATGGCGGCGTGATCCCGTGCGGCCACCGGAACCGCATGCTCACGGCTTATGCGTATTGTTATGCGAAGCTGACGCGGGATCTTTCGGAGATCGCGGAGAAGGTGGTGACGATCGGGCGGAAGTTCTGCGAGCAGCCGGCGGAGGACCGGATGACGGACGCCGAGCTGCTGGGCATCACGAAGCATGCCAAGGAGTGGGCGAAGCGCGGGCACAAGATCACGAATCGGAAGCTCTCGGTCTTTGCGGGGCTCGATCCGGTGGCGGATCGGAGACGGATCGAGGGACTCGGGTTGAATCTCTCGACCGGTCCCAAGGGCCGGAACGAGCGAATGCGGACGCGGCGCGAGTCGGCGCGGGAGATCGTCCAGGGGGCTCTCGATCGTGGCGAAAATCCGCCGAGCGTTCGGGCGCTCGCGCAGGCGCTCATGGATCAGGGTTGCGCCACCGGGCGATCGACGGCGCATGCGCTCCTGGGGGAGATTTTGGCCGAGCTACGGCCTGGGAACGGCCCGGATTCGGTCTTGGAATAGCCCTCGGCTCGGTGCTCGCGCACTCGCGAAAAATATTTCGCCACGGATCGGGACTCGCAATCAGGCCCTGGAACGGGCCATAGGGTCGCTAAAGCGACTCCCTGTCCCCCTATAAGGCCAGAAGTTGGACATCGGTTCCTGCCGCGTTTCCGCTTCCGTCCCAGACAATGGCTCCTGCGCCGAGACCCTTCCGTACACCGAGGATGGCGCGTGTCGAGGTTCTGTGTTCCACATGGGATCAACCTCCCTATCTCGATTTCGAGACGATCTCGCCGCAGCCGGGCATCTCCTTGCCGTAGTACGGATTCCGATCTCTCCCGCCGGTTGCAGCCACGCCTTCTTGGCCATGGAGCAATGGACGACGACCGGTCGCGATCCGCTGGCCATCTCGCGCCAGCGGACCAGGGGCCTGCTCAGATCGGCGAACGCGGCGCGGGCGTCGCCGAGATCCTTGGCCGTCGCCATCCGGGCCGCCGTGGCGGCGGCCTGCGGCAGGAGGGCCTTGGTGTCGGCCGCCTTGGCGGCGGGCACGTCTTCATGGGGGGAGTCTCCTTTCTATTTTCAGGCGGCTTCGCCGAGCCCGGCCGGCTCGGCCTCCGCCAGCGCACGGACCTCGGTGCGCCACTTCCAGAGCTTGTAGATCGCAGGGTAGACCAGCAGCTCGAGCCCCGAGCGCACGGCCTGCTTCGCCTCTTCAACGTAGCCGCCGATGTCGCGGCCGGCGACGTCGACATAGACGTACCCGGCGAGAGCACTTCACGATGGCGTCGCAGGTCGTGGCGCGCCAACCCATGGCACGGGTCGAGCAGTGTCACGTCTGCCACCAGACGACCGCCTGGCTCGACATCCGCGGCGTGGGGTGGTCTGAGCACCACTGAACGCCCGCCGTCCTACGCGGCGAGCACCTCCCGCAATCTGCGGAAGGAACATCCGAGGCGGAAGACTGGGCGGCGGCCGAAACGCGGTCGGCCGACTTGGGCGACGAGCGACTCAACCGGCGGTTGGTGTTGGTCCTCAGGCGGCTGGCCGATCAGCCGGAAAGGAGCATCCCGGCGGCCTTCCGAGGCTGGGGCGAGACCCAAGCCGCCTACCGTTTTTTCGACAACGAGAAGGTGACCGCCGAAGGGGTCTTGGCTCCTCATCGCGAGGCGACGCTGGAGCGAGTCAGGCAGCATCCGGTCGTGCTTTGCGTGGAGGACACCAGTGCTAGTGTAGTCCAGATCGCGGTCTATCTGGTCTGCAAAAGACAGCAACCGCCCTCAACGCCACCTCGGCTTCGCGAAATCCTCGCCCTCGTCGCGTCCCTTGGAGGATATCTGGCCCGGACGGGCGACGGACCGCCAGGACCCAAGACGATCTGGATCGGCCTCCAGCGCACCAGGGATTTCGCTCTCGCCCCTCGAAGCCAGTCGAAGCCAGAGAGGCCTCGGGCACTTAGATGTGTGTAACCTTATGATGGTAAAGACAGGATCGTACCCGTAGCCAAGCCCTTACCGGATCGCCACGCTCACTCGCATCTGGTTGCTGTTGTGCCCCTGTCCGTCCGTCCCCATGAAGTCATAGTGATGGGTGCCCCGCGGCGCCTGGCTGGTGTGGCAGCCGTACTGTCCCTGGACATCCTCGAGACAGTAGAGGCCGTCGCCCGGCGTGCGGTCGCCGTGGGTCCCGTCGTCGTAGAGATGGAACTCCGGCGGGCCCATCATCATCCCGCCAGGGCTGCCGTGCTGCACGCGGACCGTGCCGCCGGCCATGCGGACGCCGGCCTTCTCGAGCACCGCCTCGAAGCGTGCGGTCCCGCCCTCGCCGTGGCCCTGCGGCAGGATCTCACCATTGATGACCTGGCCGTTGACACTGACCGTGGCCCGGGTGAGCACGAGAGGCGAGCCGTCGGGCGAGGTCGGTCCTCCGTTTCCGTTGCAACCCAGCAGCGTGACGGTGATCAGGGCGGCAGCGGCAATCGCGAATCGCGAGAGGTTTTGTTTGGACATGGGTAGATCCTCCTTGAGACAAAGATATAGGTTTGGGAAGAGCAGGAACACGTCCGGCAGGGTGGCTGTGGAGACGCTGACGGGTGGGTTCCCGCTCCCAGCTCTCCTACGCGGCGAGCACCTCCTGGCCCTCCTCCGCCGTCCGAATGCGGATCGCCCGCTCCACGGGAATCACGAAGACGATCCCGTCGCCTTGACAACCGGTCCGGGCTCCGGCCAGCAGAGAGCCGACAAGCCGATCCACGTCGGCGGCGCAGCACACGATCTCCACCTTCGCCCGCCAGGTGGAGTGATCCGGCAGCGTGACGCTCGCATCGCCGCCCGCGATGACGTGGAAGTTGGTGACCACGTGCCCCCGCCGGTCCCAGATGAAACCGCTGCCGGTGCCCGTCGGCATCGCCATCGGATCGAGGCTGACCTGGTCGAGGTGCAGCGTCGCCGTGGTGACGAAGACGACCGACGGCGTGGCGGCCGCGAAGAGCGAGATCGTCGCCTCCTCGTCGCGGTCCAGCCCCGCCATCGCCGCGGCAGGAGCTTTCGGCGGGGCTCCTCCTCCGGCCGCCGGAGCCGGATTGCAGACCATCAAGAGGACGAGGCCGGCGGCACCCAGCGCTCTCGTGTTGATGTTCATGTCATCCTCCTCAGAAGATGTACCCTTCGACCATCCCGCCGCAGCCGTCCTGGTCGAAGGAGCGGCCACAGCCACCGGTGTAGCAGGTTCGGCCCGAAAAGCCATTCGGATTTGCGGCGGCGAGCCAGTCGCGGACGGCCTTCTCCAGTTGCCGGGCACCGTAGCCCTCCTCCACGATCAGGTAGGCCGACATCCCCCAGACCGCCTTTGCCATGTTGCATGGGCAGCAGCAGGTGGCGATCGAGTTGTCGTCGCAGCACGGGGCTGGAATTTTCGTGAGGGCCGCGGTCTTGATCCCTTCCTGATCGGGCGTCAGGCGATAGGAGTTGTAGTCGTCGATGTACTTCGCCGCTTCGGCCCGGAAATCCCGCGCCGGCTTCGATGAGACCGGCGCGGCCACTGCCGCCGGCACCGCCGCCGGAATGGGGTCCACCTGCGGCGAGACGACCAGAGGGGGCCGAGCCGGCGGCGCGACTTCGGCGACGGGAACGGCCGGGGGCGCCTGCAGTGCCGGAGCCACCTCGGCGGTGGCCGCCGTCGTCTTGGCGGGCGCAGGTCCGGGATCGCCGCCATTGCAGGCGACCAGGAAGAAAATCGGCAGGACGGCGAGCACGCCGACGAAGCGATTGATGGTGTTCATTGTAAGACTCCTTGTTCTTTCCACTGATTTTGCGGAGCGCCGAGGCGGAGCAGCATCTCCTCCATGTCCGCGAGACAACGCGCCTCACAGGCCGACCAGTCGAAACCGTTCCTGTGGGTGATCTTGATCGTGACCAGGATCTCCCTCCGCTCCCCGTTGTAGAGCAGAGAGGCATCGTACACACTGATGTGAAGCTCGGATTCCTCCTCGTCCGCAGGGAGGATCCAGAAGGCCAGATCATGGAGGCACCTGTAAACCTTCCAACACTCCGGGCAACCGGCGATCGGGCTCTTGCTGGGGCGATCGTGCGTTCCGAACAGCCCGAGCCGGAAGCCGACCTGCCGCCGCTCGGAACCCCAAACGGCGAGCTCGGGCCAAGCCTTCCAGAACACCCTGTGCCGCCGGATGCATTCTCGAAGCTTCTGTTCCTTCCGCGTTTCCGCTTCCGTCCCAGACGGTGGCTCCTGCGCCGAGATCCTTCCGTACATCGAGGATGGTGCCTGTCGAAGTTCTGTGTTCCACATGGGATCAACCTCCTTTTCGGATCGGAACCAGGTCCTATCTCGATTTTGAGACAACCTCACCGCAACTGGGCATCTCCTGGCCGTAGTACGGGTTGCCGAGCTCGCCCGCCGGTTGCAGACAGGCCTTCTTGAGCATGGAGCAGTAGACGACGGCCGGTCGTGGTCCGCTGGCCATCTCGCGCCAGCGGACCAGCGGCTTGCTCAGCTCGCCAAAGGCGGCACGGGCGGCTTCGAGGTCCTTGGCCGCCGCCAGCCGGGCGGCCGCGGTGGCGACCTGCGGCAGCAGAGCCTTGGTGTCGGCCAGCTTGGGCGCGGGGACACCGGCGCTTTCGGCGGTGAGGCCGGCGGACAGGTCCCGCGCCGCCTTCTCGATGGCGGTGGCATGCCCGGCCACACCCGCTGTGCGATCGGCGAGGAGCGCCTGGCGAACCGCCTCATAATGGCCGAGCACGCGCGCGAGCTCGTCGGCGGGCACGGCGGAGGCGCGGGCCGCGCCGCTCGCGAGAAGAGCGAGCGCCAGGAAGGGGACGAGGAGGATGCGATCGGTTTTCATGGGAAGTCTCTCCTTTCTAGTTTCAGGCAGCTTTGCCGGCCGGCTCGGCCTCCGCCAGCGCACGGACCTCGGTGCGCCACTTCCAGAGCTTGTAGATCGCAGGGTAGACCAGCAGCTCGAGCAGGAACGAGGTCACCAGGCCGCCGATCATCGGCGCGGCGACCCGCTGCATGACGTCCGCTCCCGCCGCGGTCGACCACATGATGGGCAGGAGGCCCATGAAGGCGGCGCAGACCGTCATCATCTTGGGGCGGGCGCGTTTGACGGCGCCATGCACGATCGCCTCGTCCAGGTCCTCGCGGCTGCGCAGCCGCCCCGCCTTTTTGGCCTCGTCATAGGAAAGGTCGAGGAAGAGGAGCATGAAGACGCCGGTCTCGGCATCGAGCCCGAGCAGGGCGATCATCCCCACCCAGGCGGCGATCGAGACGTTGTAGTCGAGAGCCCAGAAGAGCCAGATCGCGCCGATGGCCGAGAACGGCACGGCGAGCATCACGACCACCGATTTGAAGGCCGAGCGGGTGTTCATGTAGAGCAGGGCGAAGATGAGCACCAGGGTGATCGGCACCACCACCTTCAGCCGCTCGCGGACCCGCAGCATGTTCTCGTACTGGCCGCTCCACAGCAGGGAGAACCCCGCCGGGAGTTCGAGCCCCGAGCGCACGGCCTGCTTCGCCTCTTCAACGTAGCCGCCGATGTCGCGGCCGGCGACGTCGACATAGACGTACCCGGCGAGGAACCCGTTCTCGTCACGCAGCATGGAGGGTCCCTGCAGGACCTGGATGTCGGCGATCTGGGCCAGCGGCACCTGCGCACCCGTGGGAGTCGCCACGAGGACCCGGGCGAGACGCGACGGCTCGTCGCGCAGCTCGCGAGGGTAGCGCACGTTGACCGGATAGCGCTCCCGTCCTTCGATGGTCGTCGAGACGTTCTCGCCGCCGATCGCGCTGCCGATCACCATCTGCATCTCCTCGATCGTCAGGCCATAGCGGGCGAGCTGGTCGCGCCGCGGCACGACGTCGACGAAGTAGCCCCCGGCCACCCGCTCGGCGTAGACGCTGCGGGTCCCGCGGATGCCGCGCAGGATCGACTCCATGCGCTCGCCGACCCGCTCGATCTCCTTGAGATCGTTGCCGAAGATCTTGATGCCCACGGGAGTGCGCACGCCGGTCGACAGCATGTCGATCCGCCCCTTGATCGGCATGGTCCAGGCGTTGGTGACGCCCGGCGAGCGGACCGCCCGGTCCATCTCGTCGATCAGCTCCTCATACGAAATGTGGTCGGGCGCGAAGGGCCGGAAGGCCGGCTTGAGCCACTCCGGCCAAGCCGAGTACCAGCGCTCCTTGGGCCGCCATGCGCTCTCGGGCTTGAGCACGATCGTGGTCTCGAACATCGAGAACGGCGCCGGGTCTGTCGAGGTGTCGGCGCGGCCGGCCTTGCCGAAGACGCTCTTGACCTCCGGGAAGGTCTTGAGCACGCGGTCCTGGGCCTGGAGGACCTCCTGCGCCTGCGCCACCGAGACACCGGGCAGCATCGTCGGCATGTACAGGACGGTCCCCTCGTGGAGCGGCGGCATGAACTCCGAGCCCAGCTTGAAATAGACCGGGAGACTGACCGCGACGAGAGCCAGGGCCACGGCGATGGTGAGGAGCGGCCGGCGCAGGACGAACCGGCAGGCCGGCTCATACACCCGGAAGATCGCGCGGCTGATCGGGTGCCGCTCCTCAGCGTGGTAGGTGCCGACGGCGGCGCCGCTCGCCAGCCGGGCCAGCCAGCGCGGCCGGAAAGTGAACGGGTCCATCCGGGTGAACAGCATCCGGAGCGCCGGATCGAGCGTAATGGCCAGGAGGGCGGCGATCGCCATGGCCAGGTTCTTCGACCACGCGAGAGGCTTGAAGAGACGCCCCTCCTGGTCGACCAGGGCGAAGACCGGCAGAAAGGCGACCGCGATCACCAGAAGCGAGAAGAAGACCGAGGGACCGACTTCTTGCAAGGCTTCCAGCCGCACCTGGAGAAAGTCCCCCTTGCGCCCCTCCGCCTGCCAACGATGCAGCTTGTTGTAGGCGTTTTCCACCTCGACGATCGCGCCGTCCACCAGCACACCGATCGAGATCGCGATCCCGGCGAGCGACATCAGGTTCACCGTCACGCCCATCAGGTACATGGGGATGAATGCGAGCAGCACCGAGACCGGAATGGTCACGATCGGCACCACCGCCGAGGGGATGTGCCAGAGGAAGATGAGGATCACGAGCGAAACGATGATCATTTCGATGACCAGCTCGTGTTTGAGCGTGCCGAGCGCGCGTTCGATCAGGTCCGACCGGTCGTAGGTCGTGACGATCTCCACCCCCTTGGGCAGGCCGGGTTCCAGATCGTGGAGCTTGG
This sequence comes from Holophagales bacterium UBA5704, assembly GCA_002420005.1. GTDB lineage: Bacteria > Acidobacteriota > Thermoanaerobaculia > Multivoradales > UBA5704 > UBA5704. The sequence goes on along the minus strand of DIHE01000201.1, from coordinate 13,326 downwards.
CCTTCACCCGTTTGATCACGTTCAAGGCATTCTCTCCGTGGCGCATCACCACGATGCCCCCCACGTGATCGCCGAGACCGTCCAGGTCCGAGACGCCGCGGCGGATCTCGGGTCCGAGCTCCACCCGCCCCACGTCGCGCAGCAGGACCGGCACGCCTCCCGGACCGACCTTGAGGACGATCTGCTCGAAGTCTTCCGGCCGCCGCGCGTAGCCGCGCCCGCGCACCATGTATTCTCGGCCGCTCCCTTCGATCAGCCGGCCGCCGACCTCGTTGTTGGAGCGCCGCACCGCCATGACGACTTCGGAGAGAGGCAGGCCGTAGGCCGCGAGCCGGTTGGGATCGACGGTGATCTGGTACTGCTTGACGAAGCCGCCGATCGCGGCGACCTCGGCCACGCCGGGCACCGACTGCAACGCGTAGCGCAGGGTCCAATCCTGGTAGGAGCGCAACTGATCGAGAGAATGCTTGCCGGAGTGGTCGACGAGCGCATACTGGAAGACCCAGCCGACGCCGGTGGCGTCCGGCCCCAGCTCGGTCTGCACGTCTTCGGGCAGCCGGGGCTGGATCTTGGAAAGGTATTCGAGGACGCGCGAGCGCGCCCAGTAGAGGTCGGTTCCATCCTGGAAGATGACGTAGACGTAGGAGAAGCCGAAGTCGGAATAGCCGCGCACCGCCTTGACCTTGGGAGCCCCGAGGAGAGCGGTGACGATCGGATAGGTGACCTGGTCCTCGATGATGTCGGGCGAACGGTCCCACTTCGAATAGATGATGACCTGTGAGTCCGACAGGTCGGGCAGGGCATCCAGCCGGATGACGTTGAGCGTCCAGACCGCGAGCACCACGACCGCCGCCACGCCGAGGAGGACCAGCCACGGGTTCTTGGCCGAGAAAGCGATGACCTTGCGAATCATTGGACACCTCCTCCCTGCGGCTTGGCACCGGCTCCCGCGACCGCGGCGCGCAGACGCGATTCGGAATCGAGCAGGAAGTTGGCCCGGATGGCGACGGTCTCGCCGGCCTGGAGGCCTTCGAGGATCAACGCCTCGCCGTCGCCCCGGCTGCCGATCCTCACCTCGCGCGGCGTGAAGACCGCACCGTCCGCCGCAGGGGTCGTGACGAAAACCACCTGCCGCGTGCCGGTGTCGATCACCGCCGAGTCGGGGACCACGACCCCTTCGGTCGTCCCGAGATCGGGGACGACGTCGACGTACATGCCGGGCCTGAGCCGCAGGCCGGAGTTCGAGAACTCGATCCGCACCTTGACCGTGCGGCTCTCGGCATCAAGATAAGGGTAGATGAAGGCCACCCGTCCGGTCAGCGTGGCCGAGGTCTCATAGGGCAGCGTGACCGCCACCTTCTGGCCGAGGGTCAGAGCGCGGCTCTCGTATTCGTAGAAACCGGCCTCCACCCAGACCCGCGACAGATCGGTGACCGTCAGGAGGTCCATGCCGGGCCCGACCTCCATCCCTTCGAAGATTTCCTTGCCGGTCACATAGCCGGACGACGGCGCGAAGAGCATCACGGTCCGCGAGGGCTGACCCGTCCGGTCGAGCTGGTCGATCAGGCTGTGTGGCACGTCGAGCAGCTCGAGGCGCCGCCGCGCAGCATTGAGGAGATCCTGGCCGCCCCGCCGCACCTCCGGCATTTCGGAGCCCGCGAAGCGGGCGGCGGCCTCGCGCGCCCGCAGGTACTCTTCCTGGGTCGCCAGAAGCTCCGGTGAATAGATGGCGAGGAGAGGCTGCCCCGCACGGACGGCCTGGCCGGTGGAATTGACGTACAGCTTCTCCACCCAGCCCGAGATCTTCGTGTGGACGTGGCGCACACGCGTCTCGTCCGCCGTCACCAGGCCCGAAGCCCGGGTCGTGCGGGTCAGGGTCTGGCGCCGGGCGACCGCGGTCTGTGCTCCGGCGATGCGCAGCGCCTCGCCGCTCAGCTCGACCGGAGCCATCCCATCGACCTGGACGGCCGGCCCCTGCGCTTCGTCGGCGTAGACGGGCTGATAGTCCATCCCCATCGGGTCCTTCGCCGGCACGGGCGAGGTGACCGTGGGGTCCATCGGATTGCGGAAAAACAGGATCTTGCGTTCCGCGGGAGCCGCCGGCGCGGCGGGTTCGGCCGCCGCCGGCTTCGCGGCGGCGCCGGTCTCCAGCGGCACGAGACGCATGCCGCAGATCGGGCAGTCGCCCTGCTTGTCGGAGACGTAGTCCGGATGCATCGGGCAGTGATACTGTGCCGCCGTCCCGCCCTGGTCCTCGCCGCCGCGGCAGGCCAGGCAGAGCCCGGCCACCAACAGCAGAACGACGAACGGCAGCAGGACAAACGCGGGTTTTGAAATCGGCCGTATGCGTTTCATCTCACATCTCCTTCGCCACGGTTAGTAGCCGCTGCAGCTCGGCCCAGGCGACGAAGCGGTCGGCTTCGCGGCGCGCCAGTTGGACACGGGCCTCCAGCCACAGGTCGAAGTCTTCGATCACCGTCGAGAAATCGCCGCGCCCCGCGAGATAGGCGGAGCGGGCGGCATCGAGCGCCGCGCTGCTCTGCGGCAGGATGGCCTGCTGGAAGCGGACGATCTGGCGCTCGGCCTGCTGCCAGCGGACGGCCAGCCGGGCGGCCTCGGCGCGGGCCATCGCCTCGGCGTCGCGCAACTCGCTCTCGGCCATCTCCAGCTCCTGCTCGGCGGCCCGAATCATCGGCCCCTGTTTCCGCTGCTTCCAGAACGGCAGCTCGATGCCGAAGCGCAGCGTCAGAACCGGCCCCAGCGAGCCGCGCGAGGCGAGCCCCGCCGACGGCACGAAATCGGGCTTCAGGTCGAGCTTCGCAACCGCCAGGCGCCGCTCCGCGACGGCGACCGCCGCGCGGGCCGTCACGGCCTCTGGTGAGGCTTCAACCGCGGCCTCCTGCGTTACGCCGCCGGGAGCGTCGACCACCGGCGGCACCGGGAGCTCGGCGACGTCCCCGAGCGGACTGTCGCCCGGGCGGTCGAGCCACCGGTTGAGCTCGGCGACCATGGCGCCACGCTCAGCCTCGAGATCGTCGAGCTCCTCGCCCAGGCGGCTCTCCTGGAGCTGCGCCTTGAGGATCGCCTCCTGCTCCCCCTCGCCGGCCGAGTAGCGGGCCGCCGCGGTGGTGGCGAGGAGATCGACCAGCTCGCGCGCCGCGGACAGGGACTGCCGCTCGCGATCGAGGGCGTACAGCCTGGCGTACAAGGTCCGCACCGCGGCCGCGATGCGCCGCTCTTCGGCCGCGAGCTCGGTGGAACGCAGATCAGTGTCGGCGCGAGCGGCTTCGACCCGTGCGCGCCGCTTGCCGGGATAGGGCAAGCCCTGGCGGACCTCGACGCCCACCATGGACATGTCCATTTCGCCGACGGTGAAATCGGGAAAGTCGGCGTTCTGGAGCATCGCCTCGACCATCGGGTCGGGCAGGGCCGCCGCCGGCTGCTCCATCTGCCGCGCCGCTTCAAGCGCCGCACGGCGGGCGGCAAGGGCGGGCGCCTTGGCGAGCGCCTCCGCGACCAGCTCGGCAAGCGGCGGGGCGATCGGGGCCGCGGGGTTCTGCGACGGCGTCTGGGCAAGGGCCAGGACCGGCGTCGCTATCGCGATCCAGAAAATCAGCAGCGAATGTCGCATTGTGCTCCTCCACGGTTGGCAAAGTCCTCGGAAACCGCGGCACACGCCGGCCGCGGACCAGACGACGACCGCGAGGAGCGATCAAATCAGGAGGGTCGAATGGAGGGTGCACAGATCCACCCCTTCGTACCAGGGGGGATCGGCAGACGGGCGCACCGGCTCCGGCGTCTCCGGCCGGACGAACACGACGGGAACCGCGGCCGGGCAGACCTCGGCGCTCGCAGGCATCTTCGGAGAGATGGCAGCCTCGGTGCCGGTGGCAGGCGCCTCCGCCGGGCGGCCGCAGCAGACGTTGATACGCGCCGCGCCACCGCCGCAGCACTCCGGATGGAAGGATGGCCCACTTTCCTCATGGCAGCCCGAGGGCTGACGTGACATGGCCTTGCAGGGGCAATCGGCCCACAGCAGCCCCGGGAGCCCGATCAGCAGAGCGATCAGGGCGAGAGCTGCAATGCGGGTTGGTCCGGTGCGCCTCATGGCAAGAAACATAAATGACAAGACCGAGCCTTGTCGCCACCTCAACGGGTGGTTTTTTCCCTTCGCCGTTTCTCCGTGGGGTGCCGCCACCAGCCGGCATGGATGAGGCCACTGGTCGCTGACAACGTAGAATTAATGCTCCTCCAATCTTCAGCACGTATGATCACAGCGGCCCCCGGCGCTCATCGACTCCCCCTGTGTTGGGTCGACTCAGTTTCTGGCATCACGTACGAATTCGATGGACGCTGCATTGGCCGACTGTAGCCGTTCCACCTCGGATCACACAGGAGTCTTTCATGACGAAACCGCTGACAGTTTCCCTCTTCCTGGCCCTCGCCGCCTTCCTCGCCATCGTCGCGGCCCCCGGCGCCGCTGCTGAGGACCCCGGCATCAGGCACACGTTCTTCATGGCGGGCAGTATCATCGAGGCCTCCGCCGAGGGCATCTATCTCTGCATTGGCTCTCCGGACGGCGCCCGAGTGGGCCAGCAGCTCGACGTCGTTCGCATCACCCGAGTACCGAGCCACGGCCCAAAGCAACAAGGGGCCCGGTTCAAGCGCGAGAAGATCGGCACCGTCAGGATCGACGCCATAGTCGACGAGCACTTCGCCCAGGCGACCGTCACTTCGGGAAGGGCGGAGAAGGGGGATATCGTCAGGCTGGCGGACCCCGCCGAGGGGGCTGGCGAGAACTAGGCTGGTCACGGCCGGGCTGGATGAGCAGCACCCGGCCGTACCGGTTGGTTTTAGTTCTGCATCTTCGAGGAGTACTCCTGAAGACTCGCCTCGTTCTCGAAGTAGAGGACCGAGCCGTCCGGCTGCACTCCAATCACGGCTGTGGCCTTGTCCACAGTGTTCCCGCTCAAGGGATCGACGGCCATCCGCGCTGCCGGATCGCCGCCGAGCTTGTCCTTGCAGGCCGGGCAGCAACCGTAGTAGGTCTTGCCCTCGACCTCGACGGGAATCTGATCTTTGTCAAACACTCGGTCTGTGATCATGCAGACCTTTTTAACATCCTCGACCTTGCGGAGACCGGCCTCGTGGATCGAAGCCACCTCGACCTGAGTCATCTGCGCTGGCGGATCGTTGCGGGCAGCCCCGACGGCGATGCCCACGCCGGCCGCGGCAAGCGTCAAGGTCAGGGCAGCGGGCCCCAAATACTTCCGATTCATATCTTCCTGCTCCTTGTTAGAACGGGTTACTTCTCCTCGACGACCAATGCATATGGCGGATGCGGTAGGCGTCCCCCTCGCGGACGAGCACGAACGTGACCGTTCCTTTGCTCTCAGCGGTCTTGCCGTCCTTGAGGACGATCCGGTACTCGATCGGCCAGGCGACCATGGCCATGCTGCCGTCCGCGCTGACGTCTTCCTCGGGCTTGCCCTTCGTGGTTTTGAACGACGAGAACTCGGCCAGCTCGGGACCGATATGGTGCTCGCGGTAGTGCTTCCAGGTCCCCTCTTCACCCCCGGCTTCGAAAATCGAGGATTCCTTGGCGAACAGGGACTCGGCCCGATCGAGAGCGGCCGTGTCCATGGCATCGAGGTAAGCAGAAGCAACTTCCGTTGGCGACGTGGGCTTGGTGCCGCGCGTTCCGGTCTGCGCGGCCAAGGGGGCGGCGGCGAGGGCCACCGCGATGATCCAGAGCATGACCTTCTTCAAATCATGTCTCATTTCAGTGGTCGCCGTGCTCGGAGTGAGTGTCATCCTGTTTGCCGATCTTGACCTTGACCGCGGACTTGTCGTCTTCGGTGAGTTGGACCGAAACCCGCGTGCCTGCCGTGAGATCGGATCGTTTCGCCGGCTTCTTGTCCTTCTCATACTGGGTGCTGGGGGTGAGTGCCACCGTGGCCTCATGACCATTTATCGCGGTCACGACCAGATGGTTCTCGTGCAGCTCCTTGACTGTGCCGAGGAGCTGGTGGGACTTGCCGCCGTGAGCGAAGGCCGCGCCGGCCGCGAATGCGGCGACGAGTAGAAGAATCAGGATCTTGCGCATGGAGTCTCCTTCAGTGTGAATGAGTGGTGTTCGATTGATCTCCGGCAGGCTCGGTGCCTCCGGAGAGAAAGTCTTCCTCAGCCTGCATCTGATTCCATTCATCGGGCGTCTTCGGGTTGAGCGCCTCCATTTCGGCGATCTCTTCCGGAGTGAGCTTGGGGAGATGGCGAACGAAGTGCACCAGCCCCCAACTCCCATAGGCGGACTCGGCCGTGCCGTTGCCCCAGCCGGGCATGCCGGTGAGACGGATACCGTTTTCGATCACCGAGAACAGCTCGCCGTCGGAGAGAGATTGCGAAGCCGGGAGCGTCATGTCGGGAGCGCGGGGATACAGGCGCTCGCCCAGCGCCGTCTTCCCTCTGCCGTCGTTGGCGTGACAGGAGGCACAGTGGTCGGCCCAGTGCGCCCGCGCCTCGGCCAGCACCTTGGGCGTGAGCGGCAGCGGGTTTCGCTCATCCCGCAGGTCGGCGGGCGTCGACCAATGCCGCACGCTCCGCGCGACCAATGCTTCCATCCCCGAGGGCTCGTCGTGGGTGCTGAAGCCACGGCGGACGGTGCTCAAAAACAGCGCTCCGCCAACCAGCACGAGAATTCCGAGGACGAGCAGCACGAGCTTGACCGATCGGCGCATCGTCACCGTCCCCCTCGGAATTTCCCGCAGCTTTCCGCCCTGACCACGTCGTATGCCGTCTCGCCGCCCAGCGGAGCCCACCCCGGGAAACCGGGGCGCCGCAGCGGCAGGACGATGGTGGGTGCGACCGCCTGCCGTTCGCCGACCGCCGTTGCCACCGTTCCCGCAGGATGCTTGTACCAGCCGGGGTCCTCATCGTAGCTGCGCAGCCCTTCGCGGATCTTCAGGATCGTGAACATGCCCCCCATGAAGATCTCGCCGAATGGCCCCTCCCCGTCCCCCATGAGCAGTGAGTTGCGCGGCCTGCCCATGTCCATCATGTCGCCCATGCCCGTATTGCCCATCGGCATGTAGCCGGGGACGAGCTCCTCGATCTTCTCGGCCACTCCGGACTGGTCCACGCCGGTCATGATCGGCAGGTTGTGCCCCATCTGGTTCATCGTGTGGTGCACTTTGTGGCAGTGCAGCGCCCAATCGCCGGGATTGTCCGCGACGAACTCGATGTCGCGGGTGGTTCCCGGTGGGACGTTGATGCTGGTCTCGGGGATCCACGCCGTCTGCGGTAGCGGCCCGCCATCGGTCGCTGTCCAGCGGAAGGTGTGGCCGTGGACGTGGATCGGGTGGGAGTCCATGCTGAGGTTGGCGATCCGGATGCGCATTCGGTCGCCAAGCCGGGCGAGCAGCGGCTCGGTGCCGGGGAAGACCCGGCTGTTGAAGGTGAAGACGTTGAAATCGAGCATCATCGTCGGGTCGGGGATGGAGGTGCCCGGCTTGATGAACCACTCGTTCAAGAAGATCGCGAAGTCACGATCCACCCGGCGCGCCGGCCGCCGCGGATGGAAGATGAGGATGCCCATCATCCCCATCGACTGCTGCACCATCTCGTCGAAGTGCGGGTGGTACATGTGGGTGCCGTGCTGGCGGACCTGGAACTCGTACTTGAAGGTCTCACCGGGCTCGATGCGCCGCTGGTTCAGGCCGGAGACTCCATCCATGCCGTTCGGCAGGAGGACTCCGTGCCAGTGCACGGAGGTAGGCTCGGGGAGGCGGTTCTCCACGTAGAACCGCACCTTGTCCCCTTCGACCGCCTCGATCGTGGGGCCGGGCGTCTGGCCGTTGTACCCCCAGCAGTTGACCTGGAACCCGGGGGCGAACTCGCGCACCACGGGCTCGGCGATGAGATGGAAGGTCTTGTAGCCGTCCTCCCAGCGCCAGGGAAGGGTCGAGCCGTTGGGGGTGATCACCGGGGTGTAGTTACCCCGGCCCTCGGCGGCTTCCTGGACCCGGTTGGCGGCTGCGTAGAGAGGGGTCCGCCGCAGCAGGCCGGCGGCGCCGGCCGTGAGCATCGCCGCCCCGGAAGCGAGCACGTTGCGTCTCGAAATCATCGATGTCTCCTCATTCGTTCTCTTTGCTCTCTTGCTGGGGGGATGGCTCGAACAGGTCCATCCGGGGCAACTCCGGCCGCTCCGGCCGGGCGGAGAAGCCGAGCACACCGCTCACCGCGGCATCCAGCTCCGTGCGCGCCAGCCAGTAGTCGCGGATCGCCAGCACCTGCTCGCGCAGGGCATCGGAGAGCCCCTGGCGGGCGCGGATCAAGTCGAAGACGCCGCGCTGCATCGCGTTGTACTCCAGTTGCGTGAGAGACAGGATTCGTTGCCGGCGCGGCACGATGACGTTGCGGAGGTAGTCGGCGCGAGCTCTGGCTTCGAGCAGCCTCTCGCGGGCGGCGCGTGTCTCCGAACGTGCGTTGATGGTGAGCGCGTGCAGCCGCTGCTCGGCCATCCGCAAGTTGGCGACGGCGCGCGTCCGCCCCGCCAAGCCACGGTCGAAGAGGGGGATGGGGATGGCCACGGCGGGCCCGGTCGTGCCCTTGCCTTCGGGCTCGCGCTCGTGATGCACGCCGAGCCCGAGCTCGTCGTAGACCGACGCACGGGCCAGCGGCAGGGCCCGGCGGGCGGCCTCCACCACCGCCTGCGCGAGCGACACGTCGAGACGGCGAGGGAATGCGGCCTCCAACTCTTCGAGGGAGCGCTCCGGCTCGCCTTCTTCGAGGGACGCGGGCGGCGTCTGGGACGGCAGCGTCAGCGGCAGGGCCTGGAGCGCGCCGAGGTCGGACAGCAGGCGCTCACGGGTCTGAAGCTCTTCGAGCTCGGAGCGAGCGAGGTCGAGCTTGGCCCTCTCGTAGAGCACCTGCTCGTTTTCGAGATCGAGGTCGGAGATGTTGCCCGCGTCATGCTGCCGCCGTGCGAGCCCGGCCGAGGCCTCCGCCGCGGCGGTGATCGTGCGTTGCTGTGCGAGCGCCTGCTGCGCTGCCTGCGACGTGTAGTAGTCCGCCTTCACCTCGGCGGCGAAGCCGAGCACTGCGCCCGTCACCCGCAGCCTGGCGGCCTCGAATTCGGCCTGCCCGAGGGCGCGCTGCTTGCCGAGCTGAAACAGGTCGATCAAGGTCTGCGTGATCCCGATCTCGAAGGGATTCGCGAGACCTCCGGGGAACCGGATCTCGCCGTCGAAGATTGGGTTGCGGATGGTGCTCGCCGCGATGAGATCGGCGCGAGCCACCCCCAGCTCTTCGAGCGTGGCGAGGAGATCCCGGTTGTTGGCGAGCGCGATCTCGACCGCGCGCTCGACGGTGATCTCTCCTTCGAGGAGCGGCCGCAGCGGCTCGTCGGCGGGAGGCTCGATCGGCTGCGCCGGATTCCATGCGATCCGTTGGCCGCTCTGCTCCTCGACCGCGTTCTGCACGTCGCCGATGCCGGCGTCGCGCGGCACGGAGGCGCAGCCTGCGGCGGAAAGCGCCGCTATGACCCATGCTCCACGCAGCCATGGCTGCCTCATCCCTTCCTCCTTTCGACCAGTGTCATCCCACACTTCGGACACTTTCCGGAAGTCTTTCTGGTGACCCCCGGGTGCATCGGACACACGTAGACGGCGGCTGTGTTCTCTGTCGTGCCACTGGCCCTCTCGTCGCCCGCGGGCTCGTGGGACTGCTCCCCCTCCTGCCTCTCCGGCGGCGCGGCCGGCGGCGGAAAGGGGGAGTGCTGGCGCTGCGGCAGCGTCTCGCCGTGCATCGGCACACCTTCGGACCCCTCGGCGGCCCCGGGCCCGCGGCCGGCGTCGAGCTGGCGGTAGGTCCCGGCCCCGTGTGTGCCGTGGCCGCCACCTGTCAGCCCTGCCATCCCTTCCGCCATCTCCGCCGATCGTTGCGCATCGACCACCGAAGTCGCGACGGGAGAGTCGAGTGCGTCGGGCCGCAGGGTCTCCGCCGGCTGCCCAGGCGAGACGGGTTCGGGCGCGGCAACGGCCGTGTCCGCCGGCATGTCGCCTCCCATCTCGTGCCCGGCGCTCCCACTCCCCCCGGCGGAGTGCCCCATGCCTGCCATGCCTTCCTGCACCGCGGCGGGCTTGCTTCCCTTGCCCTCCTCCGCCATCCTGGAGTGATCCATGCCTGCCATACCTTGCTTACCCCCCTGTGCCATCTCCGCCATCCCGGCATGATCCATGCTGGCCATTTCTCCCTCCGCCATCCGGGCGTGACCGCCGTCGCTGGCACCGGGAGCGGCTTCCGGCATCTCGTGCCCTCCGCCGGGAGTCATGGCGCCGTGCCCGTCACCCGCGAATGTCTCTCCCTTCTTCTGCTTCTCACGAAACGCCGCCGCGCTCTTGCTGGCGACGCTCTGCTCGCCGCCGCAGCCCGTCAGGGAGGCGAGGGTGACCAGCAGCGATCCGATGATGAGTCTTTGCATGAATAGTCTCCTGTCGTTGTTTTCCTGCGCTCACCGGGATGCCGGGCCCTGCAGAGTTCGTGGGTCTATACTCGCCTGCCGCTCTACGGCACTGCGCTCGATGGCAAGCGTAGTGCGCGAAGGTTGGATGAGCGTTAGACAGCGAAGCCTCTTTCTAAGGTCTCTCTAATCAAGGCGCGCTAAGGTTCGTGGATGCCATGAGAGTGCTGGTCGTTGAAGATGACGCGAAACTCGCAGCCGTGCTTCGGCAGGGACTGAAGGAGCAGGGATGCGCCGTAGACATCGCCGGTGACGGAGCGATGGGCTTGAATCTGGCGTTGACGACCGACTACGACGCGGTCCTGCTCGACCTGATGCTCCCGGGCCCGGACGGGCTGGAGGTTCTGCGCGAGCTACGCAGGCAGGGCCGGGTGATGCCTGTGTTGATCCTCACCGCGCGGTCGTCGGTGGGCGACCGCGTATTGGGGCTCGACCTCGGCGCCGACGACTACCTGCCCAAGCCCTTCGACTTGAAGGAGCTCTTCGCACGTTTGCGGGCGATCACGCGCCGCCCGCAGGTCGAGCCGAGCACCACCTTGCGCGTGGCCGACCTGGAGCTCGATCTCTCCCGCCGGGAGGTCAGCCGGGGAGGGACGCGAATCGAGCTGACGGCGAAGGAGCTCGCTCTCCTCGAATACCTCCTGCGGAAGAAAGGCATGGTGGTCACGCGGGCGATGATCCTGGACCATGTCTGGGACATGGAGTACCACGGGGGCTCGAACCTCGTCGAGGTCTACATCAACTACCTGCGGCGCAAGGTCGACCAGGACTTCGAGCCGAAGCTCATCCACACGGTGCGTGGAGCGGGCTACGTCCTGCGGATCGAAGAATGAGGACGCTCGTCCACACGGTGCGCTTCCGCCTCACTCTCTGGTATGCGCTCGTGCTTTCGTCCGTCCTCTCGGCAGCCGGTGCGCTCACCTACGCGCTCGTGAGTTATCAACTCGTCCGCCACCATGACGCGGCCCTGATGGAGGCCGCCACCGAGGTGGGCCGGGTGCTCTCCACGCAAGCGGATTGCGAGCAGCTCACCGAGACCCAAAGGAGGGAGCTCGACCGCATCGGACACGTGATCCTGTTCCACGAGCTCGCGGGCGCAGGCCGTGTCTTCTACCGGTCTCCCGGTTCCTCGGAGGTGACCTCGGCGATCGACCACCGCGGCCACTTGCAGGAGGCGCGGTTCGAGATGGTGCCGGGGCCTTCCGGCGCCTTGCGGATCTACTCGCGGCCGTACCGGTCCCGGGCAGGGCGCCCGGGTCTGATCCACGTGGTCGAAAGCCTGGGCGAGATCACCGATTTGCTCGCCAGCCTGCGAGTCGCTCTGCTCCTGATGGCCCCGCTCGCCGTGGTGCTCTCCGCCGCGAGCGGCTACTGGCTCGCCGGCCGGGCCCTGGCCCCGGTCGATCAGGTGACGAGTCTGGCGCGGGACATCGAGGCAAGCCAGCTCAGCCGGCGGCTGCCGGTGCCGAGAGCCCGGGACGAAATCGGGAGGCTCGTGGAGACCTTCAACCAGATGATCGCCCGCCTCGAGGCCTCGTTCGACGCGATGAAGCGGTTCACCGCCGACGCTTCTCACGAGCTCCGCGGGCCCCTGGCCACGATGCGCGGCGCCATCGACATCGTGCTGGCTCAGCCCCGCGACGCGGAGGAATACCGCCGCGTCCTCGCGAGCGTCGGGGAAGACGTGGACCGGCTTCGCTCGATCGCCGAGGATCTGCTCGTCCTGGCCCGGGCGGACTCCGGGCGCATCCGGGTCGAACGGCTCCCGGTCCGTCTGGATGTCGTAGCCTCGGAGCTGGCGGAGTCGTTCGCTGCTGCAGCCAACCTCCAGGGAAGATCTCTCGCCGTGCGGTGCGACGAGCCGGTGGTGCTGCTCGGCGACGAGCGATGGCTGCACCAGCTCGTCTTCAACCTGCTGGACAATGCAGTGAAGTTCTCAAACCCCGGTTCGGAAGACGGATCGGCGCAGGTCACGATCGAGGTGAGGCGCGCCGAGGGCGTGGCGCGGCTCGAGATCACCAACCCGGGCCCGGGGATCCCTCCCGAAGCGCTCGACCACATGTTCGAGCGGTTCTACCGCGCCGACGGCGCCCGCCCCTACCGCGGAGCCGAAGGGTTCGGGCTGGGCCTCGCGATCGCCTCCTGGATCGTCGAGGCTCATGGTGGAACGATCGCGGCACGCAACCGAACCGAAGGCGGAGTCGCCGTCTCCGTGACCTTCCCCGCCTCCTGAAGACCTCAGCCGCCCTCCCGGCCACCTTTTTCTGGGAGGAGGATTAAATTAAGATTAATTTGACGTCTAGCGGCTCGCTTTTTGCGGGGCGCTGGCACCCCACCAGTAGAAGCAAGCAATGAGGGCTGCCGACTTTTGCTGAACGTGGACGGGGACGGATGGAGCTCATCGCGCAGAGTCCTCACCACCGCCCAAGGCAGGGAAGGGCCGTCACCGGCCGGGAGAGAGGAAACCGGCGCCCGAGGGCCGCACTGACCAAAACTCATGTTCTGATCAGTGTTTCCGGGGGTCGGCGGGTGTGGCGAGAATGCAATGCCGGCAGGGGTTTGGTGGGGATCATCCGTCTCGAAACCCCCCTCTCGGGCGGCGGAAAGGTCGAAAACGAAACCCAGGTTCCGTTTTTTTGCTCGCAAAGGCCCGTGGGCGTTGGATTCTTGGCTCGGGACCGGGGCCAAAAAGGGCGTTTTTGACCTATCTTAGGGACATATGAAATGTGGGCGGTTTTGGGGGAGGCCGCGAGGTCGAAGGACCAGAGGTGAAGCGAGCTCTTGGGGGTGGTTGGGGGGGCGCCGCG
>DIHE01000202.1 GCA_002420005.1 Holophagales bacterium UBA5704 | reverse complement strand
AGTCACTCCTACCGTGGGTGCAGCCGTTGCACCCGGGGGTGCAGCCACTCCTGCCGAGGGTGCAGGCGTTGCTCCCGGGCAGGCCGAGCTGCCGGGCCTTCGAGATCAGGCGCGCGAAAAAACCCTGTGGCGCCGGAATCGTATGTAAGATCGTCCCCGCGGCCCCTGCGCCGGATCGTATGCAAACACCTGACGAAATCCGCCGTCTGCTGATCGCCCTCGGCCTGGGCGTCGCCGCCTTTGCAGGCGGCCTGGGCCTCGCGCGGACCCGAGTCCCCGACTATCGCCTGGACCAGCTCCCGGCGCAGAGCACGTTCCTGCAGCGCTACGCCGAGGTCACCCGCGGCCTCGGCATCCGCTGGGCCGAGGAGGAACCGCGCCTGGCCCTGAGCGACGCGGCCCGTGACGCCCAGCTCGCGGACGCGCTGGGACTCGATTCCTCCCTGGGCCGGCCACGCATCCAAGTCAGCCGGGATGCCTTCCTCCCGGCGGCCAACGACGTGCGCGAGCTCACCATCGACTTTTCGCCGGACGGCCGGCCGAGGGCGGTGCGCTGGCAACAGCACGGCTGGCGGCGCTACTTCGCGGACTTCACCCGGCCGAACGTCCTGGAGCCGCTCTTCGCCTCCTTCAGCGGTCTGCTCCTAACGCCCGGCGAGTCGATCGGCCAGGAACGCTCCACCTCGGTGGGCGGCGCACCCGCTCGCATCTATCCGATCCTCGGAGGTGCCGCTCCCGCCCACCTCTTCGCCATCGAGAGCCCGGGAGGCGGCGTTGCCGTCGCCCGCCGGCCGGGAGATGTCGACCTGGGTCTGGCGGTGATGCAGCGCTACCGCTCCTTGGCTTTTCTGCAGGAAGTGGTCCCTCCCGTGCTGCGCACCCTGGCGGTGCTCCTGTTGTTCCTGGTCCTCACCGCCCGGGGCCGGATCGGCCTGGCCCACGGCGCTCTGCTCGGTGGCGTCACCCTTGCGGTGTCGGCCGCCGCGGGCCTGGCCGGCCAGTGGAGCCCGGAGGAGCTGGCCTACGCCTGCGTCCAGGCCGTCCTGTCGGGTCTCTGGATCTTCCTCGTCTGGTCGGCCGGCGAGTCGTTCCTGCGCGCCTCCGACCCGGGCTTCTCCACCAGCCTCGACGCGCTGCTGCGCGGGCGCCTCGGCCCCCGTGGCGGGAGGGCTCTCCTGCACGGTGTCGCCCTCGGCGCCGGCCTCGCCGGGCTCCTCCTGTTGCTGCGCACCACCGCCGCCGCCCTTCCCGGTGTCTGGTTCGCCGAGCCCGCGTTGCGCCTGCCGGTGTTCGGCGTCTGGCACCACCCGCTGCGCGGCGGCATCTGGCTCGCCGCGATGGCTCTGATCCTGCTCGGGATCACCCGCCGCCTGTTCGCCGCCCGCCAGGTCCCCTGGGCGACCGCCCTGGCCGGTGCGCTCCTCGCCCCGCCTCTCGCCATCCAGCCGTACGTGCTCGGGTTGGCGGCGAACTTCGCCCTCTACCTGATCCTCGTCCACCTCGGCAGCCGTTATGGCCTGACCACGCTCCTGACCGCCAGCCTGACGGCGGTTCTGTTGCCGGCGGCCGCCTTTGCGGCGCAGCACCTCGCCTGGCTGCCCGGCACGTTCGCCGCCACGGCCGGCCCCACCGCGGCCTTCATCGTGCTCGGCCTCGTCGGCCTGCTGCGCCCGGACACCGTGGAGGCGCAGCGGCTGCAACCGCCGGCCTTCATGCGCCGGATCGAAGAAGAGCGCCGCCTGCGCTACGAGATGCAGCTCCTCGCCCGCATGCAGGAGGGTCTCCTGCCGCAGCACGTGCCGGCCGTGGCCGGCTGGGATCTCGCCGCGCGCTCCATCCTGGCCACCGAGGCCGGCGGCGATCTCTACGATTTCCTCTTCGATGACGACGGCCAGCTCTGGATCGCGGTGGGCGATGTGGCCGGCCATGGCTACTCCTGCGCCATCGTCCAGGCGATGACCACCGCCGCCCTGACCAGCCTGATCCGCCCCGGCCTGCAACCCTCCGAGGTCCTGCTCCAGGTGGACCGCGTGATCCGGCGCGGCGGCTCGCCGCGCAACTTCGCGAGCTTGACGCTCCTGCGGATCGATCCACAGAGCGGTGGCGTGGTGATCAGCAACGCCGGCCACCCCTTCCCTCTGCTCGTGCTCGACGGCGACGTCTCCGAGATCGTCCTTCCCGGCCTCCCTCTGGGCAAGGGGCCGGAGCGCCGCTACCTCGACGTCACCTTCCACCTCCCTCCGGGCTCCGCCCTCGTCTTCTGCTCCGACGGTCTGATGGAGACCATGGACGGCCAGGAGAAGCCCTACGGCTTCGACCGCCCCCTGGAAGTCCTGCGCCGCGCCCCGGGCACCCCGGCCGACGCCATCCTCGACCTGCTCCTCGCCGACTGGCGCCGCCACCTGGGCACCGAGGAGCCGCCGGACGACACCACGGTGGTGGTGGTCAAGCGCTCGGCCTGACTGGATGGTGCCGGCATGTCGGCGACGTGTCGGCGGCATGTCGGAGGGGCAAAGGACAGCAAGGACTTCAAGGACACCACGGGCGAGGCGCGATCTGGCCTGTTCCTTGCTGGTTCGCGGGTGGAACACCAACTTCTGGAGGAGAAGCCCCCATGAGCACACCGTTCGATTCCAACGTCTTCGTCGGCAACTGGACTTACCGGAGCTGGCTGAACGACACCAACCTCAACACCCAGCCGAACGACCTTCTTTTCGGCTCGGGGACCATCACAATCACCGAGGCGCCGATGGCGCTCCTCACCGGCACCATCGGCGGCCCGGGCTGGCAGCTCGCCCTCCATGGCTCGCGCAGCTATGGCAATCCGATGACGGTTCAGTTCTGGGGCAAGGGCCTGGTCGGCGGCGCGGAGTGGATCTACGCCTATGTCGGCTACCTCGTCCCCGAATGGCCGGACGGTGTGCAGCAGAAGACCGCGATGGTCGGCTCGATCGTACGCGTGATCCCCCATCCGGCGACCGACTCCCAGGGCAACGTCGTCGGCACCTCCCCGGCCGGCGTGGTCGCCTCCTGGTACGCCGTCAAGCAGGACTGAAGCTCCCCCACCTCCCCTCCCCCCAGAACGAAAAAGGCCGGGGTTTGCAGGCCCCGGCCGTCCTCTGAGGTCCACCCGTCCAGCCAGCTAGCCACGGTGCGGCGCGCAGAGCAGACCGTTGTTGTAGTCATCGAGCCGGGTGTGCCACGGCGAGGCCTGGGTCCAGGCGGAGCTGGAAGCTCTGACGTTGCTTCCCGGCGGGTGGGTCCCCATCCAGGCATCTGCCGAGGCGAGGGTCGCCGCGATGCAGGAGGCATGGTTGCCGAGCAGCACGTTGAGCTTCGCGGCGACGAGCTGGCTGAACAGGTCGATCGACTTGTCGCCCCGGCTCGGCGTGCTCATCCAGCGGATCGCCTGGCTCTTGGAGAAAAGGACGCCGCCGATCGTGAGGCTCTGGACCGGCCAGGCTTCCGGATGGTTCTTCCAGTAGCCGATGGTGCCGGTCCCCCGGGCGGAGCAGAAGCCGAAATCGAACGTGAGGACGTTGTCATCCGTCACGGCCGCGGTCAGGAACAGCGGGGACCTGGCGACATGGTTCTCCAGCGCACCACCCGGAGCGAAGTTGGAGTCGGCGACGTGCACCGTGTAGGTCCCGGCATCTACCGGAAAGCTGTACAGGCCGGAGGCATCGGTGATCGTGGTCGCGATCACGGCGCCGCCGAGCGGATCGAGCAGCTCGACGACGACGCCCGGCAGCGGCGGCTCGTTCGGGTCCCCGGCCTCGCAGTCGGTGCTCACCAGATCCCCCACCAGGAACCGGCGCAGCGGTGTGCAGGGCCCGCCGGGCTCGGTGACGCACAGGGCGTCCGCCGGCAGGCGGACGGCGTTCAAATTCCCCATGTCGACGCCCTCGATTCTCACCTCATAGGTCCCGCGGGGGATGTTCGTCGTCGAAGCATCCGCCTTCAAGGGTGGATCGGCGGGATCGGTGGAGATCCGGAACTGTTCCCACTCCTGGTTGCCGGAGGGGTTGGAATTGGTGAAGACCTGGCCGTCCGGGAACAGCACCTGATAAAAGACGGCCGGCGTCCGCAGCAGGATCGACCCCGCGGCGAGATCGTCCGGGGGGTTTCCCGTGGAGGGGAGGGTGTGCCCTACGGCAATCCCTTCAGAATGGGCGTCCCCCTCCGGCTCCGGCCGCGCCCAGGGAGGGAGGAACGGAGAGGGATCCGTGTCGGGGTCGTCCGTATCCTGGTTCGTCATCCCGGCCGCGTCGCCATGGTCGAAGTCACCGTCCCAGACGGCGAGGTCGGTGTGTGGCGTATTGGCGTCGAAGAAGAACTGAAGGGTGCCGTCATAGGTGGTCGGGGTCAGGCTCGGGTAGGCGGGATAGAGGATGGCCCGCTCGGCGGCGGTACGCAACGGCACCTGGTAGGAGAACGGCTGTTCGCTCAGGCGGATGGTCACCACGCCGGTGGTCCGCAGCTTGAAGCTGTTGAAGGACGGAGTGCTGTTGTCGAGAAGCTTGATCTCGAGCTTGTAGAAGTAGTTGCCGCTCGGCGCCTCGGCATCGGGGCTGGTGGCGATCGTGAAATCGATCCAGGCGTTGTCCGGCATGGTGAGCGACGAGAACGTGGCGACGGTGCTCGGCGGGGGCGCTCCCGGCCCGGTCGGCGGATCCGTCGTCAGTGTGTAGCTGTAGGGGACCGGTATGGGTGGTTCCGTGGGTGTGCCGGTGGGAAAGTCCCACTTCGTCTGGGTCGTGCCGGAACCGTCGAGGCCCCCGCTGTCGCCATCGAAAAAGCCGACCGTGAACGAGGCTGCTCCGGCCGGGACGGCGAGTTGCACCGCAAGGGTCTCGTCGCTCAGCGTCACGAGACCCGCCCCGGTGGCGATGGTCAGGAACCGCCCGTCGACGGCACTGCAGCTCGGGAAACACTTGAGCTGGCCTTCCGCGGGCAGGGCCAGGGAGGCCCAGCCGAGGAGGAGCAGCACCGCGAGGGCAAACCGCTTAGCCCGTGGGTCCACTTGAGGAGACATCGTTCGTTCCTCCCTTCAAAGAACCGGCTCCAAGGGCCGGGCAAGGCACGAGGCCTCGCCCGTGTCACAAGGCTTCCGCAAAGAAAAGCATCGCACGAGCTCGTCAGGTAACTGTCAGAAGAAACTCCTCTCCCCGTCCCAAAAAGAAAAAGGCCAGGGTCCGAAGACCCTGGCCCACATGTCCGCTCAGGCGAGGCGCCGCGCTAGCCGCGGTGCGGAGCGCAGAGCAGGCCGTTGTTGTAGTTGTCGAGCTGGGTGTGCCACGGCGAGGCCTGGGTCCAGGCGGAGCTGGAGGCCTTGATGTTGCTGCCCGGCGGGCGGGTGACCATCCAGGCATCCGCCGACGCGATGGTCGCCGAGATGCAGGACGGGTTGTTGCCGATCAGCACGTTGAGCTTCGCAGCCACGAGCTGATGGAACATGTCGATCGACTTGTCCCCGCGGCTCGGCGTGCTGAGGATGGCGATCGCCTGATCGCGGGTGTAGACGCGGCCACCGATGGTGATGTTCGCCACCGGCCAGGCTTGAGGGTGGGTCTTCCAGTAGCCGAGGGTCCCGGTGCCCGGGGACGACGGATAGTTGTAGCCGAAGTCGACGTCCGTCCGGTTCTGGCCGGCGCTGACCGCCGCGTTGGCGGTGTGGGCCGTCGCAAGACCGTCGAGGTCGTAGGTGGGAGTCGAGCCCGCCGGCAGGGTCGAAGAGACGACCCGCACCGTGTAGGTGCCCGGCAGGAGGTTCGAGAAGGTGTAGTTGCCGTTGCCGGCGGTCACCACCGAGCCGAGGAGGCCGCCCGAGGTGGTGAGGAGCTGGACCGTGACCCCGTTGAGCCCGGTCTCTCCCACGTCCTGGAGCGTATTGGTGTTGGCGTCGAGCCAGACGCGGTCGCCCAGAGAAGCGTTGCCGCGCTCGCCGAAGTCAACGTCGGTGCGGCTCTGGTCGGCCTCGAGGACGACCAGCGTGGTCCGCGGCGTCGCGACGCCGTCGAGGTCATAGGTGGCGACCGATCCGGCCGGCAGGGTCGCGGCGACGATCGTCACCCGGTAGGTGGCGGGGGGAAGGTTGATGAAGGAATAGAGGCCGTTCGCCCCCGTGACCGTGGTGGAGAGCAGGGTTCCGGAGCTGTTGCGCAGCTCGAGGGTCACTCCGGAGATGCCCGGTTCACCGGTGTCCTGGATGCCATTGGCGTCGTAGTCGAACCACACCCGGTCCCCGAACTGGAGCGTGCCGGTGTAGCCGAAATCGACGTCGTCGCGGGTCTGCCCGGCCGCCAGGGACAGCGCGGCGATGTGGGGGGTGGCGATACCGTCGAGGTCGAAGGTCGCGATGAGGCCCGGCGGCAAGGTGGAGGTGACCACCCGGACGCTGTAGGTGCCGGCGAGCAGGTTGGTGAAGCCGTAAAGCCCGGCCGGGGAGGTCGTGGTGGCGGCGAGGACGGTGCTGCCCTGGAGCAGCTCGACCGAGACACCGTTCAAGCCCGGCTCGCTGCCGTCCTGGAAACCGTTGGCGTTGAGGTCGAGCCACAGCAGGTCACCGAGGGAGCCGGTGCCGCGGTAGCCGAAGTCGACCGTGGTGAGGTTCTGCGCGGTGGCGACGGTCGCGGTGGCACGGTGTGCCGTCGCGAGGCCGTCGAGGTCGTAGGTCTGCACCGCACCGGCCGGCAGGGTCGCCGTGTTGACCCGCACGGTGTAGGTGCCGGCGAGCAGGCCGGCGAAGCCGTAGAGCCCGTCGCCCGCGGTCACCGCGGAGCGCAGAACGTTGCCGGAGCCGTCGATCAGCTCGACGGTGACACCGTTCAAGCCGATCTCATCGAGGTCCTGGGCGCTGTTGGCGTTGATGTCGTACCAGACGCGGTCGCCGAGGTTGGCCGTGCCGCGGTAGCCGAAGTCGACGTCGGTGCGGTTCTCGCCGGTCGCCACGGAGACGGTGGCCACGTCGGGAGTGGCCGTGCCGTCGGCGTCGAAGGTCGGCGACGAGTCGTCCGGCAGCGTGGTGGTCACGATCCGCACGGTATAGGTCCCCGCCAGGAGACCCGGGAAGGTGTAGTTGCCGTTGCCGGCCGTCACGGTGGTGGCGATGACGTTGCCGCCGCCGTCGACCAGCTCGAGGGAGACACCGTTCAAGCCCGTCTCGAAGGGGCCCTGCAGGGCGTCGCCGTCGATGTCGTACCAGACGCGGTCGCCCAGCGAGGCGGTGCCGCGGTAGCCGAAGTCGACGTCGGTGCGCGCTTCGCCGCCGGCCAGGGTGGCCGCGGCGGTGTGGGCGGACCCGATGCCGTCGAGGTCGTAGGTGGCCACGGCGCCGGCCGGCAGCGTCGAGGAGACGACCCGGACGGTGTAGGAACCGGCCGCCAGGTGGTTGAAGCCGTAGAGGCCGTTCGCGCCGGTGATGGTGGTGGCGATGACGACGCCGCCGCCGTTCAGCAGCTCGACGGTGACGCCGGAGAGACCGGTCTCGCCCCCGTCCTGGATCTCGTCGCCGTCGGCGTCGTACCAGACGCGGTCGCCGAGCGAGGCGGTGCCGCGGTAGCCGAAGTCGACGTCGGTGCGGTTCTGACCGGCGGTCAACGTCGCCGCCGCGGTGTGGGCGGTGCCGGTGCCGTCGAGGTCGTAGGTGGCGGCGAGGCCCGCCGGAAGCGTCGAGGAGACGACCCGGACGGTGTAAGAGCCGGCCGCAAGATGGCTGAAGCCGTAGATGCCGTCGGCACCGGTGACGGTGGTGGCGATGACGACGCCGCCGCCGTTCAGGAGCTCGACGGTGACGCCGGAGAGACCGGTCGCGCCGTCGTCCTGCGCGCCGTTGCCGTCGGTGTCGTACCAGACCCGGTCGCCGAGCGAGGCGGTGCCGCGGTAGCCGAAATCGACGTCGGTGCGGTTCTCGCCACCGGTCACGGTCGCCGCCGCGGTGTGGACGGTGCCGATGCCGTCGAGGTCATAGGTGGGGGCGAGACCGGCCGGCAGCGTCGCAGAGACGACCCGGACGGTGTAGGAGCCGGCTCCCAGGTTGCTGAAGCCATAGATGCCGTCGGCACCGGTGGCGGTGGTGGCGATGACGCTGCCGCCGCCGTCCAGAAGCTCGACGGTGACGCCGGAGAGGCCGGTCGCGCCGTCGTCCTGGGCGCCGTTGCCGTTGGAGTCGTACCACACCCGGTCACCGAGCGAGGCGGTGCCGCGGTAGCCGAAGTCGAGGTCGGTGCGGGTATCGCCCGCGGCGATCGTCGCCGCCGCGGTGTGGGCGGTGCCGATGCCGTCGAGGTCGTAGGTCGGGGCAAGACCGGCCGGCAGCGTCGCAGAGACGATCCGGACGGTGTAGGAGCCGGCCGTCAGGCTGTTGAAGGTATAGATGCCGTCGGCACCGGTGACGGTGGTCGCGACGACGCCACCGCCGCCGTCCAGAAGCTCGACGGTGACGCCGGAGAGACCGGTCGCGCCGTCGTCCTGGGCGCCGTTGCCGTTGGAGTCGTACCACACCCGGTCACCGAGCGAGGCGTTGCCGCCGGGGCCATAGCCGAAGTCCACGTCGGTGCGGGTCTGGCCGGAAGCCAGCACGGCCTCCGCCACGTGCGGCGTGCCGATCCCGTCGAGGTCGAAGGTCGGGCTGAGCCCGGAGGGAACGCTCAAGGGGTCGATCCGCACCGTGTAGGTGCCGGCGTTGAGGTTCGAGAAGGAGTAGTTGCCGTTGAAGTCGGTCGTCACCGAGTCGATGACCACGACGCCGTCGAGCAGCTCGACGAACACGTCGGGAATGCCGGCCTCGGAGCCATCGAGGAGGCCATTGCCGTCGTCGTCCTGCCACACCTGGTCACCGATGCTCCCCTGGGCGGGACAGAAGCCGAAGTCGAAGGTGAAGACGTTGCTATCGACCACGTCCGCCGTCAGGGAGAGCGGCGAACGCGGGGTATAGCCTTCCAGGGCACCGCCCGGATCGAAGTTGGAGTCGGCGACGTGCACCGTGTGCGTCCCGGCCTCGACCGGGAAGCTGTACAGGCCGTCGGCGTCGGTGATCGTGGTCGCGACCACGGCGCCGAGCGAATCGACCAGCTCGAGCACGACGCCCGGAAGGGGCGGCTCGTCCGAGATTTCGTCCAGGCAGTCGGTGGCCACCAGGTCCCCCACCAGGAAGGGACGCAGCGGTATGCAGGGCGCGCCGGTGTCGGAGACGCACAGGGCGTCGGACGGCAGGCGGACGGCGTTCAGGTTCCCCATGTCGACACCCTGGATGCTCAGCTCGTAGATCCCGCTGGGGATGCTCGTCGTCGACGCATCCATCACCGAGAGGTCGAGCGGGTCGGTGGAGACCCGGAACTGTTCCCACTCCTGGTTGCCGGAGGGGTTGGAGTTGGTGAAGACCTGGCCGTCCGGGAACAAGAGCTGGTAGAAGATGGCCGGCGTCCGCCGGAGGATGGACGTCGAGGCCAGGTCATCCGGGGGGTTTCCCGAGGTGGC
>DIHE01000002.1:683-26823 GCA_002420005.1 Holophagales bacterium UBA5704 | reverse complement strand
CGGCGTGGACACCGCCCCGGCCACCAGAGTCGCCAGCCGGGCCGCCAGCCGGGCCGCCGTGGGGGCATCGAAGAGGTCGGTGCTGTATTCGAGGGACAGGCTGATGCCGCCGCCGGTCTCGGCCGCGGTCAAGGTGAGATCGAAGAGGGAGGTCCTCTGCGCGAGGTCGACCGGTTCCAGGGTCAGCCCGCCGAGAGTCAGCCGGCTCCCCGATCGGCGCAAGGCCAGCTCGGCGAGCCCCTCGGCTCCGTCGCGGTCCTTCTGGAAGACGAACAGAACCTGGAAGAGCGAAAAGCGGCTGGCGTCGCGCTCCAGCCCCAGCCTCTCGGTGAGGAGGGCGAATGGGTACTGCGCATGCTCCAGATCCTCCAGGAGCCGCCGCCGGGTGCGCCCCACGAGCTGCGGAAAGGAGGGATCTCCGGAGAGATCACCCCGCAGCACCATGGGATTGACGAAGTAGCCGACCACGTCGGCGAACGCGCCGACGGTCCTCCCTGCGGTGGGCAGGCCGAGCGCCAGGTCCTCCGGAGCACCGTGACGGAGCAGGAGGGTCTGAAGCGCCGACAGCAGCACCATGGAAAGGGTCGCCTCCTCCCGGCGACCGATCCTCTCCAGGCCGGCCCTGAGATCCGGGGAGAGAGCGAACGCGTGCGCCGCTCCCCGGAAGGTCTGAGCCCGCGGACGCGGCCGATCGGCCGGCAGCTGGAGATCGGGGATCTCCGGGGTGAGCCGGGCCTGCCAATACCTCCAGTCCCGCTCCCCCGCGGGCCCCGCCAGCTCGGCCTGTTGCCAGCGCACGTAGTCGCTGTAGTGCCAGGAGGGCGGCGGCAGGGGGAGGTCTTCGGCACCCGCGACGCAGGCCGGGTAGAGCACGGCCAGCTCCCCGGCGAGGACAGACAGGGATCGGAAGTCCACCGCGATGTGGTGAACGGCCAGAAGCAGGAGGGTCTCCCCGCCGGCGCGGTGGAAGAGGCTCAGCCGCAGCAGGGGACCGCGGGCCAGGTCGAAGGGCCGGTGCGCCTCTGCCACGAGCCGCTCCCGCAGCCGCGCGTCGTCCCATCCCGCAGCGTCTTCTTCCACGCAGCTGACCGCGACACCCGTCCGCACGAGGACCCGTGGCCGGCCGTGCTCCTCGACGAAGACCGAGCGCAACGCGCCGTGCCGGTCGAGCAGAGCCTGGAAGGCGCGGCCGAGGGCGGCGGCGGAGAACGGACCCCGGATCCGCGCCGCGGCGGCGATGTTGTACGCCGCGCTCTCCGGGCTCAGGCGGTGGAAAAACCACAGCGCGCTCTGGCCGGAGGAGAGCGGATGCTCCGGCACCTCCCCCGCGGGTTCCAGCCGTGGGACGACGGAGGCCACCCCTCCCGCCTCCTCGATCCGGCCGGCGAGCCAACGGAGACTCCCCTTCTGCCACAGCTCGGCCAGTTCCACGGAACAGCCGAAGCTCTCGTCGAGAAGGGTCTTGATCTCGATGGCACGCAGAGAGTCGAGCCCGGCCTCGGCCAGGGGGCGATCGGGCTCCAGCGATCCGGGCGCGACCCGCAGGATCGCGGCGATCGCCGAGCCCAGGTCGCCGGAGGCAGGCCGGAGAGCCTCCTCCGCCTCGGCCTCCGCCGCCGGACCACCGCCGAGCGGGCTCTCCCAAAGGACCTCCAGCTCACCGGCCAGCCAGGCATTCCGGCAGGCCTGGCGCTGAACTTTGCCGCTGGTGGTCTTGGGCAGACGGTTGGGACCGAGGAGCACCAGCCGGTCGAGCACCAGCTCGTGCTCCTCGGAAACGGCCCGGACGGCCAGGGACCACAGCGTCTCGAACGAGGCTCCCTGACGGGGGTCGACCTCCAGGACGACGACCAGCCTCTCCTCGCCGTCCTCCTCCAGGGAGAAGGCGGCCGCACAGCCCGGACGCAGAGCCGGATGGCACCTCTCGGCCGTCTGCTCGATGTCTTGCGGGTAGTGGTTGCGGCCCCGCAGGATGAGCAGGTCCTTGAGGCGCCCGGTGACGAACAGCTCCCCGTCCCTGAGGAACCCGAGATCGCCGGTGCGCAGGAACGGCCCCGCTCCCGTATCGGCCAGGCGGGCTCCGAACACCTCCGCCGTGGCGTCGGGCCGCCCCCAGTAGCCGCCCGCCACGCTCGGCCCGGCCACCCAGATCTCGCCGACCCGATCCGGAGGGCACTCCAGCCCGGTCTCCGGCTGCACGATGACGATCTGCTGCTGTTCTCCGGGGTTTCGTCCCGAGCTGACCAGGGACACGGCCCGACCGGTCCCTTCCTCGGGCGCCGCCACCCGGTCCTCCTCCAGGGCTGCGGCGGAGACGGCGAGCACCCGTGGCTCCTCCGCGATCCGGAGGCCGGTCACCAGGAGCGTCGCCTCGGCCAGGCCATAGCAGGGCTGGAAGGCGCCGGCCCGGAATCCGCTGGGGGCGAAGTACCGGGCGAACCTCTCCAGCGTCCCCGCCCGAACCGGCTCGGCGCCATTGAAGGCCACCTCCCAGGAGCTCAGGTCCAACAGCTCCCGCTGCTCCGGCTTGACCTTGCGGACGCACAGGTCGTAGGCGAAGTTGGGGCCGCCGCTCGTGGTTCCGCGGTACCGGGAGATCGCCTCCAGCCAGCGAACCGGCCGCTGCAGGAAGGCCAGGGGCGACATCAAGATGCACCGGCTGCCGGAGAACAGCGGCTGCAAGACGTTCCCGATCAGCCCCATGTCGTGGTAGAGCGGCAGCCAGCCCACCACCACGGAGCTCTCGTCCTGGCGGAACGTCCGCTGGATCAGCGCCTCGTTGTGAAGGAGGTTGCCATGGCTCACCGCCACACCCTTCGGTGTGCTCGTCGAGCCGGATGTGTACTGCAGGAACGCGAGACTCCCGGCGGCGAGGAGCGGCCGGCGCCACTCCTCGGCCAGGCCGTCGGGGACTTCGTCCACGGCAATCCAGTCCGCCGGATCGAGCCGCAGCTCCCCCTTCAATCCAGAATCCAGGCGGGCCGCCACCGCGGCCGTGGTCAACGCCACACGCGGCTCGGCGTCCCTCGCGATCGCTTTCAAGCGCCCGAAGTGGTGGTTGCTGCGCGGCGGGTAGGCGGGCACGGCGGCGACGCCGGCATACAGGCAGCCCAGGAAGGCCTCGATGAACTCGACCCCGGGAGGAAAAACGAGCAGAGCCCGTTCCCCCGCCAACCCCCGGCTTTGTAGCATCGAACCCAAGGCGCGGGCCCGGCGGTCGAGCTTCTCGCACGTACAGACGGCCGCTTCGGCTCCGGCGTCGGACAACAGCGTGTAGATCGAATGCCGGGGTTTCCGCCGAGCCAGCTCTTGCAGAATATCCGGAATGGTCTCAGGCCCGGCAAATCGGCCATTTCTTTGCATATACATCAGTGCGATAAAGTGCCTGTGATTTGGTCAGAGGCAAGTGTACTACACTCTTCTCTCCGGCAGCCAGCATACGTCCGATCCGGCCGAGGGTTTCAACCGCCGCCGGTTCCGCGCTGGGGCCAGGAGCTCTCGGATTTTCTGATTTCCATCAATCAGGATGGGAAAAGCAAAGTCGACCTGCCGCAGGAACATTGAGCGCAGGCCAGGAATCGTTGAGGAAATGGGCGAAGAGGAGGCGAGAAGGCGGGGGCCTACCTCGTCACAAGAATCACCTCGACCCCGAGAGCCCCGACCGGTGCCCGGGCGAGCCGGCCGTCCGCGGTGACCAACACGGCTCCCAACTGGCGGGCCAGGGTGACATACAGCGCATCCCGCAACGCCAGATTGTGCCGAAGCCTCCAGGCAGCAGGCAGGAGAGGCTGCAAAGGGTAGCGGGTGATGGGCGCGCGGGCCAGCGCGATCAAGGCCGGTTCGACCAGCGGCTCTGCCAGATCCCCTCCGCGAGCCAAGCGGCCGAGTGCCGACAACACTTCGGCATCGAAATGAGCCGGCGCGGCGATCTCATGGCCCCGCAGAGCCGCACTCGCTTGACGTCCGGCCGGCGTCCGCAGCAAGAGCTCGACGGCTGCCGAAGCGTCAAGAACGGCCGAGGACATCCATCAAGGCGGCATCGTCCGCCTCGCGAGCCTCGCAAACCGCCTCGGCCGCTGAAAGGGAAAGCTCCACCGGCGTCAACCGGTCCAAGCCGTCGAGCCACTCGTCCACCGTCGGCTGCCGGCAATGCGCCTGCAAGACCTCAAGGGTGTACTGCCGCAGGCTGAGCTCGCGCAGGGCCGCCCTTCGACGCAAGGTCTCATGGAGATCATCGGGAAGATCGCGGATCTGGAGATGGACGGCCATGAAATCAAGATAGCACTTCCCGCCCGCGCATGCAATCTGCATGAAGGGCAGCGCAGCCAGTGCCCTCACCGTCGCCTGTGCGCTGGTGCCGGAGACGGGACTCGAACCCGTACGCCTTGCGGCGGGAGATTTTAAGTCTCCTGCGTCTGCCATTTCGCCACTCCGGCAAGTGGTGCGCATCTTAGCAGGGTGGGCACGGTAAGATAGGGGGCATGCGCAAACGAACCATCGTCTGGCCGGCTCTCGCGCTGGCCGCCGCCGTGCCCGCGCTCGGCGAGGCGGCTCCGCTCAAGGTCCAGCCCCCCCAGATCGCCGTTCGCGAGCACCGCCTCGCCAACGGGCTCACGGTCCTCTTCCATGAAGACCACTCCGTCCCCGTCGTCTCCCTCCAGGTCTGGTACCACGTCGGCTCGAAGAACGAGCGGCCCGGCCGCAGCGGCTTCGCCCACCTCTTCGAGCACATCATGTTCAAAGGCTCGGAGAACCTGGCCCCGGGTGAATTCACCGACTACATCTCGTCGATCGGCGGACGCTACAACGCCACCACCGACTTCGACCGCACCCTCTACTTCGAGATCATCCCGAGCAACCACCTGGAGCGCCTGCTCTGGATGGAAGCCGACCGCATGCGCGCCCTCGACGTCTCCGAGGCCAACTTCCTCTCCGAGCGCGACGTGGTCAAGGAAGAGCGCCGGCTGCGCGTCGACAATCCGCCGTTCGGCCGCTTGTTCGAGGTCGTCCTCGCCAGCACCTTCACCACCCATCCCTACAAGATCCTGTCGATCGGCAGCATGGCCGACCTGGACGCCGCCACCATCGAGGACGTGCGCGCCTTCCACAAGCTCTATTACGTGCCGAACAACGCCACCCTCGTCGTCTCCGGCGACTTCGACCCCGCCCAGGCCCTGGCCTGGATCGAGAAGTACTTCGCGCCCATCCCCAAGGGGGCGGACATTCCGCGCGACATCCCGCAGGAGCCCGAGCAGACGGCCGGGCGGCGCGTCGTCGACTACGACGCCAACACCCCGCTTCCCACGGTGCTCATCACCTGCCACGTGCCGGAAGAGGGCGATCCGGAGACCTACGCCCTCGAAGTGGCGAGCCGCATCCTCTCCGACGGGCAGAGCTCCCGCCTCTATCGCAAGCTGGTCTACGAGCAGCAGATCGCCCTCCAGGCCGGCGGCCAGATGCTCGCTCTGGAAGATCCGGGCGTGTTCTACTTCTACGCCATCCTGCAGAAAGGCCACACGGCCGAGGAAGGGGAGGCGTCGCTGGTCGCGGAGATGATCCGCCTGCAAGAGGAGCCGGTGTCGGCCGAGGAGCTGGACAAAGCCAAGAACCAGATCATCGCCGGCCAGGTGCTCGACCGCCAGACGACGAACGACAAGGCGGGCGCGATCGGGCATGCCGCCGTGATCCTCGGCGACTGGCGGCTGGTCGATGGGGAGACCGCACGCTACCAGAAGGTCACCGCCGCCGACGTGCAGGCGGTGGCGCGCAAGTACTTCCGCCCCGAGAACCGCACGGTGATCTTCATGCTGCCGGAGGCCCTGCGCCCGAGCGAGGTGAAACCATGAAGCCCCTGCAGACCGCCGCCGCCCTGGCTCTGGCCCTCCAGGCCGCCACCGCCGGCGCCACGGAGCCCGCGATGAAGACCCGCCAGCCCTACCCGCCGGTGCAGCCCGCCAAGGAAGTGCACTTCCCGGGATTCGCCGAAAAGACCCTCCCCAACGGCCTGCGCGTGGTCGTCGTCGAGCACCGGGAGTCCCCGGTGGTGACGGTGCAGATGCTATTTCGCGCCGGCAAGGCCTTCGAGCCGGCCGACAAGGCGGGGCTGGCCGATGCCACGGCCAGCCTGCTGCGGGAAGGGACGGCCACCCGCTCCTCGCAACAGATCGCCGCGGCCATCGATGCGGTCGGCGGCAGCTTGAGCACCGGCGGGAGCCTCGACTCCGCCTTCGCCGACGTGGGAGTGACCTCCGACCAGCTCGATCTCGGCCTCGACCTGCTGGCCGACGTGGTCTTGCGCCCGAGCTTCCCGGCCGAGGAGCTGGAGCGGTGGCGGCGCCAGTCCCTGAACGGGCTCCAGATCCAGCAGGAAGATGCGGGCTACCTGGCCGACGCCGCCTTCGACCGGGCGGTGTTCCACGGTCACCCGTACGGGCTTCCCGACGGCGGAACCCCCACATCGGTCGGCGCCCTCACCCGCGACGACCTCGTCGCCTTCCACCGCGAGCACTTCGTCCCCAACGAGACGATCGTCGCCGTGATCGGAGACGTCGCCGCCGACGATGCCCATGCCCGTATCGAGCGGGCATTCGGCACCTGGGCGCGCGGCAAGGAGCACACCATCCCCCCGGTGGACACCCGCAGCGGGGACCGGCCGCGGATCCTCGTGATCGACGTCCCGGACGCCGTGCAGACCGAGCTCCGCATCGGCCAGGTGGGTCTCGCCTTCGCCGATCCGGAGGCGTCGGTGGCCGACGTCTACAACTCCATCCTCGGCGGTGGCTCCAGCTCTCGCCTCTACCAGGAGGTCCGCACCAAGCGAGGCCTCACCTACGGCGCGGGCAGCAGCTTCCTCAAGGCGGTACAACCGGGCTCGTTCCAGGCCTCGACGTTCACCAAGACCGAGTCGACCGTGCTCGCCCTGGAGGTCATGCTGGACGTCATCCGCGAGCTGGCGAAGACGCCGGTCCCGGCCGAGGAGCTGGAGGCCCGCAAGACCTACTTGAGCGGCGTGTTCCCCCTG
Organism: Holophagales bacterium UBA5704; assembly: GCA_002420005.1. GTDB lineage: Bacteria > Acidobacteriota > Thermoanaerobaculia > Multivoradales > UBA5704 > UBA5704. The sequence continues at coordinate 19,802 of DIHE01000002.1, read as the reverse complement.
GAGATCGAGACCGCCGCAGGCATCGCCAACAAGGTGCTGGAAGCGATGAAGTACGGCCTCGGCCGCGAGCACATCGAAGGCTACCGCGGCCGCATCGACGCGGTCACCGCCGCCCAGGTCCAGAGCTTCGCCGAGCGGCGCCTCCGGCCCGGCTCCTTCTTGATCGTCCTCGCCGGCAATGCCAAGGGCTTCCTCCCCGAGCTGGAGAAGAAGCAGATCGGCCCGATCGAGGTCATCCCCGCCGCCGAGCTGGACCTCCTGCGGGCCGACTTGCGGAAGCCGGCGGCGCCGACTCCCGCAACGCCCTGATCCCTACACGTCCAACGCCGAATCGATCCGCGCCCCCAGGTCTTCCAGGTGGGCGCGGGTGTAGGCGTCTCCCACCTTGCCCAGCAGGGCGGTCTTGATCTTGCCGCGGATCGACCGCAGCGTGGACGCGGCGACCTGGGAGGCCTCCGCGGGGGTCCCCTCCTCGGGCTCCGTGGCGAGGCCGACGCAGTGGTCGACGACGAGCCTTTGCAGCGCGCGGCGGTCGCGGGAGAGGGTGGGCTTCGCTTCGCCGAAGGCGGTCTTCTCCAAGGAGCTGAACAGCTCGGGCAGGGTGAAGCGGTCGCCGGTGGTCCGCCGCTCGTTGTCGAGCACCCGCGCGAGGCGGGCCGGATCGAGGAGCGTCGAGAGCGCCGCTTCATAGAGACCGGCGATGCGCGTCGAGACGTCGTAGTCGCTCGCGTAGCGCCAGGGGTAGTTCCAATCCTCCAGGAGGTCCGCCTTGAGGAGCGCCAGGGTGTCCGGCGAGAAGGGATAGGCCCCGTCGGCGAAGACCTGGGCCGAAAGCACCGCCAGGGCGCGGCGCTGGACGTCCGGTGCCACCGGGGTCACCGGCTTCGGCCCGCCCTTGGCCGCGGCCGGCGAATCGGCCTTCCGGCGCAGGAGGATCTGGCCGCCCACGTGGCGTGCGCTGATGTCGATGTAGTCCATCGCCACGGAGAAGACGGCGGCGTCCAGCGCCTGGCGCAGGGCGCTGTAGTCGTGCCCCTCGGCCAGCACCAGCTCGGGCAGGCGCGGCAGCACCTCCTCGCGCAGGATGCGCAGGCGCGTCTCGGCGAAGGCCAGGGGATCGGCCCCGAAGTCGTCGGCGTTGGTGGTGGGATCGATGTCGCCCAGCTCGCCACCGTCGTAGATCAAGCCGGGCTCGGTCTCGGCGCGGGCTGCGATCTTGTCGAGCTCCCGCGCCTCCTCCTCGGGAGACAGGCCGGGGAACGGCCGGTAGAGGTACTCGACCGCCAGCTCGTCATAGGGACCGACCTCTTTCAAGAAGTAATCGCCCTGCGGCGCTCCTTTGGGGGCGAAATAGATCGGGTCGTAGTCCATCACCGAGGTCGAGAAGATGCCGGTCGACGCTTTGCCGGTCAGCTTGCCGGAGGCCACCGCCTCGGCGGAGGCCACCAGGCTCGCCTTCCAGTTGTGGGGAAAGCCCAGAGCGTGCCCCACCTCGTGCGCCACCAGCTCCTGGAACGCCTCGCGGGCGAACCGATCCGCCTCCGGCGTCCCCGGCTTCAGGATGCCCCGCGCCTGGAGCACCAGGCGGGCGAACGCGATCTGGCTGGAGAAGGAAGCCCCACGGTCGCAGAACCGCCCGTGCCGCGCCGCACGCTGCGCCGCCCGGCCCTGTACCGCCGTGGCCACCGCGCCTTTCTTCCCGGGCTCCGGCGCCCGCCACCAGGAATAGACGAGGTACCGGTACAAGCTGAAGGAGGGGAACTCGCCGTTCAGATAGACCGTCCCTTTGAGCACTTTGCCCGTCCGCGGATCGGTCAGGGTCGGCCCGGCCATCCCGGAGAACATGAGGTCGTCGGTCAGGTTCCAGTAGATCATCGAGTGCCGCAGATCCGCCGGGCTCCAGCTGGGATCGTTCGGGCGGTCCAGGATGCGCACCGCATCGCGGATGCCGACCTTCTCGAACGCCCGGTTCCACCAGAGAGCTCCCTCGCGCAACAACGCCCGCCATTCTTGCGGCACGCCGTGGTCGATGTAGAAGGTGATCGGCTCGACGGCCGGTGAGACCGGCTGCGCGGGATCGGACGGCCGGACGTCCCAGCGCTCCGCGAGGTGGCGGAACGTGGTGTCCCGGCGGTCGATGTCCGTAAAGTCCTTGTAGGGAACGTCGAAGGTGCCGATCCGCTCGTCGCTGAAGCGCGGCCGGTAGCCGTCGTTCTCCGGCAGGCGGTAGATCTGGTAGTCGACCAGAACCTCCAGGAAGCGGTCGTCGGCCAGCCGGCGGGGGGAGACCTCACGCAACCCTGCGGGCTCTTCTTCGTCCTCTCCTCCTCCCGCCGGCGTCCGCCGGAACCGGTAGGAGACCCGGGCGGCGACGTTCAGGGGAAAGACCTGCAGCGAGACCAGCGTGGTGTCTTCCGGCGTCGTCGCAAATCCGGCCTCGGCGGGCAGGATCTCCGCCAGGTCTTCACCGAACAGCTTGCGGGCATCGACCACCAGGGGCGCCGGGCGGCCGGAGACCGGCAGAAGGTTGGCGAGGAACAGCGGGGAGTCCGGAAAGGTATCCTCCACCGTCGGCCGCAGCGGCGAGCTCGCCGCCGCGCGGAAGCTCAGATTCTTGTTCTGCAGGACGAGGCGGTCTCCCCGCCGTTCCCAGGTGACCACGGCATCGGCGAGCAGCTCGCCGCGGGGCATCCAGTCGCCCGCTCCCCGGGCCAGGGTCACGCCGAGGCCCAGAGGAGAGCCGAGCAGGTCCGCAGGGACCTCCAGCAGCAGCCTGCCGGGAGCCCGGTAGAAGGTCATCAGCCCGGGAAGCTTGTCGGTCCCCCGCACGGTGTCGGCGAGGCTTCTTTCAACATCCTGGGCCCACACGGCCGAGCCGGCCGAGAGGAGAAGGGCGGCCGCCAGGCCGGGGAGTGAAATGAAACGGGGACGATGGACATCTGGCATTGTGGGACGTCTCCTTGCGCGGGTCCGCGAGTCGGTTCAGGGGAGCACTATACCTCCCGTCTGTGTTAGGATGGCGTCTGGTTCTCATCCAAAAGGAGATCATTCGATGAAGAAGTCCATTGCGGTCTTGGCCGGCGCCGTCTGTGCCGCCGCCCTCCTCCTCCCCGCGGCGGCGCAGGCCCAGAAGAGCGACGTCGTCATCAAGAACAAGTCGGACTGGGCCATCGCCCAGTTCTTCCTCGCCCCCGTCGACACCGACGAATGGGGTCCGGACCAGCTCCAGGAGCATGTCATCAACACCGGCGACACCTTCACCCTCAAGAGTGTCCCCTGCGACTCCTACGACGTGATGCTGGTCGACGAAGACGGCGACGAGTGCGTCATCGGTGGCGTCGACATCTGCGCCAACGACCAGGGCTGGGTCATCAACAACGACGATCTTCTCGAGTGCCAGGCGGCGTCCGAAGGCGAAGAGGAGGAGTAAACCTCCCTTGGGCGAGCCCCCCTCTCCCTGCGCTTCAGGAGAGGGGGGGCGCCTCCTCCTCCGCTCACCCCACCGCCTTCCCTCCCCCCGGCCGCGGCGCATACCAGTCGATCTTCCGCGTCACGAACATCACCAGCGCGAGAATCAGGAACAGCCCCACCGAGCCGAGCAGCAGGGCGTAGTCCTCCGCCTGGAGCAGCACGTACAGGTAGCCGTAGAGCGCACCCAGCGCTCCCGCGATCCCCAGGGCGCGCAGCCGGCCGCGCAGGATCGCCGCCGCGTAGCCGCCGATGAGCGCCACCGTGGCCGTCGAGGCCACCGCATAGGCCAGCCCGAACCGGGCATGCTCCGAGACCGAGAGCAGCAGCACATAGAACAGGCAGAGCGCCGCGCCGACCAGCAGGTACTGCAGCGGGTGGAGCGCGAACGGGCTGAAGACCTCATAGAGGAAGAAGGTCAGAAAGGTGAGGAGCAGGAAGAGCAGGCTGTATTTCAGAGAGCGCTCCGTCTTTTGGTACGCATCGACCGGCAGGAAGAGATCGACGCCGAACGCCGACGCGTTGAGAGCTTCCTGCGGCGCCACCGTCGCCGCCTCGGTCGAGCGCCACTGCTGCGGATAGCTGCGGCCGAAGTAGGGCACGCTCCAGGAGGCCTCGAAGCCGGCGGCCCCCACCCGGCGGGACTCCGGGAGCCAGGCGCCGGTGAAGCTGGGATCGGGCCATGGTGAGCTGAGCTTGATCCCGGTCTGCTGGCCGAGCGGCAGGAAGCGCAGCGACCGGCTGCCGTCGAGCAGCAGCTCGAAGGCGAACGTGTTGACCGCGCCCTCCTTCTGGCCGGCGAGGCCGGGCACCGGCGTGCGCAGGCCGCGGCTCCACATCCCTTCGACCGCCCCACCCGGCGCCAGGGTGAGGTCCTGCCCCGACCAGGCCACCGTCACGCCGCGCCGCAAGCCGCGCATGTCCGGCACGCCGATGGCGAGCTCGGCCTCGTTCCACAGGACGTCCGTCTCGGGAATGCCCCACGCCGCGAAGCTCGGCCGGCGCAGGGTCCCCTTCCAGTGCAGCGCAGCGCGGTAGACCGCGACCTCGAAGATCCCGCGGCTGCGCCGCTCCGGGGTGATCTCGCCCTCCACCTGCAGCTCCTCGGGCAAGAAAAGCGCATGGGCCGTCCACACCTGGACCTGTCCCTTGTCGTCCTTGCCGCGGACCAGGTAGGGGACGCGCAGCACCGGGCCGCCGAGGGTCTGCTCCAACCCCCAGGAGCCCGCCACGTCGGCGGCGGTCTGGTCGTGCCGCGCCTGGCGCTCCGAGATCAAGTTGCTGACCAGGACGATGGGGATGAGCAGCGCCAGCATCAGCACGCCGATCACGAACACTTTGAGCAACATCGAATCGCGCAACGGGCGCCGCTGGGGCGCAGCCGGCGCTTCAGGGGTCTCGGCGATCATCTTCGGTTCCTCCAGTCCTCCGGTTCAAGGCCGGGCGTTCCGGCGCCCGGCGGTTCTCATCAGACCACTCCGAATCGCCTCGGGAAGGGCGGAATCGTGGAACGCTCCGCCGAGAGAATGGCGAAATTGTGGCACGCCCCTCCCGGCTCCGGAAGTTGCGGTAGATTGCAAGGCATGGCCCCGCCCCCTTCCCCCACCTCCAGCGGCGCCCATGTCGCCCTGGTGGACGATGAGGAGAACCTGCGCGAGACCGTCGGCTTCGCGCTGCGCCGCGAAGGACACCGGGTGGAGCTGTACGCCGACGGCCTGGAAGCCTGGCGGGCGTTCGAGCGCAGCCTCCCCGATCTCGTCATCCTCGACGTCCTGATGCCGCGGATGGACGGCCTGGAGCTGTGCCGGCGCCTGCGGGCGCTCTCGGAGCGGCTGCCTCTCCTCTTCCTCACCTCGCGCGACGAGGAGCTCGACCGCGTCCTCGGCCTCGAGCTGGGCGCCGACGACTATCTCTGCAAACCGTTCTCGATGCGCGAGCTGGCGGCGCGGGTGAAGGTGCTGCTGCGCCGCGCCGCCCTCTCCCGCGAGCCGGACGGGAGCGACGAGCGCATCCTGGAAAGCGGCCCGCTGCGCCTCGATCTCAAGCGCTACCAGGCCACCTGGAAGGGAGCGCCGCTCGCCTTGACGGTCACCGAGCTGACCCTCCTCCACGCCCTCGTGCGCCACCCCGGGCACGTCAAGACGCGCAGCCAGCTCCTGGAGGAAGCCTATCCGCACGACGCCTATGCGAGCGACCGCACGATCGACAGCCACGTGAAGCGCCTGCGCCGCAAGCTCGAAGAGGCCGACCCCACGTTCGCCGGCATCGAGACGGTCTACGGCCTCGGCTACCGGTTCCGGAGCGGATGATCTTGGAACCTCACCCCCTGGCCCCCTCTCCCATCGCCCTCCCCCCCACCGGGAGAGGGGGAATGCACCACCTCGCCCGCATCTCCGTCCGCCTCCTGCTGTTCAACATCCTCCTCGTCTTCCTGCCCGCCGCCGGCTTCTTCTATCTGGAGGTCTATGAGAAGGAGCTGCTGGAGGCGCAGGAGCGTTCGATGGTGCAGCAGGGCCGCCTCGCCGCGGCGGCGCTCGCCGAGCAAGGACCTGTCGCCGAGACCGCCGCCAAGGCGTTGCTGCGCCGGCTCGCGGGGCGCACCGATTCGCGCCTGCGCATCGTGGACCGGGAGGGCCGCGTCCTCGCCGACTCGGCGCGGCTGATCCCCCCACGCCCGGCGGCGGCCGCCGCGCCGGCGAGCCGCTACGATCTCGACGCGCCGCAGCCGCTCGACACCGGCCGCGAGCACCTGCTCTACCGGCTCGGTGCCTGGCTCTACCGGCTGCTGGGCCGGCTCAGCCGCCCCTTCGCGCCCCCCGAGCCGCCGCGCGACACGGAGAAGGTCTACGCCCCCGGCGGCCCCCTGCTCGGCCCCGAGGTGCGCGAGGCGCTCGCCGGCCGCTACGGAGCGATCACCCGGCCCACCGCCGGCCAGCGCTCGGTGACGCTCTACAGCGCGCTCCCGGTGCCGAGCGACGGCACGGTGGTGGGCGCGGTGCTCGTGTCGCAGTCCACCTTCCGCATCCTGCGCGCGCTCTACGACGTGCGCCTCGACGTCTTCCGGGTGGTCCTCGCCTCGGTGGTGGCGGCGGCGGTCTTGAGCCTCCTCGTCTCGGCCACCATCGCAAGGCCGTTGCGGCAGCTGCGCGACCAGGCGAGCGAGGTCGTCGACCGCCGGGGCCGCCTGCGCGGCCGGTTCCGCGGCTCGCGCCGCCACGACGAGATCGGCGATCTGGCCCGCGCGCTGGAGGAGCTGACCGGCCGCCTGGAGCGGCACCTGCGCTTCATCGAGTCCTTCGCCGCCGACGTCTCCCACGAGCTCAAGAATCCGCTCGCCTCGATCCGCACCGCCACCGAGATGCTCGGCGAGGTCGACGACCCCGCCGACCGCCGCCGCTTCCTGGAGATCGCCTGGCGCGAGGTGGCGCGCATGGAGCACCTGCTCTCCAGCGTGCGCGAGATCAGCCGGATCGACGCGCTCCTCGAAGCCGAGCCGGTGGCACCGGTCGATCTCGGCCGGCTGCTCGCCGCGGTGATCGACAGCGTCGGCCTGCACGCGCGGGACGACATCCATCTCGCGCTGCATCTCCCCACCGACCCGGTCCTCACCCTCGCCTCGTCAGATCGATTGGCCCAGGTCTTCACCAACCTCCTCGACAACGCCACCGGCTTTTCTCCCGCCGGGGGGGAGGTCCGTGTGGAGATCTCGGCCACCCCGGACACCGCCGTGGTCGCCGTCGGCGACCGCGGCCCCGGCATTCCGCCGGAGCACCGGGAGCGCATCTTCGACCGCTTCTTCACCTGGCGCCCACACGAGCCCCAGGCACGCGACGGCCACACCGGGCTCGGCCTCGCCATCGTCAAGGCGATCGTGGAAGGCTACGGCGGCACGGTCTCCGCCGAGAACCGGCCGGGCGGCGGGGCGCGGTTCGTGGTGCGGTTGCCGCTTGCCCCCTGAGATCCGTTACCATACCCCCCCGCCGACCGCCCGTTGCTTCCATCCTCTTTTGCAAGGAGAACGCACTGCATGAGCCAGCCTCGCCCCATTCTCGACGTCGCGCAGGACCTGGGGATCGACCGCCGTTTCGTGATCCCGTACGGCGATGACAAGGCCAAGATCCGCCTGGAGGCCCGGGAGGCGTCCGGGCGCCCCCCCGGCAAGCTGGTGCTGGTGTCGGCCATTACGCCCACCAGCGCGGGAGAGGGCAAGACCACGACCTCGATCGGCCTCGCCCAGGGCCTTGCGAAGATCGGCGAAAGGGTGTGCATCGCTCTGCGCGAGCCTTCCCTGGGGCCGATCTTCGGTGTCAAAGGGGGCGCGACCGGTGGCGGCAAGGCCGTCCTCGTGCCAGGGGAGGACATCAACCTCCACTTCACCGGCGACTTCCACGCCATCACCACCGCCAACAACCTGGTGGCCGCCCTCCTCGACAACCATCTCCAGCACGGCAACGCGCTGGGGATCGACTCCCGCCGCATCCTCTGGCGGCGGGTGATGGACATGAACGACCGGTCGCTGCGCCGGGTGATCGTCGGTCTCGGCGGCCCCGTCGAAGGGGTGCCGCGGGAGGCCGGCTTCGACATCACGGCGGCCTCCGAGGTGATGGCCTCGCTCTGCCTGGCCGAAGACGCCGAGGACCTGCGCGCCCGCCTCGACCGCCTGCTTCTCGGCCTCACCAGCAAGCAGGAGCCGGTCACGGTGAAGGATCTCGGCATCGTCGGCGCGCTCGTGGTCGTCTTGAAGGACGCCCTGATGCCCAACCTGGTGCAGACCATCGACGGCGTGCCGGCGTTCGTCCACGGCGGACCGTTCGCCAACATCGCGCACGGCTGCAACTCGGTGATCGCCACCAAGATGGCCCTCGCCCACGGCGACTGGGTGATCACCGAGGCCGGCTTCGCCTTCGACCTCGGGGGTGAGAAGTTCTTCGACATCAAGTGCCGCTCCGCCGGCCTGAGCCCGTCGGCGGTGGTGATCGTGGCGACCGTCCGCGCGCTCAAGCGGCACGGCAACGTGCCGAACGACACCCTCGCCACCCCTGATCCGGCCGCCGTCGAGCGCGGCGTCGGCAACCTGCTCAAGCACGTGGAGAGCGCCCAGGCGTTCGGCAAGCCGGTCGTGGTGGCCCTGAACCGCTTCGCCACCGACTCGGACGAGGAGATCGAGGTCGTCCGCCGCGCCTGCGCCGGCATCGGCGTCACCGCCGTCCTCGCCGATCACTACAGCCAGGGAGGCGAAGGCGCCATCGCGCTGGCGCGCACGGTGGTCGAGCAGGCGGAGAAGACCCCGTCGCCCTTGCGGCCGCTCTACGAGCTCTCCGAGTCGATCCCCACGAAGATCGAGAAGATCGCCCGCGCCATGTACGGAGCCCGCAACGTGGTCTTCACCGCCGAGGCCGAGAAGGACCTGAAGCTGATCCGCAAGCTCGGCGCCGAAGGGCTCCCCCTCTGCGTCGCCAAAACCCAGTCCTCGCTCACCGACGACCCGAACGTCGTCGGGCGCCCCGAAGGCTTCGACATCACCGTCCGCCGGCTCATCGTGTCGGCCGGCGCCGGCTTCGTCGTGCTCCTGCTCGGCGACATCATGCGGATGCCGGGCCTGCCGGCGTCGCCGCAGGCATTGCGGATCGACTTCGTGGATGGGCAGATCAAGGGGTTGATGGCCGGGTGAGGTGATTTCGCGGGACGGGACGGCCTGTTCGTTCAACGGAACGCCCGTTTTGTTGAACGGAACGGCCGTCTCGGCCAACGAAACGCCCGGCTCGTGGAACGGAACGGCCGTTTCGTTCAACAAAACGCCCGGCTCGTTGAACGGATCGACCGTCTCGTTCAACGAAACGCCCGGCTCGCTGCGCGGATCGGGCTTCTCGTCCAGCAGAACGCCCGGTTCGTTCCACGGAACGGCCGGCTCGTACAACGAAACGCCCGGTTCGTTGTACGAATCGACCCGCTCGTGGAACGGATCGACCGTCTCGCTCAACGAAACACCCGGCTCGTTGAACAAATCGGCCGTCTCGTGCAACGGAACGCCCCCCGCACTCGGCGCTCGAAGATTCGCTATCATGTCTTCCTCATGCGGCAAGTCCGGTTCGAAGTTTTTGCTCAGACTCCGGAGCAGAGCCTCCTCCGCTTTGTCGGGCACGACGGCCGCCTGATCGGCGACCGGCCGCTCGTCACCGCCGAGGTGGACCGCTTCGTCGCCGAGGTCGAAAAGGGCTACAGGACCGTTTCGCCGGATCTCGCGGCTCTCGGCCGTACGCTCTACGCCTGGCTCGACGGTCCCACGGAACGATGGATGGCTGCGGCGCGCCAAGGGCCGCCCGGCCTCGCGGTCCACATCGACGGCTCGGAGCGCCTCCGCCATCTCCCCTGGGAGCTTCTCGCCGACGACGGCGCCTTCCTCTGCGCCCTCCCGGCCTCGCCTCTCACCCCGGTTCGCCGGATGCCGGCCGCCGGCCGCACCGCCGAGACCGCCAACCGCCCGCTCCGCCTGCTGCTGATGGCGTGCTCGCCGCGCGACGTGGAGCCGGTCCTCGAATTCGAGCGCGAGGAGGCGATGATCTTCGAGGCCACGCGCAAGCCGGCCATGGAGCTCGAGGTCGAGGAGAGCGGCAGCCTCCCAGGGCTCGCCGAGCGCGTCGAATCGTTCGGCGCCGGCTACTTCGACGTCCTCCACCTGAGCGGCCATGCCGATGTGACGGACGGCGGCACGCCCATCTTCCTGATGGAAGACGACACCGGGGGCCTCCAGCCGGCGGACGCCGACGCCCTCGCAGCCGCCTTCGCCGGGAGCTGGCCGCCGCTCGTCTTCCTCTCCGGCTGCAAGACGGGGCAGGCGGTCGATCAGGGTGCCCTCCCCTCGTTCTGCGAGAGGCTCGTCTCCGCCGGTGCTCCCGCCGTGCTCGGCTGGTCCCTGCCCGTCGGCGACACCGCGGCGAGCCTCGCCGCCGCCGAGCTCTACCATCACCTGGCCACGGGCAAGGACGTCGAAGAAGCCACTGCGCGCGCCCGCGCCGCGCTGCGCACCTCCGGCTCTCCGTCCTGGCACCTGCTGCGTCTCTACGCCGGAAAGGCGGCCCTGGGGCCGTTCGTCACTGCGCCGCCGACCCGGGGCCGCGCACGGATCGCCCTCCGGCAGGCGCGCCAGGAGTTTCTCGATGCCGGAGCCAAGAGCGAGGTCTGCCCCCGCGGCCGCTTCGTCGGCCGGCGCCGCGCACTCCAGCGCTGTCTCCAGGTCCTGCGCAGCGTCGAGGGAGACGACAACTACCACGAAGGCGTCTTCCTCCATGGCCTCGGCGGCCTCGGCAAGAGCAGTCTCGCCGCCCGGCTCTGCGACCGGCTGCGCGGCCACACCCGGCTCGTCTGGGTCGGCCGGCTCGACGAGACACGGTTCCTGCAGATCCTCGGAGGAGGCCTAACCGAGGCCGGCGCCGTGGCCCTCCTGAACGAGCCCGGCCTCAGCCTGCGGCAACGGCTGCGCCATCTTCTGGCCGCCGCAGAGCAGGCCTGTCTCTTCGTCTTCGACGACTTCGAGCAGAACGTCGAGAGGGACGCCGGCCACGCGCCGCGGCTCGATCCGACCGGCCGGGCGATCCTGGAGCCCGCCGCGCTCGGCGTCCTCACCGATCTGCTGGCCGCGGTCCGGGAGACGCGTTCTGCGAGCCGGGCGCTGGTGACCTGCCGCTATCAGCTCTCTCTCCCCGACCCGGCCTCGCTCCATCCCGAAGAGCTCGAATCCTTCCGCGGCGCCGACCTGGAGAAGAAGCTCGCCTCGCTCCCCGCGCTGCAACCGGAAGCGAAGACCGAGCCCGCCCTGCGCACCCGGGCGACGGAGCTGGCGGCCGGCAATCCGCGGCTTCTGGAACGCCTGAACACCGTTCTCGCCGATGCGGCGACCGACTCGGAAGCCATCCTCTCGGCCATGGAGGCGGCGGCGGAAAGCTTTCGAGAAGACGTCCTGCTCCGCACCCTGCTCCACCTCCAACCCCCGGCCGGCCGCGCCCTCCTGGCCCGGCTGTCCGTATACGGTCTGCCCGTCCCGCGCACGGGGGTCGAAGCCGTCGCGGACGGGCAGGAGCTGGAGCCGCACCTCCAACGGGCCGTCGCCCTGGGGCTCGCGGAAACGGCTCCGGGTCCTAAGGGCGAGCCATTGTTTTACGTCTCCGCTCTTCTCGATCCTCTCCTTGAGCCTGAGCTGACCGGCGATGCGAGGACCGCGATTTGCGCACGAGCGGCACGGTTGACTTATCAGAATTGGTGGAGGGAGGCAGATTCCACCACGGAAGGGCAGTTGCTGGAAATCCACAGGTTGGCGATCTTGGGCGGGGAATGCGAGATCGCGGCTGAGATCGTCATCAGGGTCGGCAATCGCTGGCTCGCTCTTTCTCGTTTCCGTGAGCTGGAAATTCTCTGTCAGGCCACGATTTCTCAGTGCCCCGATTATCGGGTGCTGCACGGCTTGGCAAAAGCCGAAGAGCTCCTGGGGAAGACGGATGAGGCACGCCAGCACTATGAGCAAACGCTGAGGCAAAGCCCTCCCATCGAAGCCGACACGGCGCCAGCCGTGATCGGCAACCGCTCAGCCCTTCTTCACGAGTTGGCAGGGCTCACTGCACAGCAGGGAGACGTCGAACGCGCCTTGGACCTCTGGAACCAGTCGCTCGCTCTCAAAGAAATGATCGGCAACGTGAAGGGAAAGGCCGCGACTCTCCACCAGATGGCTGGCGTTATCGCCCAGCAGGGAGACGTCGAACGCGCCTTGGACCTCTGGAACCAGGCGCTCGCTCTCTACGAAGAGATCGGCGACGTTCAGGGAACGGCCGCGACTCTCCACCAGATGGCTGGCGTCTTCGCCCAGCAGGGAGACGTCGAACGCGCCTTGGACCTCTGGAACCAGGCGCTCGCTCTCCAAGAAAAGATCGGCGACGTTCAGGGAGGGGCCGCGACTCTCACCAATATGGCTGGCGTCTTCGCCCAGCAGGGAGACGTCGAACGCGCCTTGGACCTCTGGAACCAGGCGCTCGCTCTCTACGAAGAGATCGGCGACGTTCAGGGAAAGGCCGCGACTCTCCACCAGATGGCTGGCGTCTTCGCCCAGCAGGGAGACGTCGAACGCGCCTTGGACCTCTGGAACCAGGCGCTCGCTCTCGAAGAAAAGATCGGCGACGTTCAGGGAAAGGCCGCGACTCTCCACCAGATGGCTGGCGTCTTCGCCCAGCAGGGAGACGTTGAGCGCGCCTTGGACCTCTGGAACCAGGTGCTCGCTCTCCTAGAAAAGATCGGCGACGTTCAGGGAAAGGCCGCGACTCTCCACCAGATGGCTGGCGTCTTCGCCCAGCAGGGAGACGTCGAGCGCGCCTTGGACCTCTGGAACCAGGCGCTCGCTCTCGAAGAAAAGATCGGCAACGTGTGGGGAAAGGCCACGACTCTGGCGAACATGGCCTGGGCGGCCCGGCAGCAGGGAGACCGGGCGCGGGAGCGTCATCTGAATCTGGAGGCGGTGCAGGCTCTCGCAACGGTGCAGGCCTGGCTGGACGTGATCACCGTGCTGGGCAATCTCGGCGCCTCGGAAGATCCCGATGCTCCCGGTTGTCTGGCCCAGGCCTTGTGGCTCGCTTCGCGCGTTCAGGCTCCTCTCGAGGACTCCGTATCGACCGCGGCAGCGCTCTTCCAACAGCTCGAACCGGCCGGCGAGGACGCCCTCGCGGTGGCGATGGCGGCGGTCGCGCTCTCGAAAATCCGTGGCCGGGAGCATCCGCAGCGGGAGAGATTCCAGAATCTCGCTGCTGGAGTGCTCATGGCCTGCGCCACTGCGCGCCAGATCCCGGAGGAGGAGCTTCAGGCATGGCTCAATTCGCTCCCCTCCGCGGAATGGCAGCCGGCTCTCGACCAGGCGGTGGAAAGGATCGTCGGCGAGTCTCCGTGGCTGTTCGACCGCCGAGCGGTTCGGTGAGTTGGGGGCGATGGTCGCGAGATCCGCCCGCAGCGGGCAACGGTCGCCCCGGCTCAGGGGCCGGGCCTTCGGCCCGTTCACTTGAATGCCGGCGAGACGCCAGCGCTCCCAGGGGGCGTGCTCCTCGGCTTTGGGGGTGCCGGGAGAATCCTCTGCCCGAATAGGTGCCCGGCACCTGTGCTCAAGCTCGTTCGCGAAGAAAGTTTGGGGAGATCCGCGATACACTGAGGCGACGGAGCACCGGAGACCCGGACTATGTATCGCATCATCGAAGAACAGCGCGAGACCCTGAAGAGTCTCTGCGCCCGCTTCGTGGTTCGCCGGCTGGAGATCTTCGGGTCGGCCACCACGGATCGTTTCGATCCGACCACCAGCGACCTCGACTTCCTGGTCGAATTCGAGCCTGTCCCACCAGCCGAGATGGCAGACCGCTACTTCGGTCTGCTGGAATCCCTGGAGGATCTTCTCGCCCGCCCGATCGACCTGGTCATGATCCCGGCGATCAAGAACCCCTACTTCCTGCAAGGCATCGAGCGGTCGAGGACGTTGCTTTATGCAGCTTGAGGCCCGTAAGTTCCTGTTCGACATGCAGGGCGCGGCGACGATGATCCGCACCTTCACCGCCGGTCGGACCTTTGCGGACTATCAGGCCGATCCCATGCTCCGTTCCGCGGTGGAGCGCCAGTTCGAGATCCTGGGAGAGGCTCTCAACCGGTTAGCCAAGCTCGACCCGGCCGTCGCTTCGCGCGTCAGCGACTACCGCCGGATCATCTCTTTCCGCAATGCGCTGATCCACGGCTACGACTCCATTCAGGATGAGGTAGTGTGGGGCATTCTCGAGGCCGGGCTTCCTGCCCTGGAGAAGACCATCACTGAGCTCCTGGGCAGCGAGTCGAGCTGAGGCTACGCGCCCCTGCGCCCCGGCACCTGCGCCCAGCGATGGTCGCGAGATCCGCCCGCAGCGGGCAACGGTCGCCCCGGATCAGGGGCCGGGCCTTCGGCCCATTCTTCTTGAATGCCGGCGAGACGCCAGCGCTCCCAGGGGGCGTGCTCCTCGGCCTTGGGGGTGCCGGAGTCGGAGGCCCGTCCCGGTTTGTGGTCCTCCTACCACTCCTATGGTATCCTGGAGTCATTCCAGATCCTGATCTCGATTCCTCTGTTCGCCCAAGGAAAGGGGACTTCCATGCCTCGAAATCGGCTGTCGCCGCTCCCATTGTTGTTGATGCTCTGGATTGCACTCGCTTTTTCAGTGGCACTTCCAGCGCAAACTTTCACGTTTCTCAATGCTCAAGGGCAACCGCTCGGGGAGCCGTATCTTGAAGGCTCCAGGGCCTACCTGCAGGTGATCGATCCGGGTGCGGCGGTGAGCGTTTCGGTGGACGTTTCGGTGACCCGGTCGGGCGATTTCGAGGTGCTCGTTCTCGCCGAGACCGGTGTGGGGACGGGGGTGTTCGAGGGCTCGGTCGAGCTGTCGAACGCCGTCCCGGTGGGGAACGGCCGGCTTGAAACCTCGCGCGACGTGAGCCAGTACCCCTGGAGGTTCGACGTGCTGACCGCCACCTACGGCGCGGCGGGCGACACCGCCACGACGGTCGGCTCCACCGTGGCAACGCTCGACGCCGGGGGCAATCCGGCGACCTCGTACGTCGTCGGAGACCGGATCTACCTGCGGGTGACCGATGCGTTCGCGAATGCGACCGCGGGCGTGGACACCACCGTGGTGAACCTCTCGGCGACCGTCGGCACCTGGGGCGAGTATGAGACCGTGCTCCTGACCGAGACCGGAGGGAACACCTCGACCTTCACCGGCTCGATCCTGACGGCGCCGGGGAGCGATCCGGTCCAGCAGGACGGTTCCCTCGAGATCCAACCGGGCTCCGCGATCTGGGTCCAGCACAACGACGCGAACGGCCAGACCTACTCCGCGGTTCAGCTGGCGGCGCTTTCGAACCTCCCTGTCACGCTCCAGCTCACCGATCCCTCCGGACAACCGGTGAGCTCGTACCAGGAGTTTCAGCCCGCCGTGATCCGCGCCACCGACGGGCCTCTGGCCGGAGCCGGCTCGGTGACGGCCCGCGTCACCTCCGCCCTGCGCGGCGACGAGGAGTACGTCCTCCTCTACGAAAACGGTTTCTTCTCCGCCACCTTCGTCGGCACGGTCGCGTTGGGCGGCACGCTCTCCACCGCCCCGGCGGTGGCGAATGACGGCCTCCTCGAGGTCACCGAAATCGCCGGCCCGCCGCTCCAGCGCGACACGATCCACGTCGAGCTCCTCGGCTGCTCGGCGGCTCCCTGCCCTACCGACTCCGCCGACATGGCCGGGACCAGCCTGCGTCTCACCAACGCGCAGGGGATCGACGTCGGTCTCGTCGCCCCCCCGGCTTCGATCGTCGTTGAAGCGCGGGACTACTCGGTGCCGTCCTGGTCTCCGACCTCCGCCACGGTGACCAGCGGCGACGATACCGAAACGGTGGCGCTCACCCCTGCCGCAGAGTATGAGATCGGCCTCTTCCGCGGCACCGTCTCGGTCGAGATCGGCCCCGCGGTCCCGGGAGACGGCGATCTCCAGGTCGCCGCCTCCGACGTCGTCACCGCGAGCCGGCCCGACCCGCTCGGCCTCTCCTCGGCGACCGACACCGCGGTCGTCGGCAGCGGACTGGTCTCGTTCCTCGACTCCACGGGGGCTCCGGTCGACTACGTCCTGACGGACGGCGACATCCGCATCAGCGCCTTCAACCCCGAAGGCAACCTGGACCCCGGCGCGGCCGATTCGATCACCGTCACCGTGGTCTCCCGCGACAACACCGGCGCACCGCGCGACACCGAGACGCTTCTGCTGGTCGAGACCGGGACCGACACCTCGACCTTCACCGGGCAGATGCCGAGCCGGTGGTACGGCTACGTCATGCCGTTCGACGGCGAGCTCCAGACCGCGATGACCGGCCTCCAGCTCGACACGGTCGACGCCACCCTCGGCTCGACCACCGCCACGGCGACGATGAAGGTGGGCATCGTGCGGTTCGTCGATGCCTCCGGCGCCGACGTCGGCAATGTTCCCCCGGGAGGTACGATCCGCCTGCAGGTCGAGGCGCCCACCAGCAACTACGACCCCTTGGGGCCGGACCTGGCATCGATCCGCCTCAGGTCCATGACATCGGGTGACGATGAGACCTTCTCGCTGCTCGAAACCGGCCCCGATACCTCGATCTTCGAGACGTCTCTGGGCAGCGTGATCGCCGCGGCGGTCCCCTACAACCAGGTGTTCGAGACCCAGCTCGGCGAGACCCTCCAGGCGGAGTACTACAACTACTACCACGTCGCAGCCGACATCGCGGTGGTGGGTGAAGGCGAGCCCACCAACAACCCACCGCTCGCGGTGAACGACGAGGCCACCACGGGCAACGGGACGCCGGTCGTGGTCGACGTCCTGGCCAACGACAGCGATCCGGAAGGGCAGACCTTCACCGTCGCGAGCTTCACCCAGGGGACGCAAGGCGGCACGGTGACGTCCAACTACGCAGGTTTCCTCACCTACACCCCTCCACCGTCCTTCCTGGGCACGGACACGTTCACCTACCGGCTCGTGGACCTCCTCGGCGCCGAGGCCTTCGCGACCGTCACCATCACGGTCGTCAACCAGCCGCCGGTCGCAGCGGACGACTACCTGACCCTCAACGAGGACCAGGACGTCCTGCTCACACCGACCGACAACGACTCCGATCCGGGGGCCAATGCGCTCACGATCGTCGCCGTGACGCAAGGCACCCTGGGAGCTGTATCCATTTACAACCAGACGCTCGGCTACGTGCGCTACACGGCGCAGCCGAATGTGAGCGGTAGCGATGCGTTCACCTACACGGTGGCGAATCCCCAAGGCGCAACGGCGACGGCCACCGTATACGTCACGATTCAACCGGTCAACGACCCGCCGGTCGCCGTCAACGACACGGTGACCACCGCGGAAGACACGCTGGTCAATGTCCAGGTGCGGGCGAACGACAGCGATCCCGACGGCGACACGATCTGGGTTTCGACCTACACCCAGGGCGCCCACGGCATGGCCGGGGGCGACGCGCTGTCGATCAACTACCTCTCCGCCGCCAATTAC
Organism: Holophagales bacterium UBA5704; assembly: GCA_002420005.1. Lineage (GTDB taxonomy): Bacteria > Acidobacteriota > Thermoanaerobaculia > Multivoradales > UBA5704 > UBA5704. Next base: position 2,274 of record DIHE01000002.1, on the reverse strand, counting down.
AACGGCACCGACACCTTCACCTACACGATCAACGACGGAAACGGCCTCACATCCACGGCGACCGTGACGGTCACGATCACGCCCGTGAACGATCCGCCGGTCGCGGTGACCGACAACGCGACCACCACCGAGGACGTGCCGGTGACGATCAATGCGCGGGCCAACGACAGCGATCCGGACGGCCACGCCCTCTCGATCACGGCGACCGGAACGCCGTTCCACGGCAGCGTCGTGATCAACGCGAACGGCACGCTCACCTATACACCGGCCCTCAACTACAACGGAACCGACTGGTTCAACTACACGCTCACCGACAGCACGGGGAGCACCGCCACGGGCCGGGTCAACCTCACGATCACGGCGGTCAACGATCCACCGGATGCGATCAACGACACGGTCAGCACCCGCGAGGACTACGCGGCGATCTTCTATCCGATGAGCAACGACACCGACGCGGACGGCAACCCGTTGAGCTTCGTCGGCGCCACTCAGGGGGCACACGGCCTCGTCGAGGTGTTCGCGACCTCGATCCGCTATACGCCCACGCTCAACTACAACGGGCCGGACAGCTTCACCTACACGATCCGCGACGGACAGGGCGGAACGGACACCGCCACCGTCACGATGACGATCACGCCGGAGCCGGACTTTCCCATCGCCGGCCCGGACAGCGCCGCGACACCGGAGGACACCCCGGCCGTGATCCCCGTGCTGGCCAACGATTCTGATCCGGACGGCGACGCGCTCACACTCTTCACGGTGACGCAAGGTGTGAACGGCTCGGTGACCTTCACGGCCACCACCGTCACCTATACACCCCAGCCCAACTTCTCCGGAACCGATTCATTCACCTACACGATGCGCGACCCGACGAGCCGCGGCGACACGGAGACGGTGACGGTGACGGTCCTTCCGGTCAACGATCCGCCGAGCGCGGCCAACGACGCAGGCTCGGTGGCCGAGGACTCCGCGGTCACGCTCGCCGTTCTGAGCAACGACAGCGACCTCGACGGCGACGCGCTCGCCGTGACCGCCGTCACCCAGGGTGCGAACGGATCGGTCACCTTCAACGCCGGCTCCGTCACCTACACGCCGGCCGCCAACTTCAACGGCGTGGATTCCTTCACCTACACGATCGGCGACGGCAACGGCGGCTCCGCCACCGCCACCGTTTCGATCACCATCACGCCGGTCAACGACGCGCCGAGCGCGGCAAACGATGCGGGCTCCGTGGCCGAGGACACCCCGGTCACCCTCTCCGTGCTGAGCAACGACAGTGACATCGACGGCGGCCCGCTCGCGGTGACCGCCGTCACCCAGGGTGCGAACGGATCGGTCACCTTCAACGCCGGCTCCGTCACCTACACGCCGGCCGCCAACTTCAACGGCGCGGATTCCTTCACCTACACGATCGGCGACGGCAACGGAGGCTCCGCCACCGCGACCGTTTCGATCACCATCACGCCGGTCAACGATGCGCCGAGCGCGACGAACGACCCGGGCTCCGTGGCCGAGGACTCCCCGGTCACACTCTCCGTGCTGAGCAACGACAGTGACCCCGACGGTGACCCGCTCGCGGTGACCGCCGTCA
>DIHE01000002.1:0-372 GCA_002420005.1 Holophagales bacterium UBA5704 | reverse complement strand
TACACGATCGGCGACGGCAACGGCGGCTCAGCCACCGCAACCGTTTCGATCACCGTCACGCCGGTCAACGACCCGCCGAGCGCGGCAAACGATGCGGGCTCCGTGGCCGAGGACTCCGCGGTCACTCTCTCCGTGCTGAGCAACGACGGTGACCTCGACGGCGATGCGCTCGCGGTGACCGCCGTCACCCAGGGATCGAACGGATCGGTCAGCTTCGACGCCGGCTCCGTCACCTATACGCCGGCCGCCAACTTCAACGGCGCGGATTCCTTCACCTACACGATCGGCGACGGCAACGGCGGCTCCGCCACCGCCACCGTTTCGATCACCGTCACGCCGGTCAACGACCCGCCGAGCGCGGCCAACGATGCG
>DIHE01000188.1 GCA_002420005.1 Holophagales bacterium UBA5704 | reverse complement strand
AGGCTCTGGAACGGTTCGAGGAGTTTCTGCAGGGAAGGTGATGGAGCCGCGGTAGAGCGCCTGTTGCGCCTCGATCCGTTCCCGCAGGCGGGAAAGGTGGAGGTCGAGGACGGAGCCCGCCGTGGTGCCCGGCCGGTCCGGCCAGACGCCGATGTCCTTCAGAGAGAGGCCGAGCTGGCGCCGCGAAACGATCATCTGCAAGCGCGTGACGTCGTCCGCCGTGTACAGCCGGTGCCCCGATCCCGTCCGGTACGACGGTGTGAGCAGGCGGATCTCGTCGTAGCGATGGAGCGACCGCACGGTCAATCCCGTCCGCCGCGCCAGCTCGCCGATCTTTCAGGTCTGCATGTCCTTCTCCTCGGTCTCCCCTCCGCGGGGGGCCACGCAGAGGACTGTAGGACCTCACGTTACGTCAGGTGCAAGAGGACCATGCGAGAATCGCCCCCCTCGGAGGAGCTTCGCCCTCTCTGTAGTTTCCCTCGCGCCGCGATTGCCTGGTGCCGCCGGTCGCCTCCTTCAGGGCGTCAGCTCCCAGATTCCCCTACCGTACGTTCCGATCCTCAAGAGAGTCGAATCCGGCGAAACGTACACATCGGTCACGCTCACCAGCGGTAGTCCGGAGCCGAAGCGTGTCCAGTTCTTTCCGCCATCGCTCGACTTGTAGAGGCCGAGGTGAGTGCCTGCGTAAAGTGTCTTGCCATCGCCGGGATCTCCTGCGACGACGTTGACCGGGACGCCGCGGGGGAAATTGGCGGCGGTGTCGATTGCGGTCCACGTCGCGCCGTGGTCGTTTGATCTCCATAAGTGTGAGGCCGCCTTCACCGGCGCCACAGATGCGACGTAGAGCGTATCGCTGTCCACCGGGTTGAAGGCGATGTGGCTGAGCCTGCCCGCGTGGTTGGGCAGCGAACCCGCGGCTGTCCAGCTCATGCCTCCGTCATCGCTTAGAAGGATCTCCCCGCCCTCGGCGATCAGAGCGAGACGATCGCCGTTGCCGCGCGCCACCGCGAGGTTCCGGATGTCGCCCGCCAGGCCTCCCACCGGCAGCCGGGTCCAAGTGTCGCCGAAGTTGGTGCTGCGGTAGACCGTCCGGTTGGTGAAGGTGAAGACGGTGTTTCCCGTGGCGTCAGCCGGGGACGGCACGATCTGCGTGTAGAACGGCGCCAGCTCACGCCAGGCCGCTTCCAGGATGCCCTGGTAGCTGGCCTGGTACGAGTGGCCGCCATCGAGCGACTTCAGAATGCGGGTGTAGTAGACCGAAGAGAGCATGCGGGAGGCGTCGTGCGGGTGCACCAGCACTCCAAAGCCGTCCGCGTAGGCGCGCTGCGTGAACTCAGTGGTGGCTCCGACGCGCACGCGGGTCCCATTGTCCTGAAGCCCGGCAATGACGACATCGCGCGCAGCCGGAGACGAAGAAACGCTGTAGATGAGGTGCGTTGCGAGTCCGCGGTTCTCGACCGTGGACCACGTCGCTCCGCCATCGGTCGAGCGCGCGACGCCGCCGTCCGTGCCCAGCCAGAGCGCGCCGTTGCCGTCGAAGGCCGCGCACTGGAAGTCGGAGTGAAGATAGGGCAGACCGGTCTCTCCCCGCCAGTGCGACAGGATCGAGAAGGTTGCCCCTCCATCTGTCGTCTTGACCAGGTGATCGGCGCCGCCGAAATAGACGGTCTGTGGATCGCCGGGATCGACGATCACGAGCTGGTTGTAGCCTCCCTGGCGACCGAGGAGCACCGAGAGCCCGGGCCGCTCAAGAGTGCCGTTGACGTAGGAAATCGTATGCGCCTGGAGTGGTGTCCACGATTCTCCGCCGTCGGCCGAGGTGAAGATCTCGCCGAGCTCGAGATTAACGCGGGACGCCAGCGCATAGAGCCGACTCCGCTCGCTCGGGGCGGCGGCCACCGCGAACGACAGGAAATTGCTGGTGTCGCCGAGCCCGTCGGGGAGGCTCCAGGTCTTGCCGCGGTCGGAGGACACCAGGAGAACGGCGCCGCCGTCGCGGTCAAGCCAGGTGTTCCCGGCGGCGAGCACGAAACGGTCGCCGCCGGTCCAGGTAAGGTCCTCGATCGCGGAAGGGGCATCGGCAGGGAGCGTCACCGGCTTGAAGGTCAAGCCCGCATCTAGCGAACGGAAGAGCCCGCGATCGGTGCCGGCGAGAACGATTTCGGGGGCGATCGGATCGACGAGGATCGTGTTGACCACCCGCGAGGTACCGAGCGCGACCGGAGCCGACCACGTCTCTCCCCCGTCGCTCGACTTGATGACGCCGACGCCGGCGCCGCCGAACGACCCCTCCTTTGCGTCGCCGAGGCCCAAATAGATCGTCGTCGGCGTGCGCGGGTCGACCGCGATGGAGCTCAACGCCAGCGTCGGCTCGTTCTCGGTCCTCGGCTGCCACGTCCGCCCTCCGTCCCTGGTCCGCCACAGCCCTCCTTCCGCCGAGGCCACGAACACCGTGTTCGGCTCCCGGGGATGGACGACGATCTCGTTGACCCGCCCGCTGTCGATCGCGGCGAGGGACAGCCGGCGTTGCACGCCTCCTTCGGTGACGTCGTAATCGACGGTGCCGGCCGCGGGGCCGAGGTTCACCCACTTCGAGCCCGGAGCGGCCGCGGGGATCCGGGTGGCGGCGCGTGCCGAGGCCGCCAGGTCGAATTTGTGGGCGAACACCATGCGTTGAAAGACGCCTGCGTCGTAGAGTTGCTCGCGGTAGCCGGGCGACCACTCCTCGCCGTACCACTCGCGCTGCCAGCGCCGCCGTTCGTCCGTCTCCTCGCGGTCGAGTGCTGGGTCTCGTCTTTCCTCGCGCTCTTCCTCGGTTTGGCCGACCACAGCCGGCGCGGCCAGGAGGAGTAGCGTCAAAAGGGCCAGATATCGAGCATTGGAAGGCATCGCATCACCTCGCGTCGTCGGGCTTCTTCCCGGGGGAGAGGTCGAAGCCGCCGAAGTCGATGCCGATGGAGAAGAAGGGGCGAGCGACGAGCTCGTCGTCGGTGATCTGGTCCTGCGTCAGATTCTCCGCTACGTAGGTCACCCCCCGGTACCGGCCCAGCTGCTCGGGCTCCCAAGTCGCCGAGTAGCCGAGGGTCAGAGTAACGTGATCCCCGATCAGGAGCGAGTACCCGGCCATGAACAGGAGCGGCGTCCTGCTGTCGCCGAGGCCGAATCCCGCCATGAACGAGTGGGCGAAGTTGCTTTCGCGTTGCGACTCGGGGACGAGGAAGAAGCCGGCCCCCGCGCCCGGCCGCACATCGAAGCCGTGGTCCTCGCGCACGAGCCGGTAGCGGTCCACGGTGGTGCCGTCTTCGTTGATCAGCGGCTCGGCCTGGCTGAACCACTTCTCGCCCTCGTTGTGAACGACGGCCAGCACCGGCATGGTGAGCCACACGGCACCGGGACCGGTCGAGATATCGATCTCCCAGTCACGGGAGCTCGGTGCGAGCCGCTGCACCTTGACCGTCGTCGGGTTCTTGCGCCGCACCCGGATGGTGGCGGCTGCCGCCTGGCCGGCCGGCACGGCCGTGGTCGTGAGCGCCATGACGGCTCTTTCGACATCGGCGAAGCACCCGCCCGCAGTGGCGAGGGCGGTGCGGTTCGCAGTCGCGACTCCGAACTCGTCAGCCGCTCCCAGCACCGCGAGGGCATAGGTCGCGACCTCGTCGTCACAGCCATTGGCACGGGCGTAGTTCGCGAAGTTGTTGACGCCGGCCCCTGGGGCCGGCGCCGGTGGCGCAGGAACCGGTGTGTGCGTGCTTTTGCTGCTCACGACATAGGACGCGCCCGGCATGACGTTCTGGAGCACGATGTCGTATTGGCCGGCGGCGCGCTCCCAGGTGATGGCGTCGGTGTGCGACAGCAGGCCGAGAGGGATGGGGAGTTCGGCTCCCAGGACGATTCCCGGAGTGCTCAAGCTCAAGAAGGCGGCGGTGATCAGCCAGAGGGCTCGAATCTTCAAAGCGGTCTCCTTTCAAGTCGGTACAGTTGCCGTACTGCCCTCTTTGGACGGACGGCCCGCAGAGATTTCTTGCGGATGTGTCGCTCAAGGACACTTAGGCTGCTCATTCCGAGACCACGGCTTTGCTTCCGAGATGCGCTTCGTCCGGGGCAGGGACTCTGGAATGGGCGAATGGCGGCTGCAGCCGAGGCCGGTTCGATCTGGGCCGAGGACTGTAGGACCTCACGCAACGTCAGGTGCAAGAGGACCATGAGAGAATCGCCCCTCTCGGAGGAGTTTCGCGCACCGTTCCTTCCCGGACGTGGCGGTCAGCCTGGAGAACCTCGTGGCCCTCTTTCAGGCCAGCGGCCGGTATTCCGCCGCCGAGCCTCTCTTTCGGCAGGCCGTGGCCGGCCTGCGGTGCGCGTGCTTCATGGTACCTTGGGGCCTCCGTGCATGTAGAATGCGCACGCCATCCGGAAACTTTCGCAGGGAGAAGATTTTGGAACTTTTCCGCCACGGTGAGCCTGAGAGGATCGGTTCGGACCGGCTCGACGAGCCGCTCGGGCATGGCGGGATGGGGCCCGTCTGGCGCGCCTGGGACGACCGGTTGAAGCGCCAGGTCGCGATCAAACAGGCGCGCGATGATGCGGAGGTTTCTCATCCCTCGGAGAGGCTCCGCCGGGAGGCCCGGGCGATGAGCTCCATCACGATCCACTCCACGCCCTCCGCCTCGCCGATGTCGAACACCTGCACGATCGCCGGATGGCTGAGGCGCGCCACGCGATCCGACCTTGAGCCATGGACCTGAAGCCTTTCCG
>DIHE01000117.1:812-3166 GCA_002420005.1 Holophagales bacterium UBA5704 | reverse complement strand
AGGCAGTCGCGATCGAGCGGGCCATGGAGGAGGAGGAGCATCGGGATCGTCGACGCCACGGAGCGCGCCTCGGCTTCGCGCCCGGCCCAGAACCTCTCCTGGGCGAAGGAGAGGGGAGGCGGCTCGCTCCTCTCCTGCCGGAAGGAGGTGAGGGAGAGGGGTTCCGGGGCACCCTCCGGACGCCGCCGCCGCTCGACCTCGGCGGCCAGGGAGGCGAGGGTGGGCGCCTCGAAAAGGGTCCGCAAGGGAAGCTCGATGCGGAACACCTCGCGCAGGCGCGAGACCACCTGGGCTCCCGAGAGCGAGTGCCCGCCGAGCTGGAAGAAGTTGTCTTCCGGCCCGATCCGCGGCGTCCCGAGGACCTCCGACCAGAGACCCGCCACGATCTCCTCGACCGGCGTGCGCAGGGCGCGCGCCTCCCCCTCGTCCCCGTCAAGGGCCTGCTCCCGGGCCTCCTGCACCCGGCGTGCGAGGGCGCGGCGGTCGACCTTGCCGTTGGGCGTCAGCGGCAACGCCTCCAGAGGAAGGAAGATCGAGGGGACCATCGCCTCGGGAAGCTCCTGGCGCAGGTGGCGGCGCAGGGTCTCGGGATCGCAGACCGCACCCGGCCGCGCCACGACACACGCGACGAGGCGCTGGTCACCCGGGCGGTGCTCCTGGACGAGGAGGGCGCTCTCCCACACCGAGGGATGACGACCCAGGGCCGCCCGCACCTCGGCGGGCTCGACGCGCACGCCGCGGATCTTCACCTGGTCATCCAGGCGTCCCAGGATCTCGAGCGAGCCGTCGAGCCGATGGCGGCCGCGGTCGCCTGTGAAATAGAGAAGATCGGCGGGATCGTCCCGGAACGGGTTGGGCCGGAATCGCAAGCGGCTCTCCTCGGGATTGTCGAGGTAGCCGAGACTGCGGAAGGGGGTCCGCACGACGATCTCGCCGACCTCGCCCGGGCCGCACAGGCGCGCGCCGGCCGCGAGGACCAGGGCCTGGGTCTGCGGCAGCGGCACGCCGACCGGCTGCACGCCCGCGACCGGTGGATCGGGGACGTGGAAGAAACACTTGGCGAGGGTGGTCTCGGTGGGACCGTAGAGGTTGACCACGCCGCTGTGCGGACAAGCGGCGCGCCAGCGCAGGACGACCTGCTCCAGGAGCGGCTCGCCGGCGAAGAACGTCCAGCGCAACGCCGGCGCCACGAAGCCCGGCGGCGCCGCACCCAGCCAGGCGCCGGCCAGGGTGGGGACGGTGTGCGCCACGGTGATCGCGCGCGCGGCGAGCCAGGGGAGGAGGCGCTCCGGGCTGACGTCTTCCTCCTCCGGCAGGACGAGCGTCGCGCCGCTCACCAGGGGCAGAAAGACGTCGCGCAGCACGACGTCGAAGGACAGCCCGGTGAGCTGGGCGGCACGGTCGCCGGGCGCGATGCCGAACGTCGCGCGCTGCCAGCTCAGGAAATGGCTGAGCCCCCTCTGGCGACCGAGGACCGCTTTCGGCCGGCCGGTCGTGCCGGAGGTGAAGAAGACATAGGCCGGGTCGTCCGGCGCCGGAGGAGGGACTTCGCCAGCCGCCTCGGCCACCGCAGCGGCCGGAGGGAGCGGCGTGGAGGCGGGGCGGATCGGGAGGACCGGAAACGCCCCCTCCTCCCAGAACCGGGCACCAGGCCCGCCGAGGTCGATCAGGCAGGCGGGCTTCGCCAGCTCGACCATGGCGCGCAGGCGCGCCGCCGGGAGCTTGCGATCGAGAATCAGCAGGGCCCCTCCCGCCAGGAGGGCGCCCAGCAGGCCGGCGATCAGCTCGGGGGACCGCCCGCCGAACACCGCGACGACCGTTCCCGGCCCGGCGCCGGCCGCCCTCACGGCCAAGGCGATCTCCCGGGCCCGCTGCGCCAGCTCGGCATAGCTCCAGGTGCCGCCGCGCCACTCCAGCGCCGGCTCCCCGGGGAGGTCCCGCACGCGGTCGAGGAACAGGTGTGCGGCCGGAGGGAACGCCGGCTCCGCCAACGCCTGTCCGGGATCGGGCAGCACCGCGCGGGCCGCCGCCGTCACCAGCGAGAGGCCGTCGAGCGCAGCCTCCGGCCGCTCGACGGCCTGCTCCAGCAGCATTTCGAGCTGCGCCAGCAGATCGGCGATGCGCGCCTCGTCGAACAGGCAGGCGTTGTAGACCAGGTGCATCCAGACCTGTGACGCCGCCTCGGAGACGTAGAACGTCAGGTCGAGCTTCGACGGCACCTCGGCCGGCGCCCGCATCCGCACGTCGAGCCCCGGCAGGGCTTCGTCGGCCGGCGGCAGGCTCAACAGGTTGAACAGCACCTGGAACAGCGGCGGCCGGGAGAGGTCGCGGTCGAGGCGCAGGCGGGCCAGCAC
>DIHE01000117.1:0-481 GCA_002420005.1 Holophagales bacterium UBA5704 | reverse complement strand
CGGGAGCGCCCACGATCACGTCCTGCTCCCCGCTGTGGCGCGAGAGCAGCGCCTGCACCGCCGCCAGGAGGATCATGAACAGCGTCGCCCCCTCGCCGCGGCCGAAGCGGTGGAGGCGCGCGGTGAGCTCCGGCGCCAGGACGAGCTGCCGCCACCCGCCCCGGAAGGTCTGGACCGCCGGCCGCGGCCGGTCGGCCGGCAGCTCGGCGACCGAGATCTCGCCGCCCAGACGCCTCTCCCAGTAGGCGAGCTCGGCCTCCACCTTGCCGGCGAGCTCGGCGCGCTGCCAGGCGGCGAAGTCGGCGTATTGGACCGCAAGCTCCGGCAGCGGCGACGGACGCCCCGCGCGGCCGGCGCCATAGAGGGCGCCCAGCTCGCGCAGCAGGACGCCGAACGACCAGCCGTCGGCGATCGTGTGGTGGAGGTTCAGCAGGAAGCGGTGGCGTTCCGGGGCGAGACGGACGAGGAGCACCGTGGCGAG
>DIHE01000196.1 GCA_002420005.1 Holophagales bacterium UBA5704 | reverse complement strand
AGCTCGACAACGCCAACACGGCGGTGTCGGGTGGTGTCCAGCTGCCGGTCGACTAGTGGTTCCTTCCGGGCCTCGGGGGTCTCCCCGGGGCCTGGTGTTGTCCGGCCGGGCTCCGCAAGGTTCATCCGAGCGGAGCCCTGACGGCTTCCTGCCCCCTGCGGTCTCGGCATTTGCGCCCTCCTCCGCGATCCGGTGGATGAGCGCGGAGATTCCGAGCCACTCGAAGACATGCGCTCCGCCAGAGATGCATTGCCTGAGGAGATTTTGATGATGAAGAGTCTGCCGTATCCATCCTCCAGCGTGCCGGCCTGCCGCCGGCTGCTTCCCTCGCTGCTGGCCCTGCTCGTCGTGCTCGGGGCGGCGGGGTCTCTCCAGGCACAGGGGTTCGACTCCACGAAGACGCCGGTCAGCAAGGTGGCCGTGCCGAATGGCTGGAACGGGGCGCTCGCCCCGGCGGGGATCGTCGGCGACAGCTCGTGGTGGAACTTCGGCGGAACGCCGACCGGTGCGCAGCATCCCTTCTGGCACAGCCTGGACGTTGAGAACGGCTGGGTGTTCGCCGCCACCGGGCGTGGCATGCGGGTGTACGACGCCCGGACCAATCCCGGGAACCCGGAGCAGGCGGGTACCTTCCATGCAGGCATCTCCACGGTGCCGGTGTGGCACCAGAACGACACGAAATTCTACCTGTTCGGCATCGATGCGCCGGAGGGCTATGACGGCGTCGCCGCGGTGGCCTCCATCTCCGCCAACGGCATGCTGATTTTCGACACGCGCTCCAAGACCTCGCCGCGCCTCATCTACCAGGACGACGGCAAAGAAGGCTCGCAGGTCTGGTCCACGACCTTCAACAATACGCATTACGCGTTCTATGCTGCGACGAGCGACCGGATCCTCGTCTACAACCTGTCGGCGGCGCTCGCGGTGACCAACTTCAACAACAGCCTGGGCTGCCTGGACGAGTCGCCGGCGGCGATCTTCTGCCGCGATCCCGGCGGGCGTCCGGTCTACGTGGGCAAGATTCCGACGCAGTCCGGCGTCTCCTATCTGCATGGGGCGGGGAACTATCTGGCGAACTCGCTGGGCTCGCTGGGCGTAGAGGTGTGGCGGGTGAACGATCCGTCGAGCCCGGCGAAGGTGGCGAGCTTTGCGCCTCCCGGCCAGTCGGCGGGCATCGCCCTGTGGCAGGACGGCTCCAAGCACTACCTGGCGGTGTTGCAGGTGTCCAACTCTGCGCCGTTTCCGTTGCGCGTCTACGACGTGAGCTGCATCACGAGCGGCTGCAGCGGCACGCCGCCCCTGGTCACCACCTACAACGGGATGAATCATGCGGTGCCGGCGGCGATGGTCTTCCTCACGTTTTCGCGGGGACCGGGCGGTGCGCCCTTCCTGTATGTCGGCGGCGAGGACCAGTTCAGCGCCGGCCCGCAGCGCGAGTACCTGCTCGACATGAGTGTGCCGTCGGCGCCGGTGGAGGTCACGCCGACCTTGGCGCCCAACGGCTATTGGGGTTGGTACTACTTCGGCAGCCCGGTCGTGTCGGGCGGCAACCCCAAGGGCGGCTTCAACTGGGTGATGCCGCGTGGTGCGAAGCTGGCGGGGGGATCGGACGGCAAGACCTATCTCTACCGGGCGGCCTTCGGCCTTTTCGACGTTCATGAGTTCCGCGGCAGCTCGCCGACGGCGGGCTTCACCTATGCGCCGCCCACCGCGGCGGCGGGCACCGTCTACCGTGGCGACACCATCCAGTTCACCGACGCCTCCACGGGAGGTCCGACGAGCTGGAGCTGGGTGTTCCCCGACGGCACCCCGGCGTCCTCGGGCGCGCAGAGCCCCTCGGTGGTCTTCAACGCCGTCGGCACCAAGACGGTCGAGCTGCAGATCAATGGCAACACCGATCCGGCGAAGGCGGCGCGGCAGAGCATTCCGGTCGTCGAGCCGGTCCCGGCGGTCGGCGGGATCGCGGTGGTTCCTGCGGCGCCGCGGGTGTGCCAGCGCGTCTCGTTCACAGGCCAGTCGATCACCGGCAAGCCGACCCTCGCCTATGCCTGGGAGGTCCTGGACGCCAACGGGCTGCCGCTGGTTCCGGCGGTCACCGGTGGCGGCCAGCCGTCGTTCAACTGGGACACCACCGGGGCGACGGTGCCGGGTGGCTATCAGATCCGTTTGACGGTCAGTGGACCGGCCGGCAGCGGCGCGCCGCGCACCGTGCCCTTCACGCTGACCACGCCGGAAGCCTTGCCGGCGGCGGGCTTTCCGCTGACCGATCCGCCGGACCCGTCCGGTGCGACGCTGACCTTCTCGCTGTCGCCCACCGCGGCGCCCAGCGCCTCGGAGTGGAGCTGGAACTTCGGCGACAACCTGGCCGGACCGGACGGCGGCTGGACCGCCTGGGACGCCAACCCGACCACCGGGCCGAGCCCCACGCATACCTACGCGGCCGTCGGCACGTACACCGTCAAGGTCCGGGTGCGCAACTGCCTGCAACCGGCCGGCGTCGAGAGCCAGGCGATCTCCGTGACCATCAACCAGCTCATCAACCTCAAGGCGGAATTCCAGGTCAGCGCCTCCTTCTTCAGCTGGACGACGCTGGAGCAGGTGCCTTTCGTCGACCGGTCGACCGGCGCGACCTTCTGGGACTATGACTGGAACGGCGACGGGACGTTCGAGGACGCCGGGCGCACCGCGCCGGTGAATCTCCATGTCTTTCCCGTCGCGGGCAACTATCGGCCGAAGCTCAAGGTCCGGGCGGCGGACGGGACGACGACGAGCGCCACCTTCACCATCGACCAGGTGATCAACATCACGCCCGGGGTCGTCCAGAACCCCAGCATCACGGTGAGCGCGAACGTCAATGCGCCGACGGTCGGCCAGAGCGTGACCTTTACCGCCTCGGCGTCGAACTGCACGCCGTCCAGCTCCGGCTGGACCTGGGACACCGGGGGCGGTACGGGCAGCAGCAACACCAACACCATCTCCTTGTCGTGGTCCTCGACCGGCTCGAAGACGGTGCGGGCGTCGAACAGCGCCTGTGGCTCGGCGCAGGGGGTGCGCTCCATCACCGTGAGCAGCACGACCCCGACGGCGCTCAAGGCGATCTACACCTATGCGCCGAACCCGGTGGTCCGCAACCAGGCGGTGAGCTTCGACGGCCGGGCTTCGACCGGGAATCCGACCGTTTACCTGTGGGACTTCGGCGACGGCTCGGCCCTGGGGTCGGGTGCGCAGGTGAGCCACACCTATACGCAGGCCGGAACGTTCACCGCCAAGCTGACGGTGAGCGCGCCGAGCAGCTCCTGCCCGCCGGCGCCGTTCTGCGAAAGCTCGGCCCAGCAGTCGATCGTCGTTCCGTCCGGCGAGGTGCCGCTGTCCGCGTCCTTCAACAGCTCCATCTGCGTGGCGGAGCTGAGCTTCGTGGTCTGCCGGGCCGAAGCTTTCACGGAGGCGACGTTCGTCGACGCGAGCTCCGGCAACATCACGAGCCGGACGTGGGATTTCGGCGACGGAGAAACCGGTACGGGCACGACCGTCAAGCACGCTTACAAGAAAGCGGGAACCTATCCTCTGACCTTGACCGTGAGCGACGGCACGAAGACCGAGTCGTTCACGCGCAACATCATCGTCACCGGTGGGCCTTCCACCGAGGTGATGCTGGTGCCCTTCGTCGCCAAGACGGTCGAAGGCGCCTTGGTGCAGACGAGCGACCTGTACCTCCACAACCCGGGAGCGGCGTCGATCGACGTCAGCCTCGAGTTCCGCCGCCGGGGCACGCCGGAAACCGTACCGCCGAAGGTCACCCGGACCCTCGCCGCGAACGCCACCCTGTTTGTTCCGGACGTGGTGAAGGAAATGTTCGGCCGGCAGGACCTGACCGGCTTCCTGGCGGTGACGGTCGAGCGGGGCGAGACCCAGCCCGTCCTGGTGTCGTTCAACACCACCTTCCAGAATGACGGCTCGGAGTTCGGCCAGACGATCCCGGGCTATCTGTTGAGCAACACCGGCGCGGCCTCGACCACCAACAGCAAGCAGATCCAGCATCTGGTGGGCTTGAGCGACAACAGCGAGCGCCTGGCCTACTTCGGCTTCAGCAATCCGAGCGCCAATCCGGTCACCTACCGCCTCCGCTTCTTCAACAACCAGGGCCAGGAGATCGGCACCCCGAGCCAGTCCCTCGTCCTCTCCCGGTATGGCGCCAAGCAGTACCAGGTGAAAGACGTGCGAACGCTGTTCGGGGTCAAGGACCAGGACGACTACCGGGTGATGGTCGAAAGCGACAAGGGGACGACCCTGTTCCCCTTCGGAGCGAACCTGCGCACCGCCTCGAACGATCCGTCCTACGTGGCGGTGGGAGCCGGCGCGGAGCGCGTCTACCTGCTGGGTGCGCTGAGCACGCCGGGCGCCAACAACAGCCTCTGGCGCAGCGACGTGGTGATCGCCAACACCAGCAACCAGGTGGCGATCGTCGATCTCTCCTTCACCAACGTGGGGGCGACCGCGGAGCCGACCGACGTGGTCCGCGAGACGTTGCAGGCGGGCGAAACCCGGCGGCTCGTCGACGTGATCGGCGCGAAGTGGAACATCCGCAACGGGGTGGGCGTGCTGACCCTCGACAGCAACGTCCCCGGAGACCTCTTCCCGGTGATCCAGGGAGAGAGCTACGAGAACACCAACCCGGCGAAGCGTTACGGCCAGACGTTGCCGCCGCTGACCGACCGCCAGGCGGCCGGTTCCAACCAGGGGCAGTACCTGGTGGGCCTGCGCCATGGGGAGAAGCTCCACTCGACCTTCTGGGTGTTCAACCCGGGCAGCCGGCAGACCGAGTGTGACGTCGTCTTCCGCGCCCTCGACGGCCGGGAGCTGGGCCGCACCTCGATGAGCCTCGCGGCCGGCAAGTTGCGCCAGTTCAGCCAGCCGCAGTTCCCGGCCGGCGTCGAGAGCGGTTTCACCGTCCAGATCCTGGTGCGCAGCGGCCAGGTGCTGGCGGCGGCCCAGGTCGTCAACAAGAAGACCAATGACCCCGCGTTCGTCGTGGGGGAGACGCGATAGCCCGGCCTCGTCCGGTTCCAGGTCCGCGGACCACAGGCCGCCGGGGAACCGGCGGCCTTTTTCGTAGCCATCAAGGTGTGCAATAATGCACCGCGTATCGACCGCTACACCCTAGAGGTCTCCCCGGCCGGTACCCGGCCGGACCCTTTCATTAGGAGGTGATGGCCTGCCACAGCGACGCAACCGGACCCCCGACAGTCAACGCTCTGTCCAAGCAGTAACACATATGGAGAATGATCGAATGAAAAGACTCGTCTTTTGCCTCGCGCTCATCGGCCTTCTGGCCCTGGGCGG
>DIHE01000052.1 GCA_002420005.1 Holophagales bacterium UBA5704 | reverse complement strand
GGTCGTAGAGGTCCAGCTCCTCGGGGTCGAAGCCCGCCATCCGCGCCACCTCCAGGGCGGCGCGGTACGGCTTCTCCGACAATGCCGGCGGCACCACCTCCAGGGTCTCCGCCTCGCGAAAGAAATAGGCCCAACGGTCGATCGTCCCCTGCGGATCGTCACCCGCCGCATACTTCGGCAGCTCCAGGAAGACGTACTGCACCTGCGACAGCCCCAGCGCACCGTGGTGCTGCTCCTGCATCCGCCAACGGCTGAGCATCGGCACCGGCGCGCCGCCCGGCACCGGCGGCACCGGCCAGAGCAGGAAGTCGCAGATCGTCACCCCCACCACGTCGTCGAGACCGGGGTAGTCCTCCCCCGCCCGCAACTGGGTCACGTAGGCCTTCGAGGTGTTGTACACCACCCGCTTCTCGAACCCCTCGACGTTGAGCACCTGCATCTCGACCACGTAGTGACGGCCCCGCTCGTCGTAGCACTTGACGTCCACCACCGACAGCTTGAGCTGCTCGACCGGCACCCTCTGCTCCGACGACAGGTACTTGAGGTCGACGATCCGGTGGTCCCCGGACAGCTCCAGCAGCGCATTCAGCAGCTCGATCAGCAGCGGCTTGTGCACCTCGCTGCCGAAGATGCGCTTGAAGACGAAGTCGGTCTTGGGATCGGCGAAGACGGGCCGCATGGAGGAAGTTTATCGCAGATGGGAGGCCGCGATAGGATCTCCCCGCCACGGGGCCATGGCACCGAAACAAGGGCACCGACAAGGGGGGAGACCGGATGAGCGAGCCGATGCGCTGCACCACCGAGGTCGAGGTGCGCTATGCCGAGACCGACCAGATGGGGGTCGTCCATCATGCCAACTACGTGGTGTGGTTCGAGCTGGCCCGCACCCGGCTCTGCGCGCTCTCGGGCTTTCACTACGCGGAGATCGAGAAGATGGGCACCCTGCTCATGGTCACCGGCGTCGAGGTGCGCTACCGGCGCCCGGCGCGGTACGGAGACACGGTGCAGGTGGTGTGCTGGACGGAGCACATGGGGAGCCGCGGTCTGCGCTTCGCCTATGAGGTCCGCAAGCAGGAGGAGCTGCTGGTGACCGGCGCCACCGAGCACATCTGGGTCGAAGCGGCCAGCGGCCGGCCCTGCCGGGCGCCGGAGGTGGTCGCCCAGCCGTTTCGCCGCCTCGCCGGGCAGGCCTAGAACCCCTGTCGGATATACTCACAATCCTGATGACCGGCTCCTCCTCGACCGCCGTCCGCTGCCGCGGCCTCGTCAAGCGCTATGCGGACGTGGTGGCGGTCAACGGTCTGGACCTGGAGGTGATCCGCGGCGAGTGCTTCGGACTGCTCGGTCCCAACGGCGCGGGCAAGACGACGACGATCGAGATTCTCGAAGGATTGACCGAGCCGGACGCCGGTGAGGTCGAGATTCTGGGCACCACCTGGGCGCGCGAGGGAGACCGGCTGCGGGAGCGGCTCGGCATCTCGCTCCAGGAGACCCAGCTCGCCGAGAAGCTCACGGTGCTCGAGACGATCCGCCTTTTCCGGTCCTTCTACCGCACGGGGCGCGACCCCGAAGAGGTGCTCGCCCGGTTGTCGCTCGATGAAAAGCGGAAGGCGCGGGTGGGCAAGCTCTCCGGCGGACAGAAACAGCGGATCGCCGTGGCCTGCGCCCTGGTGGGCGACCCGGAGATCCTGTTTCTCGACGA
The DNA here is from genome assembly GCA_002420005.1 of Holophagales bacterium UBA5704. Classification (GTDB taxonomy): domain Bacteria; phylum Acidobacteriota; class Thermoanaerobaculia; order Multivoradales; family UBA5704; genus UBA5704. The sequence continues at coordinate 63,241 of DIHE01000052.1, read as the reverse complement.
GCCGACCACCGGGCTCGATCCACAGAGCCGGCTGGAGCTCTGGCAACAGATCACCGACTTCCGCGCCGGCGGCGGCACGGTGCTGTTGACCACGCACTACATGGACGAGGCGGAGCGCCTGTGCGACCGCGTCGCGATCGTCGACCACGGGCAGGTCATCGCCCTCGGCACCCCCGCGGAGCTGATCAGCTCGCTGCAGGCCGCGAACGTGATCGAATTTCTCGCCGAGCCGGACCTCGACGAGGCCGCCCTCCGCGTGCTCCCCGGGGTCACCGGGCCGCACCGGCGCGGTCCCAACTGGGCCTTGCCGGTGGGCGCTCTCGCCCAGACCGTGCCGCTTCTGCTCGCGTTGATCGAGCGCTCGGGCTCGCGGCTCGTCCACCTCACGACCCACCGGGCGACGCTGGAGGACGTCTTCGTCGCCCACACCGGCCGGGCGCTGCGCGAAGACTGAGGACGATCCCCCATGAGCCGACGCTCTTCCCCCCTCCTCGAGCTGACCCTGTGCCGGGCGAAGGAATTCATCCGCGAGCCGGAGGCGGTGTTCTGGGTGTTCGCCTTCCCCATGCTGCTCGCCGTCGCCCTGGGATTCGCGTTTCGCGAGAAGGGTCCGGACCAGATTCCGGTCGGCGTCGTCGCTCCGGCCGGAGACGCGGCCTCTCGTGCCGCCGCCGACCGCGCCGTCACCACCCTCGCCGGATCGCCCGTCCTCCTCCCCCGCCGGTATGAAGAGACGGAAGGCCGCGAAGCGCTGCGCACCGGCAAGATCTCCCTCCTGGTGGAGATGCAGACGCCGCCGGTCTTTCGCTTCGACGAGACCCGGCCCGACTCGCGGATCGCCCGGTTGGAAGCCGACGACGCGCTGCAACAGGCGGCTGGGCGCCGGGATGCACTCCAGGTCAGGGCTGAAAAGGTGACCGAGAAGGGCTCGCGCTACATCGATTTCCTGGTCCCCGGCCTGCTCGGGATGAACCTGATGGGAACGGGCATCTGGAGCCTGGCGTTTTCGGTGACCAACGCGCGCAACCGCAAGATCCTGAAGCGTCTGGTGGCGACGCCGATGCGCAAGAGCGACTATCTGCTGTCGCAGATCCTCGGCCGGCTCGGGTTTCTCATTCCGGAGATGATCGTCCTCGTCGGGGGCGGCTGGCTGCTCTTCGACGTCGCCGTGCGCGGCTCGCTCCTGCTGCTGACCGCCACATGCCTCCTGGGTGCCATGACGTTTTGCGGCATGGGCCTGCTGATCGCTTCGCGGGTGGAGACGATGGAAGGAGCGAGCGGCCTGGCCAACCTGGTGATGCTTCCCATGTGGCTGCTCTCCGGCGTCTTCTTCTCCTCGGAGCGTTTCCCGGACGTCGTCCAGCCGGTGGTCAAGGCCCTGCCGCTCACCGCGCTCAATCAGGCGCTGCGCGGCGTGATGATCGAAGGCAGCAGCCTGACCGAGATCGCCCTCCCGCTCGCCATCGTGGCCGCCTGGGGCGTGGCGTGCTTCGCGGTGGCGCTCAAGATCTTCCGCTGGCGGTGAGTGCAAAAAGCCGGACCCTCGGAGCAACCGGAAGTCGCCCCCCGGCGACGCCGAGGGTCCGTCCAGGGAAACGTGAGCCTTTCGGATCGGCTCAGGACCGGGCGCCCGCCCGGCGCGGTGCGCGCTGCTCCACCGGCGCCTCCAGGAGAAACGCCGTCGCAGCGGCGAGGACCGCGGGATCGCGCAGAATGCGGGTGTGACCGAGCCCTTCGGTGGGGATCAGCCGGGCACTCCAGGCTTCGGCGAGCTCCCCGCCGCCGCTGAACGGCGCTTCGCGGTCGCCGCGGTCGTGGACCACCAGGAGAGGAACCTGATCCTTCCGCGGCGTACGGCGCGGATCGAGCTCTTCCCAGTGCACGCCGAGAACGCGCTCGATCCGTTGCCGCATGCGGGCGCTCACCGCGGCGTTGAGGCCGAACAGACGGGCGAACCCGCGGGCATAGTCTTCCAGATCGACCCCCGGCGCGACGCTGACCAGGCGCTCCGCGGCGAGCCCCCGCCGCAGCGCATGGATCGCCGCCACCGTGCCGGCCGAATGGGCCACCACACCGGCCAGGGGACCGACGTGCTCGCCCAGCGCCAGCAGGGCCCGGCCCATCGCCACCAGCGAGGAGCTGCGGCCGGGCGACTCGCCATGCCCCGGTGCATCGAGCGCGACCACCCGGAACCCGGCGGCGGTGAGAGGCGCGGCGAAGCCTCCGAGCTGCGCGGCCCGCCCCTCCCAGCCATGCAGAAGCGCAATCGTCGGCCCCTCCTCCGCTCCCCAGGTCCAGGCGGCCAGCGGACCCCACAGCGTGTCGAGACTCCACCGGCGGGCCGCCGCGAGCCCCTCGCGGTCCCGCTCCGGCACCGGATGCCGACGGGTGCTCAAGAACAGGCGCGCCGCCGCCGTGCCGGTGAGCCCGGGCGCGAGCGCACCGCCGGCGGCGAAGCCGGCGCGCAGGCTACCCATCATCAGAGTACGACCGATCGTGCTTTTCTTGGCCATGACAGAGATCTCCTCCAGGTCGGGGGCGGTCTTCACACAGGTCTCAGGAACGGCTCGCGGCGAGCAGCGCCGCGAAGGACTGGCGCGCGTGCGCCTCGGACGCCGGATCGCGCAGCAGCCGGCTGAAGTGGTGATAGGCGAGGATGATCGCGTAGAGGTCGTAGGCGAACTGGCCGGGATCGAGGTCGGCGCGGAAATGGCCTTCGGTCATCGCGATGCGGGCGGCCGTGGCGAGCGCCTGCATCCAGTCCTTCTGATAGCCGACGAGCCGGTCGCGCAGCGGGCCGGGCCGGTCGTCGAGCTCATTGGCGAGCGAGATGAACGGGCAGCCGCCGGGCAGGAACTTGGCGTCCTCCCACTCCAGCCAGCGCTCGAACAGCGCCCGCACCCGCGGCTCGCCGCGCGGCTCGCGCAGAGCCGGCGCGATGACCATCTCGATGAAGCGGGCGACCGCGGTCTCCAGCACGTCGAGCTGGAGCTGCTCCTTCGACTGGAAGTGGGCGAACAGGCCGCTCTTGGAGAGATGAACCTCCTTCGCCAGGCTCCCCATGGTGAGCCCTTCGAGCCCGGACTGCGTCGCGAGAGCGAGCGCGCGGTCGAGAATGGCGTCCTTGGTCGTCTCTCCCTTGGCCATGGGGAGAAAATAGCACGACCGGTCGGTCAGGTCAAGAGAGGAGGACCAAGGACGCGCCCCTCACTCGCCTCTCACTCGCCAAGGGCCTGGATGAGCAGGCGGGCGGTCTCCCCTCCCGAGAAGTTCTGCTGGCCGGTCACCAGGTTGCCGTCGCGGACGGCGAAACCGCGCCAGCGGCCGGCCTGGACGTAGTTGGCACCGAGGCGCCGCAGCTCGTCCTCGATCCGCCAGGGCATCACGTGGCGGTCGCGCGGCAGGAGGCCCATGCCCCAGACCGCCTCGTCGGCGAAGTCCTCCTCGACGTTGGCGAAACCGGTCACCGTCTTGCCCTTGGCCAGCAGCTCGCCGTTGGACAGCCGGGCATAGCGCAGGACGGCGACGCCGTGGCAGAGGGCGCAGGCGATCTTGCCCGCTTCATAGAAGGCGGCGAAGATGCGGTGGAGATCGGTGGCGCTCTCGAAGGTGAACATCGGAGCCTGACCGCCGGCGACCACCAAGGCGTCGAAACGATCCAGCGCGATGGCGGAGACGGGGCGCGTGTCGTCGAGGAGGGCGGCGAGGCGCGGGGTGTGGAGGAAGCCCAGGCTGATCAGATCGCTCGCCGAATAGCCGCTCGGATCGCGCGGATCGCTCATCGCGTCGGCTTCGCAGCGGCCGCCCGCGGGACTGAAGATCTCGACCTCGTAGCCCTTCTCGGTCAGCTCGTAATAGGGGTGGGTCAGCTCGCTCCACCAGAAACCGACCGGCCAGCCGGTGGTGGTGGACACGGCCGGATTGGCGACGACGACGGCCACCCGCTTCGGGCGGCCCGGGGAGACGACATTCGGGTCTTTCAAGCTCATCACCTGCTCCTTTCCTGAGGCCGCTGGTAGAGTAGCGGGTGGAGCGAGGAGGATGAATGTCTGAAGCGCCCGATTTCTTGTCCGATCGTCCTGAAAGCACCGGGGCCATCCGATATCGGTCGAACGGCGGCGACGTTCTCGCCGACGTGCTGGGCACGCTGCGGTTGCGCAGCCGCGTCTTCTGCCGCAGCGACCTGCGGGCGCCCTGGGCGATGACGTTGCGCTCCTGCGACTACGCCCACTTCCACGTCGTCGAGCAGGGCAACGCCTGGCTGCGGCTGGAGCGCCGGCGCGAGGCGTTGCCGCTCGCCACGGGTGACCTGGTGATCGTTCCGCACGGCCGCGGCCACACGCTCGCCGACACACCGGACGCGCCGCCGGTGCCGCTGGAGCGCCTGCCGCGCCAGGAAGCCGGAGGCCACTACGTGCTGCGGCATGGCGGGAGCGGCGCCGCGACGCAGATCCTCTGCGGCGCCTTCGAGCTCGGCCTGGGAAGCGACAATCCCGTCCTCGCGGCGCTGCCGCCGGTGCTCCACGTGCCCGGCCAGAGCGCGGGCACCGGCGCCTGGCTCGGCCCGCTGCTCCAGCTGCTCCTCCACGAAGCGCGCCAGCCCCGGCCGGGCACCGGCACCATCCTCACCCGGCTCACCGACGTCATCTTCGTGCAGGCGGTGCGCGTCTGGCTCGACGCACAGCCGGAGGGGGGCGGCGGCTGGCTCGGCGCGTTGCGCGATCCCCAGGTGGGCGCGGCGCTCGCGCACCTGCACCGCGAGCCGGAGCGCGACTGGAGCGTGACCGAGCTGGCCGCGGCGGTCGGCCTCTCCCGCTCTCCCTTCGCGGCGCGCTTCCGTGAGCTGGTCGGCGAGCCGCCGCTCACCTACCTCACACGCTGGCGGATGCGCCTCGCCGCGAGCCTGCTGCGCGATGGCCAGCTCACCCTGCGCGAGCTGGCCGAGCGCTCCGGCTACGAATCGGAGGCCGCCTTCAGCAAAGCCTTCAAGCGCCAGCTCGGCCTCTCGCCGCGGACCTTCCGGCAACGGGCGGTCACGGCGCCGGAGCGCCCGAGCGCCGCCTGAGCGGGTCCCGGGCCCTGCTTCGGCTATACTCCTGGCCATGTCACTCGCTGCGTTCCCCGGCGGCGATCTGGTCGAGGAAGGGCTCGCCGACCTGTCCATCGGCCGGGACTCCATCCCCGCGCTCCTAGTCTCCATCGGCGCACCGCGCCTGCGCAGCATCGGTTTGGCGGTCCCGGTAGGAGTGATCCCCTCGCCCGAGCATCGCCTCTACGATCGTCTGGCGGCATCCGATCCGGATTCGGCGCACTCCCGGTACAACGCGCTCGTTCGGCGCCTCGTCAGCTTCGAGAACGCGGCAGAATGCGCCGGCCTGTAGACGCGGAACGGCTCCGGCGCTTGATGCGGGAGCTGGGGCGAGAAGCGGAAACGGAGAGCCGCCTCTACTTCACCGGTGGGGCCACGGCGGTTCTCTTCGGTTGGCGATCGAGCACGATCGACGTCGACATCAAGCTGGAGCCTGACGCGGATCGCCTCCTCCGGTCGTTTCCGCGCATCAAGGACCAGCTTGAAATCAACATCGAGCTGGCCTCCCCGGATCAGTTCATCCCGGAGCTCCCCGGCTGGCACGAGCGGAGCGCCTTCATCGCCCGCGAAGGACAGTTGTCGTTCTTCCACTACGACTTCTACGCCCAGGCGCTCTCCAAGATCCAGCGAGGACATTCCCAGGACCGCCTGGATGTCCGCCAGATGCTCGACCGGCGATTGATCGAGCCTGCGGAGCTTCGCCAGCGATTCGAGCAGATCGAGCCGTACCTCTACCGGTACCCGGCGATCGACCCGGCCGCCTTCCGGAGGGCCCTGGAAGTGGTTCTCCGGGAGGAGACGGGCTGACGTTACCGCACGAGGCCCGGCGGCAGCGGCTCCCACGAGCCCCGGGGGGCGGTGATGGATTTCCCCATCAGGAGACGCTCGTCGGCCTGCCAGCGGCGGTCGAGGATGTAGACGGCCGGGTCGATGGGGCGGAAGTCCAGGCCGTTGGCGGTGGTGTTGCGGCGCACTTCGTAATGCAGGTGGGGGCTGGGGCTCCACCCGGTGTTGCCCACGGTGGCCACCACGTCACCCCGGCGCACGCTCTGGCCGGCGCGGACGCGCAGCTCCTGGCAGTGCCCGTAGGCGGTGACAAAGAGGTTCCCGTGGCGCAGGATCACCAGGTTGCCGAGGCGCCACCAGGCGGGATTGCGCCCTGCCGGAACCTGACCGGCGAAAGCGACCACACCGTCCGCCGTGGCCAGCACGGGCGTACCCACCGGGGCCGCCAGGTCGAGGGCCGGGTGAAAGTCCAGCTCCTTGGTGAACGGGCTGCGCCGCCGCCGGAAGGAGCTGGTGATCACCAGCTCCCCGCGCAGCGGGCAGATCGCCGGGGTGAGCCGGACCCGCTCCGGATGGCTGCGCTCGAAAGCCCGCACCGTACCGAGGGACGTGTCGAGGTGTGCCAGCCTCTGGCGGATGCGAAAGCTCCGACGGTTTCCCTCCTGCACCGCAGTGGCGTAAACGGATTCGGGGACCTCCTCGGTCGCGAACAGCGGACCCGCCGGTGCAGGCGCCGGTGGCGCTTTCGGCAGCCCGTAGGCGAGAAAAAGCTTGTACAGGTCCAGGTAGAGGCCGTCGGTTCTCCTCTCCAGCTCGGCCAGGCTTTCCAGGCGGGCCTGCAGAAGCTTCCCCTGGCGCGCCCGCTCGGAGGCCAGGGCGCCGTATTCCTTGTCGTTCAGCCAGGCGCTGATCACCCCCGGCGCGAGGCCGGCCCCCAGGGCGAGGAAGAGGATGTAGATGAGGATGGCGATCGAGACGAGGGTGGTCTGGTAGCGATGGAACAAGAGAGACCGCACCGGCCGCCGGATGTTGGCCGGGTGCACCTGGATCTCGACCGTCCAGCTCTCCATGCCGGGTTTCACGCCGCGCCCACCGGATTCAGACGGTCGAGCTCCGCCTCGCAGGCATGCCCGGCGATCACCTCCCAGAGCCCGCGGTGCACCTCGCGGCCCCCGGCGACGACATTGCCGCCGCGGAAGTAGCCCGCCCCGCCGTCGAGATCGGTGACCGTCCCGCCCGCTTCTTCGATCAACAGGACGCCCGCTCCGATGTCCCAGGGGGAGAGGCGGAACTCGAAGAAACCGTCGTAGACGCCGGCCGCGGTATAGGCCAGGTCGAGGGCCGCCGAGCCGCAGCGGCGGATCGCCTTGGAGCGGCGGAAGACGTCGCGGAAGACGTTCAGGTAGAGGTCGAGGGTCGGCAAGGCGCGAAACGGGTACCCGGTGGCGAGGAAGGCGCCGTCGAGGCCCGGATGGCGCGAGGCAGTCATCGGACGGCCGTTCCAGGTGGCGCCCCCGCCGCGGCGCGCCGCGAACAGGTTGTTCCCTTCCGGATCGAGCACCACGCCGGCCACGATCTCTCCCTCGTGGCGGCAGGCGACCGAGACGCACCAGACCGGCAGCCCCTGGAGGAAGTTGGTGGTGCCGTCCAGCGGATCGACCAGCCATTCGTAGGCGCTGCCTTCGTTCAGATCCGCGCCGCCGCCTTCCTCGGCGAGGATGCGGTGGTCCGGGAAGCCCTGCCGGATCACGCCGAGGACGGCGGCCTCGCTCGCCTTGTCCGCCTCGGTGACGAAATCGTTCTGCCCTTTGCGGCTCACCTGCAGGCCGTCGCGCCGGAAATAGCTTTGCAAGATGGCGGCGCCGGCGCGGGCGGCGGTGGTGGCGGTGTCCAACAGGTCTTCGTGCATGGCGGCGTATTATGCCAGAGCCCTCAGCCCCGGCCCTTCTCCCGCAGCTCGCGCCGCCGCCCCAACGATTGCCGGCGCGTCGCCGCGCGTTCCTCCAAGGTCTCGCGAGCCGGCAGGGTCTCCTCGCCGCCGCCGAGCTGGCGGGCGAGGGAGGCGACCGTCGGGGTGCGGAAGAGGTCGAGCACGGCGACCGGCCGGCCGAGGCGCTCGGAGAGCCGGCCCGCGGCGCGGACCATGGTGAGCGAGTGGCCGCCGAGGTCGAAGAAGTTGTCGTCGCGCCCGACGCGGTCGAGCTCCAGCTCGGCGCGGAAGACATCGGCGATCTCCTTCTCCAGGACGCTCTGCGGCTCGACGTAGGGGGAGGCGGCATGGCGCTCCCCTTCCGGTGCCGGCAGGGCCGAGCGCTGCACCTTGCCGGAGCCGGTGAGCGGCAGGGCGTCGAGCTGCACGAAGGCGGAGGGCACCATCGGCTCGGGCAGCCGCTCGCGCAGGTGGTCGCGCAGCTCGGTCGGGCCGAGCTCGCCCGTGGTCACCACCCAGGCGATGAGGCGCCGGTCGCCCGGCCCTTTCTCGCGATGACCCTCCCGCACCCCCACCGCGCACTCCCGCACCTTGGGATGCGCCGCGAGCACGGCCTCGATCTCCCCAGGCTCGATGCGGTAGCCGCGGATCTTCACCTGGTGGTCGATGCGGCCGAGGAACTCGACGGTGCCGTCGGGAAGGAGGCGCGCCCGGTCGCCGGTGCGGTAGAGGCGGCCTCCGGGGTGGGACGCATCGCTGAAGGGATCGGGGAGGAAGCGCTCGGCGGTCTGGTCGGGGCGGCCGAGGTAGCCTCGCGCCGGGGAGAGGCCTCCCAGGAACAGCTCCCCCACCACGCCCACCGGCACCGGCTGGAAGGCGCGGTCGAGCAGGTGGGTGGTGACGCCGGAGAGGGGCCGGCCGATCGCGGGCAGCGCGGGCCAGAGCGCCGGATCGCCGTCGAGGATCAGCTCGGTGACCACGTGGGTCTCCGACGGCCCGTAGTGGTTGTGGAGCGCGGTGCCACCGGTCGCCGCCGAGAGCCGGCGGAAGGCCTCGACGACCTGCGGGGTGACCTGGAGCTGCTCACCGGCGGTGATCACGCGCCGCAAGCGCGCCGGGACCGGCGTCTCCGGCCGCGCCAGCCGGTCGGCGAGCTGCTGCAGGGCGACGAAGGGGAGGAACAGGCGCTCGACACCCGCCTCGGCCAGGTGGCGCACCAGGCGTTCCGGATCGCGGCGGTCCTCCTCCGAGGCGAGCACCAGGGTGCCCCCGGCGCACCAGGTGGCGAGCATCTCGTGGAGCGACACGTCGAAGCTCGGCGAGGCGAACTGGAGCGTCCGCCAGGCACCCGGCAACGAGCCCGGCCGTGCAGGGTCGAGCTGCCAGAGGATCAGGTTGGCCAGCACCCGGTGCGGCACCGCGACGCCTTTCGGGCGCCCGGTGGAGCCGGAGGTGTAGATCAAGTAGGCGGTGGCCTCGCTTCCAGGACCGGATCGGATCGATCCGACCGATCCGACCGATCCGTCCGATGCAGAGGTGAGGGCCACCACCCGGGCCGACGTCGGCGGCGCCGCCTCCAGGAGGCTTTCGGGCACCAGCAGCACCGGAGCACCGGAGTCCTGCAGCATGAAGAGCTGGCGCTCCTGCGGGTAGGAGGGATCGATCGGGAGATACGCGCCGCCCGCTTCCAGGATGGCCAGGAAGGCGACGGCGAGCTCGGGTCCCCGCTCGGCGTAGACGGCGACCGGGACGTCCGGCCCGACGCCCAGCGAACGCAGGCGGACGGCGAGCGCGCGGGCGCGGCCGACCAGCTCCGCGTAGGTGAAGGAGCCCCCCTCCCACTCCACCGCGGGGCGCTCCGGATCGGTGTCCGCCCAGGCTTCGACGAGGCCGTGCAGAGGCACCTCCACGTCGTGGCGCGGCGGCCGGTCGTTCCATTCGTGGAGGATCTGGTGCGCCTCGCCCTCCGGGAGGACGGGGAGGGCCGAGAGGGGACACTCCGGATCGGCTGCGGCTCCCGCGGCGAGGGCACAGAAGCGGGCGGCGAGCCGCCGCGCCGTGGTGGCGTCGAACAGGTCGGTGTTGTACTCGATCACACCGGTCAGCGCGTCGCCGTCGGCTTCCAGGTCCAGGGTCAGGTCGAACTTCGCGGTCGCCCCGCCGGTGGCGAACGGGGTGGCCCGCAGGCCGGTGGCCGCGGCGGGGAGCGGCGTGGCGTGGAGGAGGACGAAGAGGGCCTGGAAGAGCGGCGCATGGCCGAGGCTGCGGCGCACGCCGAGCTCGTCCACCAGCTTTTCGAACGGCAGGTCCTGGTGGGCGAAGGCCTCCAGGGCGCGGACGCGGGCGCGGTCCACCATCTCGGCGAATCCGGGATCGCCGGAGAGATCGGCGCGCAGCACCAGGGTGTTCAGGAAGAAGCCGATCAGGCTCTCCACCTCGGCGCGGGAGCGGCCGGTGATCGGCGTGCCGACGGTCAGGTCGGTCTGCCCGGCGGTGCGCGCGAGGAGCGCCTGCCAGACGGCGAGGCAGGTCATGAAGGCGGTGGCTCCCCGGCTCCGCCCCAGGGCGCGCAGCGCCGCACCGGTCGCAGGCGGCACCACGAAGGGAAGACGCGCACCGCGGTTGGTCTGCACCGGCGGCCGGGGCCGGTCGGTGGGCAGCTCGAGGACGGGCGGATCGGCGAGCCGCTCCCGCCAGAACGCGAGCTGCGCGGCGAGCACCGGGCCGGTCAGCCAGCCGCGCTGCCAGACGGCGAAGTCCGCGTACTGCACCGGCAACACCGGCAGCGTCGCCGCCGTGCCGGAACGGCCGGCGGCATAGAGGGTGACGACCTCGCCGAACAGCAGACGCAGCGACCATTCGTCGCAGATGGCGTGATGCAGGTTGAGGAGCAGCAGGTGCTCCTCCCGCGCGAGCCGCAGCACGGCGGCACGCAGCAGGGGGCCGTTCTCCAGGTCGAACGGCCGGCTCTCCTCCGCCCGCGCCCACGCCAGCGCCTCGGCGGCCCGCGCGGCGTCCGGCAAGGCGCCGAGATCGAGGAGCGGCAGGGGGACCGGGGCCGGCGGATGGACGATCTGCACCGGATCACCGCCCTCCACCCTGAACGTGGTCCGCACCGCCTCCTGCCGGCGCGCCACCTCCCCCAGCGCCGCGGCGAGCAGCGCAGGCTCCAGAGCCCCCTCCAGGCGGACGGCCAGGGCGACGTTGTAGGCCGCGGAGCCGGGCTCGATGCGGTCGATGATCCACAGCCGGAGCTGTGCGAACGAGAGCGGCGGCGGGGAGGTCCGTGGCACCGGCAGGAGCGGCGGCACCGGGGCCTCCGCGGAGGTGCCGGCCAGCAGGCCGCGGACGCGCGCCGCCAGCTCCTCGATCACCGGGACCTCCAGGACGTCGCGCAGGGGCACGTCCACACCGAACGCCTGGTGCAGCCGCGCGCCGATGCGGGTGGCGAGGAGCGAGTGCCCGCCGAGAGCGAAGAAGTCGGCGCGCGGCCCGATCTGCTCCACCGGGACCTCCAGGACCTCGGCCCACACGGCGGCCACCTGCTCCTCCACCGGATCGCGCGGCAGCCACCGGGCCGGCGGCGCGGCGGCGTCCTCCGTCGGCCGGAGCCGGGCCAGGGCGCGCCGGTCGAGCTTGCCGTTCGGCGTGAGCGGCAGGGCCGGCACGATCGTGAAGGCGGACGGCACCTGGTGCTCCGGCAGGCGAGCGAGCAGGAAGGCGCGCAGCGCGGACGGCGTGGGAGCCGCACCGGGAGCGGGGACCACGAAGGCGGCGAGGCGCAGCTCCCCCCGGTCGTCCGGCAGGGCGAGGACCGCCACCCCGGCCACCAGGGGGCAGGTGGCCAACACGGCCTCCGTCTCGCCCGGCTCGATGCGGAAGCCGCGGATCTTCACCTGGTGGTCGACACGGCCGAGGAATTCGAGGCGGCCGTCCGGGCGGTGGCGGGCGCGGTCGCCGGTGCGGTAGAGGCGGTCGCCCCCAAGGCCGAACGGGTCCGGGACGAAGCGCTCCGCGGTGAGATCCGGCCGGCCCAGGTAGCCGCGCCCGACGCCGGCGCCGCCGATGCAGAGCTCGCCCGGGACGCCCGGGGGCACCGGCCGCAGCGCGCGGTCGAGAACGTAGGCGCGGATGTGCGGCAAGGGCGGGCCGAGGGGGACGCCGAACGGGCCGCCGAGCGTGTCCTCCCCCACCACGAGCCCGGTGGCGATGACCGTGGCCTCGGTGGGGCCATAGGTGTTGAACAGGCGGACGTCCGGCCCGGCGTGGCGCCACCAGGCGGCGACCCGCTCCGGCAGCACGGTTTCGCCGCCGATGGTGACCAGCCGCAGGGTCGGCGGCAGCGCCTCCGGGCGTGCCTCGATCTCGCGGACGATCTCGTGCCAGAACGCGGTCGTCAGGGTGACCATGGTAAGCCCCCACCGCCGGCACAGGTCCAGGAAGACGGTGGCGGACAGCGCCATCTCGGCGGGACCGATGTGCAGCACGGCCCCGGCGGCGAAGGCGACGAAGATCTCCTCGACGCTCAGATCGAAGCCGATCGAGGCGACTTGCAGCATGCGGTCGTCCGGCCCGAGACCGAATGACGCGGCGAAGCTCGAAGCGTGCGAGGCCGCCGCGCGGTGCTCGATGAGCACGCCCTTGGGGCGACCGGTGGAGCCCGAGGTGTAGATGAGGTAGGCGGCACCCGTTCCGCGGGGCCGAAGAGGCGTGGAGGCCGGCGCGCCCACCTCGTCGCCCTCGCGCAGGAGCGTCCCGCGGAAGCCGCGGAACCGGTCCTGCAAGGAGGATTCGGTGAGCAGGACCGGTGCGGCGCAGTCGTCGAGAATCCAGGCGAGCCGCTCGTCCGGCCAGGCGGGGTCGAGGGGGACGTAGAGCCCGTCGGCCTGGAGGATCGCCAGCAGGGCGACGAGCCGCCCTGGGCCGCGCTCGCGGCAGAAGGCGACCGGCACCTCCGGTCCCACGCCCAGCGCGCGCAGAGGCTGCGCGAGCGCGCTCACCCGGGCGGCGAGCTCCTCCCAGGTGAGCCGGGTCTCGTTCCACACCACGGCCAGAGAGTCCGGGCGCTCGCGCACATGGCGGTCGAACAGATCGTAGAGATGGGCGGCGCGCGGCGCCTCCCCGGCGGTGTCGTTCCATTCGCAGACGATCTCGGCCTGCTCGACGGCGGAGAGCAGGGGGAGATCGGTGAACCGGACCTCCGGCGCCCGCACGGCCGCGGCGAGCAGGCGCAGCCAGGCCTCGACGAGCCGCCGGCCGGTGGTGCGGTCGAACAGGTCGGCGCTCGCCTCCAGATCGGCGGTCAGGGTGTCTCCCTCCTCCTGCACGTGCAGGATGAGGTCGAGCTTGGCGGTGCCGGAGGCGACCGGGAGGCGGCGGAGGCGCAGGCCGCCCGGCAGCTCGCGCGGTGGTGCCGCGTGGGCGAGGTCGAACAGCACCGGGGCGAGCGGTGCCCGGCCGGCGGCGCGATCCGGTGCCAGCTCCTCGACCAGCCGCTCGAACGGCATCTCGCCCTGCGCCTGGGCTTCCACGACGACCGACCGCGCCTGCCCGGCGAGCGCCGCGAAGCCCGGCTCGGCCGTCAGGTCGAAGCGCAGGACGAGCGTGTTGACGAAGAGGCCGATCACGCCGTCCAGCTCGGTGCGTCCGCGGCCGGCCACCGGCGCACCGAGCACCACGTCGCGCTGATCGCTCCAGCGCCCCAGGAGGGCCACGAAGCCGGCGAGCAGGACCTGGTAGAGCGTCAGGTCCCCGGCGGCGTGGCGGCGCAACGCCCGCAGGTCCGTGGCGAGGTCCGCCGGAAACGGCGCCACGATGTGGAAGCCGCGCACGGTGGGCGCGGCGGGGCGCGGGCGGTCCCCGGGGACGTCGAGCGGCGGCGCGCCGGCCAGCCGCGTCCGCCACCACGCGAGGTCCGCCGCCAGGCGCGCCCCGGTCAGCCGCTCGCGCTGCCAGACCGCGGCGTCGGCCGGCTGCACCGGCAAGGGCGGCAGCGTATCCCCGGTGAAAAGGGCGGCCACGTCGCGCTCCAGGACATCCAGCGACCAGCCGTCGCCGGCGATGTGGTGGAGGGTCAGCAGAACCTCGTGGCGCGTCTCCCCATGCCGCACGCAGAGCGCCCGCCAGACCGGGCCGCGCTCCAGGTCGAACGGCCGCCGCGCCTCGGCCGCGCGCAGCCCGCGGGCGACCGTCTCCCGCACGGCCTCCGGCAGGCCGGAGAGGTCGACCGCCGGCAGGGAGAACGGCTGCGCCGGCAGGATCTCCTGGCGGGGGACGCCGGCCGCCGCGGGATACACCGTGCGCAGCGCCTCGTGCCGCCGCTCGATCGCGGAGAGGACCCCCTCCAGGCGCGCCGGCGCGAACGGCCCGTGCAGGGCGAAGGCGATCGGCACGTTGTAGAGGGGGCTGCCGGGCTCCAGGCGATCCAGGAACCAGAGGCGGTGCTGGGCGAAGGAAAGCGGCAAGGGACGGTCGCGCGGCACCGGTACGAGCGGCGCCTCCGCCGCCGCCCGCGCCGCGGCGATGCGCAGCGCGAGACCCGCCACCGTGGGAGCGTCGAACAGCGCGGTCAACGGCAGATCGAGCCCGAGCGCCTCGCGCAGCCGCGCCACCACCCGCGCGGCCAGGAGCGAATGGCCGCCCAGCTCGAAGAAGCGCTCGAACCGGCCGATCCGCTCACGCCCCAGGACCGCCGCCCAGACCGCCGCCACCGCCTCCTCCACCGGCCCGACCGGCGCCTCCGTGGCATGTTCCTCGGCCACCACCGGAGCCGGCAGGGCCTTGCGGTCCACCTTGCCGTTCGGGGTGCGCGGCAGCGCATCGAGAGCGACGAAGAACGACGGCACGAAGGGCGCCGGCAGCCGCTGCCGCAGGGCCTCCTCCAGAGCGCCGGCTTCGCCCACCACGTAGGCGACGAGCGCCCCGCCCTGTGCCACCACCACCGTCTCGCGCACGCCGGGGAGGGCCAGCAGCGCCGCCTCGACCTCGCCCAGCTCGATGCGGAACCCGCGGATCTTCACCTGGTGGTCGAGGCGCCCCAGGTACTCGAGGGCGCCGTCGGGGCGGCGGCGCACGAGGTCGCCGGTGCGGTAGAGGCGCGCGCCGCGGGGATCAGCCAGATCAAACGGTGCGGGGATGAACTTTTCGGCGGTCAGCTCGGGGCGGCCGAGGTAGCCGCGGGCGAGGCCTCCCCCGCCCAGGCACAGCTCGCCGGGGACGCCGAGCGGCGCCGGGTCTCCCCGGCGGTCGAGCACGAAGGCGCGCGAGCCGGCGAGCGGCCAGCCGATCAAGGGCTCCCCGGGCTCTCCCGCCACCACCGCGCCGGTCGAGTAGGTCGTGTCCTCGGAAGGGCCGTAGAGATCCCACAGCTTGACCCCGGTGGCGAGGATCTGGTCCGCCAGGGCGCGCCGCAGCGGCTCGCCGGCCAGGTTGACCGTGCGCACGGAGGGCGGCAGCGGTCCCATCTCCAACAGCCCGGCGAGCGCGGAGGGGACGGTGTTGACGAGGGTGACCTCGCCCCGCGCCGGCAGCTCCGGGAGGGCCAGCGCGTTCTCGGCGAGGATCACCGCGCCCCCCGTCGACAACGGGACGAAGATCTCGAAGATCGACAGGTCGAAATTCACCGAGGTGGCCGCCAGCACCCCCGCCCGCTCCGCCGGGGAAAACGCCGCGCGCGCCCAGGCCACCAGCCGCACCGCGGCGGCATGCTCGATGGCGACGCCCTTCGGGCGGCCGGTGGAGCCGGAGGTGTAAATGAGGTAAGCGAGCCGGCGGGAGCCGGCGTCGCCTTCGATGGGTCGGATCGGTCGGATCGGTCCCATCCGTCCGATCCCACCAGGCCCCAGCAACCACTCGGCCCCCGCATCCGCCAACATGAACGCGATCCGCTCCTCCGGGTAGGTGGGGTCGAGCGGCAGGTACGCCGCGCCGCTCTTCAACACGCCCAGCAAAGCCACGATCAGCTCCGCGGTGCGCGGCAGCTTGACGGCCACCACGGTCTCCGGGCCGGCCCCGCGGCGGCGGAGGTCCTCGGCGAGGGCGGTGGCGCGCTCGTCCAGCTCCTGGTAGGTGAGGCGGCGGAGGCCGTCGATCAGGGCGGTCGCCTGTGGGGTTTGCCGCGCCTGGCGCTCGAAGCCCTCGTGCAGGGTGGGCCAGGGGAGACCGGCGTCCGCGCCGTCGTTGACCTCGGCGAGCAGGTGGTGGCGCTCCCAGGGGGTGAGCAAGGGCAAGGCGGAGAGCGGACACTCGGGGTTCTCCGCCACCCCGGCGAGCAGGCGGTCGAAGTGCTGCAGCCAGCGCGCGGGCGTCGGCGCGTCGAAGCGGGCGGCGTCGTAGACGATCTGCAGCTCCAGGGCGCCCGCCATCTCGCCGGCCGCGAGGGTCAGGTCGAATTGCGAGCCACGCGGGGCGTTCGGGAGCGACTCCAGCGCGAAGCCGTCGATCGGCAGGCGGGCGCCCCCGCGGCCCAGCGAGAAGCCGACCAGCCCCTCGGCCCCGGCGGGCGCGCGGTGGAAGACGAAGAGGGTGCGGAACAGCTCGGAGCGGGCGCGCAGGCGCTCGACCAGAAGGGGCAGAGGGAAGTGCTGATGATCCAGCGCCTCCACCACCCGCCGCCGGGTGCGCTCCACCAGCGTGCGAAACGGCGGATCGCCCGCCAGATCCGCGCGCAGCACCAGGGGATTCGTGAAGTAGCCGAACACCCGGCCGTAGCCCGCCGGCCGGCCGGCCACCGGAGAGCCGACGGCGAAGTCCTCCTGCCCGGTGTAGCGCGAGAGCAGCGTCTGCCAGGCGGCGAGAAGGACCACGTAGAGGGTGGCTCCTTCGGCCCGGGCGAGCGCCTTGAGCGGGCCGAGGGTGGCGGGCGCAATCGTGCGCCAGACGGCGCCCGCCTGCTCCGGCGCATGGGCGGGCTTGACCCGGTCGGCGGGAAGATTCAGCTCCGGCAGGCCGTCCAGCCGCTCGCGCCAGAACGCCTCCAGCCTCTCCCCCTCCGGCCCGGCGAGCATCTCCGCCTGCCAGGCGACGAACTGCGCAAAGCTCTTCCCCTCCGGCGGCGCCTCGCGCAGGAGATTCGCCAGCGCGGCGAAGTCGGAGACGATGTGGTGCATCGCAGCCACCAGGTAGCGCTCCGCGCCGTGGACGAACACCGTGGCGCGGAAGATCGGCCCGCGCTGGAGGTCGAACGGCCGGTACGCCGCCGCCTCCATCGCGGCGCGCAGCGCCCCCGCGCTCCACCCCGTCGCCTCGACCACCTCGAACGCCACCTCCCCCGCCTCCGGAATCACCTGCGCCGGCTCGTCTCCCACCAGCGGAAACGTGGTGCGCAGCGCGGGATGGCGGTCGAGCATCCGCTGGAACGAGGCACGGATGGCCTCCACGGGCACATCGCCCACCACCCGGGTGAGGGTGGCCATGTGGTAGGCGGTGCTCCCCGGGTGCAGGCGGTGAAGGAACCAGAGGCCACGCTGGGTGTGGGAGAGGCTCAGCATGGCGGCACGCCTTCGATCGGCCGTGTTCCCTTGCAGTGCGGGTAGCCCGTGCAACCCCAGAACCGGGACCCGGCACGGGCACCCTGTCGGGCGATCCGCAAGGCCATGGCCTTGCCACAGGCCGGGCAAGCCGGCGGGGCCTCCGCGGCAGTCGGGGCCAAGTCATCGGACGGATCAGTCCGATCCGTCGGATCCGTCCGATCCACAAGGCCCCGGTGCCGCTGGCGGTCGCGTTCGGCGAGCCGGGCTGCCGCAAGGGTCTCGCTGTAGCCGCCCTGGTGGATGAAATCGCGCTCCAGCGCGGCGATCTGCTGGTCGAGCAAGTAGTTGGCCTGGTGGATCAGGCAGATCACTGCGTTCGCCACCACGCCCGGGTCGGCGTGGCTCAGCCAGGGAGCGTACGGGGCGGCGGCGGCGGAGCCGGCTCTCCCGACCGCCCGCACCTCCCGGGCTTCGCGGTCATCCTTCGCCCATTGGCGCTTGCTGCGCTGGCGCAGGAAGTCCTCGTAGTCCAGCAGAAGCTCGTCGAGGCTCGCCCGCGCGACGTTGACGAGGCGCAGCTCGGTCTGCGACGAGGTGGCCGAGGCCCGGCTGCCTTCGGCGATGTTCTGCCGCCCGCTGCGCGCCGCCTGCACCATCTGGTCCACGGTGCGGGACCGCTTGTCCAGGAAGCGATCGCAGAACGAGACCGTCGCGTCATAGATGAGCGTGGAGACCTGGAACGACCGCAGGTTGCGATAGCCCCCGCTCGGACGTAGCCGTCGGGCGTCCCCGGCCCCCCTCACCCCTCCCCCCCCTTGCGCGAACGCAGCTCGCGCCGCCGTTCCAGCGATTGCCGGCGGGTGGCCGTGCGCTCTTCCAGAGTCTCGCGGGACGGCAGGCTCTCCTCCTCGCCTTCGAGCCGGCGGGCGAGCGTGGCGACGGTGGGGGTGCGGAACAGCTCCAGCACGGCGACCGGCCGGCCGAGCTCCGCGGCGAGCCGGTCGGCGGCGCGCACCAGGGTGAGGGAGTGGGCGCCGAGGTCGAAGAAGTTGTCCTCGCGGCCGACGCGGTCGAGGCCCAGCTCCTCGCGGAACACGGCGGCGATCGTGCGCTCCAGGGTGGTGTGCGGCTCCACGTAGGGCGCCGTGGCCGGACGCTCGCCCTCCGGCGCGGGGAGGGCGGAGCGCTGCACCTTGCCGGTGGCGGAGAGCGGCAGGGCGGCGAGCGGCACGAAGGCGGCCGGCACCAGCGGCTCCGGCAGGCGCGCGCGCAGATGGTCGCGCAGTGGATCGCGCAGCTCGCCCGGCGCCACCTCGCCGTCCGCCACGTACCACGCGACCAGGCGGTCTTCGGGCGGCCCGGCGACCAGCGCCACGGCGCACGCCCGCACCCGCGGGTGCTCCGCCAGCACGGCCTCCACCTCCCCCGGCTCCACGCGGTAGCCGCGGACCTTCACCTGGTGGTCGAGGCGGCCGAGGAACTCCAGGGTGCCGTCCGGCAGGAGGCGCGCGCGGTCGCCGGTGCGGTAGAGGCGAGCCGACGGATCTCCAAAGGGATCGGGAAGAAAGCGCTCGGCGGTGAGGTCGGGGCTTCCGCGGTAGCCGGTGGCCGGGCAGATGCCCCCCAGGAACAGCTCGCCGGGGACTCCCAGGGGCACCGGCTCCAGGGCGGCGTCCAGCACGTAGGCGGTGGTGCCGGCGAGCGGGCGGCCGATCGTGGGCCGGGCGGGCCAGGAGGCCGGATCGCCGTCCAGGATCAGCTCGGTCGTCACATGCGTCTCGGACGGCCCGTAGTGATTGTGCAGCGCCGTGCCTCCGGTGGCCTCCGAGAGGCGGCGGAAGGCCTCGACCACCTGCGGCGTCACCTGGAGCTGCTCGCCCGCGGTGAGCACGCGGCGCAGGTGGCCGGGGACCGGGGTCTCGGGCCGGGCGAGGCAGACGGCGAGCTGCTGCAGGGCCACCGTGGGCAGGAACAGCCGCTCGATCCGCGCCTCCCGCAGGTGGCGGGCGAGCGCGGCGGGATCGCGCCGGTCCTCCTCCGTGGAGAGGACGAGCGTGCCGCCGGTGCACCAGGTGGAGAGCATCTCCTGCAGCGAGACGTCGAAGCTCGGCGACGAGAATTGCAGCGTCCGCGCCGCGTCCGGCGTGGCCCCAGGGCGCCTTGGATCGATCTGCCAGAGCACGAGGTTGGTCAGCACCCGCGCGGGGACGGCGACCCCCTTCGGCCGCCCGGTCGAGCCGGAGGTGTAGATGACGTAGGAGGAGCCCGCATCCCCCCTCTCCTCGCGGACGAGCCGCCGCCGCTCCTCCGGCCAGGCGGGATCGATCGGCAGCCAGGCGCCGCCGGAGAAGAAGGCGCCGAGGAGGTCGACCGGCAGCTCGGGCCCGCGGCCGGCGAGGCAGGCGGCGGGCACCTCCGGCCCCACACCAGCCGACCGCAGCGCGGCGGCGCGCGCCCGGGCGCGGTCCACCAGCGCGGCGTAGGTGAGCGAGCCCCCTTCCCACTCCACCGCGATCCGCTCCGGCTCCCGGGCGGCCCAGGCGGCGAGGAGCTCCGGCAGCGCGACCTCCGCGGCAGCCGGGGCCGGCGCACCGCTCAGCTCGCGGAGCGTCTGGTGCGCTTCGCTCTCCGTGAGGAGCGGCAGCGCGGCGAGCCGGCGCTCCGGGTCGGCCACCACGGCGGCGCAGAGGACGCGGAAGCGCTCGGCGAAGCGCAGCACGGTGGTGCGGTCGAACAGGTCGGTGTTGTACTCGATCACCCCGCCCAGGGCCTCGCCGTCGACCCTGAGCGACACGGTGAGATCGAACTTGGCGGTCTTCGCCTCGACCGGGAACGGCTCGGCGGCGAGGCCCGCCGCGGTGGCGGGCAGGGGCGCGCCATGCAGGAGCACGAACAGCACCTGGAAGAGCGGGGAATGGCCGAGGCTCCGGCGCACGCCGATCTCGTCCACCAGCTTCTCGAACGGCAGGTCCTGGCGCCCGAAGGCCTCCAGGGCGCCGGCGCGGGTGCGGTCCAGGATCTCGCCGAAAGCCGGATCGCCCGCGAGGTCGGCGCGCAGCACCAGGGTGTTCAGGAAGAAGCCGACCACGTTCTCCACCTCGGTGCGGTTGCGGCCGGAGATCGGCGTCCCCACGGTGAGGTCGGTCTGCCCCGCCGTACGCGCCAGGAGGGCCTGGAAGGCGGCGAGGAGGGTCATGAACGGCGTGGCGCCATGGCGACGGTGGTGGTGGCTGAGCGACAGGAGCCCGGCCGCCGTGGCCGCCGGAAACGGCAGCGGGACCTGCGAGCCGCGGAACGTCTGCAACGGCGGACGCGGCCGGTCGGTGGGCAGCTCGAGGACCGGCGGATCGGCGAGGCGCTCGCGCCAGAAGGCGAGCTGGGCGGCGAGCGCCGGGCCGGTGAGCCAGCCGCGCTGCCAGACCGCGTAGTCGGCATAGTGCACCGGCACGGCCGGGAGCACCGCGGGCCGGCCGGTGGCGAGCGCCGCGTAGAGCAGGATCGCCTCGCGCAGCAGCAACCGGTTCGACCACTCGTCGCAGACGATGTGGTGCAAGGTGAGGAACAGCACGTGCTCCTGCGGCGCGAGACGCAGCAGGGAGGTGCGCAGCAGCGGCCCGTGCTCCAGATCGAACGGCCGGATCTCCTCGTCGACCCCCAGGCGCGCCGCTTCGGCGCGGCGGAGGGCCTCCGGCAGGCCGGTGAGGTCGAGGAGCGGCACCGGCAC
The DNA here is from genome assembly GCA_002420005.1 of Holophagales bacterium UBA5704. GTDB lineage: Bacteria > Acidobacteriota > Thermoanaerobaculia > Multivoradales > UBA5704 > UBA5704. The sequence continues at coordinate 42,242 of DIHE01000052.1, read as the reverse complement.
GGGTGCCGGCGGATGGATCACCTGCACCGGATCGCCGGCGCGCACGGCGAAGGTGGTGCGCACCGCCTCGTGCCGGCGCACCACCGCGGCCAGCGCGCCGGCCAGGAGCGCGGGGTCGAGCACACCGGTCAGCCGCTCGGCGAGGCCGACGTTGTAGGTGGGGCTCCCGGGCTCGATGCGGTCGATGAGCCAGAGGCGGAGCTGGGCGAAGGAGAGCGGCGCTTCGAACGGCGCCGCGGGATCGGCCGGCCGCGGCAGGCGCTGGAGCGGCGGCGGGGCGAAGGCGGCCGGCGCCGGGACCTCGGCCGGGATCTCGGCCTCCGGGTCGTCGCCGGGCGCGTCGATGCCCAGCTCGGCGAGCGCGGCGGCGAGGTCGGCGTCCTCCGCCTGCCCGAGGCCCAGGTCGGTGATGCGGTCGGCGAGGTCGCCGATGTCCACCGCGGCGAAGACCTCCGGGAGCGGCAGCTCGATGGACCACTCGTCGCGCAGGTGGGCGATGAGCTGGGTGGCCAGGAGCGAGTGCCCGCCGAGGTCGAAGAAACGGTCGCGCAGGCCCACCTGCGGCACGCCGAGGAGCCGCGCGCAGGTCGCCACCACCCACTCTTCGATGTCCGTCCGCGGCGGCACGTACTCGCGCCGGATGCCGCCCGGGGTCGCCTCGATCCCGGCCAGGGCGCGGCGGTCCACCTTGCCGGTCGCGGTGCGCGGCAGGGCCGGCAGGAAGATCAGGGCGGAGGGGATCATCGGCTCGGGCAGGCGCCGGCCCAGCTCGGCGCGGAGCGCCGCCAGGCCCGGCTCCGGCCCCGGTGCCGCCACCAGGAAGGCCTCCAACCGGCGGTCCCCTTCGCGCTCGCGCACCTGCACCGCCGCCTCCGCCACTCCGGAGCAAGTGGCGAGCGCGGCTTCGATCTCCCCCAGCTCGATGCGGAAACCGCGGATCTTCACCTGGTGGTCGAGCCGGCCGAGGAACTCCAGGGTGCCGTCGGGCCGCCGGCGCGCGCGGTCGCCGGTGCGGTAGAGGCGGGCTCCGTGGGAATCGGACGGATCCGACCGATCCGACGGATCCGACGGATCTCCAAAGGGGTTGGGGACGAACTTCTCCGCGGTCAGCTCGGGCCGGTCGTGGTAGCCGCGGGCGAGGCCGGCTCCGCCGAGGCAGAGCTCGCCGGGGACGCCGGCCGGGGCCGGCTGGCCTTCGGGGTCGAGCACCCAGGCGCGGGTGCCGGCGATGGGGCGGCCGATGCCGGGCTCCCCCACGCTTCCCGGGAGGATCTCCTCCCAGGTGGAATAGGTGGTGTCCTCGGAGGGGCCGTAGAGGTTGAAGAGGCGCGGCACGCCGGCCTGGTGGAGGGCGTCGGCGAGCGGACGGCGCAGCGGCTCGCCCGCCAGGTTCACCACCCGCAGGGTGGCGGGGAGCGCTCCCAGGCGCAGCAGCTCGGCCAGCGCGGAGGGCACGGTGTTGAGCAGGGTGACGCCGCCGTCCGCCGCCACCTCCGGGAGGCGCAGCGCGTTGTCCACCAGCACCACCCGGCCGCCCACCGAGAGCGGGGCGAACAGCTCGAACACCGAAAGATCGAAGCTCACCGAGGTGGCGGCGAGCACGGCGGCGAGGTCCTCACGGCTCCAGAAGCCCGTGGCCCAGCGCAGGAACGCGGAGGCGTTGCGGTGCGTGATGGCGACGCCCTTGGGGACGCCGGTCGAGCCGGAGGTGTAGATGAGATACGCGAGGTTGCCGGGGTCCGCGGAGGGCGGCAAGGGCTCCGCGGAGAGGGCGGCGAGGGCCGCCGTCTCCTCGGCGGGATCGACGACGTGGAGGCCGTCCAGCGCCAGGCCGGCGAGCAGGCCGCGGCGGGCGACGAGCACCGGCATCGCGGTGTCGCGCACCAGGAACGCCCGCCGCTCGACGGGCAGGGTGGGATCGAGCGGCACATAGGCGCCACCGGCCGCGAGCACCGCGAGGAGGGCGACCACGAGGTCCGGCGAGCGCTCCAGGCAGATCCCCACCCGCACCTCCGGCCCCACCCCCAGCGAGCGCAGGTGGCGGGCCAGCCGCCAGGCGCGGGCCGCCAACTCGCCATAGGAGACGTCGCGGCGGTTCCAGGTGAGCGCGGGCGCCGCGGGCTCGGCCAGCGCGAGGGCGGCGAAACGGGCGTGCAGCAGCTCCTCGGAGCCCGCCGGCACGGCGCCGCCGTCCGCCCAGGCGCCGAGGAGCTGTGCCCGCTCCTCGGCCCCGAGGATCGAGAGGCGGGCGAGCGGCACGTCGGGCGCCGCCGCCGCGGCCTCCACCAGGGCTCCGAAATGCCGCAGGAACCGCTCGGCCGTGGCGCGGTCGAAGAGGGTGGTGTTGTACTCCAGACCCCCCGCGAGCGTGCTCCCCTCCTCGGTCAGCGAGAGGAGCAGCTCCAGCTTGGCGCCACCGGCGTCCGCGGGCAGCGGCTCCAGCACCAGGCCGGGCAGCTCCAGGCGGCCGAGCGGCGCGTTCTGGAGCGCGAACATGGTCTGGAAGACCGGCGGCCGGGAGAGATCGCGCACCGGGTGCAGCTTCTCCACCAGGGTCTCGAACGGCAGCTCCTGGATCGCGAAGGCGGCAAACGCGGCCTCGCGCGCCCGGCCCACCATCTGGCGGAAGGTGGGCGCGCCGTCCAGCCGGCCGCGCAGGGCCAGGGTGTTGATGAACACGCCGATCAGGTTCTCCAGCTCCGGCCGCGTGCGCCCGGCGACCGGCGTGCCCACCACCACGTCGTCCTCGCCGCTCCAGCGCTGGAGGAGCGCCTGGAACACCGCGAGGAGCGCCATGAACAGCGTCGCTCCTTCCCGCCGGGCGAGCGCCGCCATGGAGGCGGCGCCGCGCTCGCTGTAGGTGACGTTCAGGATCTCGCCACGGAAGCTCTGGGTGCGCGGGCGCGGCCGGTCGGTGGGCAGGTCGGTGGCCGGCGGCGCTCCGGCGAGCTGCGCGCGCCCGGCCTCGATCAGAGATTCCAGAAGGGCGCCGCGCAGCCGCTCGCGCTGCCAGACCGCGAAGTCGGCGAACTGGATCGGTGGCTCGGGCAGCCGGGTGCCCCCCGGAAGGCCCGCGGCGAGCGGATAGAGCGCCGCCACCTCGCGCACCAGGACGCCGAGCGACCAGCCGTCCGAGGCGATGTGGTGCTGCAGCAGGAGCAGCCGGTGCAGGCCCGGCGCGAGGGCGAGCAGCGCGGCGTTGAGCATCGGCTCCGCCTGGAGATCGAACGGACGGCTGAACCACGCCGCCGCGAGCCGCCCGGCCTCCGCCGCGCGCGCCGCCTCCGGCAGACCGCCGAGGTCGATCGCCGGCAGCTCCGGCGGCGGCGCCGGCAGGATCACCTGCACCGGCCGGCCTCCTTCTTCGCGGAAGACGGTGCGCAACGCCTCGTGGCGGCGCAGGATCTCCGCCAGTGCCGCGGCGAGCGCCGCGGGCCGGAGGTCGCCCTTGAGATCGATCGCCGCCGGCAGGTGGTAGGCGGTGCTCCCCGGCTGGAGCTGCTCCAGGAACCAGATGCGCTCCTGCGCAAAGGACAGCGGCAGCGGCCGGTCGCGCGGCACGGGCCTCACCCCCGCCCCCTCTCCCACCGCTCTCCCCTCTCCCGGGAGAGGGGCGCCGCCGCCCATCCCCGCAAGCTTCGCCGCCAGGGACTCGACGGTCGGGCTTTCGAAGAGGGCGCGCACGGGGAGCGTGACCCCGGCGAGCTTCTGGAGGCGGGAGACGACGCGCGTCGCAAGGAGGGAGTGCCCCCCCAGGGTGAAGAAGTCGTCGGTCGCGCCCACCTGCGCCACGCCGAGCACCTCGGCCCACACGCCGGCCACCAGCTCCTCCGCGGGCGTGCGCGGCGCCATGTAGACGGCCGCCGCCGCGGTGGCCTCCGGCACGAGGGCGGCGAGCCGGCCGCGGTCCACCTTGTCGCTGGTGTTGCGCGGCAAGGCGTCGAGGAAGGCGAAGGCCGAAGGCAGCATGAAGTCCGGCAGCGTCGCCGCGAGGCTCTGGCGCAGCTCCGCGGCCGTCGGCTCCGTGCCCGGCGCGGCCACCACATAGGCCTCCAGCCGCTTCTCGCCGTCGCGCAGGTTGGCGAGCACCGCGGCCTCCACCACCTGCGGCAGGCGCTGCAACGCCGCCTCGATCTCCCCCAGCTCGATGCGCTGGCCGCGGATCTTCACCTGGTGGTCCACCCGGCCGATGAACTCCAGAAGGCCGTCCGGCCGCCACCGCGCGAGGTCACCCGTGCGATAGAGGCGGCCACCGTGGAGTGATTGATCCGTCCGATCCGACCGATCCGACCGATCCGTCGGATCCAGCAACTGCCCAAAGGGGTCGGGAACAAAGCGCTCGGCGGTCAGGTCGGGCCGCGCCAGGTAGCCCTGGGCGAGATACCCGCCACCGGAGCAGACTTCGCCGGCCACCCCCACCGGCACCGGCTCCCCCTGCGGGCTCAGCAGATACACCCGCTGGTTGGCGTACGGCGTGCCGATCGGCGCGTAGAGCTGGTGGGCCGCGAGGTCCTCGCCGCGCTCGATGGGATAGCGCCAGAACGAGGTCACGATCGAGGTCTCGGTGGGGCCGTAGACGTCGAACACCGAGGCCCGCGGCCGGCGCCGCGCGATGGACTGGAGCGGCGCGGTCAGCATCGCCTCGCCGCCGGAGGTGAGCTGGAGGAGCGGCACGTCCGCCTGCTCGAAGCCGGCGGCGAAATCGACCAGCATCGCGGGCGCCAGGAAGACGCAGCCCACCCGCCGCCGCTCCATCCAGGCGGCGAGCGCCGGGCCGTCGGTGCGCACCGCCTCGGGCACCACGTCGAGGCAGCCGCCGACCAGCCACCAGCCGGCCAGCTCCAGCACCGAGGCGTCGAACAGGTAACTGGCCCACTGGCTGCACACCGTGCCCGGCGGCACGCGGGAGTGGCGCTGCAGCGCCTCCGCCAGGTTGAGCGCGCCATGGTGGGTGCCGCAGACTCCTTTCGGCCGGCCGGTGGAGCCCGAGGTGTAGATCACGTAGGCGAGCGCCGTCCCCGGCAGATCGAGCCCCGGCAGCACGACCGGCTCTCCCGGCGCGACGGGCTCCAGATCGACGGCGAGCACCGGGGTCCCGGCGGGCATCAACGGCCGCAGGAGGGCCTCGCCGGGCGCGTCGGTGCAGAGCGCGGTGACCCCGGCGTCCGCGGCCATCAAGGCGATGCGGTCGTGCGGCAAGGCGGGATCGAGATACAGCCAGGCGGCGCCGGCCTTGAGGATGGCGAGGGCGGCCACCGGCACGGCGCCATTGCGCGGCAGGCCGACGGCCACGCGGTCCCCGGGGCGTACGCCCGCGGCGCACAGCGCGGCGGCGAGCCGATCCGTCTTGTCCGCGAGCTGGCGGTACGTCAGCTCGGCGTCGCCGTCGCGCAGGGCGGGAGCCTCCGGCGTCCGCCGCACCCACTCTGCGAAGCGCTCGTGGAGCAGGGCGGGGCCACCGAGCGGCAGCGGCGCCGGCACCTTGTCGATCAGCAGCTCGCGCCGCTCCTCGGCGGTGAGGAGCGGCAGCAGGCCCACCGCCGTCCCCGGCGCCGCGGCGGCACCGCCGAGCAGGTTCTCCCAGTGGCGCGCCAGGCGGGCGACCGTCGCCTCGTCGAACAGGTCGGCGGCGAATTCGAGCACCGCGTCGATGCCCTCCGCGCCGCGCTCCAGGATCAGCGAGAGGTCGAGCTTCGGCGTGTCGAGATCGACCGGCTCCGCGCCGAGCACCAGGCCGGCCAGCTCGAAGCGCGGCATCGGCGTGTTCTGGAGGGCGAAGAGGACCTGGAAGATCGGCGCGCGCGACAGCTCGCGGTCGGGCTGCAGCGCCTCGACGAGCACCTCGAACGGCAGGTCCTGGTGGTCGTAGGCGCCCAGGGTCTCGTCGCGCACCCGCGCCAGCAGGGCGCCGAACGGCTCGTCCCCCGCCACCCGGGCGCGCAGCGCCAAGGTGTTCACGAAGCAGCCAATCACCCCCTCCACCGCGGCCGGGTGGCGGTTGGCGATCGGCGAGCCGACGGTGAAATCGCCCTGCCCGGACCAGCGGTGCAGCACGGCCTCCCAGCCGGCGAGGAGGAGCATGAAGAGGGTCGTCCCGCGCTCCCGGCCGAGCGCCTCCAGCGCCTCGGCGAGCGCGCCGGGGAGCCGGAAGCGCAGGGTGCGCGCGTGGCGCAGCAGCCCCGCCGGCCGCGGCCGGTCGGTGGGCAGGCGCAGCGCCGCCTCGGCCCCGGCGAGGTGCGCGCGCCACCACAGGAGCAGCCGCTGCAGCGTCTCGCCTTGCAGCCAGCCCTGCTGCCAGACCGCGTAGTCCACCATCTGCACCGGCAGCGCCGGCAGCGCGGGAGGCACCCCGGCGAGGACCGCCGGATAGAGCGCCGCCAGCTCGCCGGCCAGCACGCCGAGGGACCAGCCGTCGCCCACCGCGTGGTGGAGCGTGGTGGTGAGCAGGTGCTCCGCGGGCGCCAGGCGCAGCAGCGCGGTGCGCAGGAGCGGCGCCTGCTCCAGGTCGAACGGCCGCCGCCCCTCGCTCTCGGCGATGCGCCGCGCCTCGCGGTCGCGCACCGCCTCCGGCAGGGCGGACAGGTCGAGCAGCGGCAGCGCCAGGGCCGCCGCGGCGGCGATCCGCTGCACCGGCTCTCCGGCGGAGGGATGGAAGGTGGTGCGCAGGGCTTCATGCCGGCGGGCGATCGCGAGCAGCGCACCGGCCAGAGCCGCCGGAGCGAGCGGGCCGCTCAGGCGGAACGCGCCGGTCATGTGGTACGCCGCGGTGTCCGGGTCCAGCGTGTGCAGGAACCAGAGGCGCCGCTGCGCATAGGACAGCGGGAAGTCGCCGCCGCGCGGGACCGGCAGGAGCGGCGGTGCCTCCGGTGCCGGAGCGCCGGCCGCCGCCTCGTCGATGCGCGCCGCGAGCCGCGCCACCGTGGGCGCCTCGAACAGCGTGCGCACCGGCAGGGCGACGCCGAACGCCGCCCGCACCCGCGAGGTGATACGGGTGGCGAGGAGCGAATGGCCGCCCAGGGCGAAGAAGTCGTCGGTGACGCCGAGGCGCGGGATCTCCAGCACCTCGCGCCAGATGCCGGCCAGGACCGCCTCGGTCTCCGTGCGCGGCGCGACGAGCTGGCCGCCGCCGGTCTCCAGGGCCGGGGCCGGCAGCGCCCGGCGGTCCACCTTGCCGCTGGAGGTCAACGGGAAGGCGTCGAGCACGGTGATCGACGACGGCACCGCGTGATCCGGCAGGCGCGCGGCGAGGAAGGCCCGCAGATCCGCCGGTGCCCCCTTCTCCGCCACCACCCAGGCCACCAGCCGCAGACCCGCCGCGGACTCGCGCACCGCCACCGCCGCCGCCGCCACCCCCGGATGGCCGGCGAGCACCGCCTCCACCTCGCCGGGCTCGACGCGGTAGCCGCGGATCTTCACCTGGTCGTCCAGCCGGCCGAGGAACTCCAGCTCGGGCGGGCCGCCGGCGCGCGGTTGCAGGCGGGCGCGGTCGCCGGTGCGGTAGAGGCGGTGGCCCCCGCCCGGGGAATCGGACGGATTGGACGGATCGGACGGATCACCCAGCGGATCGGGGATGAAGCGCTCCGCGGTGAGGTCGGGGCGGCCGAGGTAGCCGCGGGCGAGGCAGACGCCGCCGAGCATCAGCTCGCCGGGGACGCCCAGGGGGGCCGGCCCGCCGTGCGGGTCGAGCACCACCCCCCACGTACCGGGGAACGCCCGGCCGATCGGCGGCAGCGCCGGCCAGAGCGCGGGATCGCCCGCGAGCGTCGAGGAGGTGACGACGTGCGTCTCGGTCGGCCCGTACTGGTTGTGCAGCCGGGCTCCGGGCAGGCGGCGGAACATCGCGGCCAGGGCCGGGGTGATGCGCAGCTGCTCGCCCGCCGTGATCACCTCGCGCAGGCTCTCCGGCAGCTCCTCCTCCCGCGCCGCTTCGGCGATCTGCTGCAAGGCCACGAACGGCAGAAACAACCGCTCCACCCGCTGCGCACGGAGCACCGCCAAGAGCGCCGCCGGATCGCGCCGGTCCTCCTCGCCGATGAGGACGAGCGTTCCTCCCGCGGCCCAGGTGGAGACGATCTCCTGGTACGAGACGTCGAAGCTCAAGGCGGTGAATTGCAGCGTCCGCCAGGCACCCGGCAAGGACGCCAGCTGCCAGGCGATCAGGTTGTCCAGGGCACCGCGGGTCATCGCGACGCCCTTCGGCCGCCCGGTGGAGCCGGAGGTGTACAGCAGATAGGCCAGGTTCTCCGGCCCGGCGAGAGGCGGCAGGTCCTCCGCGCTTTCCGAGGACAGGTCGAGCGCTTCCAGAACCGGCCGGGTGAGGACGATCCGCGCGCCCGAGTCCTCCAGGATCAACGCCCGCCGCTCCTCCGGGAGCTCGGGATCGACCGGCACGTACGCCCCGCCCGCCGTGAGGATCGCCTGGAAAACGACGAGCAGCTCCACCGACCGCTCCAGTGTAAAGGCCACCAACACGTCCGGCCCCACCCCCTGGCGCCGCAGCCACGCGGCCAGCCGGTTGCTGCGCGCCCGCAGCTCCGCATAGGTGGTCTCCACGCCATCCAAGCCGACCAGCGCTGTTGCTTCTGCCAGCTCTCCCCCTCTCCCGGGAGGGAGCGAGCACGGGTGGGAGAGGGGGCAGGGGGGTGAGGGTCCCGCCGCCACCACGGCCCACTCCTCCGCCCCCAGCAACCGTATCTCCCCCACCCGCGCCTCGCCGTCCTCGGCGATCGCGGCGAGCAGGGTGAGCCAGCGGCCGACGATGCGGTCGGCGCTGGTGGCGTCGAAGAGATCGGAGTTGTATTCCAGGACGCCGGTCAGCTCCCGGCCCTGGTCGCTCATGTCGAACAGGAAGTCGAACCGCGCCACGCCGGGATCGACCTCCAGCTGGCGGATGCCCATGTCGTCGAGCATGCGGTTCTCGACCAGGGTCTCGACCATCATCACCTGGAAGAACGGCGAGCGGGAGAGATCGCGCTCCGGCTGCAGCTCCTCGACGATCTTCTCGAACGGCAGGTCCTGGTGCTGGAACGCCTGGCGCGCCACGTCGCGGGTGCGCCGCAGCAGGGCACGGAAGCTCTCCTCCGGGTCCATCGCGGCGCGCAGCACGAGGGTGTTGGTGAAGAAGCCGATCAGGTTCTCCGTCTCCCGCCGGTTGCGGTTCGCCACCGCCGTGCCGACGGCGAACGAGGTCTGGCCGGTGTGGCGGTAGAGCAGCACGTCCATCGCGGCGAGGAGCAGCATGTAGAGCGTCGCGCCCTCCTCGCGGGCGCGGCGGCGCAGGCCCTCGGCCACCGCGGGCTCGACCACCAGGGGAATCCGCGCGCCGCCGAACGTCTGTACCGGCGGGCGCGGCCGGTCGGTGGGCAGGTCGAGGCCGGGCGGCAGGCCGGTGAGCTGCTCCGTCCACCAGGCGAGCTGCTCGGCCAGCACGCCGCCTTCGAACTGCGCGAGCTGCCAGGCTGCAAAGTCGGCATATTGGATCGGCAGCTCCGGCAGGATCGGCTCCCGGCCGTCCCGCAACGCCTGGTGCAGCGCCGCCATCTCGGTCAGAAAGACGACGTTCGACCAGCCATCCGAGACCGTGTGGTGCATCGTCACGCAGATCGCGTGGCGCTGCTCCTCCAGCCGCACCAGGAGCGTACGCAGAAGCGGCGCCACGGCGAGATCGAACGGCCGCCGCGCCTCCGCCGCCGCGAGCGTGCGGGTCTCCGGCTCGCGGCGGTCGGCCGGCAAGCCGCGCAGATCGACCAGCGGCACCGTCCAGGAAGCCGGCGGCGCCTCCACCACCTGGAACGGCTCGCCGTCCACGCTCGCCAGGCGCGTGCGCAGCGTCTCATGGCGGCGGACGATCTCCAGAAAACACCGCCCGAGCACGCCCGCATCGACCGGTCCCGACAGCTCCGCCGCCGCCGGCACGTTGTAGAACGGATCGCCCGGCGCGAGCTGATCCAGAAACCACAGCCGCCGCTGCGCGAAGGAGACCGGCAAAGGTCCCCCATCGCGCGGGATGCGCGGGATGCGCTCCTCCTCGATCCGGCCCCCTTCGGCGCGCTGCGCGTGGATGACGGCCGCCATGTCCGCCACGGTCGGCTTCTCGAACACCAGGCGCAGCGAGAAGCCGGCCGCGAACGCCTCGTTCAGGCGGGTCACCAGCTTGGTGGCGAGGATCGAGTCGCCGCCCAGGTCGAAGAAGCCGTCCCAGACGCCGATCCGGTCGATCCCCAGCAGGTCCTTCCACACCAGGGCCACCAAGCGCTCCACCTCGTCGCGCGGCGCGGCGAACGGCACCGGAAGCTCCGGGCGTACCCGTCCCCCCAAGCCCCCGGCAGCGCGCTCGCGAACCTCCTCCTTTTCGGCGATCGCCACCGCCGGCGGCGCCGCGGAGAACATCAGCGGCGCGCCGGGCGCCAGCCAATACCGCTTGCGCTCGAAGGGATAGGTGGGCAGCGGCACGCGCAGGCGGCGCGCTCCGGCGTGGAACGCGGGCCAGTCCATCCGCACCCCGGCGAGCCACAGGCGGGCGAGGGCGGTGAGCAGGAAGGCCTGATCGTCCTGGCGGTCGAGCCCGTGGCGCATGGTGGCGACCGCCACGCCGTCGCGCGCGCCGTCGGCGGCCGGGTGCTGCAACGCCCACGAGGTGAGCGTCTGCCCCGGCCCGGCCTCGACCAGCGCCCGCCCCGGCTCGCCCCACAGCAGCGCGACGCCGTCCGCGAAGCGCACCGCCTTGCGCAGGTGCTCCGCCCAGTAGCCGGGATCGGTCGCCTGCTCCGCGGTGATCCAGGTGCCGGTGACGTTCGAGACGAACGGGATCTCCGGCGCCTGCATGCGCACGCCGCGGAACAGCTCGCGGAACCGGCCGGCGATGGGGTCCATCATCCGCGAGTGGAACGCATGCTCGGTCTCCAGGCGGCGCACCTGGAGCCCCTCCCCCGCCAGCCGCGCTTCGAGCGCCGCCACCGCCGGCTCCGGCCCGGCCACCACGGTCAGCTCCGGCCCGAGCAACGCCGCGATCGACAGCTCCATCCCCGCCAGGCGCCCCGCCTCCACCTCGGCGAGAGGCACCGCGAGCATCGCCCCCGTGGGCAGCTCGGCGATCATCTTGGCCCGCCGCGCCACCAGGCGCATCGCGTCGCCCAGCGCGAACACGCCGGAGAGGCACGCCGCCACGTACTCGCCGACGCTGAAGCCGAGCAGCGCCTCCGGCCGCAGCCCCAGCTCCTGGAGCAACCGGGCGAGCGCGTACTCCACCGCGAACACCGCCGGCTGCGCCAGCTCGGTGCGCCGCAACCGGCGCGCCGCCTCGGCCTCGGCGGGAGACTCCTGCGCGGCGCCACGGCCGAGCAACGCTCGCAGGTTCACCCCCTCCCCCGCTCCAGCGCCGCGGGAGAGGGGGGAAAGACCTTCAGGAAAGAGAGTCTTCCGGAGGTCGAGGCCCAGCTCAGGGGTCAGGAGATCGGCGCATTCGTCGAGGATCTCCCGGAAGCGGGGCTCTTCTCGGTAGAGGTCTCTCGCCATGCCTACGTGGTGGTTGCCGAGGCCGGGGAAGAGGAAGGCGACGCGGGCGTCGCGGCTGTCCGCGGTGCCTGTCAGCAGCCGGCGCGGATCGCGGGCTTCCAGGGCGGCGAGGGCGTCCTCCCGGCCTTGGCAGACCAGGGCGCGGCGGTGGCGGAAGGCGCGGCGGCCCACCTGGAGGGTGTAGGCGACGTCGGCCAGGTCCACCTCCGGGTGCTCGCGCAGATGGCGGGCCAGCCGCTCGGTCGCGGCGTCGAGCGCGGTCTCCGTCTTCGCGGAGAGGAGGAGGAGCTGGCGGTCGGACGCCGGATCGCCGGGCGGCACCGGCGGCGCCTCCTCCACGATCACATGGGCATTCACGCCGCCGATCGCGAACGAGCTGACCCCGGCGCGCCGCGGCACGCCGTCGGTCGTCCACGGCCGCAGCGCGGTGTTGACGAAGAACGGGCTCGCCGCGAAGTCGATCTGCGGATTCGGCCGCTCGAAGCCCAGGCTCGGCGGGATCTCGCGGTGTGCGAGCGCGAGCGTCGTCTTGATCAGGCTGGCGACACCCGCCGCGGTGTCCAGATGGCCGACGTTCGTCTTGACCGAGCCGAGCGCGCAATAGCCGGTGCGGTCGGTGGCGGAGCGGAACACCTCGGTGAGCGCATCCACCTCGATCGGATCGCCGAGCGGCGTGCCGGTGCCATGCGCCTCCACATAGGTGATCGTGTCGCCGCGGATGCCCGCCACGGCCTGGGCCATCGCCACCACCTGGATCTGGCCTTCGATCCCCGGCGCGGTGAAACCCATCTTGAACGAGCCGTCGTTGTTGGTGGCGAAGCCCTTGAGGACGGCGTGGATCGTATCCCCCTCGGCGAGCGCATCCGCCAGCCGCTTGAGCACCACCACCCCGGCGCCGCTGCCACCGACCGTCCCCTGGGAGCTCGCATCGAACGCCCGGCACCGGCCGTCCGGCGACGACACGCCCTCCTGCGGCAGATACCCGGCCTGCGGCAGCAGGATCGTCGAGCCCCCGGCGAGCGCCACGTCGCACTGGTAGGTCACCAGGCTCTGGCACGCCAGCACCGTGGCCACCAGGGACGTCGAGCACGCCGTCTGCACGTTGAGGCTCGGCCCCGTCAGGTTCATCTTGAACGCCGCGAGGGAGACGAGGAAGTCCTTGTCGGTCAGAATCCGCGCCTGGAGAGGCCCCAGGGCGGCGAGGACCTCCGGATGCGCCAGCAGATGGCGCAGCAGATAGCCGCTCGATCCCATGCCGCCGAAGATGCCGACCGAGCCGCTGAAGCTCTCGGTGTCATACCCCGCGTTCTCGAACGCCTCCCACGAGACTTCGAGAAATTGCCGGATCTGCGGGTCCATCGCCTCCGCCTCGCGCGCGGCGAAGCCGAAGAACGAGGCATCGAACAGCTCGATCCCGTCGAGCACGCCACCGGCCGGAATCAGCCGCGGATCGTCGAGCAACGCCGGCTCGATCCCCGCCGCGGCCAGCTCCTCGCGGCTCAACACGGAGATGGATTCAACGCCCGCGCGCAGATTGCGCCAGAACGCTTCGACATCGGAAGCCCCCGGAAAACGCCCCGCCATCCCCACGATGGCGATGCCATCGGGAGAGGAGGGCTCCGTGGACGGGTCGGAGAGGGACGGATCGGAGGACAACACGGCACACATGGCACACCTTCTAACGTCGAAGTGCCGGGCGGCCTCTCAAAAGGGGCAGCCGGGCGAAAGGAAGGGAATGGTACCGCAGGCCGCCCGGGAGAGCCCCTACAAGAAAGCCTGGGGTCCCCACCCCAGGCTCTAAAATACCGGCCCCTTCGGGGGCTGGCCCCCACGGCCCCGGTGCCGTATCGCGCCAGGCCGCCATCGCCGAAACGGGTCCGCCTCGCGAGGGGGCGAGTCCCGAAGGGACGGCATGTTAAAGCCTGGGGTGGGGACCCCAGGCTTCCACCTCCCCCTCCCGCCGCCCATACCCCGTCGCCGCCACCAGCTCCCCCGCCCGCGCCACATGCCCCCGCATCGCCTCCACCTCCCCACGCTCCCGGCACAACCGAGCCCACTCCAGGTGCACATCGCACTCATGAAGCCGCATCCCCCCGCGCTCCGCAATCTCCAACGCCTCGGTCAAGTCCGCCGCGGCACCCGCGAAGTCGAACCGAACCCGCCGCAGGCCCGCGCGGGCCAGGAGGCCGGCAGGGAGAAGGATCTCCTGGCCGGCCCGCCGCAGGCCGGCCACCGCCCGTTCCAGGTGCTCGGCGGCTTGGGCAAGTACGACGGTGCGGTCCTCCCCGGGAGCCGCCGGCTCGGCGGCCGTCACGGCCAGGCCGAGGTGAGCGCGGCCCAGGCTGAGGTGGTCGAGGGCAAAGTCTAGGAGAAAGTGCTTATCTTCCCCGTCCTCCAGTGCGTATTTCGCCCGCTCCACCACCTCCCGGCAGGCCTGCCGGAACCGCTCCGCCGACTCCGCCTCCGCACGGCCCAGCAGCAGATCGCAGTACAGAAAACCCTGGAGCGAGTACAGCCGGGGGTACTCCGGCTGTATCTCTGCCTGCATCGCCTCGGCCTCGCGGAAGGCCGCCGCGCTCTCCTCCCACCGGCCCGCTTGGTGCAGGGCGCCGGCCCACGTCGTCCGGTTGACCATCCGCTCGTCGGCATCGCCGCTGCGGTCGGCCAGCTCGACGCTCTGCTCGCCGAACGCCACAGCGCGCGCCACCTCCCCCAGGGTCAGGGTCAGCTCGCTGAGGTTGCTGGCGCTGATCGCGGCACCTTCCCACTCCTTGCGCTCGATGTCCATCTCCAGGCTCGCCTGCATCGGCTCGACCGCCTCCGCCAGCCGGCCCAGGGCGCGCAGGTGGAAGGCGGCCACGCTCAAAGCGAACGCCTGATCCGCCACGGTGAGGCGGGCGGAGGGCTGGGACCAGGGGCGATCGAAGAAGCCCGCCAGCGCCGTCAGCTCCGAGCCGAAGGCCCCGAGCTTCTTCCAACTGAAGTGCTCGTTCCCCCGCAGAATCCGCCGCTGGTAGACCTCGTCCAGCGCCTTCTGCTGCCGCCCCGCCCGGCAACCGTGGACGATGGCGGCGTAGAGGGGTTGCATCTCTTCCAGAGTGTCGGGGAGGTCCGGCGCCGCTTGGCACAGGTGTTCGTAGAGCCGACGGTTGCCTTCCTGCCAGGCGGCGGGGCGCTGGCTTTCGAGATCTTCCGCGAAGCAGGCGCGCACCAGCGGGTGGGCGTCGAGGGCCCCTGCCTCCCCACCATCCGCCTCCGCCAGCAGGCTGTGCTCCCGCAGCGTGGCCACGGCGAGCCGCCAGTCTTCGTCTGCCAGACCCACCAGCGGCTCCGTGAGCCCCGGAATCGGTGGCGCGGCGCGCAGGGCTTTCAAGGCCCCGGCCGCCGCGGGCCGGTCGAACAGACCGAGAAGACGGAGGATCGCCAGCTCCGGCCCCTCCCCCAACCAGCGCGCATAGGCGGCGATCACCCGGAAGGCGTGGCCTCCCTGGGTCTCGTCCGCCCGATGCAGGTCGATCTCCCGACGCTTGCGCACGTCACCACCATGCGCGCGGCGCAGAAAGTTGCCGAGGAGCGTCAGGGTGAGGGCGTGCCGCTGAAACTCCTCCGCCGCCACGGTCATCTCCTTCTCTCGACCGTCCACCCCAAGCTGGCGAAGCAGCGCCACCGCCGCGCCGACCTCCAACTCCTCCAGGGAGATCTGGGGCGCCGTGGTCGGCGAGCCGGCGAGGTCGGCGATGCGTTCGCGGGTGGTGACCACGCAGAGACCCGGATTGCCCGCGGCGAGCCCCTTCAAGAGCGCGGCGAGACCGGGGTCCTTGAGCCGCCCCGCGACCTCCGGCCGCCCCGGCGGGTATTGCAGCGGCTCGATGCCGTCGAGGATCAGAAGGCTCCGTTCCTTCCGGATCAGCCCGGCGAGCCGGGCGCCGCGGTCGTGCAGCGAGCCGGCCTTGGGATCGGGATCTCCGAAGAAGCGCAGGGCGTGAGCGATGAACGGCTCGGCGGAGGTGGTGCGGTCCTCGGAGCCCTGGCTGTAGAACGACCAGTCGAGCACCCGCGTGGCGCCGCGCCAGCCCTCCGCGGACATCCGGTCCAGCCAGCGGGCCACCAGGGCGGACTTGCCGACGCCTCCGAAGGCGACGAGGGTGAGGACGTGCGTGCGCGGGTCCTCCCAGGCGGCGTCGAGGCGGGCGAGCTCGCGGTCGCGGCCGACGAAGTGGGGGCCGGGGACGGGGAGGCGGTTGAGGTCGAGGTGAACGGGAGTCTGTGGCGCGGGAGTCCTCACCCCCGGCCCCTCTCCCATCTCCCGCCCAGCCCTTCCCCGGGAGAGGGGAGAAGGCAGTTTCAGGAGGTCTGCGACCTCCTCGGCGAGGGCGGAGAGGTCCTTCTCGATCTGCACCGGAGCCCCCTCAGTCAAAGCCCGGCCGTCTTTCGGGCGGCATTGAATGGCCGCCAACCACTCAACCCGCCGCCAGGGGCAGGGCCGCACGATGAGCGGGAGGATCCGAACCCCTTCTGCCGCCCGGCGTTCGAGGAGGCGGGGGATTTCCGTGTCGCGGATGAACTTCGAGGTGAGGAAGTCGGCCGAGATGAGCAGCACGGCGGCCCGGGCGGCGCTCAGGCCGGTCTCGATCTCGGCCCGCCAGTCGTCGCCCGCGGCGATCTGCCGGTCTTCCCAGAGCACGAAGGCGCCTTCCAGCTCCAGGACGCGCAACTGGGTGACGAACTGGTCCTTCCAGGACTCGTCCTTGTGGCTGTAGCTGATGAAGACGGTCGGGCCGCTGGTCATGGGGTGTTCCGGGAGTCACGAAGATTGTAGCGGAAGGGGCGGTGGTATCATGGGCTCTGCTGATGAAGCGAAGCCGCGCGCGAACGGACGGCGGGAAGGAGCCTGCGATGACCACCATCACCTTGCGAAACATCCCTCTCGGGCTCCAGAAGGTCATCGAGCAGCGCGCCCAAACGGCGGGCCTGAGCTTCAGCAGAACGGTGATCCGCATGCTGGAAGAAGCGGCTGGTCAGAACGCGACACCGACTCTTCACCATGACCTGGATCACCTGGCCGGCACCTGGACGGCCGAGGAAGCTGCCGGCTTCGATGCCGCCCTGGCCGCACAGCGCAAAGTCGACCCGGAGATCTGGGGTTGAGCCGCATCTTCCTCGACACATCGGCCTACTCCGCGTTCAAACGAAACCACCCGGAGCTCCGGTATCGCATTCAAGAAGCGTCCCAGATCCGCCTCAACCCGGTTGTGCTGGGCGAGTTGCACGCCGGCTTTCTCCACGGGACGCGGCTCAAAGAGAATCTGGCCGAGCTCGCGCACTTCCTGGACTCTCCCCGGGTCGGCGTCATTCCAGTGGACGAGGCAACCTCGGCGCACTATGCGGCTCTCTTCGACCCGCTGCGAAAAGCCGGCACACCGATCCCCACGAACGACATCTGGATCGCGGCGGGTGCCCGGCAAAGTAGGTCCATCCTCCTGACGACGGACCCCCACTTTCGCCACGTCACACAGGTCGAGGTGGAGATCTTCGAACCCCTGGTGAAGAAGCCCACCTAGCCCCCCTTCCCAAGAGGGGCCGGGCCTGCGGCCCGTTTTACTTGAAGGCCGGCGAGACGCCAGCGCTCCCAGGGGGCGTGGGCGGCACCTCTCGGGGCTGACAGTCGGCAGCCCGGGCCTCCACCTCCCGCTGCCGCCTCCCCTACCCCGTCGCCGCCACATCACCGCTCCATCGCTGATACGATTCCTCCATCATGACGGCGCCTGCCCCCCTGCTGATGATCCCCGGCCCGGTCGAAGTGTCGCCGGCCGTCCTTGCCGCCGCCGCGGGTCCTCCCCCCGGCCACCTGTCTCCCCGCGTCCTCGAAGCCTTCGGGCGTTCCATCGAGCTTCTGCGCGAGGTCTTCCAAGCGGACGGATCGAGCCAGCCGTTCATCCTCTCCGGCAGCGGCACGCTCGCCATGGAGATGGCGGCGGCGAACCTGATCGAGCCCGGCGAGGCGGCGCTGGTGGTGGGGACCGGCTATTTCTCGGATCGCATGGCGGAGATCCTGCGCCGCCACGGTGCCGCGGTCACCCAGGTGACGGCGCCGGTGGGGGCGGTGCCGCCGCTCGCCGAGATCCGGGAGGCGTTGGAGCGCGAGGGGCCGTTCAAGGCCCTGTTCGCCACCCATGTGGACACCTCGACCGGGGTCCGGGTGGACCCGGAGCCCCTCTGCCGGCTGGCGCGCGAGGCGGGCGTCCTCTCGGTCTTCGACGGCGTCTGTGCCACCGGCGGCGAGCGCTTCGCCATGGACGACTGGGGGGCGGACGTCTGCTTCACCGCCTCCCAGAAGGCGCTCGGCCTGCCGCCCGGGCTCGCTCTGCTGGTGGCCGGCGAGCGGGCTCTCACCCTGCGGTCCCTGCGGCAGGCGCCGCCTCCTCCCCTCTTTCTCGATTGGGACTCCTGGCTCCCCATCCACCGCGCCTATGAGGAGCGCCGGCCGAGCTACTTCGCGACTCCGGCAACCTCGCTGGTGATGGCGCTGGCCGCCGGTCTCGACGAGATCCTGGCCGCCGGTGTCGAGGCCCGGATCGCCGCCCATGCCCGGGCCGCCGCCGCCCTGCGCGCCGCCTGGGAGGTCCTCGGTCTGCGGCAGGTCCCGAGGAGCGAGGCCGTGACGGGCAACACGCTCTCCGTGCTCCACTACCCGGAAGGCGTCGACGCCGGCTTCTTGCCGCGCATCACGGCCCGCGGCGTGGTGGTGGCCGGCGGCCTGCACCCCGCGATCCGGACCACGAGTTTTCGCATCGGCCACATGGGATACGCGATCACCCGCCCGGACTACCTGCAGCGCACCGTGGAAGCCGTGGCGGAGGCGCTGCGGGAGGCGGGAGCACCGGCCGATCCCGAGCGGGCCGTCGCCGCCCTGGTTGCCGGGCTCGGCGCCTGAACCTCACACCGCCCAAGCGCGGTCGAGCATTCCGGAGAGGGATTGCAGCGTGATCGGCTTGACCAGGACGTCATCCATCCCCGCTTTCAGGCAGCGGTCCCGGTCGGCGTCCAGCGCATAGGCGGTGAGGGCGACGATCGGGATGCGCCCGAGCCTCCCGGTCTCGGCCTCACGGGCGCGGATCCAGCCGGTGGCCTGCCAGCCGTCGAGGCGCGGCATCTGGCAGTCCATGAGCACGGCATCCCAGGCGCCGTCCCGCCACAGGTCCACCACCTCGCGGCCGTCGTTGCGGACCTCGACGATGACGCCGAGGATCTCCAGCATCGCCTGGGCGACCCGCTGGTTGATCGCGTCGTCCTCGGCCAGCAGCACGCGCCGCCCCGACCAGGGCCGGCGGAGGACGGCATCCTGAAGCACGGGGTCTTCTTGCGCGAGCGGCACCGGCACGGTGAGCACCGGCACCTCGACCCAGAACGTCGATCCGGAGCCCGGCCGGCTTTCGCAGCCGGCCGCACCCTGTAGAAGCTCCGCCAGCCGGCGGCAGATGGCGAGCCCGAGCCCCGTCCCGCCGCACACCGGGGCTCCTTCGAGCTGCTGAAACGGCTGGAACAGGCGATCCTGGTCCTCCGCGGCGATCCCCCGGCCGGTATCGGCGACCGCGAGACGCAGCATCCAGCGATCCGTCGCCCCACCCGCCAACGGCCGGCCGGACAGGGTCACCTTCACGGTCCCGGCATCGGTGTGCTTCAGCGCGTTGTCCAGGTAGTTCAGAAGAATCTGCCGGATGCGCATCTCATCGGCCACCACGTCGCGGCCTTCGGGCCAGTCCAGCTCCAGCACCAGAGCGAGCCCGCGCTCCAGCGCGCGAGGGCGCACCAGGTCGACCGCATCGGTCATCAAGCTGCGGGGAGAGAACCGGCCCTCGGCCAGCTCCATGTGTCCGGCCTCGATCTTGGACAGGTCGAGCACCTGGTTGAGCACCCGCATCAGGGCCTGCCCCGAGGAGCGCAGCGTCTCGGCGAGCCGGCGCTGGGGCTCGGTCAGGCCGCTGTGGAGCAGCAGCTCGGCCATCCCCAGCATGCCGTTCATCGGCGTGCGGATCTCATGGCTCATGGTGGCGAGGAACGTGCTTTTCGCCCGGTTGGCGGCCTCCGCCCGGTCGCGCGCCTCGGCGAGCGCCAGCTCGAACAGCTTGCGCTCGGTCACGTCGTGGTTGATGCCACAGAGGGCGACCGCCACGCCGTCCACCGAACGCACGGCCAGGCCGTCCCCCATCAGCCAGCGGATCGAGCCATCGGGCCGGACGATACGGAATTCGTCGCGGCTGCGTCCATGGCTGGACATCTGCGCCTCGGCCGCGGCCTGCATCCGATCCCGGTCGTCCGGGTGGACGCGCTCCAGGAACCCCTCGACCGTCCCGTCGAAGGTGTCCTCCGACAGGCCGAACAGCTCCAGCTGCCGGGCATCCCAGACGAGCCTTCCGCTGGCAACGTCCCACTCCCAGGTACCGATCCGTCCCGCCTCCAGCGCGAGACTCAGCCGGCTTTCGGCCGCCCGCAAGGCCGCTTCGGTGCGTTTCTGGGCGGTGATCTCGGTGGCGACGAACAGGGCCTCGGTGATCTTGCCACCGCGCCGCACCGGAACACAGCGGGAGAGAAACCAGTGCTCGTCCATGCGCACCTCGCGCGTGGTCCCCTCCCCGGTGGTGAACAGGATCTCCAGCACCTCGAGCTGCCGCGCCACCTCCTCCGGTGGGAAAAGAGCCGAGACGTTCTGGCCGATGACCTCCTCCGGCGTCTGTTCCGGAACGGTGCGGTTGATGTAGAGGATGTCGCCTGTGCGCGACAGGAGGACCGTGAAGTCCGGCGAGCACTCCATCAAAGCACGGAACCGCTGCTCGCTCTCGCGCAGCGCCTCCGCCGCCGAGCGCTCGCGCGCTGCAGAGGACGGGTCGTCGATCGCATCGAGCGCATTCATGGACAAAGCCGAGCCCGCCGCTTGGGAGGGCGCTGTTCGGTGCCTGTAAGGTGCACTTCAGTGTAGCAAGGGAGACAGGGTGGGGGCAAGGCTTTG
Source organism: Holophagales bacterium UBA5704 (assembly GCA_002420005.1). Taxonomy (GTDB): domain Bacteria; phylum Acidobacteriota; class Thermoanaerobaculia; order Multivoradales; family UBA5704; genus UBA5704. The sequence continues at coordinate 21,721 of DIHE01000052.1, read as the reverse complement.
GGTGCACTCATGGGTTAGAATTCGATACCGATCGCTCCACCATGACTGAAGCCCAAGGAAAACGATGACCTACGAGAGAAGGATCGGCCGGTTCCAGGTGAAGAGGCGGCTCGGACACGGGTTCGCCGGTGACGTCCATCTCGTGTTCGACCCGGACTACAACCGGGAGGTCGCACTGAAGGTCATCACCTCCGTCGATACCGAGGTGCTCGAGGCCGAAAGGCGGGGCGCCGAGATCCAGGAGCAGCTCAGCCGGGAAGTCCCCCAGATCGCGCGCATCTTCGAGAAGGGCAACATCGAAGGCCGGTTCTTCATCGCGATGGAGTACGTGGCGGGCGACGATCTCTCGGAGCTGCTGCATGGCCCCCTTCCTCCGCGCCGCGCCCTCGACTTCGCCGTGCAGCTCTGCATCATTCTGGACGCCTGCGGCCGGGTGCCGCTCCAGGGATTGGGGCCCAACGAACGCGTGGTGCATGGCGACATCAAGCCGGAGAACATCCGGATCGAAAACGGCGGCCGTGTCCGCCTGCTGGATTTCGGCGTTGCCAAAAGCGTCTCCAGGAGCCGGAAATTCACCGGCCATATCTTCGGCAGCATCCCCTACCTCTCTCCGGAACGCTTGAAGGACAACCAGGCCGGGGCGGAATCCGACCTCTGGTCCGTGAGCATCGTGCTCTACCAGATGCTCACCGGCCAGCTCCCCCACGACGCCGAATCCGATGAGGATCTGAAGGATCAGATCCGGCAGGGCCGTCTGCGTCAGCCCTTTCTTCCCGCCACCCTCCCGGCCCAGCTGCAACCGGTTCTTGCCCGCTGCCTGGAAAAGGACCCCGCCGCACGCTATCCCGACGCAGCCGCTCTGAAGCAGGCTCTGATGGGAATCGACCTCCAGGAGGGTTCCTTCGCCGGAGGCCGGGGGGGCGTCCCGACCGGACGAACCTTCTCCTCTCTCCCCCAGCCGGAGCCGCTGCCGGTACCGGCGCCGCCCGCTCCTCCCACCCCGACACCCGGGTCGCCGTTCTGGACCCGCTGGATCGAGCGCCTTTCCGCCACGCCGCGCGCCAGGCTGCAACAGATCCAGGACGGTCTGCGCCGGGTGCGCGCGGGCGTCCCGGATCGGGCGCGCCACTTCGCCAAGGCCGCCGCAGGGCTGCACGAGGAGATGGAGAGGACGGCGCGCCAGATCTGGATCGGAGACGCTCAGATCGAGCTGTACAAGGAGCGCGCCGATCAGCTCGACCGCATGGCCCTTCCGCTCTCCGACCTCATCGGCGAAGCCCAGAAGGCCGAAAGCGAAGCCCGCGGCCTGGCGGCGGATTCCCAGGGCTTGTCCGACGCCTTGACCCGAGATTGGTTCGCAACCCTTTGCACACGCTGGGCCACGGACCTCGAGAGGATCGGCGTCGAGATCCGCCGCATGGCGGAGCTGGAGGACGACCGGGACCAGGTGCAGAGGCTCCGGGAGGAGATCCGGCTCCATGGAATCGTCCTGGAAAAGCTCGGCGAAGCCGACAGGATGGTCTCCCGGCTCGACGGCTCAGAGCTTTCAAAGGATCTCGGCGCGCTGCCCCATCTTCAGGAGCAGCTCCGCAACGAGGGCGCCTCGGAGGCCTGGCTCGCACGCCTCGAAAGCCTGGTGCAACCGCTCCGCGAAGCCGCAAAACAGGCCAGGGACCCGCTCGAAGAGGTGGGCAAGATCCCGGCTCTGGTCAAGGAGCTCCAGGCCTGGTCCGGACAGTCGGGCGAGTGGCACCGGGAGGTCGGCGACATCGACCGGCGCCACCGCAGCCTCGGTTTTGCGCCGCGGCTCCCCGACGTGGAGGCGGTGCTGACCGACGCCCGGGAGCTGCGCGAGCGGTTCGCCCAGAAGGCCCGTGCGCTGCGGGAGGGCCAGCTCGCCGGGCTCGACCAGGAGGTGAAGATGCTCATCGCCGTGGCCGGTTCCCAGCCGGCCCTGGAGGAACAGCTGCGGGCGCTGCGCAGGCGCCAGGTCGAGAACCCGCCGGACCACACCGGCTGGCTGGAATCGTTCGAGGAGCTCCGCAAGCGGTTCCTGACGACCGCGAGGAACCAGGAAGGCCCCCTCGGGGAGGGCCTCGCGCGCCATGTCGAGCACCTCCACGAACGGCTGCGAACGCTCCGCGGCATGCCTCTGTCGGCCGCCGTACGGCAGGAGTCGGAGAACCTGGAGGACGAGATCCGCGACCTCACCCGCCACCCAGGAGACGGGCAGACCCTGCACCGGCTCCGCCGCACCGGCGAGATCGAACGCCATCTCGAAGAGCTGCGCCGGCAGGCCGCCGAGGGCTTGAAGGAGCTGGAGGAGCGCGAGAACCGTCTGCTCGCCCGGCATGCCGAGCTGCGGGCGGCGGCCGGTTCCATCGAGATCGACGGGGCGGCCGACCTGTTGCAAAGGATCGATGCCCTCGGCGCCGCAGGCTCTCTGGATGCCGCCCAGGCGACGGCGAGCTCCCTGGACTCCGAGCTGGAAGCCCTGCGGAGCGATTTCGCGGCGCGGTGCCGGAAGCTCCTCGACGCGAGCATGGCCGAAGCGACCTCGATCTCACAGGTGCTGGAACGGATCGGCCGTCCGGTCTCCCTGCCGGCACCGCCCAGGCTGGCGGGCGGCGCCTCTCCGCAGGAAGCCGCCCGGGCGGCCGCCGCCGGACACGAGATCGCCATGCAGGCGCAGCAGGCGGCGGAGCAGGCCTTCCGGATGCAGGGCGAGATCCTGCAAGAGGCGCGCTCCGCCCTCGGACAGGATCACTCCGGGGTGCTGGGTCCGGATGAGCGCAGAGCGGCGGAGGCGCGCCTGGCGGACATCGACCGGGAGATGGCGGAGGGCGGCCGTCCGGTCACCCGGCTCGAACGCCGGCAGCGGCTCATCGAGGAGTGCGCGCCGCTCCTCGGCCGCCTGCACCAGGATCAACGCAAGGCCCGTGAGCTGCGCGACGCGCTCAAGCACCGCCTGGAACGAGCCGAGGCGGTCGACTTGCGGAAGTTCTGTCCGGAGCTCACCCATCGCATCGCAGGGCTCGTCTATGGGGTTGCCGACCCACCCTGGGACTGGCAGGCGGCTCAGGAGCAGCTCGACGATGCCCGCAAGCTTCTCGACCTCGCCGAGCACCACACGCTGCGCCTGGCCGCCGAGGAGCTGGCGCTGGCCGCCCAGGACCTATGGCCGGGCCAGGAAGCCCCGGACGACGACACTCTCCTGGCAGAGCTGCGCCGGTGCCCCTCCGGAGCGCTGCCCCCCTGGTCCGTCCGCCAACGGGTCCTCGAAGCCCGGGACCGCCGCTCGCAGGCGCGGGGAGGCCGGGCATGACCTCGCTCGGCCGCTCTCTTGCCGCCTGGCCCGCCCTCGAAGGCGGATCTCTGCCTCCCCGCATCGACCATGAGCGCGGCGTCTGGGGCAAGGTCCCCGGCTCCAGCTCGGATTTCCGGTGGATCGCCGCCAGCTCCGCCTTCCCCCGCCGTGAGAGGATCGAGCAGCAACTCGTGCTGGGAAGCGAGGACGCCCCCCGAACCGCCACACACTGGCGGAGCCTCGGCGAGCTGTACGTCGCCATGGCGACCTACGCAAGCCCGGCGGCCGATGCCGCGGGACGCTCGGGATTTCTGGAGAAACAGATTTTCACCTGGCGGCGCGCCGCGGCCATCCCGGCCACCCTCGGCGCGATGGCGCTCCTCCCCCGCGTCGCCCAGACGAACGCAGGGATCTGGTGGGACCGGCGCGGCTCCTTCAACGGGGAAGATCCTCTCCTCCTCTCCCCCCAGGACCACGCACCGTTCGCCGTCTCTCTCGGTGAGCTCGAAGAGACGGTGGAGACTGGTTTCTCCGAGCTGGAGACGACCGTGTCCGAGGAGTCTCTCGCCGCGTTCTATGCACGCCTCATCGCCGGCCACCGGGCCGTGCCTCTGGACGGCCTCGCCGCTCCCTTGGGCCCCGAAGCTCTGGCCGCCCTCCTCCTCCCCCTGCCGCGGGACGTCGCCGACAGGCTTTCCGTGGCCGGCTGGCTGCCCTCGCGGCGAGCCGGCGTCGAGAGCCTCCAGAGCTGCTGGAATGCAACCTTGGGAGGGGAGGCACCCGTCGCTCCGGCGACGGAGCCCACGCCGGAGCATCAGGAACGGGGCCGCCGTCTGGCGCGCGCCATCTTCAGCCGCAATCCGGCCCCGACCTCGGGCCGGCCGCTCCGCAGCGTACCGGCGCCGGAACGGCGCCCGGTCCAGCTCGCCCTCTGGGGGGCCTCCGCAGCCGGCAAGACCGCCCTCCTGGCCCAGCTCTACCTCGCCAATCTGGGAAACCGGTCGAACACCTATGACGCCTATCCTGCGCCTGCCTCCAGAGACTTCTTCCGGAACATGCGAGACCTGATCCGCAAGGAGCGCAAGTTCCCGTCGGCCACCGGTCTCGAGGCCGAGCCGGTCGAATACCACTTCCAGCACCGCGCGACCAGCCGCGGGGTGTCTCTGCGGCTGGAGGACCGGGCCGGCAGCGCCTCCACCAGCTTCGGGAGCGCCTCCACCGACTTGACGGAGGCCATGAACCAGCATCGCCGGCATCTGACCGAGGCGAACGGCTTGATCCTGCTGTTCGACCCCACCGCCCAGGGCGACACGCTGTACAGCCAGGTGCTGAGCACGCTCGAAAGCCTCTTTCATGAGCGAACCGGAAAGGACCCGCGGCCGATCGCCGTCTGCCTCTCCAAGGCGGACCTCCTGATCCGGACAGAAGCCGACCTGCAGCGCGCCACCGAGAATCCGGACGACTTCGTCCGCCGGCACGATAAGATGGGACTGGCCGACCTGCTCGGCCACTATTGCACCCTCTTCAGGTTCTTCCCGGTCTCCGCCGCCGGAGTCCGCGTGCGTTACGGGCTGGTCGAGTCGGTCGTTTTCTACGACAACGAGCTGAGCCCCCGCATCGGCCCCGGAGGGAGCCCGGTCAACGTGATGGAGCCTTTCGCCTGGCTGCTCGACGAGGTCACGAAGGCGGCATGAGCACCTCGATCCTGCAATGGCCGGCCTTCGCCCAGCTCAAGGCTCTGCCCTCCGGGAGGCTCCACTGCGAACGGGGCATCTGGGGCAAGGCGCCGGGCGCCTCCACCGACTACCGCTGGATCGCCCGGAGCAGCGGCTTCGATACCGAAGGACTGGCAGAACAACTCACCCTCGGCTCCGAGGACCAGCCGGTCCCGGCACCACTCTGGCTGCGCCAGGGAGATCGGTACTGCGCAGCCGCGATCTACCGGAGCCCGGCCTCGGATGCCGTGGGCCGGTCGAACTTCCTTGAAAAGCAGCTGCTCACCTGGACCCCGGGCCGCGGCACGCCCGCCGCCCTGGGAGCCCTCCTCCTCCTCGAGCAGGTGGCCTCGTTCGATGCGAAGGTCTGGACGCTCTATAGGGAGGAGCGAGCCTGGCAGGATCCCTGGTTCTTCCTCCAGCTCGCCGCCGAGGAGCCCACACCGATTCCTGGAAACCTGGAGTCTCTGGTGGCGCGAGGGGTGGAGGAGCTGCACGCATCCGTGGAGCGCGAGAGCCTGGCCGGGCTCTACACCCAGATCCTGGCAGGACGCAAGCCCGCCTGTCTGACGGGTCTCGAAGCCCCCCTTTCTCCCCTCGCGCTCGCCGTCCTTCTTCTCCCCCTCCCGCGCACGATCGCCGAGACCCTCTCGCTCGCCGGCTGGATTCCCTCGGGACGCGCCTCTCTCGCGGACCTCGGGAGGCGCTGGGACGTGATCGCCGTTCCTCCCCATCTCGTGGAGCAGGCTCACCGGCAGGAGCCGGCCGACGACCAGGGCTGGCCTCTCGCCAAGGCTCTCCTGGAGCTCCAGCCGGAGAGGGCCGTGCTCGTCCCCAGCGTGCCTGTGCAAGCGGCAGGGTCTTCGGCCCGCCCCCCTGCGGAGCCGCCGGTCGCCGTGCATACCCTCCCCCTCACACCCCTGGAGGCCGTGCGGCCGGACGCCAGGATCGCCCTGCCGGCCCCGCCCAAGGGGGCGCCGGCCTGGCTCGAAGCACTCCATACCTTCGCCTGTGCCGTCGAAGCTCGCTGGCCTGACCTGGGCCGGTGGTCACGCCATCCCATTTCGGAGCTCGTTCCAATTCACGAGACCCTCTTCCCCTCCTGGATCAGGACGCTCCGAGAGCTCAAGCCCGATGCCGTGGATGACGCACAGTGGAAGGTCAAGTTGGACGTGCTGCGCAGCGCTGCGCTGGTCCTGCGTCCCGGTACGAATCCCGATTCCGTCGGAGCCTTCGAGAGCCGCCGGGTCCCGGAGCTGCTCTTCGCCCTCTCTGTGAGCCCCGGCCTGCTGGCAGAAATGGGACAGACCGATCTCCGGAACGCCCTCCGGAACAGCCTGAAGTGCCCGGCAAACCCCTGGACACGGCGGCTCGAACAGGCGCTGCGCGAATGGCCGCCGGTGAAACGGAAGCCCTGGGTGAAGGCCCTGATCCAGGAAGAGCTGACGGCCGCCGGGAAAAGCTGACGTCAGGGCTCCGAAACCCCGATCAGCTCGCCGGGCGCGGCCCGGCGGGCGAGCAGCCCCTGCACGTCCTTGACCACCCGGGCCGCCTCCTCGGACTGGAAGCGGGACAGCTCGAAGGCCATCTCCGGGAGGGAGGCCAGCCTCCGGTACTGGTCGCGGGCCGCGGCGAGAAGCTCCTTCCGGAAGACCGCCTGACCAAGACCGGCATTCCCCTGAGGATCGAAGTACAGCGTGGCGATCTCGACCCCCCTCTCGTGCAGATGCTCGGCCTCGACGTCGACGTCCAGCCTGCGTACCCGGGCATCGGCGCCGGGAGGGAGAGGATGCGCCACGGAGTGCCCTGGAGAATCTCCGCAGACCAACACGATCCGGCGCGTCCCTTCGCCCCACGGCAGGCTCCGGCAGGCATGGAGAGCCTCGGCGAGAGCATCGACGAAGTCGCCCCCCGGCGTCGGCTCGACCGCGGACAGAGCCTCGCGGCACCGCTCCGGGCTCCAGGGAAAGAACCTCCCAGCCCCCGCAGGCGGCCGCAGAAGGTAGCCGTCGGCGAGATCCTCCGGTTCGACGCCTTTCATCCCTTCGTCGCCGAACGCCAGAACGGAAAAACGGCTCCCCTGCGAGCCTTCGACGAGAGCCGCCGCGAAGCCCGCGAGGAGGTTCACCGGCTCCTCCCAGACCTGCTTGCCCAGCCACGGCTCGGAGACGGACTGCTTGCCGTCGAACGAGAAGCGGCGGGCGGTTCCGTCGATGACGAAGGCGAGGTCGAGGCGGGTCCCCGAGCCGGCGACGCGGAGGGTGGGCGGCGGCTCGTACGGTGCCTCTTTGGGAAGGGTCAGCACCTTGCGCCCGGGGCTCCACACCCGCATCTCGCGCTCCGTCCCCAGGGCCACGCCGATCCGGACCTTCTCGCCGCCGGTGGCCTGGACCTCGGTGCGCAGCACGATGGAGCCGTCACCGTTCACAAAGGCACAATGGATCGCCGCCGCCCCCGGAAGGCAGCGCAGGTAGACCGAGCAGGGGGAGCCGCCCGCTTCCAGAGGCAGGGGAATTGTCCGGATCTCGGCCTCCGGCGGGGCGACGACGCGCAGAGAAAGCGTTTCCATGCCGCCGGTCTAACGGGTGTCCTGAAGGAGCTTCAACAAGTCGTCGAGCCCCGGCGACGCCTTGTCGAGCGGGTAGCTCGTGCAATCCTTCCCTTCCTCGGCGAACGGGACAGGGTCCGCCGTCGAGGTCTTCGGCAATCCCGGGGCTCCGAAGGCGACGCAGGCCAGCGCCGCCAGCAGGTCCCTGGATCGAGCGTTCAGAGCGCGCCCCTTATAGAAGTTGTTGACCTGGGTCGGATTGTTGGCACTGTCGAAGAGGCCGGCCGCATCCTCCTGATTCAGACGGAGAGCTTCCAGCTTCATGAGGCCGCGCACCAGAAGCACTCCCTCTTCCCCTGGGGTCAGGATGCGTTCGACCTCATCTTCCTTCTGCACACTGACAAAGTGACCCTCCGCCAGAGCCTTCATCCGGGCATCTTCCGCCTTGCCGCGAACCGCCTCGGTGAGCGCGAAGATCTTCTGGCCCGGTGTGGCCGCCGCGGCCGGAGGGGTTCTTCCCGCAGACATCAAAGGCACCACGATCGAGCCGTTGTCCGTCTTCAGGATCGAGTACAGGACGACTGTATTGGCCACCAGCACCAGTCCCAGAAGGGCCGCGACCGCCGGCCAGAGCGAGGCGGGACGGCCGCCCCAGGAGGTCTTCTCCAGGAGACGGCGCAGCCATTTCGGACCCGTCGGCGAATCATCCCCGCCTTTTCGGTTGAGCGCCTCCAGAAGACCGACCCGCGACTCCAGGCTCGGCTCCCGGATGGCGTGAAGGGCCAGCGATTCCAGATCCCCGGGCAGATGCCCGAGGTTTTCCTTTAAGCCACGTAGCTGCGTCTCGGTCTCCGGGTCGACCGGAATCAACGCATGCGAGCCCACGGGAAAGGGTGCTCCCTGGGGCTCGTTCAAGGCCTCCAGCGCCAACGAGGGGTGGCCCGGCCGGAGAATGCCGACAGAAGCGATCGCAGCCCCGGCCTGGGTGGCGACCGGAATCGTCCGGAGGGAGACTTGATTCAGGCCCTTATCGTGGACCAGGGAGATCACGCCTCCCTGCCCCTGCAGAATCGCCTTGATCCTCTCGATCTCGGGCTGGAGGTCTCCCTTGTTCTCCTTGGGGAGCGGCCGGTTCTTGACCAGCTTTTCCTCCAGGGGCTTCTGGGAGAACACCGAAAACCTTTGCCGCCGCGCGCCATCGTCGATCTCGAAATCATACACATGGCCCGCCTGCCGCCTGTCCCAAAAGAACGTGATCTGCTTGCTCATTGAGCTCCCACCAAAAGGTCCCAATCGTTTCTCTGTCCCATGGCCTTCCAGAAAGCCTTCCGCTCCTCGGGCTTGAGATCTCCGAGAAGGCGCACCACGAGAGCCATCGCCACGTCCCTCCGGTCGTCTGCGCAATCCCTGGGAGGATACCGGCGCCACTTGAAAAACTCGCGCAGGAGCCCCCCCCACCATTCCGGCTTTGCCTTCTGGCTCGCGTTGGCCAGGAAGATCACGCCGAGCACCGCGGTCCCCAGCCCGCCCGGTTTCGACAGGCTCGCCGCGAGATCGAAGACCGGCAGATCGGCCTGCTCGGGACGTACGTGGGTCAAGAACGGCTGCGCCTGGGTGGCGGCTTCGAACGTGCGCCATCCGTTCCGCAGGAGAGCGGCCTTCTGCTCGCCCGTCGTGTTCCGAACCCGCTCCGCGAGCGAGGAGAGCAGATGCTTGTCCGTGGCGCCACGCTCCGTCAGGTCCGCCAGGTTCTTCCAGCACGGGTGATCGTGCGCTCCCTCTGCAAGGGCATCGACCGCCGACTCCACCAGGTTCTCCAGAGCGACAACTCCGGCGAGGTTCGGACTCAGGAGCGCGGCGCATTTCGTGAGATTGCGCCGCACGAGCTCATCGACCAGCTGTCGCGTGGCCGAGGGGCGCCGCAAGGGCTCGGCGGCGATCTGCTGCTCGATCTTGTCGAGGACATCCAAGCCGATTTTCTCCACCGACCCGCGCCGGTGCATCCAGAAGGCCACCGCCTGGGCAAACGTGGGCTTGTCCCAGAGGTATGGATCATCGGCACCAAGGATGCCTTCCCTCGCCTGCGCGTCGTTCTCGAGACCATGGCAGACCGAGGCCAGCCGCGCCCGGCCCGCCTGGTTCCGGCGAGGACCCGCCATCTGCCAGAGCCGAAGGGAATCCGCCAGGCTCAGCGGCGGCAGCCCGTCAGGCCGCGTCTCCAGCAGCCAGCCCAGCGCATCCTCGCTCGCGAAATGGCGATGGAACCTCGACTTGCGCAGGACGAAGCGCCAGATGGCCTCACCGACGTCCAGCCCCGGATCTTTCGTCGTCTCCAGGGTGTCCGCCAGCCCGGCGAGAGACGGGAGATCCGGAACCCGCTCGGCCAGGTCCTGGATCTGCTCCTCTTCAAAAGGAGGAATCCACGGCCACAGGCGGCGGCGCGGCTCCTCGGCGCCGCTCCAGGGTGCCGGACGGCCCGCTTCATACAGGCTGGCCGGCAGGTCATCCATCACCCGCGTCCAGTCCTCCCGTTTCGCCTCCCGCCTCGCCCCGCCTGCGGTCCAGAGGGGCGAGCTGAGCCAGGCCTCCGCCGCCTGGAGCTTCTTCTCCCCTTCTTGGATCATCAAATCGGACATCCTCCGCCAAGCCGTCCACCAGCCGGTGCGGATCAGGGCATCGGTGGTGGACCGGGGGTCGGCGCCCATCCGGACGTCCACGTGAGCGAACACCGTCCTCAGGCTTTGTTCCGCTTCCAGAAAGCGGGCCAAATCGAGCAGCGCGTCCACTCCGAGCGCCTTGAGCAGATCTTCGTGCTCGATCCACTGCGGAGCCAGGGAAGCCAGCCACGAATGGCGGAGCTTGCCTTCGTCGACCAGCGACTGGACGAGCGCGGCGGCCAGCTCCGGCGGCAGGCCCCGAAGGCGGCGGAGCGTCTCCAGGAGGCGTGCCAGAACGTCGCCCCAGGGTCCGTCCTTCTCGAACAGGCCGGGAACCTGGAGGATCTCGCGGACAACCGCCGCCAGCCGGGAGGGCGGCGCGGACTGCAGGATCGTCTGAACGCGGAACCGGTCGACCTCTCCCCGCTCCATCGCGTGCTTGAGCCGCTCCGCCCGCTCGATGGCCTTCTGGATCTCCTGCATCCCGGGCGGCATCCCCTGGGAATCCTGGAGCAGGAGCTCGAGCACCGGGTCCAGGGGAAACGTCCGCCACTCCTCGCCGGAGAGGAGCTGCTGCCAGTCCACGACGGCTCCGAGCTTGGGGCCGATCTGCGGCAGAAAGTCGACCACGAAGCCGGTGCGGTCCTCGGAAGAGCCGGCCAGCGCGTCCGCCAAGTTGTAGATGATGGGGACGGCGAGCACGTCGCGAGGGCCGGGCAGCTCGCCCGCCGCGCGGGGGTGCCGGTCCCGGAACCGCTCTCCGAACCGGGTGAGGCTCCTGGGGGTCTTGGCGGCGCGCCGGACCACGGCGCGGGCGTACTCCAGGGCCGCCGGATCGGGCGGCTCCCCGGAAAGGGCTCTCCCCTGCCGGTCGATCAGCAGAGCATCGCGGCGGAAGCTCTTCACCCGCTCTTCCATGTCCGCGGGCACCGCGATCAGCGCAGGCCCGGAGTCGCGCAGGAAAAGCTCCGGCGTGCGGGTGTAGATGCGCACCCGGGTCGTCTGGCGGAGGTCCGCCGGCAGGGAGCCCCGGGCGAACGACAGGAGCTTGTGAAACGGTGCCCCGACGGCGAAGTCGGACAGCGGAGCCAGAACCGCCAGAGGCCGCCCGCGCACGGCACTCTGGAGCAGATGGCCCAGGAAGAGAGAGGCCGCCTCGGGCTCCGCCTTGATCGGCTCCACGCCGAGGAAAGCCGGCGCCGGTTCGGGAACAGGCCGGCGTGGGCCGTCATCGCGCCAAGGAGCTTCAAAAGCCTCGGAACGGCCGACGTGCAGGCCCGGGTCGATGCCGGGCCCGGCAGGCAGAGGCCAGAGGCGGCCGTGCGCGAAGTAGGCGGCGCGGCGATCATAGATGCCGGCCGAGACCAGGCGCGCGACCAGCTGCCGGTCGCCGCAGGTGAAGAACGACCAGGCCTCCAGGCGGTCTGCGAGCACCTGATGGTCCACGGGATCCGAGTCGAGGCTCATCCAGGGGCGAATCGCGTCGAGCAGATCGGCGTCCCGATCGAGCGGCGGCTCGGCGTCGAGGTATTGCTCCCCCTGGGCGACCAGCCGTCCCCCGCCTTCACCAATCCGTCCCCGGAGCGCCTGCTGGCCGCGGTAGACGGAGAGCGACGCAGGAGCTGTGCTCACGAGTGATCTCCCTTGGCCGTCACATCAGGGCATTGTACCGCTCGCAGAGAGCCACGAGCAGAGGGAGCTCGGCATGGACCGGTACCGGAGCGAGGCGCTCGCCGGTCTGCTTCTCGCGCTCGATCCGGTCGAGGCGGGTTCCTTCGACGGCGCTGAGAGGGATCAGCCAGGGCCTGCCACCGCGATAGTCCAGCGTCTGGGAGATCGAGCTGACACGCGGGTCGCGGCTCGCGGCCAGCTCCCGGTGCAGGGCTTCCGACACCTGGCGCGCATTCGCCAGGTAGCGGGCGACCCCCGATTCTTTCTGCAGATGGGGCAGATACGAGTGCGGCGAGGCCAGATAGGGGGAAATCCACTTTTCATACAACGTGCCGAGGGCAGTGCGGGGATCGTCCGCCATGGTGAGGGCCAGAATGCTCTTGACCCGCTGGTTCTCGCGCCCCCCCTCACTCCGCAGGGCTTCGTAGTTCTGGACGACCCTTTCGAATCCCTCGAGAACCACGTTGCGCTCCCGCCGATCCGCCGTGGTCATCCGGCTCCCCGGGAAGGCCACCCAGAGGGGCAGGCAGAAGACCATCACCTTGGCGTCCAGATACCCGTCCCGCCAGATCTCGCTGATCCCGCGCCTCCTGGCGGCCTCGAAAAACCCTTCCCCGGAGCCGTCGAAAAACTCGACATCCAGGGTTGACTCCTTCTCGCGCAAAAGCCCGGTTCGGCAGTGCAGACGGAGGCGGTACCAGGCCTGATTCGACAGGAGGGTCTGCGGCAGGCGCCCCCAGGTCATGTATCGTTTTCCGAACTCGCCGAGGCTGAGCGGGCGCGCTTTATCCGACCTCTGCAGGGCATGAAAGAGCCGGACCTTCTCGAGAAAGAGGCTCATCGCGCCCGCCTGGCTTTTCGAATAGGCACGGAAGACCATGGCCTGGAAGAGAAAGCTCTTCCCCACCCCCTTGCCGCCGATGATCCCCAGCTTCTCCACCCCCGGCAGGTTGAAGGGAGCTCCCTCTTCGGTCTCTTCCACGAGCGCGTCCGCAGGCCCCGGCCGGGCAGCGGGAGCGGCAGACCCGGCTCGGGGAGGCTCCTGAGAGGAAGACGGACCTGTTTGGTCCCTCTCCTCCTCCGGCTCGACCGGCGGCAGCGATGACGGAGGGAGCGGAATCGGGCGATCCCCCCACTTGGAAGAGGGCTCCTCCGGCACCGACGACAAGAGCGGGCTCTCGCCCTCGTCCTCGTCGTCTACATAATCGGACCTGCCCGTCTCCTGCTCGCTCATCCTTTCCTCTCCGCCCGGACCACCAGGGCCTTGCGCTTCTCGTACAGCGGCTCGAAAGAGGGCTTGTAGACGGTGATCGTCAAGCCCTCGCCGCGAACACGGAAGCCGTTCTCGGTCGAGCCGCTCCGGTCGATCGGCGCCACCTCCCGCTCCGTGGTCTCGCGAACCGCCTCCGCGAGATCCGACATCACCTGCTTCTGAAACTCATTCTCCACCCGGCCTTCCGGTAGAGGGAAAAGGAAGTAGATCTCGGACGGCTTCTGGTCGCTCAGGAGACCTCTGTTCGCCTGCGATGCATAGACCAGCCGCATCTCGATCCGCGGCCAGGCCCCCAAGGTGTCCGTCCGGGGTCCATAGGAGAAACAATCGAGCCGCGAGTACTGGCGCGACGACCCATCCTTCGTCTCCGTGTAGGGCGCCAGGGGCCGGCAGCCGGGGATGAGCTTGAAACTGCGGACACGCTGAAACGAGAGGCTCAGAAGAACCGGGAGATCCGACGCAGGGATGCCCAGGGTCGGAATCGGGCTTTTCAGCAGCTTGCCGAGGGGCATCTCCGAGAAGCCGAGCAGAGTGTCGTGCCCGGGGACACGGAAGACGGCCCAATGGTCCGTCCATTCCTGCATCTGCCCGCTCAGTTGTTTCACCACGCCCGGCCGGCTCTCCTCCAGATAGCTCTTCTTCAGCTCCGCTAGAGCCGTGCTCTCGGCGAGGCCCACCTGGAGGTCCAGCTCCTGAAAGATGCGCCCCATCTCCTGGAAGTAGCGGCCGACCGTCTCGCTCGCCTCGGGAAAGACCGCGCTCTCTTCCCAGCGCTTCGCCACCGGGTCGAAATAGAAGGCGGGATCGCGCAGGCGCGAGACCCGGGGCACCCGGTCCTCGTCGAATCCCTGGGCGGTCGCCTGCAGAAGCTTTCCCACCTCCTGGGCGAGCTCTTGGTCCCTTTCCAGGTAGAAGGCCTCGCGCCAGAGAGAGAGGTCGAGCTTGGCGGCCGGCTGAATCTGCGCGAGCGACGCGGCGGCACGGTTGGCGTCCTCCCACCCGCCGCCGGTCCAGTCGCGGCCTGCCACCGCCGCGACCTCGGTGGTCCACCGCCGGACCTGCTCGATCATGGCGGCGACCCGTTCCCTCTTGCCGGCCACGATGGAGTCGCCCAGCCACGCAACCGCGGGAAGGACACCCGCAAGAACCAGGAGGGCTGTCAGAGGTGCGATCTTCGGGATCATCCCGCTGTCCGGCGGCAGCCGCACGAGGCGCGAACCCAGGGTCACGGCTGCGGCAGCGCCGGCGACGGTCAAGGCACTGACCCAGGTGGCCTCGGGGAAAAGCGGCACGAGGATCACCGAGGCGGTGCACAGACCGGCCACGATGAGCGCCCACACCCGGGGCCAGAGGCGTCCAGGACGCCGGCCGCACAGGATCACGATGGACCAGGCGATAGCCGCCGCCACGACCGCGATGACGAGACCGCTCTTCCAGGAGAGCAGGAAAAGGGAGCGCATTTCCCGGTTGCGGACCAGGAACAGAATCGTCACCACCAGGACGAAGGCCGAGGCCAGGGAGAGCGAGGACGCCGGCAAAGCCCAGGTCCCCACCTTGTCCCAGAATCCGGTTACGAGAAGGGGGCCCGGCAACGCGGTCTGCGTTTCGTGATGGCTGAGGTCATCGCTGTCCGGCAAATTCAATCTCCCTTGAGAGCCTACAAGAAGCACTCCTGAGCCGACTGCCCCGCATGCTGTAAACCCTGGCAGAATTCTTAGTCTAGGGTTGGCCCCAAGGCTCGTCAAGAGCTCACACGGCTCACTTGTCTACGCGAGATCCACGAGCGTGATGGGCCATCCGGTCGGCCGGGTACCGACGGCCGCCGCCGCCGATCCGACGCAAGTCTGCAAGAGACCGACCCTGGTCTGTTCAAAACCGACGTAGGTCGTACGACCACCGACTCAAGTCGGTGACTTGACAACTGGAGTCGGCTCTTCTTCGACTTCAGTCTGTCGATCGCCGACTTGAGTCGGTGAGGCACCGACAAGAGTCGGCCTTAAACCGACTTCCGCCTGAAACTGCCCGACTGAAGTCGTCAGCCAACCGACGCAAGTTGATGAGGACGCGACGCAAGTCGGTGGCTTGCCGACTTGCGGCTGTATGTGACCTACCGATGTCGGCTTCGCACCTACCGTCGTCGATGAGAAGGCGACCTGAGTCGGATTGACACCGACCGGTGTCGGTACGAGGCCGCCTTGCGTCGGTGAGGCATCGACTGAAGTCTGCGAGGGACCGACTCCTCTCACGGAGGCGCGAGCCGCGGCCCCGCGCTACTCCGGCTCTTGCGGGGTGGCGTCGTCGCCGGTTCGCTTCACCGGATGGCCGTCCGCGTCGACCATCCGCACGCGCGGCTTGCTGCGGAACGGTTGCAGGCCGTAGGCAAGGAGCATCTCCGACCGGTTTCCATAGTGCTGCCGGACGCCGGCATCCAGAAAGGTCATCAGCTTCTGCGCCTGACTGCTCAGCTCTGCGACCTGCTTCGAGACCTCCTGGCGCTGGGCGGTCAGGCGCGCCTGCTCGGCCATGCGCTCCCGCAGAAGCTCCAGCATCTCGCCCAACTGTGCCAGTGGCTTCGCGAGATGAGGAAACTCCCCAATGTTGGCCGACAACGCCTTCACCCGGAGGTCCAGCTTGGAGAGGACCACGGCGTACTTCTGATACGGCATCGAGCTACCCCCCGACGTACACGACCAGCATCTGCCCGGCGCGCAGCGCGCTCGACCGCAGGCCGTTGGCGGTCATCAGGCTGGCGATGGTGACGCCGAAGCGCTCGGCGATCTGGCTCAGGTTGTCTCCCCGGCGCACCTTGTAGGTGTGGGTCTCCACGGCGCCGGAGGGATGGATGGTGAGCTTCTGGCCCGCCTTGAGCTTGCTGCTGCGCAGGTCGTTCCAGCTCTTGATGTCGCTGCCGCGGACGCCGAAGAGGTCGGCCACGGCGGCGAGGTCGTTGCCTTTCTTCACCGTGTAGACGAGCCGCGGCGCCGCGCCGCCGGAAGGGACCTCCAGGCGCTGGCCGACGCTCAGGGTGTAGGGCTTGCGCAGGCTGTTCCAGGCGGCGAGCGTCTTCACGTCGAGGCCGTACTTGGCGGCGATCTCCCCCAGGGTGTCGCCGCGGCGGACGACATGGGTGCGGGGAGCCGGCCGCTCGTCCCTCGCCTGCCCCGCCAGCTCGATCGGCGCAGCCGCCGGCACCTCGGGGAGCCGGCCCTCCGGCGGCGCGGTGAGGGCGGCGGCGAGCTGGTCCCTCGTTCCCACCGGCACGTAGAGCGGGAAGTTGCGGCCCGGTGTCGAGGAGGCGGTCAGCTCGGTGTTGGCCAGCCGCAGGTCCGCGACGCTCACCCCGGCCAGCTCCGCCAGCCGCGCCACCGGAGTCACCTGCGGCACGACGACCACGTCGTAGCGCTGCCGCATCTCCTCCTCGGTCGGCAGGTCGAACCCGAACCGCTGCGGATCGGCACCGATCACCGCCGCCGCCATCACCCGCGGCACGTACTCCTGGGTCTCCAGGGCCAGGCAGCCCCGGATCTCCCAGAAACTGCGCTTCTGGAAGGGATCGTCGACCTTGCGCAGGCAGCCCATGATCCGTCCTTCGCCCGCGTTGTAGGCGGCGGTGGCGAGCAGGAACGAGCGCGAACCGAAGATGCTGATCAGGTCGAGCAGATAGTCGGCCGCCGCCACCGTGGACTTGCGCACGTCGCTCCAGTCGTCGGGGCCCTGCAATCCATAGCGGCGGCCGGTCTCGGGGATGAACTGCCACACGCCGTTCGCGTTCGCCCGGCTCGACGCCCTCGGGTTGAAGCCGCTCTCGACCAGCGCGATATAGCCCAGGTCCGGAGGGATCTTCTTCTCCGTGAAGACCTCCTGCACGATCGGCCAGTATTTGTGCTTGCGCAGGAAGGCCCGTTCGAAGAACTCGCGGTAGCGCCCGCGGAAAAAGTTGACGTGGTGCTGGGTCTCGTCGATCAGCACCCGGACGTAGGGCTCGTCCGGCGTGGTGTCGCCGAACTGCCACAGGATGCGACGCACCTCGCGCTCGATGAACGCGCGCTCGGCCTGCGCCGCCGGGTCCGGCAGGTCCGTCCGCTCGAGGTCGCGCAGAATCGCCTCGGCGTCATAACGCTGCAGCTCCTCCGGCAGGCCCGCCCGCAGCGCGCCCAGGCCCTGGTTTTCCAGGAAATCCGGCAGGTCGGCCTCGATGAGGATGATGCGCGCATCGGAGAGATTCTTGTGTGCCGCCTCCGCCTCACCCCGCTCGAACGCACGCAGGCCGTCGGCAGCCCAGCTCAGGGCCTGCTCCAGGGCCTGCTTGGTGGTGATCGGCGCCCCCAGGGAGGCTTCGGCGGGAGCCGGCTCGGGCGAGGGTGCCTCGGCGGCCGCGGGAGGGGGTGGGGACGGGGCCGGCGCGATGTCGGTGTAGCTGATCTTGACCCGGGGCGCAGGTGTGCCCGCGCACCCGGTGAGGACGGTCAGAAGGAGCCCGGCGCTCCAGAGGGTCAGAGCTCGCATACGGAAATCCCCAAGTCTCGAACACCGGGCAGTATAGCAGGTGATGGGACGTCTCAGGCGACCGCCACCTCGGCGTCCTTGCACCGGGCGGCGGTCAGCCCCTCGACGGCGTCGCAGAAGGTGGCCAGATCCTCCAGGTTGTTGTCGGCCCGGATCATCACCCGCAAACCCGCCTTGCCCTTCTCGGCGACCGGGAAGAACACCGGCGAGGTGTAGAAGCCGCGGCGGAAGATCTCACCGGAGATCTCCGAGGTCAGCATCTCGTCGCCGATGACCACCAGACGGATCGACGAGTTGTCCCCCCGCTCCGCCGTCTGGATGCGGCTGTCGAAATAGGCGAGGTTCTCCCGCAGCTTGCCCTGCAGCTCCCGGAGAAGCGGCGACTTGTGAATCTCGATCGAGGCGAGCGCCGCACCCAGGCCGGCGCTGTTCGGCCATTGCGACCAGGCGAGCGGCCCGCCGAAGCGGACGGTCAGGTCGTGGTGCTTCGCCGAGGGCAGCATGATCACCCCGCCGCTCCCACCGAACGCCTTGCCGAGGGACGCCACGATCGTGGTCAGCGGGTTGAGCTGGTCCGGCATCAGCGAGCGCGCATAGCCCTCCCCCATCGCCCCGGTGACCGACAGCGAATGGGAGTCGTCGAAGAACAGGAACAGGCCGTAGCGGTCCTGCAGCTCCAGCAGCCCCTCCACCGGAGCCGTGCCGCCCAGCGAATAGGCGCCGTCGGCGACGTAGGCCACCCGCGGGTATTTCTTGCACGCATCCTCAATGTAGTTGAGGTCGTTGTGCGGCGAGGTGAGCACCGTGGTCTCGTCGGCGCAGATCGGCTTGATCAGGTTCATCGAGAAGTGGCACAGGCGGTCGAACACCATCACCGGCGCCTTGCCGTCCAGCAGGTGCCGCGAGGCGATCAGCGGCAGCACGCCGGCCGTCGCCGCGCTGGCGGTGGTCGTCGCGATGCAGTGGGCGCGGAAGATCTCGGACAGCCCCTCCTCCACCTGGTCCATGATCGCGAGCCGCATCCGGATGCGCGACACCGGCACCCAAAGGACCTGGGCGTCGCGCAGGCCGTTGATCGCGCCTTCGAGGATCGCCGGATGGTTGTGCAATCCCAGATACGAGCAGGACGACAGGTTGACGAACGGGAAGCCCGTGTCCACCTCCTGCAACCGGTCGTTGCCCACCACCCGCACCCGCAGGTCGATCAGGTGGTGGGCCTGCGCCTCGTCCCAGGCCGGATTGCCCAAGGCGATGGCTTTGTCATTGTTTCGAAACCGGTGCACTTTTTCGTCCATAATATCCTCCTCTGAAGGGGCATCCGTTCAGGCCCACAATGCCAAGGTGCCGCAACCGGCCGAAAAGGATACATCTGGAACGAGATTGCCGCCGGTTTGCTCCGGCCCGGGCCTACTCCGCCGCCTCCCCCCCCGCCGGAGCCGCGGGGCTGGCGAGGCCGGCCTTGCCCTGGCGCGAGAGGTATTCCTCGACATAGAGCAGCCGGTCCTGGCCGGCGCGGCGGATGACGGCGAGGAGGTCGCTCATCGAGGAGACCTCTTCGAGCTGCTCTTCGACGAACCAGTCGAGGAAGCGGACGCCGACGTAGCTGCGGTCGCCGCGGGCGATCTCCACCAGGTCGTAGATCTGGCGGGTGACCTCCTCTTCCCATTCGAGGGCCTTGCCGACAGCCTCCTCGGCGGAGGCGAAGTCGCTCTGCGGCGCGGGAAGGGCGGGGATCTTCACCCGGCCTCCGACGTCGTTGATGAACTTGACGAAACGCATCGCGTGGGTCCTCTCCTCCTCGGACTGCCGGTAGAAGAAGGCGGCGAGCTGCGGCAGGGTCTCGGAGTCGAAGTAGGACGCGATGGCGATGTACTGCATGGAAGCGCCCATCTCGTTGCCGATCTGCTGGTTGAAGGCCTCGATGAGCTTGTCGCTGGCGAGCATAGGGTGACTCCTCTCGGTCAACACTCGATCACGTTGATCGCGAGACCTCCGCGCGAGGTCTCCTTGTATTTGGACTTCATGTCGGCGCCGGTCTCCCGCATGGTCTTGATCACGCGGTCCAACGAGACCACGTGGAAACCGTCGCCACGACGCGCCAGGCGGGCGGCGTTGATCGCCTTCACCGACCCCATGGCGTTGCGCTCGATACAGGGGATCTGGACCAGCCCCCCCACGGGGTCACAGGTCAGTCCCAGATTGTGCTCCATGCCGATCTCGGCGGCGTTCTCCACCTGCTCGTTGCTGCCGCCGAGCGCCGCCACCAGGCCGGCCGCGGCCATCGAGCAGGCGACCCCCACCTCCCCCTGGCAGCCGACCTCGGCGCCGGAGATGGAGGCGTTCTCTTTATACAGGATACCGATTCCGCCGGCCGTCAGGAGGAAGCGAAGCACTCCCTCGTCATCGGCACCGGCCGTGAACCTCCGATAATAGTGCAAGACGGCCGGAATGATCCCGGCGGCGCCGTTGGTGGGCGCGGTGACCACCCGGCCCCCGGCGGCGTTCTCCTCATTGACCGCGAGCGCGAAGAGGTTGACCCAGTCGAGGACGGTCAGCGGGTCCTTCATCGCCTCCTCGGGGCGATCGCGCAGCTCCTGGAAAAGCTGCGGTGCGCGGCGCGGCACCTTGAGGCCTCCGGGCAGCACGCCCTCCTCGCGGCACCCGCGGTCCACGCACGCCTGCATGGCCGCCCAGATGCGCAGCAGGCCGGCGCGGATCTCCTCCTCCGTGCGCCAGACCTTCTCGTTCTCCAGCATCAGCCGCCAGATCGGGAAGCCGGTGGCGTTGCCGAGGTCGAGCAGGGCCTGCCCGGTGGTGAACGGGTGGGGATGCTCGGTGCGGTCCTCGACCAGCCGGTCCTCCCCCGCCGTGCTCTCGTCGACCACGAAGCCGCCGCCGACCGAGTAGAACGTCCGCTCGTCGAGCCTCTGCCCCGCGTCGTCGAACGCGGCGAAGCGCAGGCCGTTCGAGTGGAGCGGCAGGATCTCCTTGCGGTTGAACACGAGGTCGGGCTTTTCGTCGAACGGGATCTCCCGCCGGCCGAGAAGCGCGATGCGGCCGGTGGCGCGGATCTCGGCCACCCGCCGCGGCATCCACCCGGGATCGACGCCCTCGGGGGTCTCGCCTTCGAGCCCGATCAGCACCGCGCGGTCGGTGCCATGCCCTTTGCCGGTCATGGCGAGCGAGCCATACAGCTCGCAGCGCACCCGCGCCGTCCGCTCCAGGGCACCCGCCTCCTCCAGCCGGAGGACGAACCGGCGCGCGGCCCGCATCGGGCCCACGGTGTGCGAGCTGGAAGGTCCGATGCCGATGGTGAAGAGATCGAAGACGCTGACGGCCATTGCCCATCCTCCCAAGGAGCGGGGATTGTATGACAGGGCGAGCCGCAAGCTTCTTCGCTCTGCCAACCTGCACCAGGCTCCGCGCCAACGTCAGCCCGGAACCACACCCAGCTCCGCGATCGCCGCCTCGATCTCGGCCTCGGTCATGCCCATTTTCTCGAGCTGAAACCGGTAGTTGGCGAAGGCTACCGGCAGATTCGGGTGCTCGTGCCCGGTGCGGCGCGTGAAGTCGAGGAGGATGACCAGCGTCCTGGGAATTGCCCACGAAGGCGTCGTCCACCCAGCCGAGCGCCTCGGTCAGCGCCCCATGCCCGGGATCGCTCCGCAAGCTCCGCCGGGTGACGTCCTGCACCAGGCGATGCACGGTGAAGGTGGGCGTCTCGGCCGCGCGGGTCACCAGAGAGCACCCCGGAGCCGGCCGGCGACCCGGCGCCTGCGAAGAGCACGGCCGAGTAGGCCGCGGCGTGCTGCCAGCCATACTCGATGGCGAGCCGCGTCTTACCCACCCCGCCCAGACCATGGACCGCCTTGCCTGCGATCGCCGCCGCCCGCCCGGCAGGCGTGCGCTCCAGCGTCTCGCGCAGCCGGCCGAGCACCGCCTCCCGGGTGATGGAACGCTGAGTTTATCGCAAGAGGCCCCCTTCCCAAGACAGGCAGGGCCTGCGGCCCGTTTTATTGGAAGGCCGGCGAGACGCCAGCGCTC
>DIHE01000081.1:43439-43605 GCA_002420005.1 Holophagales bacterium UBA5704 | reverse complement strand
AACCCTCGCCGCAGATCCTGCAGCGGGTCCACGAGGTCAAACGCGACCTCCTGATGCTGCGCCGCACGGCCTGGCCGGAGCGCGACGCGATCAGCGCCTTCTCGCGCGAGGAATCCCACCTCATCCAGCCGGAGTCGAAGGTTTTCGTGCGCGACTGCTACGACCA
>DIHE01000081.1:43092-43226 GCA_002420005.1 Holophagales bacterium UBA5704 | reverse complement strand
TTCGTGCGCGACTGCTACGACCACATCATCCAGGTCATCGACATGATCGAGACCTACCGCGACCTCGCCTCGGGGCTGCAGGAGGCGTACCTGTCGAGCATCAGCAACCGGATGAACGAGATCATGAAGGTGCT
>DIHE01000081.1:42527-42753 GCA_002420005.1 Holophagales bacterium UBA5704 | reverse complement strand
TGGGGCTACCCGTTCTCGCTCGGCCTGATGGCGGTCATCGCCGGCGGGTTGGTGATCTTCTTCCGCCGGAAGGGGTGGCTGTAAGCTGCCGGGGCGAGGCCAGGAGGGTCAGGTTGAGAGGGACGATTGTGGCTGTCGCAGTTGCGTTCCCGGCCGTCTGGGGGTGAGCTCCTACGTGCGCCGGGACGATTGAATCCTGCAAGCCGGCCGCGAAAACCGTGACGAC
>DIHE01000081.1:0-42257 GCA_002420005.1 Holophagales bacterium UBA5704 | reverse complement strand
GCCGGACGCGGACATGTTGACGAAGGACGCGGTACTTGGGACCTCAGCCGCGGTGATCGTCACCCGTTGTGCCTCCTTCCTGGAGACGGCCGCGTCATTTGGAACAACCCTCCTGGACAGGCCGGCTGCGGCCGACTCCTCCGGCGCGACGTCGGTCCACACTGTTCCCACCTCCGCGGGGAAAGGCACGACGTCCGCGTCGCCTGTGACCTTGCTTGCGTCCGGCGTGACGAGATGCGCTCCCTTTGGTCCCTTCTCGGGCGTAGATGTGGCGTCATCGCGAGAGACTGAAGCCACTTGGACCTCCTATGGCACGAGGTTCGCGGAGAGTGTGACGACCATGGCTTCCTTTGAGACATCCTGGTGCGAGGCCCGGACCACGAGGTTCGACGTCGTCACACCGGCTGTGGGGAAGGCGGGGTGCAGAGCGGGGAAGGTGATGAAGGACGGCAATGTCGTCACGGATGGTCCGGAATCTCCGGCCCCGGGGATAGACGGCCTGCGGGTGGAGTGCGTATCTGGGTGAAGACGACCGCAGGTCGTCCCACGGTTCGCGGTCGGGACGCCCGGGAAGGAACAGGTCGTACCCATCGCCGGGGGGATTGTGATGAGCAGCCAGCTTTCCATCGATCGGGTCCTGGCCGGGCTCCACGGCCGGATCGAGCACCACAAACGTCAGGAGGCCTTCCACACGGCACAGGAGGTCTTCCATCAACAGGAGAAGGTCCGGCACGCAGCGGAGCTGGTCCTCGTCCAGGAGCGCTGCGAGGCCTTTCAAAAGGCCGCGGAGGCCGTGGCCGGCCTGGTGGAGGTGGGGCCGGAGGACGCGGTCGGAAAGGTGGTGGACGACTCGATCCCGCCCGGCATCGGGGCGATCGTGAGCCGGCTGGTGGCGCGCGTGGTGGCGGAAAAGGGCCTGGACGAGGAGCTTGGCGCCAATGCCATCGCCTGGGAGGTCAAGAAACGCTATGGAGACCGGCTCAAGAAACCGGTGCGCGTCCGCGCCGTCGCCGCCAAGCTCCGCCGTATGGCCCGGTCAGGTTCCCTGATCCAGCTCCGCGAAGGCCGGGCGTTCTACGAAGCCCTGTACCGCCGGGCGCCGGACGACGCGGAGGATTGAGCGGGGAGTCGTCAGCCGCCGAGCATCTCCCGCGCCGCCGCCAACGCCCGCCGGACGGGGATGCGCGAGGGCCGGTTCTCTTCCTCGTCGCAGAGCGCCCGACAGCGGTCTCCCGCCGGGTGCGAGTGGATCAGCTTCTCGCGCTGCGCGAAGTAGACGGTCGGCGTCCCCATCGCTTCGGCGAGGTGGATCGACGCGCTGTCGTTGGCCACCAGGAGGCGGGCTCGTTCCAGCAGGGCGGCGTAGACCGGCAGGGGATCGGCCGCCGCCGTCACCCGCGGAGCCGCCGCCTCGGCGACCCTCTCCAGAAGACCCTGCTCGCCGGGGCTCCCCTCGACGAGGACGGGAAGCCCCTCGGCGGCCAGATGCGCCGCGAGGCGGGCGAAGCTTCGGGCCGGCCAGCGGAGCGACGAATGGCCGCCGGGGGCGAGGATCGCGAACGGCTCGTCACCGAGACCCCGCTCCACCAGAAGCTCCGCCGCCCGCCGCCGCGCCTCGGCGGGAACGTACAGCTCGACGCGCCGGTCGGCCTCCATCCACTCCGGCCGGCCGGGACCGAGGAGGGGATCGAGGGCATGGAGCAGCATCTTCGGGCTCGGCTGGGCGCCCCAGACGAACCAGGCTTCCTCGGTGAGCCAGGGCGGGACCGCCCGCTCCAGCGTGGAATCGACGTACTCCAGATTGATCCGCCGCGGCACGCCCGCCGCGGCCAGGGCCTTGGCCAGCCAGCGGCTCTCCGGGCGCCGGGCGAACGCGAAGAGCGCGGCGTCGAAGGAGTGGCCGGCGAGAGCGTCGAGCACCGAGCGGCGCGCCGCGCGCTCGCCGCCCGGGGTGGGCCGGTACGGGACGACCTCCTGGACGTGGGGATTCCCGGCGAACAGCTCCCGCGCGACCGGCGGCGCGACCACGGTGACCCGGGCGCCCGGGAAGAAACGGTGGAGGGCGCGCAGCAGCGGCGTGAGCCACAGGGTGTCCCCCACGTGAAAACGGGCCTGATGGACGAGGAAACGCGGGCTCACAGCGGGTATTCTCTCTCCATGCGCGTACTCTGGCTCGGGGGTTCCGCCTGCGCGGGGAAGACGTCGGTGGCTCGCCGTCTCGCCGAGCAGCTCGGCCTCACCCTCTACTCCTGCGACGATCATTTCGAGGCCCACCGCCGCCGGGCGGATCCCGTGCGGCATCCCCACTTCCACGGCCTGATGGACGCGCCGATGGAAGAGCTGTGGGCGCAGCCCGCCGACCAACAGGCCGCGGAGCTGCTCCGCTTCTACGAGGACGAGATGGAGATGGTCCTCGCCGACCTCCGCGACCTGCCCGGCCCCGTGCTCGCCGAAGGCGCCGGGCTCCTCCCCGGGCGGATCGCGGCGCTCGCCCCGGCAGACCACCGGGCTTTGTGGCTGATCGCAACCCCCACGTTCCGCCGGCAGGTCTATCCCCAGCGCGGGCCGTTCGTCGCCGAGATGCTCGGCCGCACCCCCGACCCGAAGGCCGCGTTCGCCCGCTGGATGGAGCGGGACGACCTCGTCGCCCGGCACCTTTCCCAAGAAGCCCGCCGCCATGGGATGCCCGTGATCGAGGTCGACGGCTCGCAAAGCCTCAAGGAGATCACCGGGCGGTGCCGCGTGGTCTTCGGGGAAAAGACATAAAGGACAAAAGGCTTGAGGACGTCAGGGACGTTCCACCACCCGGAGGAGGACCCGCGGCGACCTCTGGAACGGCAGGTTCACCGACGGGCTGGCGATCGCCAGGTGGTAGGTGCCGGCGCGGGGCGGAGTCAACGCGGCTTCATAGACCCCGTCGCCTTGCGGCTTCGCCGCCGCGCGCTGTTGTTCATGGCTGGCGGCGGTGTAGAGGAGGACCTCGACGTCCTGCAAGCCGTCCTTCGGCATCCCGGTCACCGGGTCGGAGAGGCGGAAGCGCACGGTGGCCTCCTTCCCTGCCGGCAGCTCGTTACGGGTGTCGAAAAGCATCTCGACCCGGGCCGGTTGCTGGGCCTGCCGGCGCGCCTCCGCCGCCGGATCGGCGAGCACGGTCAGCGGGAAGCAGTGCACGGCGCGGGGCGCATCCAGAAAGAAAGCCACCAGGTAATGGCCGGGGCGTGGCAGGCGGGCCACCGTCTCATAGCTTCCGGGCTTCCGCTCCTTCAGGCTGCGATCCACCACCAGCACGGCGCGCGGCTGCCGGCTGTAGTTCTTGAAGCTCCCCATGGGGGCGGCCATCCCTTCCTTGTAAAAGTAGATGGCCTTGTCCGCCGGGTTCGCCACCAGGACGGCGTTCGCCCCCGGCGCGCGCACGATCGAGTCGGCCGGGCTCGGACGGCTCCCCGCTCCCAGCGCGTGCTGGCCGGCGGGAAAATCGACCACCGGCACCGGCTTCCCCTCCTCCCCCACCTCGTCGAGCGGAATCATCAATACGGTGCCGCTGCCGCGGTGCCGCACATAGGCGAGGAACTGCGAGAAGGTGACCTGGTCCGGCCCGTCCAGCAGGTCGGCGGTCTGGACGATCCGGTTACGGGCGGCGTCTACGATGTGGATGTGATCAGTGGCCGGATTGACCACGAAGGCGAGCCGGCCGCCGGGCGCGAAGCGGATCTGTCCCAGGCCCGGCTCGGCTTGCAGGCGGGCGAGAACCTGGGGCTCCTCGCCTCCGACGACCAACACCACGCCGGCCTCCTCGCTGGAGACGTACACCGCCCGGGCCAGCGACGAGTAGGCGATCGACGTGGGCGCCGCTCCGAGGGCGACGTCCTGCACCTTGGCGAGCCGTGCCGCATCGATCACCGCCAGCGACCGATCCGCGGCTCCGGTGACATAGACGAACCGGTTGTCCTCCGAGAGGGCGATCTCGTGACGGCCACCACCGGCCGGCAGGGTGGCCACGACCCGAAGCCCGGCCGTGTCGATCGCGGCGACGCCGGCCTTGGGGTCTCCGCCGTCGAGCGCCACCCAGAGGCGCGCTCCGTCCGGCTGCAAGGCGAGGCGGGCCGGCCGCGGTTCGACCGGTATCTTTGAGACCACCTGCCAGGACGACGTGTCGACCACGGCAACCTGGTTCGATTCCGGGAGCGACACGTAGAGCCGGCGGCGATCCGGCGAGAGCACCCAATCCTCTCCGGGGCTGTCCAGGGTGACCATGGCCAGCAGCTTGGTGCTGCCGAAGCCGAAGAGGGGATCGACCACGGAGATCGTGGCGTCCTCGTTGAGCGCCAGCACCCAGTAGACGTTGAGATCGATCTCGGGACGGGAGAGGACGCTGCCGCCGAGCAGCTCCTCCACCCGCTTGGTGCAGCCCGGTGCCTCCACCCCCGGAGCCTCCGCCGCCCAGTCGGCCCAGGCCGCCGGATAGGCGCCGGACAGCGGCGCCCCCGTCGCCGTCTCGGAGAGCCGGAAGCGAAAGACCGCCTCCTCTCCCTCGCGCAGCGCACCCTGGGGACTTCCCGGCTCCACCGTGAAATCCACCGCCACCCCACCCTGCACCACCCGGCTCGGCGCGGGCACGGCGGGGGCGGCGGGGATCGTGGCGGCGGCAGGCAGGATGACGATCCAAGCCGCAAGAAACGAGATCGTGATGTGTCGCATGGTGCCCTCACTCTACTCTGACAACGCCCGCCGCAGTCGCTCCCCGTAGCCCTCACCGGCCCGGCGCAGCCGCTCGGACTCCTCGGGATCGACTCCAGGCTCCCGGGCGGCGGCGAGGTACCGGCCCATCTGGTCCGCCAGATAGGTGGCTTTGTAGAAGCTCACCTGCGACGGGATCGGCCGCACCCCGCGCCGGGCCGCGGACCCCAGGAAATGGCTCTCCTCACCGCCCTCCAAGCCGAGCTCGACGAGCGCACCGGCGAGGTCCCAGGCCGGGTCCTGCGCGCCCACCGGGTCGGTGCCGGTCGAATGATCGACCGCGTCGGTCTTCACGATCCGCCCATCGCGGGTGACCAGCCATTCCCAGGCGTGCATCCGATTGTCGGTGAAGACCGGCCGCGCCATCGCCTCCAGGTCCGGCAGCCGGTCGCGCCAGGCATGCAGCCGTTCCGCCATCTCCGCTCCCAGGGCGGAGCGCGCCTGGGCGACGGCGTTTTCCAGGAGGGCGGCGGGCGAAGCACCGGCGACCTCCGGGTGCGCCCGGAAGCGGGTGGCGCGAAACGCGACGTACCCGGCCACCTTCTCGATCAGCAAACGCCGGTCGAACGAGGCGAACGGCAGGGGACGCGCCCGCTCCAGCCAGGGCATGACGAGAAACCCGTGACGCAGCCCGGCGACCCGTGGCCCCAGGCCGGCGGCGGCGAGGGCGATCGAGCGCTCCAGCTTCTCCCGGCCGAGGCGGCCGAACCCGGCGAACTTGAGCAGCCAGCGGGCACCTCCGGCTCGCACGAGAAACTTCCTCCGCTCCCGGCCGGGATGGACCGGCGGCCGCGCGCTCCCGGCCGGGAGCAGCACCTCGCGCCAGCGGCCGCCTCCGACGTCCTCGGCCGGCCCATCGATCCGCCCCGTCAGGTCCTCCACCCACTGCTCCAGCGGCCAGACCGCCGCCGGCCCGAGGAACAGCTCGTCGAAGGAGACGGTGAGCCGGCGCGCCGCCGCCCACCGCGCGCGATGGCGGTCCAAGGCCTCCGGGCCGAGCTCCCCGGGATGGGCGGGGAAGAAAACCAGGCTCTCCCGCCGGATGCCCCAGTCTTCCAGCCAGTCCGCCACCGCGCCGAACGAGGCGCCGGTGGCGTCCGGCCCCTCGTCCACCACCGCCCAGAGCGCCTCGGCTCCGGCCCCCTCGGTCAGCCGCCAGGCCGTGCGGCCGGTGAGGTTGACCACCGGGGGCACGCCCGACGGCCGCACCGTGGCCGTCACCCCCGCCCGGCCCGCCGCCGCCACCAGGGCGGCCAGAACGCTCCCGGCACCCCGCACGCCGAGCACCCGCAGCTCGCCTCGCCAGGGAGCGTCGACCGGCAACCGCAACCGGCCGGCTGCCTCCAGGAAGGTCTCCGGATAGAGACCGCCGTCCGCAAACCCGGCGGGCACGGTCACCCGAAAGTCCTCCGGCACGCCGACCCCACGCAAGTCGCGCAGGCCGCGCAACGCCTCGCGCAGCGGCGCGGCCTTGGAACGGACGCCGTCGAAGGACGGCGGAGCCCCCCGGTGGCGGTACGAGAGATGGAACGCCTCCGCCACCGCAACGGTCAGCTTGGCGAGGCGCGTCGACAGCGACGTCCAGCGCTCCCGGCCCTCCTTCGCGAGCTGGGCGTCGAGCAACGCCTGCTCCAGCTCCCCCAGCTCCAGGAGGTGGTCCGCCAGCACCGCGTGGCGCTCGATCCCCGGACGCACGTCTCCCAGACCCGACAGCCCCGAGCGGATCCTCTCCACCTTCTCCCACGTCACCTCGCGACGGCTCACCTCTCCTGCAAACCCCATCGGCAAAAATCACCCCACCTGCATGCTTGACATGTCAACCATTCATCCGTAGACTTCGATCCATGAGCAACGAGAGCAGCGCGCTCCAGCGCGAGATCCAACAGACGAAGCCGTTCCGCTCCATCGGCCAGGAGGCGGTCCTGGGGATCGTCCGGACGGCCGACGTGGTGCGCCGCTTCCTCGCCCGCGTGCTCGAACCCTATGACGTGACACCCCAGCAATACAACGTCCTACGCATCCTGCGCGGCGCCGGCGCGGACGGTTTGCCGACCCTCACCATCGGCGAGCGGATGCTCGAGGACTCGCCGGGGGTGACCCGGTTGATCGACCGGCTCGTGCAGAAAGAGCTGGTCACCCGCGCCCGTTCCAAGGAAGACCGCCGGCAGGTGCTCTGCCGGATCACCCCCGCCGGGCTCGATCTGCTGGCGCGGATGGACGGGCCGGTGAACGCGCACGACGGGGCCACCCTGTACATGCTGACCGAGGACGAGCAGAAGGTGCTCATCCGCCTGCTGGACCGCATTCGCGCCGGACACGTGCGCACCGACGATTCGACCCAGACAACCCTCTGAAAGGAGATCGACCACCATGAACCGCAAGCTGTTCGCCGCCCTGGCCCTGTCCGCCCTCGCCGCCCTGCCGGCACACGCCGAAACCTACACCATCGACAACGGCCATTCCGACGTTTCGTTCCAGGTGCGCCACCTGGTGACCCAGGTGCGCGGCAAGTTCAACGAGTACCAGGGCACCATCGACCTCGACTCCGCCAAGATGGAGAATTCCAAGGTCGAGTTCCGCATCAAGGCCACCAGCATCGACACCGGCCTTGCGGATCGCGACAACCACCTGCGCGCGGAGGACTTCTTTCACGTCGAGAAGTTCCCCGAGATCACCTTCAAGAGCGAATCGATCAAGGCCACGGGCAAGGACACCTACGACGTGACCGGCAAGCTCACGATGCGCGGCGTCACCAAGACGGTCACCCTGCCGGTCTCCTTCCTCGGCAAGGTCAAGGACCCCTGGGGCAACAACAAGGCCGGCTTCGCCACCGAGACCACGATCAACCGGAAGGACTACGGGATCGTCTGGAACGCGGCGCTCGACAGCGGCGGCGTGGTCCTCGGCGACGACGTGAAGATCTCCATCAACCTGGAAGCGCAGATCCCGAAGGCCAAGTGACCTCCCGCCCATGAAGACCAACGCCGCCCGGCTCCTCGATTCTCTCGGCATCGCGTACGAGCTGCGCGACTACGCCGTGGACCCCGAGGATCTCCGGGCGGAGAGCGTGGCCGCCAAGGTGGGCCTGCCGCCGGAGCAGGTGTTCAAGACCCTGGTGGCCCGCGGTGATCGGGGCGGCGTCCTCCTCGCCGTGGTGCCCGGGGACGACGAGCTCGATCTCAAGGCTCTCGCCCGCCTCTCCGGCGACCGCAAGGTCGACACCGTCCCGCTGAAAGAGGTCCTGCCGCTCACCGGCTACGTCCGCGGCGGCGTCACCGTCTTCGGCGCCCGAAAGGACTACCCCGTGTTCGTCGATGAAACCCTGGAGCTGTTCGACGTCATCTCGGTGTCGGCCGGCGTCCGCGGGACGCAGATCTTCCTGGCTCCCGGCGACTATCTGCGGGCGCTCGGAACACGGGCACAGATCGGCCCCATCGCCCGCGCCAAGGAATGACGGTTCGGCGGTAGAATCGGACCCGGGAGAGCCGTCCCCGCCGATGCCCGAGCCCAAGATCCGCACTCCGCTTCCGGAGCCCTTCTTCAGCATCTCGCCCGAGCGCTTCCTGCAGCGGGCGAAGGCGCAGGCGCGTCTCCTCCACGTCACCAACGGCAGCACCGCCGCGGACACCCTCCGCGCCTCCGGCGTGCCGGGAAAAGTCGCGATCACCGCCGACGTCCTCCATGAGGGACCGACCCCCGCCGGCCTGCCTCCCGAGCGCTGGCGCAAGGTGCGCGCCCGCTATCTCGCGGAGTCCGGGCATGGCGGGTACGACGAATGCCTCGCCACGTTGACGCGCTGGGACCATGCCCTGGAGGACCACCGCTCGATGGACGAGCTGGTCCTCTGGTTCGAGCACGACCTGTTCGACCAGCTCCTGCTCATCCGCACCCTGGACGGCCTCGCGTCGCGCGATCTCGGGCTCACCCGGCTGTCGCTGATCTGCATCGGCGAGCATCCCGAGGTGAAGCCCTTCCATGGCCTGGGCCAGCTCAACCCGCGGCAGATGGCGGAGCTGCTGGAGACCCGGCGGCCGGTCACCCGCGACCAGATGGTCCTCGCCCGCCACGCCTGGCGGGCCTTTTGTGCCACCGAACCCATCGGCATCGAGGTGGCCATCCGGCGCGACACCTCCGCCCTCCCCTTCCTGGCCGACGCCCTGCACCGGCACCTCGAAGAGTTCCCGGCGCTACGCGGCGGCCTCCCGCGCACCGAGCAGCAGGTGCTGCGCGCGCTCGCCCGGGAGGGAGGCGCCCTCTCCTTCGAGGACCTCTTCCGCGCCTGCCAGGAGATGGAGGAGCGCCGCTTCCTCGGCGACGTCACGTTCCTTCACCGCCTCCACGAGCTGTCGGACGATCCGCGCCGCCTCGTCCGCCTCGAACGCGAGCCGGGGGTCGGCCCGCGCGGCGTGCGGGTGATCCTTTCCGCCACCGGCCAGGAAGTCCTCGACGGCGGAGATGACTGGGTGCGCATCCACGGCATCGACCGCTGGCTCGGCGGCGTCCACTTGCACGGCCGCGAGGCGCAATGGCGCTGGGACCCTGCGCACGACCGCCTGGTGCCGGGGGCGCTGGTGGAAGAATGAAACGGGCTGCGACCGTTCTCGCCGCTCTGCTCGCAGCGTGCAGCCCCCAAACGGCCGGGCCGGCTCCGGTTCCTCCACCCGGCGCGGCAACCGCAGCGCCGGAGGGCTGGACGGCCTACACCGACCCTTACGGCTTCACCGTCAGCTACCCTGCCTCGCTGGTGCTTCTCCCGGAGCCGGAGCCGCTTCCCGCTCTGCGCCCTCCCCTCCTCCACCGGGTCCGCTTCCTGGACCGGCAGCTGGCGGCCGGCGACACGGCCGCCCTGGAACCGCCTCAGTTCTCCGTCGAGGTGTTCGCCGCTCCCTCGGGCCCGCTCCGCCCCTGGCTCGAAGACAACGGGCGCCTCTCCAACGGTTCTGGCGTCGAGATCCTGGAAGTGCCTGGAGCGCACGAGGCGCTCCGGATCCGCGATCCCCAGATGCTCGCCCCGAACGAGTTTTTCTGGGTTGCCGCCGGTCCCAACGCCTTTCTGATCGTCGCGCTCGGCCCCGAGGGAGAGGCGATGCGGAAGACCTTCCGCCTCACCCGGCGGGAGGAGGGCACGATCCGGTGAACCGCCGGCCGTGCCCCGTCGAAGCCTCGGCGTCTCAAGTTCCCGGTGCGCACCCGCGGGCCGGATCGGCCGGATTTCCAGGGACCGAGTTCACGATGCAATCCCGCAGACTCTTGGCGACGTTGTCGAAGTAGGGGGAGAACATCTCCACGAGAACGGTGGAACAGCCCGTGTTCGCACAGCGCGCGAACGAGTTCACGCCGTTCAGATAGTTGTTGTTGCTGGCCCCTTTCGAGTACTTCACGATCCATGGGCCGCCACTGCTGCCACCGGTGAGATCGCACCCGACGCCGACCGGGTCCGGGTAGGCGCCGCCCGCAGAGTACGCATACGAGGACTGGCAGATCTGCTGCAACTTGCCGTTGAACGGTGAGGCCTGCGGGTAGCCGATCAGCGTCCAGTGGGCGTTGGCGTTGGCGTTCCACAGGAACCCGAGCCACCCGACGGTCTGGCTGAGCTTCTTGCCCGACTTGCGGTTGAGAACCGCCCCGCCGAGGTCGTAGCGGAAATCGCCGTTGCCCCCGTTGATCCAGCCCCCCTGGACCCAGAGGTGGTTCGCCGTCCACTGGCCGTACGGTGCCGCCCCGTCTTTGTACGCCGGGACAAAGACCCAGTTCGTCCACCAGGTGTCCGTCCGGCTGTCGTGGACACAGTGGGCCGCCGTGAAGACGCCGTCGCCTCCGATCGACGCGGCCGAGCAGACGAAGTTGCCGACCCCCGGCTTGGTGAAGAAGACCTTGCCGACCGTCTGGTGCGGGAAGTTGGTGTAGGAGGGGAAGGTCTCGTAGCGGGTGAACGGCGCCGGATAGGCGTAGCCGCGCGGCTGCTCGCCGTCGGCCGGTGCGGCAAAGACGGCGGGAGGCCCTCCCGGGCTCTCGGCGACGGCGGAACGCTCGCCGGCAGGGAGCCCCGGAGGAATCACCCCCGGTCCCCCGGCCCTGTCGTACGACGTGTCGTGCGCCGCCTCGGCGGCCCAACCGGCAATGTCCGCTTCCGTGACACCCGGGAGGTCATCCGGCACGGCACTCATCATCTCTTCCCGGGTCCAGGGGCGCGCAACCTCCTGCTGCGACCTCCAGCTCGGGTCGTCCAACGAGGACTGCGGGCTCCGCCGGGCGGTCTCTCCGGCGCTTGCGGCGGCAAGGGATCCCGCCAGGATCGCCCAGATGGTTGTGCGGTAAAGGGTGCTCCAATGTCGCATGTTCTCTGCCCTCCAGCCGGGGTTGTCGATGCAGCCGCACGGCCCCCGGAAAGCCGTTGGCACGACAGAACGGACGGCACACTTCTGGAGCCAGGAGCAGTCGAAGAGACAGACAACAAGAAAACAAAACCCTATCACACTTGAGTGATCTCCGCAGGAAATACGTTTCGCCCTCCGTCCGTTGTCTCAGGCATGGACACCCCCCGCCTCCGTGCCTCGGTCCTTGCCGGTGTTGTCCTTCTGGGGTTGGCGGCGTTCCCCGCCGCGGCCCGCCCGGCGTCCATCCTCGACGACTACCAGTTCCAGGAGCAGGCCCGCAAAGGCCTCGACTACCTCTACAACATGGACTTCGCCGCCGCCGACGAGGCGTTTGCGGTGATCGCGATCCGCCATCCGGATCATCCGGTGAGCCCGTTCCTCCAGGCGCTGGTGCCCTGGTGGACCATCCAGCTGGAGCCCCGCGACACCTCGGAGGACGAGGCTTTCTTCGCCGCCATGGAGCGCGTGATCGACCTCTGCGACCGCCGGCTCGCGAGGGACCCCCAGGATCTCGACGCCCTCTTCTTCCAGGCCGGCGCCCATGCCTTCCGCGGACGCCTGCATGCCGACCGGGAGAACTACCTGCGCGCCGCCCGCGACGGGCAGCAGGCGCTCAAGTCGCTGCGCAAGGTCGCCGCGCTCGACCCGCAGAACGAGGACCTCTACTTCGGCCTCGGCGCCTTCCACTACATGGCCGACGTGGTGCCGAAGAAGTACCGGCTCCTGCGCGTCTTCGCCCGGCTCTTCCCGAAAGGCGACCGGCAGCGGGGTCTCCAGGAGCTCAACCGCGCGCTCACCAACGGCCGTTTCGTCCCCACGGAGGCGGCCTGGACGCTCGTCCAGCTCCACTACGTGTTCGAGGAGAACTTTCCGGAGACGCTGCGCTACGCGCAATGGTTGCGCCGGCGCCATCCCGACAACGCGCTGTTCCATCTCTATGAAGGGCGGGCCTACGAGCGCATGGGCCGCCTGGGCGACGCCAACCGCGTCTTCGTGGAGATCGCCGGCCGCCACGAGTCCGGCCAGACCGGCTACACCGACGCCGTCGCCGAGCAGGCCCTCTATGTCGTCTCGCGCGTCGAGATGCAGCGCCGGATGTACCCGCAGGCCCTCGCCCACCTGGAGAGCCTCGAGCGCCTGATGGCCCACCGCCCGGTGAGCACGGAGTACCGCGCCCTTGGCCGCCTGCGCCGCGGCATGGCCTTGGACGCCCTCGGCCGCCGCCCCGAAGCCGTGCGCTGCTACCGGGACGTGCTCGCCATGTCGCACGACCAGGCCCGCGACTGGGCCAAGGGCTATCTCAAGAAGCCGTTCCAGGATCCGGCGCAGCGGGCGGCGCGCCCGGCCGGCGCAGCAGCCACAGCACGAAGCCCACGGTGATCGCGATCGCGCCCGCGATCAGGTTTTTGGGGGTCGCGCTCGCCGCGAGCACGATGCACAGGAGCGCGGCGGCAGCCGGGATCAGCGGCCCCCCCGGCATGCGGAAGGCTCCCGGCGCCGCGGTGAGCTTGCGCCGCAGCACCGGCACCGCCGCCGCCGTCCCCAGGTAGGTGGCGAGACGGGCGACCACCGACAGGGCGGCCAGCTCGACGAACGAGCCGGTCAAGGCCAGCGGGAGCGCGATGGCGGTCTGCAGCAGGATCGCCACCACCGGCGTGCGGAAGCGCGGATGCAGCCAGGCCAGGGCGCGCGGGCCGAAGCCGTCCGCGGCCAGGGCGTACAGGTACCGCGGGCCGGAGAGCACCGTGTTGCTGTTCGTCCCGAGGATCGAGACCGCACCGCCGAAGGTGAGCAGCAGGCCGGCCCAGCCACCGAGAAAAAGCTGGGCCGCATCGGCCAGCGGGGTCTTCGACTGCGCCACGCCGGGCAGAGTGGAGAGCGCCACCCACTGCACGGCGGAGTAGATCAGGGTGACGATGACGATCTGGGCCACCAGGGCAAAGGGGACGTCCCGCTTCGGGTTCTTGAACTCGCCGGCCGGGGCCGCCGTGTTCTCGAAGCCGGCGTAGGCGAAGAGCAGGAGGAGCGCCGCCTCGCCGAGCGTGCCGGTGCGCGGCGCGGCGCCGTTGACGGCCAGCGCCTCGCGGGACAAGGCGAACAGGCCGGCCGCGATGAAGATCAGCAACGGCACGGTCTTGGAAACGGCGAGGAAGACCGCCGTCCGCACCCCGCCTTTGACCCCGACCACGTTGATCAGAGTCAGGATCAAGAGCGGCACCGCGATCGCCAACGCCCGCGCCCCGCCGGCGGCGGTCTCCGGCCAGAGGTAGCTGAGCGCCTGAGAGAAGCCCACCGAGAGCGACGAGATCGAGGCGACGCGGGCGATCCAGGTCATCCAGCCCACCTCGAACCCGACCAGCTCGCCGAAGGCGCTGCGGGTGTAGAGATAGGCGCCGCCCGGCTTGTCGAAGTAGCTTGCGGCCTCGGCGAAGCAGAGCACCAGGAGGAGCACCGCGAAGCCCGCGGCGACCACCGCGCCGACGCTCGCAACCCCCAGGACCAGCGCCGCCGCCGCGGGGAGAAGATAGACGCCGCTGCCGATGACGTCGTTGACGGAGAAGGCGACGATCTCCCAGCGGGAGACGACGCGCCGGAAACCGGGACCGGGCTCGGCCGGGACCCCTGCGGGCTCAGACATGGCTTAGACCTCGATGCGGGCGCCCACCGTCTCGGGAAGCGTCCAGACCCAGGCGCCGGCCAGGGCGGCGAACGCCGCGGCCAACGCGATGCCGCTCGCCAGACCCCATTGCCGGGCGACCGCGGCGAGAACCAGCGGCGCCACGAACTGCGCACCGCGCGTGACGTTCATGATCACCGACATCGCCGTGCCCCGCACCCGGGTGGGGAACAGCTCGGAGAAATACGGCCCATAGCAGGACCAGGTGCCCGTCCCCACCCCGGCCACGAACATGCAGAGGAGCCCGGTGCGCGGATCGGCGGCAAAGGTGTTCCAGAACACGGTGACCATCGCGAGGCCGGCCGCCGTGATGCCGCAGTAGAGGGCGAACGCGGGCCGCCGGCCGATCGCGTCGGAGACCCGGCCGAAGCTCAGATATCCGGTGATCGAGCCGGCGACGAAGACCAGTGTCCACACGCCGGTGCCGACGATCGACAGGCCGCGCTCCTCCTGGAGGTAGCGTGGCAGCCAGACCACCGCGAACCAGTAGGCGGACATGTTGAAGAAGGTCAACAGGAACGCGCGGGTGAACAGCCCGGCCAGGTCCCCGGAGACGAGCTGGAGAAGAACCGGCCGGCGCGCCCGCGCGATCTCGGGATCGTCCGTCCCCGCGGCGAGGCGGCGGCGGTGCTCCAGCCAGACGTCGGATTCCGGCAAGTACCGCCAGGCGAGGAGGATCAGGGCCGGAGCCACCGACAGGAGGAAGATCGCCCGCCAGCCGATCTCCGGCGCGAGAAAGGACCCGAGCGCCGCGGCGACGCCGAGGCCGACCGGTGCGCCGCTCTGGGCGACGGCGCCGTACCGGCCGCGCAAGGCCGGCGGGAACGTCTCGCCGAGCATCGCCTGCCCACCTCCCCAGGTCCCACCGACCCCCAGGCCGACCAGCGCGCGGCCCAGAATGAGCCCGAGCGCGTTCGGCGCCAAGGCGCAGAGGATGTTGCCGACGGAGAACGCCGCGATGGACACCGCGAGCGAGACGCGCCGCCCCAGCCGGTCGCTCATCCAGCCGAACAGGAACCCTCCGACGCCGGTCATGCCGACCCCGACGCCGGTCAGCCAGGCGAGCTCCCGCTCGGTCAGGCCGAGATCCGCCTGGATCGGCTTCAGGAGAAAGGACAGGATCATCAGCGAATAGAACCCGGTGCACCATGCCCCCCAGGCGAGGGCGAGGATGCGCAGGTGCGCCCCGGTCGGGCGCAGATGGTCGCTGAGGCGCGGAGGAGCCGCTGCGGCGCGCAAAGTAGCGCGATCCTACCAGGAAACACTGCGCGGCGAGGCCGGCTGGTCAGTTCACCAGCATCAGACGGCGCGCCTCGACCAGCAGGCCGCCGATCTCGCCCTGGTCCTCCGGAGAGGGCACGAGGTCCAGGTAGCTCTCCAGGTCGGAGGCCCCGAGGGAGGGATCGCCACAGCGCACGTGGAGGATGCCCCGCTCGCGCAAGACGGTGGGGTCTTCAGGGTCCAGGAGCAGCATGCGGTCGAGCACGGGCAACAGCCGGCCGAGCTCGCCACGGCTCAGGTACACGCCGCGCAGGTTGTTGAGGATGCGGTGGAGGATCTGGTGGGGTCCTGCGGTGCGCAACAGCCGCGGATCGAACTTCATCTCTCCCTTGGACAGGCGCTCCAGCAGCTCCTCGCAGTCGCGCTGCGCCAGCACCCGGCCTCCTTCGAACGGATCGATGAGCACGTGCGGATGGTTGCTCAGGCGTACCAGGAAGTGGCCCGGGAAGCCGACCCCCTCCAACGGAACACCGGCGCGCCGGCCGACCTCCAGGCAGACCAGGGCGAGGGTGATGGGGATGCCCAGCCGGCGGTCGAGCACCTCGTTCAAGTAGCTGTTCCGGGGATCGTAGTAGTCCTCGGCGTTGCCGCGCAGCCCTTCCTCGGCGAACAGCAGCTCGAGCAGGGCCGACAGCCGGTCGAGGTCGTGGCGGGCGCGCCGCACCCGCGGGCGCAATCGGTCGCCGAGGTCATCCAGGCGCTCCAGCCAGGGCTGGAGATCGAGGCCGGGTTGCTCCTCCGCGGCGATCACCAGCGCCGCCTCGCCGAGGTCGATCTGCCTCTCGGCCTGGCGGGCGATCATCAGGAACATCTCGCGCGGTGTCAGACGGCTCATGGTCCCCCCAGACTTTCCGGCGGATTATAGCCACCGCGCTCCCGGTTGTGTATCGTGGCCGTTCCGTCGAGACTTGCGATCATGCGCGCCCCACGCTTCACCTCCACCACCCTCCTGGCCGCCGGGTCCCTGCTGCTTCTGGCGGCCACCCCGAAAGGCCCTCTTTCCGCACCGCAGGACCCCGCCGAGGTCCGGCGCGAGCTGACCCTTCTGTTGAACCAGGAGCGCCAGCTCGCCGGGGTGCCGCCGCTCGCCCCGTCCTCCCCCCTCCAACAGGTCGCCCAGGAGCGGGCCGAGGAAATCCAGTCGCAGGGCGCCCTCCCCGACGAGGCGGAGGCCATGGGGCTGTTTGCCAAGGTGCAGGCGAAGCTCAAGATGGCGGGTTATGCGGCGCACGGCTGGACCGAAAGCCTGACCACCGCGCCCAACGGCCTCGCCGCCGCGGTGTCCGCGTGGAAACGGGAAGATCCGACCTTTGCGCAAGCCATGGACATCGACTACCGGCACGCGGGCGTCGGCGTCGCCCGGCTCGGCGGCCACCCGCTCTACGTCCTCCTCTTCGCCTGGCCGCGCAGCGAATACTTCGCCCGGGAGACCACCGGCCTCGCCGACCTGGAGGCCGTGCGGCGGGACATGCTCCAGCGCGTCAACGCGATCCGCCAGGGGACCGGACTGAAGCCGCTGGAGCTTGATCCACGGCTCAACACCGCGGCGCAGATCCATGCGGCGGACATGCTGGCCCGCTCCTACTACAACCATTCCAGCCCCGAAGGGACGACACCGGCGCAAAGGGTGAAGGAGGCCGGCTTCGTCGCCGACATGGTGGCCGAGAACATCGCCGCCGGCCACACCTCGGTGGCCGACGCCCTGGAGGCCTGGATGCACAGCGCCGGCCATCGCCGCAATCTGCTCGATCCCCGGCTCACCCATCTCGGGGTGGGCATGGCCCTCGGGAGCTACGACCACCGCTACCGGGTGCTCTGGGTGCAGTGCTTCGCCCGCCAGCAGGTGAACTGGCCGTAGGTTCCCCCTCTCCCGGG
This sequence comes from Holophagales bacterium UBA5704, assembly GCA_002420005.1. Taxonomy (GTDB): domain Bacteria; phylum Acidobacteriota; class Thermoanaerobaculia; order Multivoradales; family UBA5704; genus UBA5704. The sequence continues at coordinate 25,310 of DIHE01000081.1, read as the reverse complement.
CGGGTGTGAGTGCGTGTGGGAGAGGGGGCCAGGGGGTGAGGGTTCTACGGTTTGAGCGGCAACGCCGGCCCGAGCTTGCGGGCGATCCGGTCCTGGATCCAGTGCGGATCCCACCATTCCACCGGATTGACGGCAACCCCTTGCAGGAGCAGGGTGAAATGGAGGTGGTCACCGCCGGCGAGGCCGGTCTGGCCGGAGCGGCCGATCTCCTGCTCGCGCTGCACCTCGTCCCCCTCCTTGACGGCCAGCGACGACAGATGCCCGTAGAGGCTCTGCAGCCCATAGCCGTGGTCGATCACCACCGCGTTGCCATAGATCCCGAAGTAGCGCGCCAGGACCACCTGGCCGCGGTTGGAGGCGCGGATCGCGTCGCGCTCCACCGAGGCCATGTCGAAGCCGAGATGGGTCTGCTGGTCCACCGGCTTGCCGTTGTAGACATAGGTCCGCTGGTCCGCAAAGGCGGCCTTGATCGCGGCATTGCGCATCGGCAGGAACGGCTCGTCCCACAGGAACCGCGGCGCCGACCGGCCGCCCAGCGCGGTCAACGTCTCCGCGTTCTTCTTGCGCAGGTTGCGGTTGATCTCCAGATAACTGGCCAGCGCGTCCCCTCGATCCGCCACCTCCGGCGTCTGCGCGAGGATCTCGGAGACGACCTTGTTGAGGAACTTGTCGTCGAGCTGGATGGTGTCCGACTTCGGCGGATGCGGGGTGAACTTGTCGATGAAACCCATCTCGGCCCGGTTCCCGACGTCGTCCTGCGCAACGAGGCGGATGCGCCCGGCGTCGGCCAGGTCCCACGGCGCGGCGAACAGGGCGAAGCGGAGCTGCGGATCGGTGCCGCCGGGCAGCGGGAAGCCCGGGAACCAGGCGGCGCCGGACTGCACGCCGTCGCGCACCGCGCCTTCGCCGACCCGGTAGACCACCGCCTCGCAGCCTCCCTGCTCCAGATAATGGAAGCTGGATTGCACCTCCAGCGTGGGCGGCGCGAGGCGCACCGGCAGCTCGATCTCCGCCACGACCGGGGCGGGCCGGCGCAGCCAGCTTCCGGCACGCTCGGCGGTGACGCGCACCTTTGCGGTGCCGGAGCGCAGCCCCTGCACGGTCTCGCGCCCCACCTCGACCGTCATCTCCTGCGCCGGAACGCTCCCGAGCCGCCAGACCGGTCGCGGCTCGAAGCTCTGGTCCGCCACCTTCTGGACGTCCACCCCCTGGACGACCTCTACAAGGACCTGCGAGACGCGCTGCGGGTCGTCGATCCGGATCTGCACCGGCGTGCGCCGGCCGATCCCTTTGAGCTTGGACTGGACGGTCACCTTGGGCGCGGTCCCCGGGTAGAGCGCCGCGACCAACACGGCACCGGCGGCGATCAGTGCGACGAGGACCAGGGCGAGGCGGGGGGTTTGGCGGATGGGGCGGGCATGGTCACGACGGTCACGCATCATGCAGGGACAACCTCTCTGATCAAGCCGGAGTGGGGCCTCGGGCTCCGGCGGTGATCCTATCAGCCCGCCGGACTCTTTGTTCCGGCGCGGCACATGCCATAGAGTCGGCGTCCGAAAATCCCCTGTGGAGGAACCATCCGATGCTGCAGGACCTGACCCACGCCTCCTTCGAGGAGCAGCTCAACACACCGTTCCGCGTGCACTACGGGGGCGAGGCGCCGCTCGAGATCTCCCTGTTCCAGGTGCGTCTCCACGAGCCCCATGCCGGGCCACGCGCCCAGCCGTTCTCCCTCTACTTTCGCGGCCCGCGCGGAGCCGTGCTGCACCAGGCGACCTATCGGGTGGAGCATGACCGGATGGGGACCTTGGATCTCTTTTTGGTGACCATCGGCCCCGACCCGCAGGGGATGTGTTACGAGGCCGTGTTCAACTGATTTGATCCCATGCCCTCTCCCCGGCCCTCGCCCACGGGAGAGGGAGGCCGCTCATGCAGCCGGGGAGGTGGAATGAGGGGGCGCCGTGGCCGGGCGCCATTCGAGAAGATCGTAGGGTCCGGTTTCACCGATCGGGAGGAAGCCCAGGCGCAGATAGAGGCGCCGGGCCGGGTTGTACTTCTCCACGTGGATGGTGAGTGGCTTGGCCGCAGCCTCGGCCTCGGCGAACAACTCCTGGAGCAGGCCGGAGCCCAGGCCCCGGTTGCGGAACTCCGGCAGGAAGGAGATGTCCACCAGCCGGATCTCGCGGCCCCTCCGGTGGATGTAGAGCCGGCCCGCCGGCACGCCGTCGACCAGGATGACGTCGAACGACGCGCCGATGTAGTGCTCCTGATACCAGGTGTGCTGGCCGTTGAACTGCATGAGGATGAAGGCGTCCTTCTGCTCCTCGGTCCAATCGACCATGGCCAGCTCCTCCTCGCGCGTGCTGCGATAGAGCGCGAGAAGGAACGGGCCATCGTCCGCGGTGATGGGCCGCAGCGTCACCGTCATTCCGCCGGAACCTCCGCCGGCTCGATGGACATCAGCACCGACACCAGCTCGGCCGGTGCCCGACGGGCGAGGGTGGCGATGTCCACCGGGGACCGCCAGGCATTCGGCTGGGTGCCGAGCAGGTAGACGCCCCGCTGCAAGCGCGGCACCCCCGGCTCGTCATCGAAGGTGAATCCGGTGCGCAGCGTGACCGGTGCGGCCCCGCCGGCCGGCACGATGCGCATCTCGATGACCGGCAGGACCTGCCAGTCGAGCGGGAAGTTGAACCGGATCGGCGGGCTCGGGTTCCACCCGGCCTTCCGGCGGAAGCTCCACGCCTGGAAGCGCAGCGGCTCCTTGGAAAACGCCGGGTCCGGGCTCGGGAACAACAGGTCGAGGTCGATCGAGAGCGGAAGCTCCTTCCACCTCTTCTGCACCAGAGCCGCGGGGGGATAGAGACCGTCGATGCGCAGACGGAGAGGACGTCCGATGAGCTCGGTGTCCCCCTGGAACAGCTCGGCCGCCGGCACGATGCGCAGCGACGAGCCGTCCTCCCACCTTGCGCCCTGGGCGAGCACCGGTTGGCGCAGCCAGGACGCGAGATCCCGCAGATCCGGAACCTCCCGGCTCCCGTCGAGAAAACCTGCCGGCAGCGGCCGGGCGACCGCGGCATCGGTCAGCAGCGACTGGGCGAACGCGAGATCCGAAAACCAGGGAGTGAGCGCCAACGTCGAGAAAAGAGCAAATACATCGCGCCGCCGGAGCCCGCCCTTCGGCTCCGGCCGCGCCCGCAGAGTGTTCATACAGCCTCCTCCGTGTGAGGCATCAAAAGAGATCAGATCAAAGAACCAACAGCGAGACCGGGGATCGGCCACCGCGCGATCAGGTGCGCGGCGGGAAGACCCCTTGCAGAGCGATACAGAAGTAGAACGTCAGGTACGGCTGCATGTTGTTGTGCGGCTGGTCGCCACCGGCGGGGGCGAGGGTGTTGTCGGACATCATGACCAATCCGGTCGTGGTCGTACTGTAGGCGGAGCCACCTGAAGACCGCGCCAGGGTGACCGCCGAGCTCGGAATCTGCGCGTTGGCTGGATCCGTCGAGGCTCGCATCGCATGGGAGTGCGAAGGCATCTCCGACTCGAGCAAGGAGACGGTCTCAGAGCCGCCTGTTTCACCCAGGTCATGCAACGAGAGCCCGGGGCCCTGTCCCGGATGCATCGGTGCTCGACCTTGCAGGTCTGGGAGCGCGAAGTTGCTCTTACCGTTGCCGCCATAGGTCGTGCCGAGTAGAGAGAAAAGGGCGGTGTTCTGCGACAGGGGCAGCAGTTGGCCGTCGCACCAAGCCCAACCCTTGGGGGCGAAGTTGAACGGAAAAATTCTGATCTCTGCGACGAATGGGTCCATGTCTTCTCCTAAGTCGGCGACGGGAAGATACCAAACAAGGAAATAATGAAGTCGACGCACAGATAGGGCTGGAAGTTCGTGTGTGGCTGGCTGCCACCGATTGGGCTGACCGCGCTGGGACTCATGTTCGCGGTCGGGTCGTCGCCGAAGTAAATCTTGACGGTTGCGGATTCGGCGGTGACGTTGCCTCCGGGAGTGTTGAGGTTCCCGGGCCCGGTGGAGGCCAGCATTGGATGGCTGTGCGCCGGGATCTGGCTCACTGTCAGCGTGATCTCCTCGGCACCACCTGTCTCGGCGAGAACAAAACCGTTCCCCTGGTGGACGGGAATCCGTCCACGAAGGTCCGGCAGCGCGAAGGTCGACTCACCGTCACCACCGTAAGTTGTACCGATGAGCTGAAAGAGTGTCTCGTACTCGCTGATCGGCAGGAGCTGCCCTTCGCAGAACATCCAGCCGGCGGGCGCGAAGTTGCCCGCAAACATCCGAATTTCGCCAACATACGGTTGCGCCATCGATTTCCCCCTCTAGGTCGGGCTCGGAAAGATGCCCTGCAGAGCGATGCAGAAGCTCAATGTAAGGAAAGGCTGCATGTTCAGGTGCGCCTGGCTTCCACCGACACTGGCAACCGTCGCCGCATTCAAGGAAGTCAGGTTGTCCGCCGTCCGGTAGACATTTCCAGCCTGTGCGAGCACTGCGCCGACCGCCGGCAGCTGCGATCCGGAAGCTGGCTGCGCCATGGCGACGTGCGCGTGGGTCGGCAGCTCCCCGATCGACAGCGTGTGGGCCTGCTCGCCACCGCGCTCGCCGAGAGTGTGCCCACTGCCGACGTGAATGGGCGTCCTTCCCCTCAAGTCAGGGAGACCAAAGTTGACGCGCCCGTCACCGCCAAAGGTAGTACCCAGCAACGAGAACAGTCCCTGATTCTGATTGATCGGCAGGAGCTGCCCGTTACAGAGCGCCCATCCCCTGGGGGGAAACACAAAGCTCATGATTCTGATCTCTGATAGAAACGGTTCTGCCATCTCGCCCTCCTGAGCGTCAGTGAATAAATGCCGCGAGGATCACGGCAAGGGGCACGCCGCCCCGCTGGAGAAGCCATTGCCCGTGACGGTGATCGTCGTCGCGGTCGGGTTGTTCGCCTGGAGCAAAGTGGTCGCGTTCGCATTGGTGGCACCCGCAACACCCGGGAGATTGACCGTCGTGCTCGAGCCGCGGCGCAGCCTGATGTCGGCCCCGCCCGCGGGCTCGTTTCCGGCAGTCGCAACGGAGTTGCCGCTGATCTGCAAGCAGACCGGATTCGTATCGCCAGCAAGGATGCCGTTGTCCGAGTGAATGCCGTGCAGGGAGTTCACGGCATCCGCAAAGTTGGAGATGGAATTGTTGGTCACGGTCGCATTCAAGGCCGCGCTGCCCTCCCCGGCCTCGAGCACGATTCCCCGGTCGAAGTACTGCCTGATCAGGTTGTTGTTGATCAGCGTCGTATGCGCCCCCGAGCCTCTCGATCCGACGATGATGCCGAAGGCTTCCGTTGAGCCTGAGCCCGTGACGGCCGGATCGCCGATCACGTTGTTCTCGATCGTGCCGCTGAACGTCCCGGTGCCACTGCCTTTGTTGACATTGATCGCGCCGCCCTGTCGATTACCACGGAAGGGTACGCCGACCGAGCCGTTGTTGGAAATCTCGTACGTACATGTCCCGTTGAAGGTGGCACCGAAGACGAAGATTCCCTGGGTGAGACCGATCGGGTGGTTGCCCTCGGGCGTACCCGTGTAGTTTCCGTGCAGCGTATTGCCGGTGATGGTCAGGTCGACGACCGCGTTGTTGAGCATGGTCACGTTGACATGGTCGCCGCCGTGCCGCGCGAAGGTGTTGTTGGTGAGCGCGAGAGTCACGTTGGCTGTCGTGTCCGCCTCGAGGAAGAAACCGTCGTCACCCGCCGCGTCACTCGTGCGCTTGATCGTGTTGCCGCTGACCGTGAGATTCAGAGTGCCGACCGAGTTGTCGATCGCGATGTTGCGCTGGCGGCCTCCCATGATCGTGCTGTTGGTGATGGAGCCGGTCCCGGTCATGCCGGAGGACGTTCCTGTGACGCCAAAGAACAGCAGGCTGCCCTCGTTGAAGGGTGTACTGACATTGGTGCCGTTCGCTCCATCCACGACGCCGTTGGTGAACGTGAAGCCGGAGACGCTGGTGCCGCGGATGCCGTAGTTCGAGGTGTCGTTGATCCGCATTCGAGTCAACGACACGTTCGCGGTGTTGTTGAGGACGATGCCGGTTCCGGCCGGAGTGGCGCTCGAGTCGTCGCCACCGGTCATGTTCTGAATCCAACCGCCCGTACAGGTCGAGCTTCCTTCCGTGCAGGCACCACCATTGCCGGTCACGACGAGACCTCCCGACGACCCGGTATTGCTGAGAACGATGCCATTGGCCGGATCGGCGGCGGCGGTGTTGTTGCCCGACGAGATGCTCCGGAAGGTCAGGTTCGAGCTACCGATCGTGGTGCTGGTCACTCGCAGCGCTGCGGCGCTCACCGAGTCAATGGTGTTGGTCCCGGTGATGTGGAGCCCGCCCGTGTTGGTGTTGCTGGTTGCGGCAAAGCCTTCACCCGTCGTCGTATCGATATCCATCCCACCGCTGAAGGTGATCGAGCGACTGCCGCCGTTGCCGTTGACCAGGATTCCGGCACCGTTCTCGTCGATCGCGCCGGAGAGCAGGAGGTCATCGCCCGCGTCATCGCCGGCCCAGCTGGCGATCGAAACCGCTCTGGCTGACGTCGAGTTGTTGGTGATCGTCCCCGGGTAGGTGATCGCTGCATTGCCTCCGCTGACGCTGAACGCCGGGCCGGAGGCTCCAGCGGCGGTGGTGATGCTGCTCCCACTTCCCGCCGAAAAGGCGGAATTCGTCCCTCCACCATCGGCTACGTTGGCCAGCGCGACGCCCGTGGTCGTGCTGTTCGTGCTGGTGATCGTCTGGAACGGCAGGTTGGCGGTCACCGTCGCGAGGTCGACGGCGGGGCCGCCGGTCGCCGCGATGATGGAGACGCCGGCGCCGACCGCCACCTGGAAGCCGGCGGAGCCGGTGTAGGCGGCCGTGCCGCTGGCCCGCAGGCCGGCGCCCCCGTCGGCGAAGACGTCGAGATCGGTGAACGAGAGGTCACCGGCGACGCTCGTCAGCACCACACCCGACGTGCCGACCCCGTTGCCGGGGGCGCCGACGACCGTGGTGCCGCCGGACACCGTCTGGAACGTGCCGCCCGGCGTCACGTCGAACGTGGCACCGTTGATGTTGATGCCGATGCCGCCGGTGTTCTGGTGCACGGTGTTGTTGGCGAAGCCGGTGAGCGTCAGCGCGCCGCTCACGTTGATCGCCGTACCGGCCGACAGCACGTTGGCGTTGCTGCTGATGTTCGCGTTGAGCGTGCCGGCGGTGCGGACCACGTTGATCGCGGTGCCGGTGTGCGTGCCGGCGGTGTTCCAGGAGTTGTTGGCGATCGTCAACCCGAGCGTGCCGGTGGTGCCGACACCCAGGTTGAGGTTGAGGCCTTCGGCGCCGGCGCCGCTCACGACGTTGTCCGAGATCGCCAGCGTCGACGATCCGGTCAACGCGCCGGTGGAACTCAGCTCGACGACGTTGCCGCCCGGAGCGCTCAGCGTGAGAGCGCGGATCTCGGCCGCAACGTCGTTGACCATGGTGAACAGATCGCCCGTCGCACGCGAGACCGTGGGCCGGGTGGTGATCGGCCCCTCGGCCGCCACGAGCACCGTCGGCGAGCCGTTGCCGTTGAGGTTCACCGGGAACGACAGACCCGCACCCTGACCGAGCACGCGCTGACTCCCCTCGAGGGGAACGGTCGCCGAGGTCGCGATCGCCGCACCGGCGTGGACGAAGATGGTGTCGCCGACCAGGTCCACGTCGCCCGCCCCGCCCACACCGTCGAGGGAGTCGAAGGTGTTGAACGGCGCGCTCGCGAGACCGGTCCCGCCGCCCGGCGCGTCACCGTCGACGTACCAGACGCGCTCGAAGCGGGTGAGCGTAACGGTCGCTGTCGTGCTGGCAGGGGCCGGAACGCCGTCGTCGGTCACGGTGTAGCTGAACGTCTCGGTCGCACCGGTGTCGCCCGCGGCCGGGGTGAAGAGGAAGCGGCCATTCGCCTGCATCTGCACGCGACCGACCGCCGGATCGTTGCAGTCGAGCGGCGCGGAGAGGTCCGTGCAGGCGCCCACCGTGATGGCGGAGACGGCGATGTTGTCACCCTCGACCGGGTCGCTGTCGCCGTCGAGGACGCCGAACGTGGTGCCCGTGGTCTCCAGCACGTGCGGAGTCGCCAGCGCCGCGAGGTCGATCACGAGCTCGGTGTTGCCGACGAAGTCGAACGTGTCGTTGTCGGCCACCGGCGGGTCGTTGACGCAGGTGACGGTCATCGTCACCGTCGTCGAGCTGCCGCCCGGCGTCAGGGTGTAGGTGAAAGTGTCGAGCGCCGTCCCCGGGGGGTTGTTGCAGTAGTTGGCGTTCGGCGCGTACGTCAGGCCCGTGCCGCCACCCGTGATCACCACCGAGCCGTTCGCCGGCTGCGTCACCGAGGTGACCAGCTTCGTCCCGCCGTCGATGTCCGTGTCGTTCGCCAGGACGTTGACCGCATTCGCGCCCGAGTCCTCGGTCACCGTCGCCGCATCGGCGACCGCCACCGGAGGATCGTCGACGCAGGTCACCGTCACCGTCACCGTGGTCGAGCTGCCGCCCGGCGTCAAGGTGTAGGTGAAGGTGTCCAGCGTGGTGCCCGGAGGATTATTGCAGTAGTTGGCGTTCGGCGCGTAGGTCAGGCCCGTGCCGCCGCCCGTGATCACCACCGCGCCGTTCGTCGGCTGCGTCACCGAGGTGACCAGCTTCGTCCCGCCGTCGACGTCCGTGTCGTTGGCCAGGACGTCGACCGCGGTCGCACCCGAGTCCTCGCTCACCGTCGCCGCATCGGCGACCGCCACCGGGTTGTCATCGACACAGGTCACCGTCACCGTCACCGTGGTCGAGCTACCGCCCGGCGTCAGGGTGTAGGTGAACGTGTCGAGCGTCGTCCCCGGGGGGGTGTTGCAGTAATTGGCGTTCGGCGCATAGGTCAGGCCCGTGCCGCCGCCCGTGATCACCACCGTGCCGTTCGCCGGCTGCGTCACCGAGGCGACCAGCTTCGTCCCGCCGTCGGCGTCCGTATCGTTCGCCAGGACGTCGACCGCGTTCGCGCCCGAGTCCTCGGTCACCGTCGCCGCGTCGGCCACCGCCACCGGGTTGTCGTCGACACAGGTGACGGTCACCGTCACCGTGGTCGAGCTGCTGCCCGGCGTCAAGGTGTAGTTGAACGTGTCGAGCGTCGTCCCCGGAGGGTTGTTGCAGTAGTTGGGGTTCGGCGCATAGGTCAGGCCCGTGCCGCCGCCGGTGATCACCACCGTGCCGTTCGCCGGCTGCGTCACGGAGGCGACCAGCTTCGTCCCACCGTCGGCGTCCGTGTCGTTGGCCAGGACGTCGATCGCGGTCGCGCCCGAGTCCTCGTTCACCGTCGCCGCGTCGGCCACCGCCACCGGCGGGGAGTCGACCGGGACCACCGTCACCGTGGAGACCGCCGTATTGCTGTTGGTGGAGCCATCGTTGGCCACGAAGTTGATCACCCGCGCCGTGGCGTCGGGGGCCGTGTCGGTGTTCACGTACCGCACCTTGCGCAGCACGGTCTGGAAGTTCGCCAGGGTGTCCGGCCCGGTCAGCGTGAGCGTGCCGGTTCCGGGCGCACCCGGGGTCGTCACGTAGGTGGCCGTGATCGAGGTGCCGGTGACGTCCACCGAGAGCGTCTCGAAGCCGGTGTCGAAGAGGTTCGTGAGGGTCACCGTCAGAGACGCCAGGGTGGTGCTGTCGATGTCGGTCACCGTCGCGTCCAGCGGATCCTCGAGCAGCTTCGCGGCGTCTCCTTCGGTGAAGGTGATCGCGTAGTCCGCTCCCGTCGTCCCACCGCTGTCATCCGCGTCGAGATCGAGGGCCGGCCCGTCGTTGAGGCAGGTGACCGTCATCGTCACCGTGGCGGAGGAGCCGCCCGGCGTCAGGGTGTAGGTGAAGGTGTCGAGCGTCGTCCCCGGAGGGTTGTTGCAGTAGTTGGCGTTCGGCGCGTAGGTCACGCCCGTGCCGCCGCCCGTGATCACCACCGTGCCGTTGGCCGGTTGCGTCACCGAGACGACCAGCTTGGTGCCGGCGTCGACGTCCGTGTCGTTCGCCAGGACGTTCACCGCGTTGGCGCCCGAGTCCTCGTTCACCGTCGCCGCATCCGCCACCGCCAGGGGAGAGTCGTCGATGCAGGTCACCGTCATCGTCACCGTGGTCGAGCTGCCGCCCGGCGTCAGGGTGTAGGTGAAGGTGTCCAGCATGGTGCCCGGGGGGTTGTTGCAGTAGTTGGCGTTCGGCGCGTAGGTCACGCCCGTGCCGCCGCCCGTGATCACCACCGTGCCGTTCGTCGGCTGGGTCACCGAAGCGACCAGCTTCGTGCCGGCGTCGACGTCGGTGTCGTTCGCCAGGACGTCGACCGCGGTCGCGCCCGAGTCCTCGCCCACCGTCGCCGCATCGGCGACCGCCACCGGGCCGTCGTCCGCCGCCGCCACCGACACGGTCTTGTTCGCGGCGGTGCTCGGGTTCGAGCCGTCGTTCGCCACGAAGGAGAGCGTGCGCGCCGGCGCAGCGGTGGGGTTCTGCGAGGTGTTGTCGTAGGTCACCGACTGCAGACAGGTCTGGTAGGTGGCGACCGGCTGGCTGCCGGTGATGCTCAGGCTGTTGAGACCCGGCGTCACGGTGAGGCCCGCGCAGCTCGTCCCCGCCAGCACCTCGGATGTACCGTCCTGCGGGTTGGTGATGGTCACCGTCGCCGAGGTGAGGTTCGCGCTGTCGATGTCCGCCACCGTCACCCCGGAGTCGACCACGACCGCCCCGCCGTCCTCGGTGAACGCCGTGGTACCGCCGGTCGTGGTGACCGTCGGCGCGTCATTGATCGCCGTCACGTTGACGGTCATCGTGTTCGCCGACGGGTCGAGATCGACGCCGCCGCCCGCGGTGCCGCCGTTGTCCTGCACCTGGAAGGTGAAGGTCGTGTACGGCGAGCCGTTCGCGTTCGCCGCCGGGGTGAAGGTCAGATTGGGGATCGAGGCGACCGGGACCGACTGGCCCGCCGTCACCGGGTTGCTCGACAGCGTCAGGCTGCCGGCGGCGGGGAGGGTCGTGATGGTGACCGCCAGGAAGGCGTTCGCCGGCGTGTCGTTCGGGTCGGTGAAGCCGAAGTCGGCGGCCACGAAGGAATAGCTGCCGTCCTCGGGGGCGACGACCGTGCCGTTGGTGCCGGCCGGTGCGCTGTTGACGCTCGTCACGTTGACCGTCATCGTGTTCGCCGACGGATCGAGGTCGACCCCGCTGTTGGCGGTGCCGCCGTCGTCCTGCACCTGGAAGGTGAAGGTCGTGTAGGGCGAGCCGTTCGCGTTCGTCACCGGGGTGAACGTCAGATTGGGGATCGAGGCGACCGGGATCGACTGGCCCGCCGTCACCGCCACGTTCGAGAGCTCCAGAGTCCCGAGGGCGGGCAGCGTGGTGATGGTGACCGCCAGGAAGGCGTTCGCCGGGCTGTCTCCAGGATCGGTGAAGCCGAAGTCGGCGGCCGCGAAGGTGTAGTCGGTGTTCTCGGGTGTCGAGACCGCGTTGTCCGTGCCGGCCGGCGCGTCGTTCACGTTCGCGCCGATCACCGTGAACGGCACGTCGAGGAAGACGCCGAAATTGTCCGCGCTACGCACCCGGACGAGGAAGTCGCCGTCGGGGTTTTGCCCTTCGCGATCGAGCACCACCGCCGTCCGCAGCTCGGAGCCGACGATCGCGAACTTCGTGTTGTCGGCGTCCCCCGTCCCGGTGACCAGGGAGTAGGTATGGGTGTCACCGAGGTCCGGATCGGCCGTCGACAGGTTGCCCACCAGAGTACCGGCCGGCTGGCTCTCGAAGACCGTGGTGTTGTCCAGCTCGACCAGGTTCGGAGCGCCGCTGCCGTTGAACGCGAAAACGTCGACCGCGAAGTGCGTCGCGCCGCCACCGGCGAGGAACGGCCGCACCTGCAGGTCCGGGCCCGGGCCGACCTCGACCACGAAGAACTGGCTGAGGAGCTCGCCTGCCTGGAAGGCGAGCGCGTTCGCCGTCGGCACCGGCCCGCCGCCCTTGTAGACCTGGATGTAGCCGTCCGAGGGAGGAAAGATGACCGTCAAGGTGACGATGACCGCCACCGCGTCATCCGGGATGGCACAGGCCAAAGGGATGTCCACGTTGCGCACGTCGCCCGACGCCAGAGGAGTGCCGGTAGGGCCGCCGACCTGTCGGCTGTCGTAGACGCGGCAGGCCGTCGAGATGTGGAGATCGCGCGGGGTCGCCGCCTGCGCCGCGGGAATCGTGGCGAACAGACCGGACAAGAGCGACAGAAGAGTGAGTACGAAGGGGACGCGGGCGGAACGTTGTGCGTTCATCCTGGAGCTTCCTCGGAAGACCGATGCCCCAGCCCCGGATGACGACCGGGTTCTGGAGGCGCGTGACGGGGCGAACCAAGACAACAGAAAAATAGAAATCGCCTGGAGATCCTGGGGGCGGGCTCGCGCGCGAAATTCCGGGTGGTTTTCTCGCGAGGGCGAACGGGCGCATGCACCCTGGCCTCACAGAACGAATTGGTGTGAACTGTACCACAGGAGTCCGGCGCGCAAGGCCTGTCCAATGCACTTCACGCGGGCTGCATCAACGCAAACTTGCGATTTCCGGCGAGGAGTTCGCGCCTTCCGGCTCCGGACGTCACCCCCGCGGCGGAAAGCGGCGGATGGCCTTGTGGAGGGCCTTGACCTTCTGCTTCTCGCGCAGGCGGGCGAGGGCGTCTTGGCGGGTGCGGGTGTGCTCCAGCTCCTTCTGGAGCTTGCGCCAGCTCTCCAGCCGCCCGGCGGCGAGAGTGCCGTCCGCCACCGCGGCCTCGACGGCGCAGCCGGGCTCACCGGCGTGCCCGCAGTTGCCGAAGCGGCAGACGGACGCGAGCTCCTCGATGTCGGCGAAGGCGGTGCCGAGACCGTCCTCGGCTTCCCAGAGCTGCAGCTCGCGCATCCCCGGCGTGTCGAGGATGAGGCCGCCGCCGGGGAGCAGGAACAGCTCGCGGTGGGTGGTCGTGTGGCGCCCGGTGTCGTCGCTGGTCCGCACCGCGCCGGTGCGCTGGGCGTCGCGGCCCAGCAGGCGGTTGATCAGGGTCGACTTGCCGACCCCCGAGGAGCCGAGAACGCTGACCGTGCGGCCCGGCCCGCAATACGAGGCGAGGGTCTCGACCCCGTCGCCGGTCGCTGCGCTGATCGCGTGCACGGAGACCCCGAGAGCGAGCCGCTCGACCTCCAGCACGTGGTCCTGCAGCGCGTCGTCGAGGTCGGCCTTGTTGAGCACGACCACCGGCGTGGCGCCGCTCTCCCAGGCGGCGGTCAGGTAGCGCTCGATGCGGCGCGGGCTGAAGTCCTGGTCGAGACCGGTCATCAAGAAGACGGTGTCGACGTTGGCCGCGACCACCTGCTCATCGGTGCGCGAGCCGGCGGCCTTGCGGGAGAACTTGCTCTTGCGCGGCAGGATGGCGCGGATCAGCCCCGGCTCTTCCGGCAGGGTGGGGCGGCGCACCGCCACCCAGTCCCCCACCGCGGGCGCCCCTTCGCTCTCCTCGCCGTGCCAGAGGCGGCCGGAGGCGGCGGCAGGGAGATCTCCGTCGGCCGTGGCGACGCCGTAGACGCCCCGGCTCTCTCGCACCACCCGTCCGGGGACCATCCCCTGCTTCGCGTAGGGGACGAAGGCCGCGGCGAAGGCCTCGTTCCAGCCGAGATCCTCCAGGGTCGGAGCGGTCGGGTCTGCCATCTCCCTCCGACTATACCGCGGCAGCCGGGAGCCGGACAGGCGGCGGGCTTGATAGAGTGGAATCGTCATGAAAGCACAACGCATCGCAGTGCTCACCAGCGGCGGAGATGCTCCCGGGATGAACGCCGCCATCCGTGCCGTGACCCGCGCCGGGATCGACCAGGGGCTCGAGGTCTATGGCGTGCGCAGCGGCTTCGCCGGCCTGATCGCAGGAAACTTCCGGCGCCTCCAGGCACGCGACGTCGGCGGCCTGATGCAGCAGGCCGGCACCTTCCTCGGCAGCGCCCGCTGTGCCGAGTTCCGCACCGAAGAGGGCAAGGACACCGCCCTCCACAGGCTCCGCCGCGAGGGGATCGACGCCCTGGTGGTGATCGGCGGCAACGGCTCGCAGACCGGTGCCCAGGCCCTCTCGGCGCGCGGCTTCCCGGTGGTCGGGGTCGCCTCGACGATCGACAACGACCTGTACGGCTCCGAGATGACCATCGGCGTCGACACCGCGCTCAACATCGCGCTGGAGGCGATCGACCGGCTCAAGGCGACGGCCTCGTCGCACGGCCGCGCCTTCCTGGTCGAGGTGATGGGGCGCGACTGCGGGTACCTGGCGCTGATGGCGGCGATCGCCGGCGGCGCCGAGGCGGTGGTGATCCCGGAGCGTGAGACCGATCCCGGCCTCCTCGCGGAGCAGCTGCGCTCCGCCTACCAGCGCGGCAAGTCGCACGCCCTGGTGGTGGTGGCCGAGGGGGCGACCTACAACGCCGAGGCGCTGGTGCACCACTTCAAGGAGAACCGCGAGCGGCTCGGCTTCGAGGCGCGCGCCACCATCCTCGGCCACGTGCAGCGCGGCGGCACCCCGGGCGCCTTCGACCGCCTGCTCGCCACCCGGCTCGGCGTCGCAGCCGTGCAGGCGATCGCCCGCGGCGAGCACGGCGTGCTGCTGGGCCTGGTCCGCGGCGAGGTCGGCGCCACCCCGCTCGACGAGGTGGTCTCGCACCGCAAGGAGATCGACCTCAGCCTCTTCGAGCTGGCGCGGGTGATGGCGCAGTAGGAGGGGAGACCGGGGGCTTCTCCTTCTCGCCGAAGAAGTGGTCGATGGCGTCAACCTTCTTCTTCTCCTTCTCCACCTGCGGCGCGGCCGGGGCCGGCGTCTCCACGCGGACGGGCTCGGCCGGCGGGGCGGCGGCCGGCTCGCCGAAGAAGTGCTGGATGGCGTCCGGAGCCGGCGCCGGCTCGGCCGGAGCGGGCTCGGCGACGACCGCGGGAATCGGGGCCACGGGCTCCGGGGCCGGCGTGGGAGCCGCAGGCTCCGGCGCGGGGGCCACGGGCTCCGCAACCGGCGCCGGCGCGGCAGCTGGAGGCGTGGGCGGCGCCGGGGGGCTCACGGCGCGCGTCCGATAGGCGGCGGCCTCGGCCGTCCTCCCCAGCGCCTCGGCGGTCACCGAGGCCCACAGCCAGGCGGAGGACGGATCGGGCGCCACCGCGGCGCTCGCCAGGAAGGCCGGAAGCGCCTCCTGCGCGTTCCCCATTCCTTTTAGATAGGCGAGACCGAGCTGGAGCCAGGCGTCACCCAGCGCGGCGGCATCCCGCGCCGGATCGAGCGCGGCCACCGTGGCCTTCAGACGCTCGACGGCCGCCGAGGGCTCCTCCGCCGACAGGGGGACTCCAGAGAGGGACGACAGCGCGAGGCAGAGAACGAAGACGGCCGAGCGGCGCAACAGCATGTGGACCTCCTGGGAGGGGGCTCCCGGTGCCTTGCCATTCTAGCAGGAGGTGCCCTGGGGGCTTGACGGAATAGGGAGGGGGGGTATACTTGTTCTGACGGAACACAGGGGAGATCACACATGAGACAACACACACTCCAGATCGACGGCATGAGCTGCGGCCACTGCGTGTCGCGCCTGCAGAAGGCCCTGACGAGAGTCTCCGGAGTCCACGTGGACCAGGTGGACGTCGGCTCGGCGCGGGTGACGTACGACCCGGTGGCGGTTCCCTTCCAGAACCTTCAGAAGGCTGTCGAGGACGCGGGTTTCGACCTGCGGCGCGACGGCGAGGGGGTGGCATGAACGCGACGGACCTGCTGGTGGTGGCTGCCGGGCTCGCGGCCATCGTCTGGATCAACTGGTATTTCTTCTTCGCCTCACGCAAGGCCGCGACCGCCGCCGTCGGGTCCGGCGGTCTGCAGGAAGTGACCATCCGCGTCCACGGCGGTTACGAGCCGGCCGAGATCCGGCTGCACAAGGACGTCCCCGTCCGCCTGGTCTTCGACCGGCAAGAGACGTCGAGCTGCTCGGAAGAGGTCGTGCTGCCGGATTTCGGCATCCGCCGATTCCTTCCGGCCTTCCAGAAGACCGTCGTCGAGCTGACGCCCGGCCGGGCGGGAAGCTTCGAATTCACCTGCGGCATGAGCATGCTGCGCGGCCGCCTGATCGTCCAAGGCTGAGAAGAGGAGAACGCCATGGTGACAACACTCGTGGAACCAACGGTTCCGGCGCCCGGGCCGGCGCAGGCGGAGACGCCCGGCAAGATCACCATCCCGGTGAGCGGCATGACCTGCGCCTCCTGCCAGGCGGGCGTCCAGAAGGCGCTGCAACGCACCCCGGGCGTGGTGGACGCCAGCGTCAACCTGATGATGGCGAACGCCTCGGTCACCTACGACCCGGCGACCGTGTCCCCCGCGATGCTGGTCGAAAGGATCCGCGACACGGGCTACGGCGCCGAGCTGCCCCTCCCCGAGCGCAACGCCTTCGCCGAGCAGGAAGAGCGCGACCGGGCGCAGGAAGAGGAGTACCTCGACCTGCGGCGCAAAGCGGTCGTCACCGGCGTTGCCGGCGCCGTGGCCATGCTCGCCTCCATGCCGCTGATGGTGGCCGGTGCGCATCCTCCAGGAGGGGGCCACGGCGGGCCGGTGGCCGATCCGTTCATGCGCTGGGCCATGGAGTCGATGAGCCCGGTCCTGGCGCGGATCTTCCCCTGGCTCTACGCGCTCGATCCGGCGCTCCTCTCCTGGGGCCTGCTCGTGCTCACCGCCGGCGTGATGGCCTGGGCGGGGCGGCACTTTTACAGCCGGGCCTGGGCCAGCTTCCGCCATCATGCCGCCGACATGAACACCCTGATCGCCGTCGGCACCGGCGCGGCCTTCCTCTATTCCGTGGCGGCCACCACCGTGCCCGGCTTCTTTCTGCGGAGCGGCCTCGCACCCGATGTCTACTATGAAGCCGTCATCCTCATCATCGCGCTCATCCTCACCGGCAACGCCTTGGAGGCGCGGGCCAAGCGGAACACCGCGGCGGCGCTGCGCGCGTTGGTTTCCTTGCAGCCGAAGACCGCCCGCGTGCTGCGGGACGAGCAAGAGGTCGACGTGCCGGTGGAGGACGTCCGGCACGGCGACCTGGTCCTCGTCCGCCCGGGCGAGCGGGTGCCGGTGGACGGCGAGGTGCTCTCCGGAGCGAGCGCCGTCGACGAGTCGATGCTCACCGGGGAGTCGATCCCGGTTGAGAAGGGTCCGGGCTCGCGGGTGATCGGCGGCACGATCAACCGGACGGGCGCCTTCCGCTACACCGCGACGACGCTCGGCGAGGACAGCGTGCTCGCCCGCATCGTGCAGCTCCTGCGCGAGGCGCAGGGCTCCCGCGCGCCCATCCAGCGGCTCGCCGACCGGATCAGCTCCGTCTTCGTGCCGGTGGTGCTCTCGCTCGCCGTCGCCACCTTCGTGATCTGGTTCGTCGCCGGAACCGGCCCCGCGGCCGTCGTCCACGCCTTCGCCGCCGCGGTGGCCGTCCTGATCATCGCCTGCCCGTGCGCCATGGGGCTCGCGGTGCCCACGGCGGTGATGGTGGCCACCGGCAAGGGGGCCGAGCTGGGCATCCTGATCAAAGGCGGCGAGGCGCTGCAACGGGCCGGCGACGTCACCCACGTGGTGCTGGACAAGACCGGCACGGTGACCGAGGGACGGCCGGCGGTGACCGACGTGCTGCCGGCGCCGGGCGTGGCCTGGACCGCGGACGACCTGCTGCGCCGCGTCGCCTCGCTGGAGGCGTCCTCGGAGCATCCGCTGGCCGACGCCGTGGTGCGCCACGCCAAGGAGCGCGGCCTCTCCCTCTCCACCCCGGAAGGCTTCCAGTCGCTGACCGGCCGCGGTGCCGTCGGCGTCGTCGAGGGCGCCGCGCTGGCGGTGGGCAACGCGGCGCTGCTGGCGGACTTCGCGGTGGACGTCGAGCCGCTCCGCGCGGCGGCCGAGCGCCTGGCGGGCGAGGGGAAGACCCCGATGTACGCCGCGTTCGACGGTGCCCTCGCCGGCCTGCTCGCGGTGGCCGACCCGATCAAGCCCACCTCCCGCGTCGCGATCGAGCGCCTGCGGCGGATGGGCCTCCAGGTCGTCCTGCTCACCGGCGACAACCCGCGCACGGCCGCGGCCATCGCCGCACAGGCCGGCATCGAGCGGGTGGTGGCCGGCGTCCTCCCGGAGGGCAAGGTCGACGAGATCCGCCGCCTGCAGAGCGAAGGGGCGGTGGTCGCCATGGTCGGGGACGGAGTCAACGACGCGCCGGCCCTGGCGCAGGCGGACGTCGGCCTCGCCATCGGCGGCGGCACCGACATCGCCATCGAAGCGAGCGACGTGACCCTGATGCGCGGCGACCTCTCCGGCGTCGCCGCGGCGATCGCGCTGTCGCGCCGCACGATGCGGACGATGAAGCAGAACCTGTTCTGGGCCTTCCTCTACAACGTCATCGGCATCCCGGTGGCGGCCGGAGCCCTCTACCCGGCCTTCGGCCTCCTCCTCTCCCCGATCCTGGCCAGCGCCGCCATGGCCTTCAGCTCGGTCTCCGTGGTCACCAACAGCCTGCGCCTGCGCCGGGCGCGGGTGGCGTGAGAAACTGGCGACACCCCGAAGGAGAGCCCATGAACGAGCCCGTACAGCAGATGGAAACCGAAGCGCACGCCGGGTGCGGCGCGGCGCAGGATGGGGGCCGCAGGTCCACCGGCTGCGATCCGGAGATCAAGCAGCGGAGCCTGCGCCGGCTGCGCCGCATCGAGGGCCAGGTGCGCGGTCTCCAGAAGATGATCGAGGAGGAGCGCTACTGCGCCGACATCCTGACCCAGATCTCCTCGGTCCAGGAGGCCCTGCGGGCGGTGGGGCGCGAGCTGATGCGCAATCATCTGAAGCACTGCGCCACCGAGGCCATCCGCGCCGGGGAGAGCGAGGCCGAGGGGATGTACGACGAGCTGATCGATCTGATCTACAAGCACAACCGGTAGGGCCACCGGCGCCGGGGCGCGGATCGAGCGCGCCGCGGCGCACGTCGGGGCAGCCCCCCCTCCAAGACCCGCGCCGGGGCGCGGACGGGGTGCGCCGGGGCGCGAGAGACCCGCGCCACGGCCCGCAAGATCCCGGCCGCGGCGCCGGGAGCCCCGGCCGCGGCGCGGGTGGATGCTGCCGTGCAATGTCGAAACGCGCCGCGGCGCGGATGACCTGCGCCGCGGCGCGGATCACCGCTGCGGGCCGGGTGGCGGCTCACTCCCCGAACGGGGTCCAGATGTTCTTCACCTGCAACGCCTCGCGGAGGAAGTCCTCCCCCTCGCCCTGCTGCGGGTCGGCCCAGTCGCGGGCGTGGCCGTTGCTCACCCAGGTGCGCTTCAGGTTGCCGGTCGAGAGGCGCTCGACGGCGGCGCTCCCCTCGCGGCCGGCGAAGTACCAGAGACCGTCGAGGTCGTCGTGGGCGGCGAGGACGCCGGCCAGGGCGTCGCGGGCGCCGGTGACGATGTTCACCACGCCGCCGGGGACATCCGAGGTGTCGAAGACCTGGTAGAGATCGGTCGCCGCGAGCGGCCAGCGCTCCGAAGGGACGGCGACCACGGCGTTGCCCAGGGCGACGGCGGGGGCCACCAGGGAGACGAAGGCGAGGAGCGGCTGCTCGTCCGGGCAGACGAGGCCCAGGGTGCCGAGGGGCTCGTGGACGGCGAAGGTGAAGTTCTTCTGCGGCACCGCCTGCACGCGGCCGGCGTACTTGTCGGCCCAGGCGGCGTAGGTGAACAGGCGCCGGATCGCGAGATCCACCTCGCGGCCCGCGCCGTCCGCACCGGCCCCGGTCAGCGCCGCGATCCGGCGGCTGAAGTCCTCGCTGCGCGCCGCCAGGTTCTCGGCGACGTAGTAGAGCACCTGCGCCCGGTTGTGCGCCGTGGCCTTCGCCCAGCCGGGCTGCGCCTTGCGCGCGGCCTCGACGGCGTTGCGCACGTCTTTGCGGTTGCCCTCCCCCACCTCGCCGAGCAGGCGGCCGGAGGGAGAGAAGACCTGGCGTACCAGCTCGCCGTCCGGCCGGCTCTGCTTGCCTCCGATGTACAGCTTCGCCGTGCGGTCGATCGCCGGCAAACCACCCGGCTCTTCAGCCTCCTCTGTGTCCTTGGCGACCTGGCCGTCCTTCCCGTCCCTTTCTTCTTTGCCCACCGCCTCCCACCCCGGCCGCACGTACTCCCACAGCCCTTCCTTGCCGCCTTCGCGCCCGAACCCGCTCTCGCGGTAGCCGCCGAAGCCGGACGCGGCGTCGAACTGGTTGGTGCAGTTGATCCACACCGTGCCGGCCTTGACCTTGGCGGCGATCTCCAGGGCGAGGTTGACGTTCTCGGTCCAGACGCTCGCGGCGAGACCGAAGCGGGTGTTGTTGGCGAGCTCCAAGGCTTCTTCCGGGGTGCGGAAGGTCATCGCCACCAGCACCGGGCCGAAGATCTCCACCTGCGCGATGGTCGCCGCCGGGGCGACGTCGGTGAACAGGGTCGGAGGATAGAACCAGCCTTCGCGCGGACAGCTCCACGACGGCTGCCAGAGCGTGGCGCCTTCCTCGACCCCCTGGCGGACCAGACGCTCGATGCGTTCGAGCTGCACCGGAGCGATGATCGCGCCGATGTCGATCGCCTTGTCGCGCGGATCGCCGACGCGCAGCGTCTCCATGCGGGCGCGGAGCTTGGCGTAGAGGGTCTCGGCGACGCCCTCGTGGACCAGCAGGCGCGAGCCGGCGCAGCAGACCTCCCCCTGGTTGAACCAGATGGCGTCCACCACCCCTTCGACCGCGCCGTCCAGGTCCGCGTCGTCGAAGACGAGAAACGGCGACTTGCCGCCCAGCTCCAGCGACAGGCGCTTGCCCGTCCCCGCCGTCGCCTCGCGGATCAGCCGGCCGACCTCGGTCGAGCCGGTGAAGGCGATCTTGTCGACGCCGGGATGCCGGACCAGCAGCTCGCCGGTGCGGCCGTCGCCCTGGACGACGTTGACCACCCCGGGCGGCAGGCCGGCGTCGCGGCAGATCCCGGCGAAGGCGGCCGCGGTGAGCGGGGTGAATTCCGCCGGCTTCAGGACCACCGTGTTGCCCATCGCCAGGGCCGGCGCGATCTTCCAGGCCAGCATGAGGAGCGGGAAGTTCCACGGGATGATCTGCCCGGCGACGCCCACCGGCACGTACCCGGGGAGCTCGCGCTCCATGAGCTGCGCCCAGCCGGCGTGGTGGTAGAAGTGGCGGGCGACCAGCGGCACGTCGAGGTCGCGCGTCTCGCGGATCGGCTTGCCGTTGTCCATCGTCTCCAGGACGGCGAGCAGGCGCGCGTTCTTTTGCACGTGGCGGGCGAGCGCGTAGAGGTGCCGCGCGCGGCCGTGGCCGCCGAGCGCCCACCATCCCGGCTGCGCGGAGCGCGCCGCCGCCACCGCGGCGTCCACCTCTGCGGCGCCGCCTTGGGCCACGCGGGCGAGCGGCTTGCCGTCGGCGGGGCTCAGGGTGTCGAAGAATTCGTCCACCGCCGGGCGGCGGAAGGCGCCGTCGATGAACGGCAGGATCTCCCGGCCGCAGGCCGCCAACCAGGCCAGGGCGGGGTCTGCGCTCTCCGGAGCCGGGCCGTAATCCATGGTCTCGAAGATCTCCGCGACTGTTGATCCCATAAAAGCCAGGTCCTGACCCTCGTCAAGCGAGAGGATGGCGGAAGGAGGCCGAGTAGCGGCCGGTGACGTGGTGCTCCAGCTGGCGCTCGATGTCCCCCAGAAGGCTGGAGGCGCCGAGGCGGAAGAGGTCGCGGCGCATCCAGTCGAGGCCCAGCTCCTCTTTCATCAGCGCCAGCCAGTCGGCGGACTGCTTGGCGGTCGAGATGCCGCCGGCCGGTTTGAAGCCGGCCCGGAAGCCGGTGCGCTCGCGGTAGTCGCGGATCGCGCGCACCATGACCAGCGAGACCGGCAGGGTGGCGTTCGCCTTCTCCTTGCCGGTCGAGGTCTTGATGAAGTCGGCGCCGGCCATCAGCGCCACCCGGCTCGCCCGCGCCACGTTGCGCAGCGTGCCCAGCTCGCCGGTGGCGAGGATCGCCTTCAGGTGAGCCGGCCCGCACGCCTCGCGGAACGCCCGCACCTCGTCGTACAGCGCCTGCCAGTCGCCGGTCAGCACGTGGGCGCGGCTGATCACGATGTCGATCTCCTCCGCCCCCGCGGCGACCGACTCGCGGATCTCGGCGAGGCGCAGGTTGTAGGGGCTCTGCCCGGCGGGGAAGCCGGCGGAGACCGCGCAGACCGGGATGCCCGAGCCGGCGAGCGCCTCGCGGGCCGGCGCGATGAGCTGGTGGTAGACGCAGACCGAGGCCACCCGCAGATCCAGGTGGGCCACGCCGAGCGCGTCGAGGAGGTCCTGGCGGATCGGCCGGCGCGCCTTGGCGCACAGGCGCGCGACACGGCCCGGGGTGTCGTCCCCCTGCAGCGTGGTCAGGTCCATGCAGGTGACCGCGCGCAGGTACCAGGCGGCCTGCCAGTTCTTCTTGACCGTCCGCCGTTTGGGGAGCGTCGCCGCCCGGCGCTCGACCGCGCTGGTGTTGACGCGGACGTCGCGCACCCATTCCAGGTCGAGGGGGGTGCCGGGATTGCGCAGGTCGAGGTCCATGAGGGGAAAAGTCTAGCAGAGAGGCGAGCACGCACGGACGGCCACGGACGAACACGGACCCGCACGGACGACGCCTTGGCCAGAGCCTTGGTGTCCTTGCCGTCCTTGCGGTCCTTGGCGACTACTTCCCCGCCGCGCGCACCCGCCCCAGCTCCACCCCGGTGTAGTAGTGCGTGAGGATGTCGCGGTAGGTGTGGCCGCGCTGCGCCATGCCGTAGGCGCCCACCTGGCACATGCCGACGCCGTGGCCGAAGCCGCGGCCGGTGAACAGCCAGCCGGGCTCCTGGTTTTTCGGAGCGAGGCGCTTGGCGGTGAACAGGGTGTCGGGGACGTCGAGCGTCCAGCGGATCGGCAGCCCTTCCACCTCCACAACCTGGCCGTTGTCGCCCCGGATGCGGATCTTCCCCACCCGGCCCGAGCCGCCGCGCGCAAGGATCTCCAGATCGGTGAAGCCGACACCCGGGAAGCGCTGGTTCACCTGGCGGGCGAGCTGCGCGTCGCTGCGAAAGCGGGTCCAGTTGCTGTAGGGGCTGCTGCGGTCGAACGCCACGCCGTCCAGGTCCACCTCCTGGAGCGCGGCGACCAGGCGGTCCCCCTGCCAGAACAAGGCGAGGTCGTCGCCGGGCACCAGCGCGAGGCGGGCGCTCGCCAGGCTCGCGCCGCGGCGCCGGAAGGTGGCGAGACCGGCGGGCACCGCGTAGACCTGCTCCTCCTTGCCGGAGCGCACCCGCAGGCGGCCGTCCGCCAGCGACAGGAACGTGGAGTCCTCGCGGCGGACGACGCGGAGCATCTCGGCCAGGGCGAGCAGGAGGCCTTCCACCTCTCCCTCGGTCAACGGCTGGTCGAGAGGCCCGGTCATCAGGCCGCTCTTCATCAGATACGCCGCGCGCCGCAAGTCCTCTTCGCTCCAGTCCGCGGGGGGATCGTGCAGGAGATACCCGATGTCCTCCGGCGCCAGGAGCAGCCGGGCGTCGAGCAGCAGATCGAAGGCCGCGGAGACGAAGCGCTGCACCTCGCGGCGGTCGAGCGAGGCGAGCGGCTCGCGCGGCACCGGCAGGCCGGCGAGGAGCGCCAGGTGCTCCAGGCGGGCGGAGAGCACCGCGGCCGGATCGGTGGAGGCAGCCGGGGGCAGGAGGGTGCGGGTCAGGCCGGCGGGAAACGCCACCCCCGGTGCGACGCTGCCTTCGATCCGCGCAAACCCGGCCTCCATGCAGGGCACCCCGCGCAGATAGGGCTCCCGGTTGAGCGGGAAGACCACCTCGGCATCCTCGGTGTGCCCGCCGCAGGTGGAGCTGTAGAGCGCGTCGGCGAGACGCCCCTGGTAGAGCAGCACCTGGCCTGCGGTCTCGGCGATGGCGCGGTCGGAGAGCGGATGCTCCACCTCCATCCCTTTGTACACCTGGCAGCGCGGCGTGGCGCAGATGTCGTAGCCCTCGCCCGCAAACTCCCCCAGGTTGCGCAGCGTGTAGGTGCGGGCGGCGACCGCCTGCGCCTTGAGCGCCTCCACCTGGTTGTACTGGATCGGTCCCATCTCGCTCGGCACCACCCCGCGCAGGTAGTCCTCCACCGGCAGCTCGTTGATCAGATTGAGCCGGCCGCGGTCGTTGACATAGACCAGGATCCGCCCGCGCCAGCGCTTCCCCTGCACCCGCACGCTGCCGCCCGCCACCGGAGACACCGACAGCCAGCGGCCCGGATAGACCGCGGCATGGGCGCCCTGGATCACGCGCAGCGCCGGATCGGTCACCGCGCCCCCCTCGCTGGTCACGAAGGAGTCGGTGACCCCGAGCGCGCCGAGGCGGCGCCGGTCGGCCTCGGCGGCCTCGCGGGTGGGATAGCGGCCGAGGCGCACCCGGTAGAGGTCAATGCCGGCATCGAAATGCGCCGCGCCCGGCTGACCGGTCTCGCGGCCCAAGCGCGCCGCCAGCTCCCCGGCCTGCTTCTCGTCGCGCAGCGCCGCCGCCTGGATGGTGAAGTACCCCTGCTCCGCCGCGGCCGCCGCGGGCTCCACCGTGAAGCTCGCGACGATTTCGAGCCCCCCTCCCTCGACGGCGACCTGCAGCACCTCCTCGCAGCAGGGGAACGAGAGCGTCTCCAGGTCCGTGGCGAGGCCCACCTTGAGCAGCAGCGGCGCCGGCGGGCCGAGCGGGACCGGCTCGGCCGGGGTCACCGCCGGCTTCGTCTCGGGGACGGCCGGAGCCGGCTCCTCCACCACCTGGACCGGGGGCGGTGGGGCGGGAGCCGGGTGAGGAGGGCGTGCCGTGCGGCAGGCGGACGAGGCCCCCAGGGCGAGCAGGAGCGGGAGGAGGACGGAAAGCGGCGTCTTCTTCACAGGAGTCTCGGGCGTCTCAGCGCAAGCGGGAGCTGTGGACCTTCTGCTCGCGACGGAAATCGGCCAGCGCGGTCATCAGCACCGGCTGCGCCATCTCGTACAGGCGGCTGACCAGCATGGCGGGCAGGCGGGAGGTGAGCAGCTCCCCCGCGAGCGCGGTCTCCGGCTCGTCCGCCCCGCGGTCGAGACCGGCGCGCAGCGCCTTCTTGCGCGGCGCCGACTCATCGAGCAGGTAGTTGGTGGTGAACAGGGTCGGGAGCTGCCGCGTGTAGCGGTGGTTGATGATCAGGTAGAGCACGTCGCGCACCCACGGGGTCATCTGCTGCGCGCCGAGCTCGTCGAGCACCAGCAGCTCCGC
>DIHE01000003.1:48878-50464 GCA_002420005.1 Holophagales bacterium UBA5704 | reverse complement strand
TGCCGCCCCCTCCGGGGGCTTGGCATTCTTTCGCTTTCCTACCCGGGGCCGCCGCGCCTGGCGGCGCTCTGGCCCCGGGCTACATGCCGTGACCCCCTCCGGGGGCCTTCCAATCGAATCCGGCTCGGCCGGCCGTCAATCGAGATACCGCTCATCAAACTCGAGCCGGTTCTTCTGGAGCAAGGCGATCAGTTCCTCCTTGAACGGCACCCGCGCATGGTGCGCCGCCTGATTCCGAATATACCGGCTCACCACCCCGACCTGCGACTCACTGACCGAAAAGGCCGCATATCCGGTTTGCCAGGCAAAGCCTCCCTCGTGCTCGAACGTTTGGCGAATCCATTTCGAGGAGCTCGCCTTGACCGCACGCATCGTCTCCGCCACCGAGCGATCGGGCTTGATGCGCGCGAGAATGTGAACATGATCCGGCATCCCGCCGATTTCGAGCAGGATGCCCTTCTCCTCGCGGACGATGCCACCGATGTACTCGTAGACGCGCGGGTAGAGCGACTCCTGGAGATACGGCGCGCGATGCTTGGTGCTGAAGACGAAGTGGATCAGAAGGTTGGTGAAGGTGTCGGCCATGATGGCCGACGATTCTCTCACACCCGATCGGGTGGCAGACCATCAGCCCCCGGAGGGGGCTCCGGAATGTAGCCCGGGGCCAGAGCGAAGCGGCGGCCCCGGGTCTGGAAGATCAAAAACATTTCAAGCCCCGCAGGGGCGGCAGCGTTGCTCCACGATCATCCCGCGTGTGTTTCGCCGACCTCACATCTTCCGCGGCAGCCGCCGTGGCCACCGTGCTGCCGCCCCCTCCGGGGGCTTGGAATCTGCTTGCTTTCCATCCCGGGGTCGGCGCGCCTGACGGCGCTCTGACCCCGGGCTCTATGCCGCGACCCCCTCCGGGGGTCGTCTCAGAGGCCGAGTTGATCAGGGTAGTTCAGCCGCACCCCGAAGGGTGGGCGACGTTCTTCCTCTTCAAGAGGTCGCAATCCCACACGTACTGATCAGGGAAGTTCCGACGGACGCCGCCTGGCACTCGAGAAGGTCGTCAGAGGGGGCTGCGGAGGGGGGTCCTGAGGCTTTGAGAGGCTACTTCAGTTTTCAAGGAGCTGCGGGACGGCCCGGCGCGGTGACGGCCAGCCGTCCCCCTCATCTCCTCAGACACGGAGTGTGGGGAATTTGTTGGACGGATCTCCAATCTCCGTTGACGGTCATGCCGAGGCGTTCCGCATCGACCACGGCGTGGCGGAGCATCAGGTGCTGGACGTTGGAGACGGGAATGAGCACGCCTTGAGAAAACGTTCGACGAGAGCGGCAACTCCAGGGCCTGGCACGAAAGGGCCGCGTCGTGGCGGCGGACCCTCTGACTGCGCAAGCTTCCGGAGTCAGCCCATTCCGGGAAGTGCCCTGCAGAGAAGGAGACGGGCTCGCTCCCTCCGCTTCCGGAGTCGGCACTCCCCGAGAAGTTGTCAGGAGATCGGCCGACGGGCTCCTCTCGGAAGGAGATGGAGTCAGTCGATCCCGGGAAGTGCCCGGAAGAGAAGGAGACGGGCTCGCCCCCTCCGCTTCCGGAGTCGGCACTT
>DIHE01000003.1:48286-48633 GCA_002420005.1 Holophagales bacterium UBA5704 | reverse complement strand
GACGGGCTCCTCTCGGAAGGAGACGGAGTCAGCCGATCCCGGAAAGTGCCCGGAAGAGAAGGAGGCGGGCTCGCTCCCTCCGCTTCCGGAGTCGGCACTTCCCGAGAAGTTGTCAGGAGACCGGCCGACGGGCTCCTCTCGGAAGGAGACGGAGTCAGCCGATCCCGGGAAGTGCGCGGAGAGAAGGAGACGGGCTCGCCCCCTCCGCTTCCGGAGTCGGCACTTCCCGAGAAGTTGTCAGGAGATCGGCCGACGGGCTCATCTCGGAAGGAGACGGAGTCAGCCCATCCCGGGACGTGCCGGGGAGAGAAGGAGACGGGCTCTCTCGATCCGCTTCCGGAGTCGGC
>DIHE01000003.1:0-47979 GCA_002420005.1 Holophagales bacterium UBA5704 | reverse complement strand
TCCGCTTCCGGAGTCGGCACTTTTCGAGAAGTTGTCAGGCCATCGGCAGACCGGCTCACCGCGGAAGCAGATGGGGCAAGCACTTCCCGAGAGATTCCGAGGAGATGAGCAGATGGCCTGACCCCATCCGCAGATGGGGCGAGCCCATCGCGGGAAATTTCGAGGTGATCGGCGAATCGGATGAGCGCGGCGGCTTCTGCAGAGGACCCGGCTGTTGCCATCGAGGCGGCTTGCCCTGCCGAGCCGGCTGCTGCGCCTGCCGGGGCTCGATGGGATCGCGGTGGCGGCGAGGAACCGTGCGGTGGTGTCGCCTCCTCCCGGGAGGTCCCCGGGCGATCGCCGGACGGGCCGACCGCAGCGACGGACGGTGTGAGCAGGGTCGCGGAGGCTTTCAGGTGAGGAGCCGAGCGGTTGACGTCGGCAGGCTCTGGGGCGTTGTCGTCGGGATCTTCGGGAGCGGCGGAGAGAAGAGAGGCGGGGACGTGGCGGGCACGTCCCCGGAGTGAGAGGTCAAGGGCCCCTCCGTCTCGCGCTCCTCTCCTCACATCTCCAGCATCCCCTCGCCGATCCGCTCCTGCTTCTTGGCTTCGAAGCTCTTCGTGAGCAGCTCCAGGAACTCCGGCAGCTTCTCGTAGAGCCGCTTCGGGGTGCGCCGGGCTCCTTCCGCCAGGACGTAGTGGGTGAGCAGCGGCAGGGCGATCGTCGAGTCGGTGTAGACGACGACGGCGTCGGGGAGCTTCTCGGGATCGACCTTGCCCCAGGAGACCGCTTCGCCCGGGGTGGCTCCGGAGAGGCCGCCGGTGTCGGGCCGGGCGTCGGTGATCTGCAGGAAGTAGTCGTGGCCGGCTTCGGAGAGCCCGAGGACCTCCTGGATCTGCGGCTCGGTCTGCAACAGGAAGTTCTTCGGGCTGCCGCCGCCCACGATCCAGCAACCGCTCTTGCCCCCCTGCTCCTTGGCCTGCCAGACGATCGCCGCGGTGAGGTTGACGTCCGCGTTGACGTCGAAGAGGAGCTGCGATCCTTCGAGGGCGAGCGCCGCCACGTTCATGCCGATCGAGCTGTCGCCCGGCGAGGAGGTGAAGATGGGGACGGCGTGGCGGTAGGCCGCGGCGAGGAGCGAGGTGCCGGTCAGGCCGAGACGGTCCTCCACCGCCGCCACCCAGCGGCCCACCCGGTAGTGGAACTCGGCGGTGGACATGGGCTTCTGGAACTCGGGGAGGCGCATGACCTTGCGGTAAAACTTGTCGGTCTCCAGCAGCACCTCATAGTCGAACACGATGTCGTAGATCCGCACCACGCCTTCCTCGCGCAGCTCGACGTCGTTCCAGGCCGCGCTGCCGGCGTGCAGCTTGAGGCCGATCGCATGGTGGGTGTCGTGGTAGAGGTTGGCGCCGGTGGAGATCATCCAGTCGATGGCGCCGGCCTCGATCAACGGCACCAGGCAGGACTTGCCGAAGCCGCCGGGGGTCAGCGCGCCGGACAGGCTCATGGCCACGGTCACGTCTGGCTGCAGCATCTTTTCGGCGAGCAGGCGGCAGGCCTCGCGGATCCGGCCGGCGTTGTAGGCGGTGAATGCGCTCTGGATCAGCTCGGGCAGGCTCTCGGTCCCGGTCACGGCACGGGGGCTGATCTGCTTGCCGGAGAGATGATGCTTCGGGGAGTGCGCCATCGCGTGAACCCTCGGAGGAAAAGTGCGTGGGGAGGATGGCCCCGTGGGGCCGGCTCGGGAGGGGGATTCTAGCACCGGCCGGCGTGATAGCCTGACGTCCATGAGCAAGACGACGATTACCGTGATCCCCGGCGACGGGATCGGTCCCGAAGTGACCCAGGCCACCCTGCGCGTGCTCGACGCCGCCGGGGCGGATCTGGAGTATGAGACCCAGGCGGCCGGTGCCGCGGCCCTCGCGCAGTTTGGCAAACCCCTCCCGGACCACGTCCTGGAGTCGATCCGCCGCAACCAGGTGGCGCTCAAGGCCCCCATCGAAACCCAGGTGGGCAAGGGCTTCCGTTCGGTCAACGTGCAACTGCGCCAGGAGCTCGACCTGTACGCCAACCTGCGACCGAACCGGTCGCTGCCGTCGATCCCCAGCCGCTACGAGAACGTGGACCTGATCGTGGTGCGCGAGAACACCGAGGGGCTCTACAGCGGCCTGGAGCACGTGGTGATTCCGGGCGTGGTGGAGAGCCTCAAGATCATCACCGAGAAGGGCTCGACCCGCATCGCCAAGTTCGCCTTCGAGTATGCCCGCCGGCATGGCCGCAAGCGCGTCACCGCGGTGCACAAGGCCAACATCATGAAGCTCTCCGACGGCCTGTTCCTGGAGTGTTTCCGCAAGGTGGCCCAGGACTATCCGGACATCCAGGCCGAGGACAAGATCATCGACAACATGTGCATGCAGCTCGTCATGCGGCCGGAAAAGTCCGACGTGCTGGTGATGGAGAACCTCTACGGCGACATCGTCTCCGACCTCTGTGCCGGGTTGGTCGGCGGCCTCGGCGTCGTGCCGGGCGCGAACATCGGCGTCGAAGCGTCGATCTTCGAAGCGGTTCACGGCACCGCGCCGGACATCGCGGGCCAGGACCTGGCGAATCCCCTCGCCCTCATCCGCTCTGCGATCATGATGCTCTTCCACCTCGGCAAGGACGAGGTGGCCGAGCGCATCCGCCGCGCCCTGCGCCAGGTGATCGTCGACCAGGGGGTGCGCACCCGCGATCTGGGGGGCGAAGCGTCCACCAGCGGGTTCACCGCGGCGATTGTGAAGTCCCTCGAGAGCGGCGTGTGACCTCTTGACCTGAACGACTGTCACGTCTATCATTCAGGCATGAACAACGCCTCGCCCGCCCCGTTGGCCTTTCTGATGCTGGGCGCCGTCCACGAGATGGAGGCGCAGCTCGAGAGTGCCCTGGGGCAGGCGGGGCTGTCGCTCGCCAAGTTCGGCGTTCTCGCCAAGCTTGCCGAGGCGGGCGAGCCGCTCGCCCTCGGGTGCCTGGCCGACCGCTGCAGTTGCGTGCGCTCCAACATGACGCAGCTCGTCGACCGCCTGGAGGCCGATCGCCTGGTCGAGCGGGTCGATGACCCGAACGACCGGCGGTCGATCAAGGCCTCGCTGACCCCGGAAGGGCGTCGCCGCCACGAGGACGGCGCGCGTCTCCTCGCGGAGGCGGAGCGCACCGTCTTCGCCCGGTTGGCCGATCCCGAGCGCGCCACCCTCGGCCACCTGCTGCGCAGCCTGAAGCCGGCCGACTGACCCCTTTTTTTGACCTCATCATTCATGCCTGCACGATCCATCTGGCAATCGTTCACCCCTGACGGAGGAACCCTTATGTCCCAGACGCAGACCCTCACGCTTCTCACTCCCGCCCCTCTCGGGCCGTATTCCCTGGCGAACCGGATGGTGATGGCGCCGATGACGCGCAGCCGTGCGGCCGGCGCCGGCCGCGTGCCCAACGACTTGATGGCGGACTATTACCGGCAGCGCGCCTCCGCGGGCCTGATCCTCACCGAGGCGACGCAGGTGTCGCCGCAGGGCGTCGGCTATCCGGACACGCCCGGCATCCATTCCGACGCGCAGGTGGAGGGCTGGAAGCGGATCACCGCGGCGGTCCATGAGAAGGGCGGCCGGATCTTCCTGCAGGTCTTCCATGTCGGGCGGATTTCGCACACCTCCTTGCAGCCGGAGGGCGCCCTGCCTGTGGCGCCCTCGGCGATCGCGGCGGACGGGACGCTGTTCACTTATGAAGGGCCGCAGCCCTTCGGCACGCCGCGCGCCCTGGAGCTGGAGGAGATCCCCGGCGTGGTCGAGCAGTTCGCCGACGCCGCCCGGCGGGCGCTCGCGGCCGGTTTCGACGGGATCGAGATCCACGGCGCGAACGGTTATTTGATCGACCAGTTCCTCCGCGACGGGACGAACCATCGCACCGACGCCTATGGTGGCTCGCTGGAGAACCGCGCCCGCTTCCTGCTCGAGGTCACCCGTGCGGTGGTCGCGGTCTGGGGCGCCGACCGGGTCGGCCTGCGCCTGTCGCCGCTCGGGAGCTACAACTCGATGAGCGACTCGGACCCCGAGGCGACGTTCGCCTACGCCGCCCGGGAGCTCGGCAAGCTGAAGCTCGGCTTCCTGCACGCGGCGATGTTGAACGGCGCCGAGAAGCCCGACACGCGGGAGCACCGTATGGCGAAGCTGCTCAAGGAGTCCTTCGGTGGCACTTTCATCATCAACGGCGGCTTCAGCCGGGAAACCGGTGAGCAGGCCGTGACCTCCGGCCTGGCCGACTTTGTCGCCTATGGCGCACCGTTCCTCGCCAATCCCGACCTGCCGGAGCGCTTCGCCGCGGGCGCACCGCTCAACGCGGCCGACCCCTCCACCTTCTACGGCGGCGACCACCGCGGCTACACCGACTACCCGGCGCTGGCCTGAGCGTCGATCGGGGGCTCCCCCACGTAGGCCGCCCGGGGCCGGATCAACCGGTCCTGGGCGTACTCTTCGATCGCGTGTCCGATCCAGCCGATCGTCCGGCCCAGGGCGAAGAGGGCGAGTGGGGTGTCGGGCGGCAGGTCGAGCGCACGGGCCAGAGCCACCAGACCGAAATCGAGGTTGGGGTGGTCGCCGAGCAGCTCGCGGAAGGCTTGGGCCAGCTCCTCGGCCAGTGCCACCGCGGGGGAGCCCGGAGCGGCCTCCAGGGCGAGGGCGAGGAGCGCCTTGCCCCGCGGGTCTCCGTCCGGATAGAGGGCATGGCCGGTGCCGGGGATCTCCTCGCCCCGGCGCAGCCGGTCGGCCACGGCCTGCCGGGCGCCGGCGGCGCTCCCGGCTTCGCGAAAAACCGCTTCCATCCGCCGCGTATGGCCCCCGTGGCGTGCCCCCTTGAGCGCCGCGAGCCCGGCGGTGACCACGTCGTAGGGCGAGGCGCCCGCCGAGGCGACACAGCGGGCGGTGAAGGCCGAGACGTTCAGCTCGTGGTCCGCGGCCAGGATGAGCGCGGCGGCGATCGAGCCGGCCGCCTCCGGCCGGCCCGGTGCCCAGCCTCGCTGCAGAATCTCCGCGATGCCGCCGGTGCCCGGGCCTCCGGCCAGGACGCGCGCCAGCAGCCGCAGGAGGCGGGCGCCCGTCGCGGCCACGGAGCGCGGCCGGAGATCCCAGGCCGCGAGATCCTCGGCGCCGGCCAGGGGGAGGACCACCTGGCAGCGCTCGACCGGTGCCAGGTTGACCTTCTTGACCTTCTTGAGAAGCGCCGCGGCTCCCGCCGGCAGCTCCGGGGGCTTGCCGGCGAACAGGCCGGCCGCCTCGCCCGGGTCCCCGGTCCACAGCAGTGCCGCCACCTCTTCGACGCTCCCACGGCGCGCCAAGTCGATCGCATCGCGGCCCCGGTAGAACAGCCGGCCGCCCTCGATCAGCGTGATCGCCGATTCCAGCACGGGCGTCGGTCCCCAGTGGAGCGCCTTGGGCACCGCGCGCTCCGGCTCCCGGCGCAGCTCCTTGCGCCCCTTGAGGCGCTCCACGTCCTCGCGCGGATAGCGCCGCGCCCGCGGCTCTCCCGGCACCGCCTCCGAATGCAGCAATCCCCGGCTCGCATAGGCATAGAGCGTCGCGAGCGTCACCCCCAGCTCCGCCGCCGCCTCCTGCGCCGTGCACCAACGATCCGCCACGCCGGCCTCCTCCCTGCTCATGGATAGATTGATCCATCGATCAAGATTGACAACCTGTCCAGCCGACTCGATCATACAACCAGAGGCGGCCGGATGCGCCGCGGAAAGGGAGCTGGACGATGAGCGCCGTGCTGGAGATCAAAGAGGGATTGGAGGGGGTCGTGGCCGCCACGACCCGTTTGAGCAGTGTGGATGGCGAGGCGGGCGTGTTGCTGCTCGCCGGTTTTCCAGTGGAGGAGGTGGCACCCCGGGCCTCGTTCGAGGAGATGGTCTGGCTGCTGTGGCACGGGGAGCTGCCGCGGGCCGCGGAGCTGGCCTCCTTCTCGGCGCGCCTGGCCGCCGGGCGCGCGCTCGCGCCGGCGACCCTCGACCTCCTGCGCGCGGCGGCGGCGCGGCGGGTCGATCCCATGGACGCCTTGCGCATGGCGGCGGGAACGCTGAGCCTGGCTCCAGAGGCCGGCTCCGATCCGCGCGCCGACGCCGCCCTCCTGGTGGCGGCCTTCCCGACGATCGTCGCGGCGTATCACCGCCTGCTCCAGGGGGACGAGCCGTTGACGCCGCGCGCGGACCTGAGTCACGCCGCGAGCTTCCTGTACCTGCTCACCGGGCAGGAGCCCGACGCCGAGCGGGTGCGCGGTCTGGAGACCTACCTGAACACGGTGAGCGATCACGGCTTCAACGCCTCGACGTTCACCGCGCGGGTGATTGTGTCGACCCGGTCGGACCTGATCTCGGCGGTCACCGGCGCGGTCGGCGCGCTCAAAGGTCCGCTCCATGGCGGTGCGCCGGGGCCTGCGCTGGACACGGTGTTCGAGATCGGCACGGCCGAGCGGGCGGAGGAGGTGCTGCGCGCCAAGCTGGGCCGGGGG
Organism: Holophagales bacterium UBA5704; assembly: GCA_002420005.1. GTDB lineage: Bacteria > Acidobacteriota > Thermoanaerobaculia > Multivoradales > UBA5704 > UBA5704. Next base: position 41,466 of record DIHE01000003.1, on the reverse strand, counting down.
GAACGGCTGATGGGCTTCGGCCACCGCGTCTACCGCGTGCGCGATCCGCGGGCGGACGTCCTCGGTGCCGCCGCCGAGCGCTTCTACCGCCGTGCGGGAGACATGACGCTCTACGACCTCGCCCGCGCGGTGGAGGCCACGGCGCTGCGCGTGCTGCACGAGCACAAACCGGAGCGGCGCCTGGACACCAACGTCGAGTTCTACACCGCCCTCCTGCTGCACGGGCTGGGCTTGCCGACCGCGCTGTTCACGCCCACCTTTGCCATCGGCCGCGTCGCCGGCTGGACGGCGCACGGTCTGGAGCAGCACGACCGCGGCCGGCTGATCCGTCCGCAGTCGGAGTACGTGGGAGAGCGGGGGAGGCGCTGGGTGGAGATCGGGGGGCGCTGAGCAGCCGGAGCGGCCGTACAATGGGTGGATGGGCAGCTCGATCCGCTCGTCCGCCGTCCTGTTGGCCGCCGTCTCCTTGCTTCCCGCCGCCGCCGGGGCGATCCCGGCGCGCGATGTCCTGGGCTCGACCCATGCGGACGGGAAGTACAACTTCACCGGAGAGAACTTCCTGAACGAGGGCGCGGATCAGCTCCTGGAGCTGGGCACCCGCGTCATCAAGGTCTGGTTCGACCCCAACTCCACGCCGACCTACCCGTTCAATTCCAAGTGGGGGCCGCCGCCCCAGAATCTGGAGGATCTGGCGCGCCACCCTTACTACCGGGAGCTGTTCGACAAGCCGTTCTCCACCTTCATCCTGGTGCTGGCGCGGCGGGTGCCGGTCAACGACTTCATCGACGGCATGACCCCCGAGGAGGCTACGGTGGAGCGCGAGCAGACCTATGGCCTCGCCCGCCACCTCCTGACCACGTACGCGGGGACGGGCAAGACGTTCGTGCTGCAGAACTGGGAGGGGGATCACCTGCTGCGCCGTGGCCTCAAAGAAGGCGAGGTGCCGGATCGGACCCGCGTGCGCGGCATGGCCGCCTGGCTGAACGCCCGCCAGGTCGGGGTGCTCAACGCCCGCCGTGACGTTCCCGCCGAAGGGGTCACCGTGGCGCATGCGGTGGAGGTGAACCTGCTGCGCGAGGCGATGGCCGGGAACGTGACGGTGACCAACGACGTGGTGCCGCTCACCCGGGCGGACCTGTATTCCTATTCGAGCTGGGACGTGCAGTTCGATCCCGCCGAGCTGGTGCGCGCTCTCGACTATCTGGCGGCCAAGGCCCCGGACAGCTCGCTCTACGGCCGCCGCAACGTCTACCTGGGGGAGTTCGGCGCCGCCAAGGACCATGTGGCGGACGAGCAGGATCGCGCGGCGGTGATCCGCGAGCTGACGGATGCGGCTCTCGGCTGGGGCGTCCGCTGGGCGGTCTACTGGCAGCTCTACTGCAACGAGCCGGCGCGCGTCTACACGACTCCCCGGCCGGCCAATCAGGACCTGCGGGGCTTCTGGCTGATCCGTCCCGACGGCGTGCGGACCCGCATGTACAGCAACTTTTTCAACCACTTCCGCACCTCGCTCGTGCGCGTGCTCCTGCGCGGGCCGGGAGGACATTTCGTCACCCCGGAGGGAGGGGGAGGCGGCTCGGTCTGGGTCTCCGGAACCCGGCCCACGGATCAGTCCGTCCTCGTCCTGCGCGACCTGAACGGCGGCAGCCTGAGAAACGGCGACGCGGTCGAGATCCTGACTCACGACGGAACCTACCTGCGCGAAGCGGAAGACGGCCGCGTGCTCGCCGACCGCCGTCAAGCCATCGAAGGCACCCGCTTCGTGATCCGCAAGATCGGCGCGACCGGCCACAATGTCCTCGGCCCGCGCGACCGCCTGGCGATCGAAGGAGCCTCCGGGCAGTTCCTGGGCGCGGGACGCGACGGCCTGCTCCAGGCCTTCGGCGGTGCGCCGGGGACGGAGGGGACGTTTTCGCTGGTGTTTGCGGAGTAGGGGAGCGAGAACCGGGAGAGCTGGATCACCAGCCGCAAGGCATCGTTGACCGTCCGGTGGTCCGGAAACGCCTGGGCCACCTCTGGATCGAGGAGCACAAGGCCGGTCCCCTGCCGGAAGCGCTCGGCGTATTTGCCCTGCACGCTTCCCTTCAAGAGGGTCCGGAGGTCGTACTCTGGCGCCAGATCGTCGTACATCTCATCCTTCTTCATACGGCCCTATCCCTTCTCCGGGCTGCTCCGAGCCCGGCGAAGCCTCTCAATCTGCTCGCGAAGCGGCTTCCAGTACGCTTCATCCAGGCGTCGCTCCGCGTCCTCTTCCTCCCGTAGCGCCTGGGCGAGGGCACCGCTTTCGAGGTGCTCCGGATGCGCCAGCCGGAGGAGAGGCCTTGTGTCGGCCAAGGCTTCGGCGGCGTCGGCGTGCGCCCGCGCCGCCTCCACGAGCAGCTCGGGGGACCGCAGCTCCCGGAGCCAGAAGCGGATGCGCTCCGGATTTGGTTCCTCCTGGTGGCTCAGGTAGTTGACGTCGACCAGGCGGCGGATCATCGGCCAGTCCTTGTCGCGCTGGGTCTTCTTGGCGGCCACGAGATCCGGCAGTGCCATCACTTCGAGCGTTTCGTCCTCGAAGCTGAGGGTCGTCCGCCGTTCCCAAAGCTCCGGAAAAGGAGCGACGCCGCGCATGTGGGCCATGACGTCGATCCGCAGGCCGGCGACCTCCTCCTGCCGGCAGCGAAAGTGGATGGCGAGCCCTTCGCTCAGGTGTTGCAGCGCCAAAGGGGGGACGGCGATCACCTCGGCATCCATGTCTCTGAGAGCAGCGGCGAGGCGATCCAGATTGGCGGGGTCCGGCAGCAGGGCCAGATCCAGGTCGCGGCTAAACTCCGCTGCGCCGTACAACACGCAGGCCTGGCCGCCCATCAACAGGTGGGCGACCCGATGTTTCTGGATCATAGAAAGGGCTTTGCGGATCGGGCTCGGGATCAAGAGAGCCTCCCATCGCGACGTAGTGATGCCAGAGCCGGGCGCTCTCTTCCCAGCGCTCGCGGGGCGTCATCCGGTACCAGGCTGCCCACTCCGGCTCGCAGATGTCTTCGATCTGGATGTTTGGCATGGTTCGCTCGGCCCCTCGGGTCGTCATTATAGAACCGGACCCCACCCCCTACCGCTCCACATCGATCACCAGCCGCGCCGGCTCCTCCAGCTCGAGGACGCGGTGGCTCTTGCGGGCGGCGAGGCCGACGACCCAGATGACGACTCCTTCGTAGTCGCAGGTCTCGCGGATCTCGCGGATCACCGGCAGGCGCACGGTGCGTTGCAGGGTGGCCACGGTGGGGGCTCCGGCGTCGTTGTGGGCGCGGGCGGGGGTGAGGCGGACCTGGAGGAAGGCGCGGCCGGCCACCTTCACTGCGGCTCCGGAGGCGCAGGCGGCCGGCTGTTTCACCAGCTCCACCTCGTAGCGCGGCAGCTTCGGACCCTCGAACTCGAAGACGACCCGGTCGAAAACCTGCTGGTCGCCGGTTCGCACGTCGCGCAGGACGATGGCCTGTTCCACCTTGCGGGGCGGCTTCGGCGGAGCCGGCGGGGGGGCGGCGGCCGGGGCGAGGTCGGTGGTGGCGGCTTCCGGGACCGGGTTGGGGATCGGCTGGGGCGGCGGCTCCGGGGCGAAGCCGCGGACCTTTTCCAGGATCACCACCTGATGGGCCACCGCCCGCACGGGCCGCGACTTGGAGACCGGCCCCTGGAACACGACCTGCACCCGGTCGCCCAGCTCCAGGTCGGCGAACACCGCCGGCCGGTCGCCCAGGCCGGTGCGTGCCACGATGCGGGTCGAGGCGAGCACCGCCACGTCCGCCTTGTCGTAGCGCACGTCGGGCCGCGGGGCGCCTTCGACCCGCACGGCGCCCGATCCCGGGGTGCTGCCCGGCCGGATCGAGGTCACCAGGCCGCGTGTATCGACGGTGGGGACCGGCGGGGGCGGCTCGGGCTTCGCGCAGGCGAAGGCCGCCAGGGCTCCGAGGAGCAGCAGAAGGCGCGCCGAGATCCGCCGTGGATTCACAGGGATGAATATACCTGGATCGGATAAGATACGCTCCCATGATCGAGATCCAACTGCAGGGCAAACGGGGTCTGGTGATGGGCGTCTCCAACGGGCGCAGTCTCGGCTGGGCGATCGCCCAACGGCTGCGCGATGCCGGCGCCGAGCTGGCGTTCAGCTACCAGGGAGAACGCCTCAAGGAAGACCTGGAGAAGCTGACCCAGGACATGCCCGGAACCCGCCTCTATTCATGCGACGTCACGCGCGAGGAAGAGCTCGCGGCGATGTTCTCCGACCTGCGCGAGGCCTGGGGCAGCCTCGACTACGTCGTCCACTCCATCGCCTTCGCGCCGCGGCCGGCGATGGACGGCCGCTACATCGAGACCACCCGCGACGACTGGCGCACCGCGCTGGAGGTCTCGGCGTACTCGCTGGTCTCCGTGGCGCGGGCGGCGGAGCCGCTCCTCAACCCGGGCGCGGGCATCGTCACCCTCACCTACTACGCCGCCGAGAAGGTGGTGCCGAAGTACAACGTGATGGGCATCGCCAAGAGCGCCCTCGAAGCGAGCGTGCGCTATCTCGCCTATGAGATGGGCAAGCAGGGGGTGCGGGTCAATGCCGTGTCGGCCGGCCCGGTGCGCACGGTGGCGGCGCGCAGCATCCCGGGCTTCATGAAGATGTTCAACCGGGTGGGCGACATGGCCCCGCTCGGGCGCAACGTCACCCACGAGGAGGTCGGCAACCTCGGCCTCTTCCTCCTGTCACCGCTCGCGAGCGGCATCACCGGGGAGACGGTCTACGTCGACTCCGGCTTCCACATCATGGGCATGGAGCTGGGAGACTGAGTCATGGCCCAGACCCTCCCCTCCGCCTGTCCCCTCGACTGCCCGGATGCCTGCAGCCTCGACGTCCAGGTCGCGGACGGCCGGGTGGTCAAGGTCGACGGCAGCCGGCGCAACCCCTATACCCAGGGGTTCATCTGCTCCAAGGTGCGGCACTTCCCCGATCTTCTGTATGGCGAGGGGCGCGTGCTGCATCCGGCGGTGCGGCGCGGCGGCAAGGGGGAGGGACGGTTCGAGCGGATCTCCTGGGACGCGGCGCTCGATCTCGCGGCGGAAAAGCTGCGGGCGGCCCGCGAGCGCTTCGGCGGCGAGTCGATCCTGCCCTTCTTCTATGGCGGCTCGAACGGCTTTCTCACCCAGGAGACCACGGACGCCCGCCTGTTTCACCGCCTCGGCGCCTCGCGCCTGGCGCGCACGGTCTGCGCCGCCCCCACCGGGCGGGCGGCCACCGGGCTGTACGGCAAGATGGCTGGCGTCGCGTTGCCGGACTACGTCCATGCGCGGCTCATCGTCCTCTGGGGAGGGAACCCCCATGCCACCGGCATCCATCTGGTCCCGGTGATCCAGGAGGCGCAGCGGCGCGGTGCGAAGCTGGTGGTGATCGATCCGCGGCGCATTCCGCTCGCCAAGAAGGCGGACCTGCATCTCGCGCCGCGGCCGGGCGGAGACCTGCCGATCGCGTTGGCGCTCCACCGCCACCTGTTCGAGACCGGGCAGGCGGACCTCGCCTTCCTCGCCGAGCATGCGCACGGCGCCGAGGAGCTGCGCGCGCGGGCGTTGCCGTGGACGTTCGAGCGGGCCGCGGAGGTCTCCGGGGTCCCGGTGGAGGAGCTGGAGCTCTTCGCCCGGCTGTACGCCGAGAGCTCCCCCGCCGTGGTGCGCTCCGGCTGGGGGTATGAGCGCAACCGCAACGGCGGCTCGGCGGTGGCGGCGGTGCTCGCCCTTCCCGCCGTGGCCGGCAAGTTCGGCGTGCGCGGCGGTGGCTACACGATGAGCAACTCCGGGCTCTGGAGCACGATCGACCGCGCCGCCGCCTCCTGTGAGCCGGAGCCGGCGACGCGCCTCCTCAACATGAACCGCCTGGGCGAGGACCTGCTGCAGCGGCAAGACCCGCCGATCTCCGTCCTCTTCGTCTACAACTGCAATCCGGTGGCGACGATGCCGAACCAGGCGAAGGTCGTCCAGGGCCTGCGGCGCGAGGACCTGTTCACCATCGTCTCCGAGCAGGTGTGGACCGATACGGCCCACCTGGCGGACCTGGTCCTGCCCGCCACCACCTTCTTCGAGCACGACGAGATGTCGCGCGGCTATGGCGCGATGATCCTGAATGCGAGCACCGCGGTGGCGGAGCCGGCCGGGGAGGCGCGCCCCAACTATGCCGTCTTCGCCGACCTCTGCCGGCGCCTGGGCCTCGACCGGCCCGGCGAGCCGGAAACGCCGGACGAGCTGCGTGCCGCCCTCCTGCACCGCTCGCCGCGCATCCAGGCCGACACCGCGCGCGACGGCTTCAGCTTCCCCGACACCGGCTGGACGCCGGTCCAGTTCGTCGACGCCTTCCCGTTGACCCCGGATCGCAAGATCCATCTCGTCCCCCCGGCGCTCGATCAGGAAGCTCCGCGCGGGCTCTATGGCTATCAGGACGATCCGGCGACCGCGGCGTGGCCTCTCGCCCTGATCTCCCCGGCGACCGGCAAGACGATCAGCTCCTCCCTGGGCCATCTCTCCCAGGAGACGGCCGTCGTCGAGATCCATCCCGCCGACGCCGCGCCGCGCGGGATCGTGAGCGGGGACACGGTGCGCCTGTGGAACGATCTCGGCGAGGTCCACGTGCCGGCGCGGGTGAGCGCGGACGTGCGGCCGGGCGTCGTCTTCCTCCCCAAAGGTCTGTGGAACCGGCATACCCTCTCCGGCACCACCTCCAACGCCCTCTCCCCGGACACCTTCTCCGACCTGGGCGCCGGGGCTTGCTTCAACGATGCGCGGGTGCAGGTGGCGAAGGGGTAGGGGGCTCAGCTTTCCTGGGCGACGAGCACCTGAAGGAGCTCTTCGGGCGTGAAGACCGGCAGGACGGCTCTCTTGAAATGCTGCGCGTTGCGGGTCACGATGGCATCCGAGGCAGCCTGGCAGGCCGCCTCATGGAGAACCGCATCCTCGAAATCGGAAAAGCCCGCATCGAGGGCCTTTTCCAAGACCGGCCGATGCACCGGCGCGACCTCGCAGAGCGACAGAAGATTGCGGAGATGGACGGTCGCACCGGCTGCCCCGATGGCTTTCGCCGTCAGGTAGTACAGCGTGGTGACCGTGGTCGCGCAGAGGGCGCAGGTGATCTCGCCCGATTCGGCTCGGGAAAGCAAGGAGGCGGAGGCGGCGAGGTGGGGCTCTCTTTGCAGGAGAACGTCGAGGATCACGTTCGTGTCGAAGAGCACCTTCAACGGTATTTCTCCTCCAGGTGCCTCCGGTAGTCCTCTTCGTCGAGGTGTGTACCCTTCAGGATACCGACCAACGAGCTCACGATCGGAGTCAGCGGTCTGGTCCTCGCCGCCGCATGCGCCGGAAGAAGCTCGAAATAATCTTCCACCATCTTCGAGACCGACTTCCCGCTGCGCTGTGCGTGGGATTTTGCCCGCTCGATGAGCTTCTCGTCGATCCTCAGCGTCAGCTTTGTGTGCATGCAAGCCTCCGGTTGCCGTACAGTTCCCGGTTAACTGTACGGCAGCCGACGGGTGGGGTCAACCGTTCTACGAGGTGGACGATCCGGGAACGGTCCCTGACGCCGCGACCTCGGCATCCGGCAGCTCCTCCTCCACCCGGCGCAGGCGCGGCAGGGTGGTGGCGAAGAGGAGGCCGGCCACCACCAGCAGGCCGAGCACAATAAAAAGGAAGCCGAGGCCGCGCCCCGGGCCGGTGCCGAGCACCGCGCCGAGGCTGCCGGCGAGCGGACCTTGCGGTGCCAGCAGCGGCTCGAACACCCGGTCGGCCAGCGGGCCGGCGAGGAAGAACGCCAGCGGCAACGAGCACTGTGCCACCATGCGGCGTACCGCAAAGACGCGGCCCTGGAGCCCCGCCGGCACCTTGACCTGCCAGATCGCCTGACTGCATCCGTTGACCACGGGCGCCGCGGCGAGGAAGACGAAGGTGGCGGCACCGATGAGGATGGCGCTCGGCCGCCAGCCGATCACCAGGAGAAGAAGACCCTGCACCAGCAGCCCGGCGAAGATGCCGGTGATCCGTCGCTTTGGCCCGCCCCAGGCCCCCGTGAGCAGGGTCCCCGCCAGCAGGCCGAAGCCGGCGGCGGAGAGCATCGAGCCGAGCGTGGTGGCCGGCGCGAAGCTGAGGACGAGCGGCGGCAAGAGCGCCTGGAGCATGCCGACATTGAAGTTGGTGCAGGCGAACAGGATCAGCAAGGCGAGCAGGCCCGGCCGTTCGCGCAGGTAGGTCCAGCCGGTCGCCGCCTCCTGCCGCAGCGAGGTCGCCGGGCCTCCGGGGGGCCGGACCGGCTCGGGGATCCGCACCAGGAGCCAGGTCACAAAGGCGACGCCGAACGTCGCGAGGTCGATCAGCAGGATGCCCCGCAGGTGGACCTGGAGAAGCAGGAAGGCGCCGAGGACGGGAGAGGCGATCTGGGCGATCGCCCCGGCCATCTGCGCCAGGCCGCTCGCCCGGCCATAGTGCTCCTTGGCCACCAGGAGCGTCGTGGCGGCGGAGAACGCCGGCCACTGCACCGAGCCGGCCACCGAGGCGATGGCGGTGAGCAGATAGAGGTGCCACAGCTCCAGGAGGTTCTTCGACTCGTCCCAGAGGAGCAGCAGCAGAATCAGGGTGATCACCGCCGCCGCGGCGTCCGAGGCGATCAGGGTGGTCCGCCGGTTCCAGCGGTCGACCAGGGCACCGGCGAGCGGCGCGAGCACCAAGCCGGGCAGCGAGCCGAAGAACAGGATGAGGGCGAACTGCGTCACCGAGCCGGTGCGCTGATAGACCCAGACCCCGAGCGCGAAGCCGGTGAGGCCCGTGCCGAGCAGCGAGACCACCTGGCCGATCCAGACGGTGAGGAAGGCCTTCATGCCTTCGAGCTTCGGAGCTTCGTGCGGCGCAGTGCCGGGCTGATCCATGCGGTTCGTCTCCTGAGAGCTGAGGCGGATTGTAACCGCGCGCGGGGCTCGACACACGGACGTTCTTGACACCCCCCCGCCCGGGCCATAGGCTTCCTGCTGTCCGTCCTTCGCTCGGCGGCCGTCGAGGAGAGAAACCATGTTCGAACGTCTTGCGCGCGTCTTCAAGTCCTGGATCGGATACTTCATCTCGTTCGCCGAGGACCCGGAGGTGATGCTCCAGCAGTCCATCGAAGAGATGCGCAACACTCTGCCCAAGTTGAACCAGATCCTCGTCACCACACGGGCGACCGTGCTGCGTCTGGAGCAGGAGAAGGAAGAGCTGTCGCGCAAGGAGCGCCAGCTCACCGCAAACATCAAGGCGGCCCTCACCGAGGGCAGCCCCGAGGCGCGCAAGCTGGCGGAAGGCGATGCGCTGCTGCTGCAGCAGGTGCGCACCGACCTGGCCGCCACCGAAGAGCAGCTGGCGACCGCCCGGCACGCCTTCGACAACGCTCAGCTCACCGTCGAGGACATCAAGACCAAGCTGCGGGACCGGATGGAGCAGGCCCGCCGGGCGATCCAGGAGTCCAAGAAGGCCGCGGTGCTCAGGAGCGCCGCCGGGGCATTGGCCGAGCTGGACCAGTACGGCACCGCCTCCACCTCGGACAAGTACCTGGAAGAGATCAAGCAGCGCGTCGCCGAGAGCAAGGCGGCGGTCGAGGTGGCCACGGGCGGCCTCGACACCGGCCGTATCAAGCTGGAGCGCAAGGCGAAGGAGATCCAGGCGCAGAGCGTGCTCGCCGAGTTCGAGGTCGAGATGGGCCTGAAGAAGCCCGACGCCGTCCGCGAAGCGGCACCGTTCCCGGAGGCCGGCGGCACCTCGGCGCCGCCGCAGCGCACCCCGGAAGGGGTGTAGGCCGGGGACGCCATGAGCAGCCCCGCCTTTCTCGACTCCCTGCCACCCTGGGCGGCGGAGCTGGTCCGCTCCATCCGTTCCAAGCGGGCGAACACGTTCGTCCTGCACGGCGTACCGGCCGATCTCGTGCCGGTGCGCGGCGCGGCAGGCCTGCGCTTCCTCGGGCTCGATGCGTTCCTGACCGACGAGTTGTTCTCGGCCTTTCCCTCGATCCTCACCTACAACCGGGCGGAGGGGCTCGGCTTCTCCGGCCAGCCGGCGCGCGCGCACTTTCTGGAGCGTCTGCGCGCCTATGACGCGGTCCACGGCACCACCTGGGCCGACCGCCTGCCGCGCGACGCGCCGAACTGCTTCGCGTTGCTCGATGCCTACTTCCGCCAGTGCACCTCGCTCAGCCCGGCGCGGCCGGTGGTCCTCCTTCTGCCTTTCGCCGAAACGGTCGTGCCGGCCTCCGAGGCGGGCTACCGCTCGCCGGAGGACCGCACCGTGCTGGTCTACCTGCGCAAGTGGTCGCAAGATCCGGTGCTCCTCGCCAAGAACGTGGTCATCGTCCTGGTCACCGAGAGCTTGGCGGAGCTCGATCCCAAGCTGCTGCGCGCCCATGCCACCCAGGAGATCGAGATCCTGCGGCCGGACCAGGGCGAGCGCCTGACCTACCTCCAGGCGGTGCGTGCTCCCGACTGGTACGAGCGGACCTCCGACCTGCCGCCGGTGCGCCTGGCCGAGATGACCGCCGGCATGACCCGGGTGCAGATCGGCCAGATCCTGGATGGCGCCGACGCTGCCCGCGAGACCGATCCGGCGGCCCGCCTGACCAGGGACGTCGTCCGCAAGCTCAAGAAAGAGGTCATCGAGACCGAAGGCCTCGGTCTGCTCGAATACGTCGAGCCGAAGTTCGATCTCTCCATGGTGGCCGGCATGCCGATGGTCAAGGACCGCCTGCGCCGTGCCGCCCGTGCCATTGCGCGGGGCAATCCGGCGGCGGTGCCCATGGGGTATCTCGTCTGCGGCCCGGTGGGGAGCGCCAAGACGTTTCTGGTCGAGTGCTTCTCCAACGAGATCGGCTTCCCCTGTGTGAAGCTCAAGAACTTCCGCTCCATGTGGGTCGGCTCGACCGAGTCGAACCTGGAGCGGATCCTGAAGATCCTCGCTTCGCTGACCCCGGTGGGCGTGGTGATCGACGAGGCCGACGCGGCCCTGGGCAACCGTGAGCAGCAGGGCGACTCGGGGACCCAGAGCCGCGTCTTCGCCCAGATCGCCTCGTTCATGGGCGACACCCGCAACCGTGGCCGCATCCTGTGGTTCCTGATCACCGCCCGGCCGGATCTCCTCCCCATCGACCTCAAGCGCCAGGGGAGGGCGGAGGAGCACATCCCGCTGTTCTACCCGGAGACCGTCGAGGAGGTCGACGAGGTCTACCAGGTGATGAAGAAGAAGCTGGGGATGAAGACCGCGGTGGAGCGTCTGGGCGACGTGGCGGAGGCGGACCAGATCCTCGGCCTCTCCGGCTCGGACCTGGAGGCGGTGCTCGTCCGCGCCATTCTGGAAGCCGAGGCGGCCGAAGCGCCGGAGGTCCTCCCCGAGCACCTGAAGCGGGCTTTCTCCGACTTCATCCCCGCCACGAACAGCCGCGAGCGGGAGATGCAGATCCTCTGCGCCGTCCTGGAATCCACCAGCCGCGAGCTCCTCCCGGAGCGCTACCGGTCCCTCGACCGCGGCGAGGTCCAGGCGCGCATCGCCGAGATCAAGCGCGAGCTGCGGCTTCTGTAAGCCCACCCTCTCTCTCACCCCGCCGGGTGGGTCCCCGAACCGCCCGGCGGAGCGTGGCCGGCCGGGGCCCGGCGGCCCACAATGGGGCCGACTGAAAGGGAGGATGCCATGATTCTGGAAACCCGTGCGATGGCCGAAGGCAACGAGCACACTCCTGACCTTGATCCGTCGCTGCGCGAGCTGTTGCTGCATGACGTCTACGACGTTCCCGAGGCGGTGTTCGAGGAGATCGACGCGACCGTCGCCGTGCTCTGCTGCCCGCAGTGCTGGGAAACCGGAATCACGCTGGAGACCATCCCGCACAAGCCGGGATGCGCGCTGGCCAAGACCGCGGTGTCCTGAAGCTCTCTATTCGCCGACTGCGCGCTCCGCGATCTGCCGCACGACCCGCGCCGGGTCGTCTTCGGCCCTTTGATGCAGGAGGGCCGGGAGGCCGGCGCATGGGCTCGGAGCCTCCGGGGTCTTGCAGAGGTCGGCGAGGGCGAGGAGGGCGTCGCTGCGGCCGGCGGCGTCCGGCTCGTGGAGCGCCTGCCAGACGAGCATCTCCCAGGAGCGCTCGTGTTGCACCGAGCGCGGCAGCCAGCCGCCGTCGTCGAGGCGCACCGAGAGAAGCCGGCCGGTGACGGGAAGGCGCAGGCTCTCCCGGGCCTGCGTCAGGACGACGCGGCGAAGGACTCTCTCGGTGTCCGTTTCGACTGCGATATCGAGCCCGATCCGCCAGGGCTGTGAACCGCGTTGCTCGATCTCGACGACCACGGCGCCCGGCTCTTCACGATGGCGTGCCACGAGGTCCGGCTCAAGGCCGTAGACCCACTGATCGAAGAACCAGCCGAGCGGCTGGCCGCTCTCCTGCTCCATCGCCTTCTGGAGATCGCGGGACTCCGCGAGCCCGCCCGCCGCCACCGCGGCGCGGGTGAAGGTGCGGAGGCCGGCCCAGAACGCCGCGTCGCCGATCTCGTGGCGGAGCAGGTGGAGCACCAGGGCGCCTTTGCTGTAGGTGATGGGGCCGCTCATGTCTTCGGCCCGCTCCCAGGCCTCGGTCGCCAGCGACCGGCGCTTTCCGGCGGCATGGACCTTCTCATAGCGGAGGCGGGCCAGGATCCTCTCGCGGTCAGAATCCTCCCGTCCCCAGTGGAATTCTTTGTACGCGGCGACCAGGAAGCTGACCATCCCCTCGTGGAGCCAGAAGTCCGACCAGGTGCGGCAGGTCACCTGGTTGGCCCACCACTGGTGCGCCAGCTCATGCGTCACCAGGTAGTCCTCGCGTGGATCGTCGAGGACCGCACGGCCGTCGTCCTCGCCCATCAGCGTGAGGACGTTCATCTCCTGGGCGGGAGCGCCGGGAAGGAGGACCTGGGTATAGCGCGTGCCGTTGAAGGGGACCCCGGCGCGCCGTTCGAGGAAGCGCAGCATCTCCCCGGTGCGGGCGAAGATGGTCCGCAGCTCCTCGGAAGTGAAGCCGGGAGCGAGCAGGCGCAGCTCCACCGGGCCTTCCTGAAGGCTCGCCTCGCGGAAGCGGGCGGCGGCGAAGCCATAGAGAAAGGGAGAGACCGGCCGCTCCTCCCGCCAGACATGCCGGAGCCGCCCATCGGGCAGCGTCTCGCGCCGCACCGGCCGTCCGCTCGCCGCGACCTCCAGCCCGGCGGGGAGCACGAGCCGCAGCTCGAGCGTCGCCTTGTCCCCGGGCTCGTCGTGGCACGGCATCCAGTGGCGGGTGGCGAAGGCGGTGAAGACCTGATCCGGCGCGAAGCGCATCCCCTTCTCCGGCCTGCCGCTGTAGGCGATCCGCAGAGTCCGTTCCTCGCCGCTCCGCAGCGGGGGCTCCAGGGGCACCCGGAGATGGTCGCCCTCGCTCCGGAACTCCAAGGCCCTGTCTCCCGAGCGGACGCTCGCCACGGTCAACCCGGGCGCATCAAGCTCCACTTCGGAGAGAGGCTCGGCCTGCGTGGTGAAGCGGATCTCGATCTCGCCCGCGATGGATTGTTCGGCCACGAGCACTTCCAGGTCCAAGGCATAGGACACGACGTCGAGGGGAGATGGAGCGGGTGCGGCTCCGGCAGGGAGCGCAAAAAGGAGGAGCAGGGCCGGCCAGGGGCGGAGGAAGGGGGGCATGGCGCGAGAGTCTAGCAGTGGCCTCGAAGGCGCGAAGGCGTGACAGGGACTCCTTTGACCCGTTCTCCTCCTTGGTTTATCGTTGATCCGATGTCGACCTTTGGACCCCTGCCGCCTCTGACGCGCCTTTACCGGGCCTGCGAGCCGAATGACCCGATTTCCCCGGACGACGAGCGGTACGTCAACTGCGACGACGTGAGGGGCACGAACCTTCCGCGGGCTTTTGAGAGGAGCCTGCGGCGGGTTGATCCCGGGCGGTGGGAGGTCAAAGTCTTCGCCGGGCACCGTGGCGTCGGGAAGACCAGCGAGCTCTACCGCCTCCGGTCGATGCTCGAGAAGCCGGAGGTTCCGGGAGACCGGCCGTTTCACGTCATCTTTGCGGACGTCGGCAAGAGTCTCGACCTGAATGACCTCGCTTTCCCGGATCTCCTGGTGTTTACGGCCGCGGAAGCGCTGCGGCAGCTCCGGGAGGCCAAAGTCCCGGGCTTCATGGCCACCTCGGAAGCGATCCGCAACGCCTGGGAGGGCCTGCGCGATCTCATCGGCTCCAAGGTGACCCTCAGTGGCGTGGACCTCGAGACGCCCTTCGCTTCCCTCGCGCTGGAGATCCGCAACCGCCCGACGGCACGGGGAGCGCTGCGAGCCGCCATCGAGCAGCAGAGCACGAACCTTCTCGCAGCGGTCAACGACCTCCTGGAGCTCGCGAACGTCCGATTGCGAGAGTCGGGCAAGGAAGGGCTCGTCCTCATCATCGACGGTCTGGACAAACTGGTGCTCCGCAAGCTGGAGGGCGGTGGCACCACGCACGACCGGTTGTTCATTCATCGCAGCGAGCAGCTCGCCAGTCTCAAGACGCACGTGATCTACACGGTGCCGATTTCCTTGATCTACTCGCCGCAGTTCACGCAGCTTGAACAGACGTTCGGAGAGCACAACGTCCCGGTGCCGATGATTCGCCTCCGCGGTGAAAACCGGTCGGCTCCGACACCCAGGACGGCGGGCATGCGCAAGATGCGGGAGATCCTCGAGAAGCGTTGCGCCTTTGCCGGGGTCGCTCTCGATGAGGTCTTCGACGATCCGAAGACGTGCGCTCATCTCTGCGAGATGTCCGGCGGGCACCCTCGGCACCTGATGATGTTCGTTCATGCCGCCATCGATCAGGTCGACCAGCTTCCGATCACCCGAAAAGCGGCGGACCAGGCTGTCCGGAACTATGCGAACAGTCTTCTGCGAGAAATTCCCGACAGGTTCTGGCCGGAGCTCAGGCGGTTCGACGAGCCGCAGGAGAGTGTCGAGAAGGACGAGCTCCACCAGCAGATGCTCTTCCTGCTGCACCTCTTCGAGTACATGAACGGCGAGCCCTGGTACGAGGTGAACCCTGTCCTGCGCACCACCTCCCGATTCAGGAAGTGAGCCGCTCGAAGCGACGGCCGCCGAGTCCCTCCGCTCCCTGCGGCGGGGTCTTCAACGCGCCGGTGGCTTCGCACTCTTCGTCGCCGTCTGCAACAGCCCGGCAACGGTTCGCGAGCTCATCCGGCTTCTTCGAGAGTCGATGCCGGGAGCGGGGATCGAGACGGTCACGCTCGATGAGAACACCGGAAACCCGCTCGACGCGGTGCTCGCCCAGGTCGACCGGAGCGGAACGGGACCGCTGATGATCGTCGGCCTGGAAAGGGCGAGCCCCTCGGCGGCCGAAGAGCGGCCGGTCCTGTATGCGTTGAACATGAGCCGGCCGGATTGGCCCAAGGTGCTGCCGCGCCCCTTGGTGCTCTGGGTGCCGGAGTATCTGCTGGCTCTCCTGGGCCAGGAAGCCCCCGATTTTCTGGACTGGCGGAGCGACACGCTGTTTTTCGCCGACCAGCCCGGCAGCGACTTGCTGGCACTGGATGCCGAAAACTGGCGGATCGACCTGGATAAGGAAGGGATGTCGGGCGCACGGCGGGAGGCTCGCATTGAGGAGCTTCGTTCCAGGCTTGCAGCACTGGAGAACGCAGCAGAAGATCCCGTCGCTCTGGAGGCTGTCGCCGGGTGGCTGGCGGAGATGGGCCGCCACTTGACGACCTTGGGCGACTTCCAGGGTGCCCTGAGTCATTTTGAGCAAGCCTTGAAGGTCGCCGAGAAGCTCCAACGGCCTGAGCTGCTGGCGTCCGTCTATGGAAATCTGGGGACTTTCCATGGCAGGAACGGAGAGGTGGCAGCGGCGGAAGCGATGTACCAGAAGGCCCTGCAGCTATTCCAACAGACCGGCGATGAGCCGGCCGCTGCGCGCATCTACGGGAATCTCGCCTCGGTTGAGCTGGATCGAGGCTCGATCGAGGCGGCGGAAAAATACTGCCTGCGCTGTCTGGAGGTGGCGGAGAGGCTCGGTCTTCAGGCCGATGTGCTCTCTTGCTTCGGGCGGCTTGCCGGAATCGCCGAGGTGCGCGGAGATTTGGCGAGTGCCAAGACCTTCCTCCAGAAGGCTCTCGCCCCCTACAGGGAGGCTGAGGAGAGAGCCGATCTGGCGAAGGTCCGGTTTCAGCTCCAGCTGAGCCGGATCCTTCTTGCGGAAGGAGACCTGGCACAGGCCGAGACGTTGATGGAGGAGGCGGCAGGGACGGCCATGGAGGCAGGCGCACGTCCGGCGGTCGCCAGGAGTCGGCGGTTGCTCGGCACGCTCTACGCGAGGCGAGGCGATTACCTGAAGGCGCATGCTCTCTGGCAGGAGGCGCTCAACTTGTATCGGGCGATGGGCCTGCAAGGGGAGGCGGAGCGCACCCAAGCTCTTCTGGAGGCTCCGGCCCCCCGGCGCTGAGCCGGGCGACGCAAAGCCGCGCCCGTCCGTACAGGAAGCATGTGGAATCCCCTGCCCCTCGCCCGTCGTGCCACACGCCTCCTCGCCACCGCCGCCGTGACCCTCGCCGCGCTGTTCGGTCTCGCCGCCGTGCTGGTGACCCAGCCCGTCTCTCAGGAGCTTCCGTTCCGCGGACAGAAGCGCGCCGATCCAGGGCTTCTGCGCCGGCATGTCGAGTTCCTGACCGTGGCGGCGGCGCCGCGGGACAGCGATCATCCGGAGAGCCTCGACCGTGCCGCTGCGTATCTGCGGGCGCAGCTCGGGGCGGCCGGAGGGCGGGTGCGGGACCAGCCGTTCACCGCAGAGGGCCGGACCTGGCGCAACGTGATCGCGTCGTTCGGGCCGGATCAGGGTCCTCTCCTCGTGGTCGGAGCCCACTACGACGCCTTCGGCGGCTTCGGCGCGAATCCGGGGGCGGATGACAACGCGAGCGGTACGGCGGGCCTCCTTGAGCTGGCCCGGCTGCTCGACGGTGCCCCCCTCGGTCGCCGGGTCGAGCTGGTTGCCTTCACCAATGAGGAGCCGCCGTTCTTCGCCTCGCCCTGGATGGGGAGCGCCGTGCATGTCCGGTCGCTCGGTGCAACCCGGGTGGAGGCCATGATCTGCCTCGAAATGATCGGCTTCTTCTCCACCGAGCAACCCTGGCCGCATCCGTTCTTCCGCGCGCTGTACCCGCAGCGCGGCGACTTCATCGGCGTGGTCGGCCGCTGGAGCGATGCGAGCCTCACCCGGCGGGTGAAGAGCGCGATGCGCGGCGCCGACCGTGTGCCGGTGGTGAGCTTCAATGGCCCCCGCCAGCTCGACCTCGACGCCTCGGACCAGCGCAACTACTGGGATGCCGGGATTCCCGCGGTGATGGTCACCGACACCGCCTTCGTGCGCAATCCGGGGTACCACACGCCGGACGACACCGCCGCCACCCTCGACTACGAACGCATGGCGGGCGTGGTCGACGGCGTGCTGAACTCCGTTCTGCACCTGGCCGGCCCCGCCGCCTGAACAGCGAGGACGAGAACCGCCCCGCCGGGTGGCGGTGAAACATTGTGTTTCGTGTAGGCTGGTGCTGTCTTTGAGAGGGAGAGAGACCACCATGATCCATACAGCTTCCGAGGACTGGCAGACCCGCTGGTCTGAAAAAATTGCGACGGCCGACGAGGCCGTTCGCCTGATTCCACCCGGCCAACGCATCCTGATCGGCTCCGGGGCCGGGGAGCCCGGGCACCTGGTCGAGGCCCTGGTGAGCCATGGCGACCATCTGCGCGGCAACGAGATCGTCCATCTGATGACGCTGGGCAAGGCCCCTTACGTCAAGCCCGGTCTGGAGCACCGCTTCCGTCACACCGCGTTCTTCATCGGCGCCAACGTCCGTTCCGCGGTCCAGGAAGGCCGCGCCGACTTCATGCCGGTGTTCCTGTCGGAGATCCCGGTGCTGATCGCCTCGGGCCGCGTGGGCATCGACGTGGCGTTGATCCAGGTCTCGCCGCCGGATCGCCATGGTTTCGTCAGCCTCGGCGTTTCGGTGGACATCGTCCGTGCCGCGGTGGACACCGCCGCGGTCGTCCTCGCCGAGGTCAACCCGCAGATGCCGCGCACGCTCGGGGACTCCTTCCTGCACGTGGACCGCATCGCCCGCCTCGTCCCGGTCGACGAGCCGCTGCCCGAGCTCGGGGAAGGGCCGATCGACGCGGTGTCCCGCGAGATCGGCAAGAACGTGGCGACGCTGATTCCGGACGGCGCGACCCTGCAGTTGGGAATCGGCAAGATCCCGGACGCGACCCTCGCGTCCCTGGGCGGCCGCAGCGACCTGGGCATTCACACCGAGATGCTGTCGGACGGCGTGATGCGCCTCGTCCAGGCCGGCGTGATCAACAACCGGCGCAAGACCTTCCTCCCGGGCAAGCTGGTCACCTCGTTCATCATGGGGTCGCGCGAGCTGTACGAATGGGTGCACGACAACCCCTTGATCGAGATGCGCGGGAGCCTGTTCACCAACGATCCGTTCCAGATCGCCCGCAACGAGAACATGGTCGCCATCAACTCGGCGCTGGCGGTCGATCTGACCGGTCAGGTGGCGGCGGACACCGTGCGCGGCCAGTTCTTCTCGGGGATCGGCGGCCAGGTCGACTTCATCCGCGGCGCGGCGCGCAGCAAGGGCGGCCGGCCGATCATCGCCCTGCCCTCGACCGCCAAGGGAGGCACGGTCAGCCGCATCCAGTCCACGTTCGAGGAGGGGACCGGCGTCGTGACCAGCCGCGGCGACATCCACTACGTGGTGACCGAGTACGGCGTGGCCGACCTGTGGGGCAAGAACATCGCGCAACGCGCGCAGGCGCTCATCTCCATCGCGCATCCGGATTTCCGCAGCACGTTGCTCGACGAGGCGAAGGAACGCTGCTACGTCTTTCCGGGATGAGCGCGAGGGGCGATAAGATCGCCTCATGGACACGCTTTTCCTCCGTCTGTCCCTCCGTCGCATCGCGGCCGGTGCGCTTTCTCTCGCCGTTCTCGGGAGCGCCCCGGCCACTGCGGCCGGGCCGGGTGACTGGAGCGCCAAGCTCCTGCCCGCTCCAGCCTTTCCGGATGCTCCCGCCAAGCCTCCCGGGCGTGGCGCCAAGATGCCGCTCGAGGTGGTGAGCTCCCAGGCGAACGAGATCATCGACGAGGACGCCTGGTTCACCCGAAACCGCCTGCCGCACCCCGAACGCGACCTCCAGACGCTCCCCGAGAGCATCCCCCGCCAGTTCCGGGATGCCTCCTTGCTCCGCGCCTTCGAAGGTGGCGACCGGCTGTTTCTCGTCTTCGGCAAGGATTTCGGCGAGCAGCGCTACCTTATGGCCGTCGATCCGCAGACCTATGCCTTCCAGTACGGTTTCGACTTCCAGCGCTGGGCCCATCCGCCGGACGAGATCGGCGAGTACACCGGGCAACGGGTGATCTGGGCGGTGGAGAAGGGCGGCATCCTCTACGTCTCGCACGGGCACAACAGCTATGCCCGGGAGTCGAAAGGGAAGAACGCCTATGTCACGGCGATCGATCCGAAGACGGAGGAGATCCTCTGGCGCAGCCCGGCCCTGGTGGCCAATGCGCGCACGTTTCTCGTCCTGGACGATGCGCTCCTCACCGGTTACGGTTTCACGGCGGAGCCTGATTTTCTCTATCTCCTCGATCGCAAGACCGGAGAGATCCGCGGGCGGCAACCCCTCAAGACCGGTCCGGATTTCATCCTCCGGCAGGGGGACCGGATCTTCGTCCGTTGCTATGACATGGACGAGGTCTTCCGGCTGCGGACCCCGTAAAACCCTTTGCAGAGCCCCCCTCCCGCCAGGCCGCGCGGGAGGGGGGCCGGAGCTTCGGATTCCTACTCGATCACAAAGATGTTCTTCTTGGCGCACATCTCCTTTAGAACCTTGGGCCACACCGTGACGCTGACCTCGCCCAGGTGGGCTTTGCGGAGCAGCAACATGGTGGTGCGCGACTGGCCGATGCCGCCGCCGATCGAGAGGGGGATGCGGTCGTCCAGGATCGCCTGGTGGTAGGGGAGCTTCAGGAAATCCATCTGGCCGGTCGCTTCGAGCTGCTGCACCAGGGTGTCCTTGGTCACCCGGATTCCCATGGACGACAGCTCGTGGCGCCGCTTCGTCACCGGGTTCCACACCAGGATGTCGCCGTTCAACCCATGCATGGGCCGCCCGCCCGCGGAAACGGTCGGGGTCACCCAGTCGTCATAGTCGGCGGCCCGCATCTCGTGGGGATAGCCGTCCTCGAGCGTCCAGCCGATGCCGATGATGAACACCGCCGGGTATTTCTGAAGGATCGCCGTCTCCCGTGCCTTGCGCGGCAGGTCGGGATACATCTCGAGAATCTCCTCGGCGTGCAGGAAGACGATCTCGTCCGGCAGGTTCGGGTACTTGTCGGTCTTGAGCTGCGGGAAGGCGTTCTGCACGACCGACTCGGCCCCTTTGAGCACCTTCCAGATGCGGCGCACCGTGTCCTTGAGGACGTCGAGATTGCGCATGTCGGCGGTGATCCGCTTCTCCCAGTCCCACTGGTCCACGTAGGCGCTGTGGTCGTGGTCGAGGAAATAATCCTTCCGCACCGCCCGCATGTCGGTGACCAGGCCCTCTCCCACGTCCATCCCGAACTGCTGCAGCGCGACCCTCTTCCATTTGGTGGCGGCCTGGACCACCTGCGCGTCGATCGGGTGTTTTCCATCGTTGGTGATGTGGAAACCGACCGGCGTGCGGGAGCCGTCGCGGTCGAGGTAATCGTTGACGCCGCTGTCCACGTCGACGATCAGGGGCACTTCGACCCGGATCAGGTTCAGCTCGGTGCAGAGGTGATCCTCAATGTACCGCTTCACCAGGGAGAGGGCGATCTGGGTCTCTTTGGGATTGAGGAGGGAGGTGTAGTTGGCGGGCAGGACGTTGACGAGCTCGTCGTAATTGCCGATGCCGGGTCCGGCGAGGTCGGCCTTCTTGTCGAGAACGAGATTCATGGAGTTTCTCCGGAGGGGTCCGGATCCGAAGGCGGGACCGTCCCGCGCTCGGCGAGAGGCTCTGGGGGCCCATCCGCCCTCACCCTAGCGCTCGCCCGGAGCCCTCGAAACGCCCCAAGGGAGGGGCTCGAGGCAAAGGGACGCCACGCGAGAGGGTGGGTGTTCCCCCCGCATCGAGCTACAATGAGGGGCCATGAGCGTATGGCCTGCCGACCTTCCGAGCGAGATCCGCTCCACCCTGGAAGAGCTGAAGATCAACGAAGATCGCGCGGTGTCCCTCCTTGCCGGCCTCAGCTCCGAGGCGCTCAACTGGCGCGTCGACGACCGCTCCTGGAGCATCGCGCAGTGCCTGGATCACTTGAACGTGGCCAACCGGATGTATCTGGAGGCGATGCGGCCGACTCTCGCCGAGGCTCGCAGGCGGGGACGGCTGCGGCGTGACCCGGCGCAGCCCGGCTGGGTCGAGCGCTGGTTCGTGGCCAATCTGGAGCCTCCACCCAAGCGGCGTCTTCCGGCACCGAAGAAGATCATCCCTGCTCTACGGGCCGAGAAAGCGGATCTCCTCGCGGAATTTCACCGCCTGCACGAGGAGATGGCCGTCCTTCTGCAGGCTTCGGCCGACCTCGATCTCGCCGTACGGTTCCCGAATCCTTTCCTCCCTCTGGTCCGCTTCACCGTCTGGACCGGTTTCCGGGTGATTCCCACGCACGAGCGCCGGCACCTCTTTCAGGCGGAAGAGCTGCGAAAAAAACCCGGTTTCCCCGGATAAACCCCGAGGAACAGGCGAACGCCCCGCCGGTGGGTGTACACTGCGATTTCCAGCGCCAACTGCCGGCCTGGCCGTTCGGGTCAGTCGTCGATGGCCGGTAGAGCTGCAAATTTTTGATTGCTATGGAGGTTGAAAAAATGGCGAGACCGAGAGAGTTGTTGACGCTTGCGAGCATTGCCGATGAAACCGGCATCTCGTACGCCACACTGCGCAACTACGCGATCAAGTTTGGTGACGAGATCCCTTCCGAGGGCTCCGGCAGGATGACGCGGTATCCCCGTTCCGCGGTCAAGGTTTTTCAACGCCTGCGGAAGGAGAGCAAGCCGGGCCGCAAACCCAAGCAGCCGGTGGTGGCGGCCCCCCTCAACCCACTGCTGATGCCGCGCCCGAGGCCCGCAGCTCCCACAGTGGCCGCGGCTCCCGCCCCCTCGGTGGTCCGCCCCGAAACCCCGATGGCGCCGGCCCCCCGGGTGGCTCCGGTCGACATCAGCCGGATCGAGCAGGAGCTCGGGTCGATCCGGTCCTTTCTGGGCAGTATCGCCAAGAGCCTGGAGCGTCTGGCCACGGAGCCCAAAGACACCTCGCCGGCCCCGGTGGCACCGCCGGTGCTTGTTGAAGCGAAGCCGCCGGAACCGTCGGCCGCCGCTCCTGTCCCTGTGGCCACGGCGGCTCCTGCCCCGCTGCCGAGTCTTCTGGCCTCGGTGAGGCTGCCGGTCCCTCCGGTCGGGCGGGAGGAAAAGGAGAGCCTCGACCGCGCCAGTCAGCGTCGCCTCCATTCGCTGCCGAAGGTCATGGGACAGCGGGGAAAGCGACCGGACTGATGGTTTGCTGAAAAGAGATGGCGCGGCGATCCTGTACGGGTCGCCGCGCTCGCCTCCAGATCCTACCCCCGCTCCAGCAGCATCGCATCCCCATAGGAATAGAACCGGTACTCCTCCCGGATCGCCTCGGCGTAGGCGGCGAGGACCCGTTCGCGGCCGGCGAAGGCGGAGACGAGCATGAGGAGGGTGGACTGGGGGAGGTGGAAGTTGGTGAGCAGGACGTCGACGGCGCGGAAGGCGAAGCCGGGGGTGATGAAGAGCTCGGTCGCTCCGCTTCCGGGCTGCACGGTGCCTCCCCCGGCGAGGGCGGCGCTCTCCAGGGTGCGGACCACGGTGGTACCCACGGCCACCACCCGGCCGCCCCGGGCGCGGGTCTGGTGGAGAGCCGCGGCGGTGGCCTCGGTCACCTCCCAGCGCTCGCTCTCCATGCGGTGCTCGTCGAGGGTCTCGACGGTCACCGGTTTGAAGGTGCCGAGGCCGACGTGGAGGGTGACGGTGGCGCGTTCGATGCCGGCGGCGGCGAGGTCGTCCAGGAGGGCGTGCGAGAAGTGCAGGCCGGCGGTGGGGGCGGCGATCGCACCGGGGTGGCGCGCCCAGACGGTCTGGTAGCGCTCGCGGTCCTCGGCTTCGTCGGATCTCTGGATGTAGGGCGGAAGCGGCATGTGGCCGAGACGCTCCAGGTGGGGCTCGATCGGCTCCGAGAAGCGCAGGCGGTGGCGGCCGGCTTCTTCCTTTTCGATCACCTCGGCGCTCAGGTGCTCGTCGAGGGCGATCACGGTGCCGGGCCGGGCGCGCCGGCCGGGCTTGACCAGGGTGTCCCACTCGCGGTCCCCGGCTTTGGAGGTCAACAGGATCTCGATCGGTGCGCCGCCCGGCCGCCGGCCGAAGAGACGGGCGGGGATCACCCGGGTGTCGTTGAGCACCAGCAGGTCGCCGGGGCGGAGCAGTGCCGGCAGGTCGCGGACGCGGGCGTGGCGCTCCGGTCCCTCGCGGTCGAGGACGAGGAGGCGGCTCTCGCCGCGTGGGGCGGGGTGCTGCGCGATCCGTTCCGGCGGCAGCTCGTAGTCGAAGTCGCGGGTCCGCACGGGGGGAGCGACCGCCTCAGCCGACCGTGATCCGGCGCAGCAAGGTCCAACCGACCAGGAAGGTGATCACCATCAGGCCGCCGGCCACCCAGAAGGGCGAGCGGATGCCCACCACCTGGAACAACCAGGGTCCGGCCAGCGGCCCGAGGGTGCGGGCGAGCGCGCCGTAGGAGCGGTAGATGCCGCTCACGCCCCCTTGCTCGCCGGAGTCGGTGAGCAGGCTGAGCAGACCGAGGCTCGACGGGTTGTGGAGCCCGGAGCCGAGGGCGAGGAGGGTGAGGGCGGGGAGCAGCAGCCACGGGGTGCCGGCGGCGGGGAGCAGCACCAGGCCGGCCGCCATCACCAGGATGCTGTGGAGGATCAAGCCGCGCTCGCCGAGCTTGCGCACCATCCGGCCGACCAGCCCGCCCTGCACCGCGACGAGGATCACGCCGACGTAGACGAACAGCCAGCCGGTCTTCTTCATGTCGAAGCCGAAACGGGACTGGCAGTAGAGGGCGAGCGAGGTCTCCATCATCGAGAAGCAGAAGGTGACCAGGAAGGCGAGGAGCATCAAGCCGCGCACCGGCGGGTTGCGCCAGGTTTCCACGAGCAGGCGCGGCTCGAACCAGTGGCCGGCCACCTGGCCGCGCGCCTCGGGCGGCAGGGACTCGCGCAGCCAGAGGAACGCGAAGAGGAGATTGACCGCGCTCAGGGCCGCGGCGGTCAACGGCAGCACCAGCGGCCCGAAATGGGAGAGGATGGCGCCGAGGGCCGGCCCGAGGATGAAGCCGAGGCCGAAGGACGCGCCCACCACCATCCCCATCGCCTTCGAGCGCTCGGCGGGTGAGGTGACGTCGGCCACGTAGGCCTGGGCGATGCCGTAGTTCGCGGCGGCGATGCCGGAGAGCGCCCGGGAGACCACCAGCCAGAGGAACGACGGCGCGAAGGCGAACAGCACGTAGGCCCCGATGCTGCCGGCGACGCTCACCAGCAGGACCGGCCGCCGGCCCAGGCGGTCGGAGAGCCGGCCGAGCGGCGGCGCAAACAGGAGCTGCATCAGGCTGTAGGACGCGAAGAGCCAGCCGATCTGGGCGGGCGTTGCGTCATACCGCTGCGCATAGAACGGGAGCTGCGGGATGATCATCCCGAACCCGATCAGATCGAGAAGAACGGTGGCGAAGACCGGCACCAGGGCGCGGCGTGGGCTGGCTGGATTGGGGAGGGTGGTCTCGCTCACAGGCGCCGGAGTGTAGCACCCCGGGGGGAAGCTCACCGCGTTCGCGGGTCCAGCACGTCCCGCAGCCCGTCGCCCAGCAGGTTGAAGGCGATGACCGCGAGGGAGATTGCGGCGCCGGGGAAGGTGGCGATCCACCAGGCGTACGAGATCGATTCCCGGCCGTCGGCGACCAGGTTGCCCCAGGTGGCGGTCGGCGGCTGCACGCCCATGCCCAGGAAGGACAGGGACGACTCGACGAGGATGATCTGGCCGATCAGCAGCATGGTCTGGGTGAGCACGGGGGTGAGCGCGTTCGGCAGCAGGTGGCGGCGGAAGATGGTGAAGGGATGGAGGCCGAGGGCGCGGGCGGCGAGGATGAAGTCGCGCTCCTTGAGACTGAGGATCTCGGCGCGCAGAAGCCGGCTGATCGTCATCCAGGCGCCGCCGGCGAGCAGGAGCACCAGCCCGGCCGTCCCCGGCCGGAACAGGGCGGCGATGGCGATGAACAGAAGCATGGAGGGAATGGCGAGGAGCGCGTCAACGCTGCGCATCAGAAACCCGTCGACCCACGGGCCGCCGAGCGCGGCGGCGGCGCCCACGGCGATGCCCGCCACCAGGGCGACCAGGGCCGCGAGGAGCCCGATGGTCAAAGAGATCTGTCCGCCACGGAGCATGCGCGACCAGAGATCGCGCCCGAACTTGTCGCTCCCCACCAGATAGAAGCGGCGGTCGGCGACGCCGTCCGCCGTGAGGTTGAGCACCTGGTCCGCGGCCAGCTCCTCCGTCCTCCCGAGGCGCTCGATGCGCAGCCCGCCGGGGGTGCGCTCCACCCGGTCGGCGAGCCGCCAAGTGCCGGTCGTCAGGTGGATGGCGGCGAGCTCCGTCCCCGGTGGACGATAGGAGGCGGCGGCGGGATCGAGCTGCTCGTCGGGATCGTAGGGCGCGAGCCGGGGGGCCGCGATCACGGTGAGCCCGAGCAAGCCGGCGAGGATCGCTCCCACCCAGAGGCTCGGGCTACGCATGGCGACGGACGCGCGGATCGGCCGCGGCCTGCAGCAGGTCGGCCAGAAGGTTGCCGAGGATCACGACGAAGGCGCTGAACAGGGTGAGGCCGAGGATCAGAGGGTAGTCGCGGGACAGGACGGCAGCGAAGGTGGCCCGCCCGAGCCCGGGCCAGGCGAAGATGATCTCGGTGAGCAGGGCGCCATTGAGCAGCTGGGGGAAGCTGAGCGCGAAGAGCTGGATGAGCGGCGTCAAGGCGTTGCGCAGCCCATGCACCCACAGGACGCGCCGCTCGGAGAGCCCGCGGGCGCGGGCGGCGCGGATGTAGTCCGTCCCCATCACCTCGATCACGCTGCCGCGCACGAAGCGCAGGGTCGAGCCCGCGTTGTACAGGCCGAGGGCGAGAGACGGCAGCAGGAGGTGGCGCAGCAGGTCCCAGGCGCGGCCGGCCGGGGAGAGCAGGTCGGCGTCGACCGACCGCATGTGGCTCGCCGGCAGCACCGGCCAGAGGTGGGCGAAGAGCAGGACCAGCATGAGGGCGATCCAGAACGGAGGCTGCGAGACGAAGACCAGCGATCCCAGACGGATCGTCTGGTCTGCGTAACCGCCGGGCCGCCGGGCCGCCGCGATCCCCAGGAGAAGGGCGATGCCGAATTCGACCGCGATCGCCCCGGTGGCGAGCAGCAGGGTGGCGGGGAACGCCTCGGCGAGGATGGTGGCGACCGGCCGCTGCTGGGCCAGGGAGAGGCCGAGCTCGCCTTGGGCCAGGGCGGCGAGCCAGCGCAGGTATTGCTCCCCGAGCGGGCGGTCGAGGCCGTAGAGGTGACGCAGGGTCTCCCGTTGCTCGCGGTTGATCCGCTGCCCTTCAAAGACGTCCGTGGGATCGCCCGGCGCCGCGTGCACCAGGAAGAACACGCCGGTGGCGACGGCGAAGAGCAGCAGGAAGGACGCGGTGAGGCGGCGCAGGAGGAAGCCGGCCACGCTCGGGTCCCCGCGCGGTCCCCCGGTCAGGGCCGGGGGGAGACCCACCAATCTTGCAGGTGGAAGAACGCCGACTGGAGGTTCGGCCGGGCGTCGTGCACCCGCCGGTTGATCGCCGCGAGGCGCTGCGACTCCCAGAGGAAGGTGACCGGCTGGTCGCGGTGGAGCTGGTGCTCGATCTGGTGGAGCAAGGGGGCTGCGTCGGCAATGTTCTTCTGGCCGGCCGCTTCGTCGAGCAACCGGTCCAGGGCGGGGCTGCTGTAGCGGAAGAAGTTGTCGCCGTCCTGGATCGACCGGCTGTGAAAGTTGCCCGACAGGTCCAGGCTGGTGTCGATCGTCGCCCCGGTGATGGCGGCGTCGAAGTGGCCGCTGCGGGTGTCGGCCACCAGGGTGTTGAACTCCAGGATGCGCGGCGTCGCTTCGATCCCCACCTGGCGCAGCTGCTGCTGGATCATCACCGCGGCGTCGTTGCGCGCCTGGTTGCCGGCGTTGCTGAGCAGCTCGAAGGAGAATTTCTTGCCCCCCCGGTCGAGCAGCCCGTCGCCGTCGCCGTCCTTCCAGCCGCGGGCGGCGAGGATCTTGCGGGCTTCGGCGGGATCGTACGGCCAGGGCTGGAGCGTCTTGTCGTGCGCCCAGACCGACTGCAGAAGCGGCGAGATGCCGACCCGACCGGTGCCGCCCGGCCAGAGGGTTTCGACGATCGACCGGCGGTCGATGGCGAGGGTCAGCGCGCGCCGCACCTCGGCGTCGGCGAACAGGGGCCGGCTGTGGTTCCAGGCGACCGCGACGAACAGGTTCGACCAGAACGGGATCACCTGAAGCTCGGGCCGCTCGCGGACGCGCTTGGCGTCGGCGGGGGAGACCTGGGCGATGAAGTCGATCTCGCCGTTCAGGAGCTGGGTCGTCAGGCTGCTCGCGTCGGGCACGAAGCGCAGCACGACGCGGTCGAGATACGGCCGCTCCTTCTCCCAGTAGCGCTCGTTGCGCACCAGGACCATCTCCTGCTGGGCGGTCCACGATTCGATGCGGAACGGTCCCGCGGCCAGCCGGTTCTCGAAGAACCAGGTGCCGTTCTCGCGCCACTTCTCGAAAGGAAGCCGGCTCCAGGCGTGCTTCGGCAGGATGAGGCCCTCGTTGGCGTCGAGGAGCTGCTTGGCGTAGACGCGGGTGAAGTGGAAGCGGACGGTCTGCGGATCGACCACCTCGACGTCGCGGATGTGCTCCTTCATGTAGGCGCTGTCCCAGGCGACGGCGGGGTGGACCTGTGCCTGCCAGGACCAGCGCACGTCCTCGGCGGTCAGCGGCACGCCGTCGCTCCACACCAGGTTCTTCCGCAGATGGAAGGTGAGCACCTTGTGGTCGTCCGACCATTCCCAGGACTCGGCGAGCTGCGGTTTGAACGTCGCCGGATGCTCGGCGAAGTCGGGCTGCTCCTCGACCAGATGCTGGAAGACCCGGAAATGCACCTCGCTGCCGACCGCGGTGGTCGGGAAGATGAGGTCGTTGATCCCGAGGGGCTCGGTGGTCCACCCGGTGACCACCGTGCCGCCGCGCTGCGGGGTGCCGTCGCCGGCGGGGCCACCCTGTTGCGGCTCTTCGCGGGCTCCGCAGCCCGCCAGGTGGGGCGCCAGGAGGGCGAGAAGGAGGAGCGGCGGCAGGGGGAGGCGGCGCATCCGGTTCATAAGTTCCGGTCATCCTACTACGGCGCGGCTGCGCAGGGGCAGGGTGATATCCTTCGCCGCCATGAAGCGCGTTCAGAAGCTCGGCGGATCGCGGCGTCTCCTGGTCGCCTCGGCGGTGTTCGGGCTTTTCGTCCTGTTCGACATCGCCTTGTTCGGCTGGCTGATCTTCCGGTCGCTGTCGCAGCGGGAGATCGAGCGGGTGCTCCTGGAAACCCGCGAGGAGGCCGAGACGCTGGCCAAACGAATCGCCGACCGCGCCGAGCGCCAGGGCGACCTTTACACCGCGGTGGCGGGCGAGCGCGAGACCCAGACCTACATCGACTCCATCCTGCGCCAGCGCGACATCGTGCGGCAGGTCGAGATCCGCGACAAGAACGGCGTCCTCGTCCTGAAGAGTGTCAACCAGGCCAGCATCCAGATTCCCGAAGGCAGCCCGGGGCTCGGCCAGGGCTCTCCGGAGCTGCGCGAGCTCGGCGAGGAGAAGAAGGAAGGGCAGTGGACGACGACCTATGAGGTGCCGGACGTGCGGGTGCCGATCGGCGACCTCGGGCTCCTGGAGATCGGGATCAGCGCGCCGGAGCTGGGCAAGCGGATCGAGATTCTGCGCAAGGAGCTGATCCAGCAGGCCGCGGTGATCGGCGGCCTCTCGGTGCTTCTCCTGGTCGGCGCCTTCGTCGGCGTCTGGCTGCTCATGCGGCGCGCGCAGAGCCTGGAGATGCAGGCCGCGGAGGCGGAGCGGATGGCCTACATCGGCACCCTCGCCTCCGGGCTGGCGCACGAGATCCGCAATCCGCTCAACTCGTTGAACCTCAACATGCAGATGCTGGAAGAGGAGATCGAGGAGGGGGGCTCGGCGCCCACCGGCAAGCGGCTGTTGTCGATCACCCGCTCCGAGCTGAGCCGCCTGGAGCGCCTGGTCACCGACTTCCTCACCTATGCCAAGCCGCGGCCGGTGGAGCTGGAGGAGATCCCGGCCGTCCTGCTGCTCGAACGGGTCCCCGAGGTGTTGGCCGGAGAGATCCAGAAGCGGCGGGCGCGCATCGCGGTGCACGACCGCAGCCAGGGAGCGCGGGTGCGGGTCGATCCCGCCCAGATCAATCAGGTGCTGCTGAACCTCACTCAGAACGCCCTGGCGGCGGCCGAGGAGGCGGATCGGACGCCTCTGCTCGAGCTGTCGGTGCATCGCCAGGGCGCGTGGGTGCAGCTCAAGGTGGCGGACAACGGCGGCGGCATTCCCTTGGCGGAGCAGGCGAAGATCTTCGATCTCTTCTATTCCACCCGCAAAGGGGGCACCGGGCTGGGTCTCGCCATCGTGGACCGCATCGCCCGGGCCCACGGCGGCCGGGTGGCCGTCGAGAGCACGCCGGGGACCGGCACGGTGATGACCGTGGAGCTGCCCGCGGTCACCACCGTGGAAAGCGGGCCGGGCCTCAGCTGATCGCGATCTTGCGCGGCTTGGCCTGCTCGGCCTTGGGCACGGTGATGGTCAGCAGACCGTTCTCGAACGCCGCCTCGACCTTGTCGTGGTGCACCTGGCTCGGCAGGGTGAAGGCCCGCGCGAAGGTGCCGTAGATCCGCTCGATCCGCTGGTAGCTCTCCTTCTTCACGTCCTTCTCGAGCTTGCGCTCGCCCGCCAGCCGGAGCACGTTGTTCTCCAGCGTGATGCTGATGTCGTCCTTGGTCAGCCCCGGCAGCTCGGCGGTCAGCCGATAGGCCTCCTCCGTCTCCTGGATGTCGACCGGCGGCGTCCAGGTGCGGTTCGACACCTCTTCGCTCGGCAGCAGGTCCTGGTTCACCAGATCGAACAGGCGGAAGAAGGGGTCGCGCACCGACAGGGTGGCGGGGTTCCAGCGGGTGATCGTGTTGAGCATGGTGTCCTCCTTGAAGTTTGAGGTGGCATCCGCGCCCCTCATCGAGCACATGATGGCATGGGGCTAAGATCTTGTCAACCCCCTTTCCCAAAAATCTCAGCGTCGTGATGTCAACTATCGGGGCGGCGGGAGGGGAAGCATCGGACGGATCCGTTCCGATCCGACCGATCCGTCCGATGGGGTAACCCGAAACTTGACATTACAAGGCTCAACAAAGGCAACCTGAGCCCCCTTCTGGCAATTTGAAGGAACGGCTGATCCCGGCCTAGAATGGCGGCAGGAGGGAGCGCCATGTCGAGCCCCGATTTCGTCGTGTGCCTGGAGTGCGAGACCCCGTGCTACGTGTTCGAGTGGGAGGGTGGCAAGTTGACCGAGGCCCAGTGCACGGCCTGCGGCAACGACGACACCGACCAGTTCGCGTTGCCCGAAGAGCTGGAGGAGCTGGACAGCCACTAGGAGCTGTGGTAGGGTTCCCCGTCCACGCGCGTCTTCGTGACGACCCTCTGGGAGTATTCTCTATGTACGCAGTGATCGAGACTGGTGGCAAGCAGTATCGCGTCGCCCCGGGCGATGTGATCGATGTCGAGCTGCTCGCCTCTCATAAGGAAGGACAGACCGACGAGGTGCGCTTCGACCGGGTTCTGCTCGTCTCCGGCGATTCCGGCCTTCAGGTCGGCAGCCCGGTGGTCGCGGGAGCCTTGGTGAAGGGGACGTTCGTCGATGCCCTGCGCGGCCCGAAGATCCGGGTCTTCAAGTTCAAGAAGCGCAAGATGTACCGGCGGACCAAGGGTCACCGGCAGAACCTGCACCGCATTCGGATCGACGGGATCGAGCTGCCGTCCTGACGGCCGCCGTCCGCGAGCATTTGAGGAGCGACGACCATGGCACATAAGAAGGGACAGGGCTCCACCCGCAACGGGCGGGACTCGAACCCGCAATATCTCGGCGTCAAGGCCTATGGGGGCCAGCAGGTCTCGGGCGGCACGATCATCGTGCGCCAGCGCGGGACCGTTTTCTTCCCGGGGCTGAACGTCGGCCGCGGCAAGGACGACACCCTCTTCGCAAAGATGGATGGCGTCGTGAAGTTCCAGGACAAGGGCCGGCGCGGGAAGTTCGTCCACATCCTGCCCCCCGAGGCTCCGGCGTCCGTCGAGACCTCCGAGTCCGCCGGCTGATTTGATCTTCCTCGACGAAGCCAAGATCCACGTCCGGGGTGGCAGGGGCGGCAACGGCTGCATGGCCTTCCGCCGGGAGAAGTACGTTCCTCTCGGCGGTCCCTCCGGTGGCGACGGTGGCGACGGCGGCTCGGTGGTCCTGGTCGGCCAGGGGAGCCGCAACACCCTCTACCATCTCCAGTTTCATTCTCTCTATGCGGCCCAGCGTGGGCGGCACGGGGAAGGATCGAACTGTACCGGCAAGTGCGGCGAGGATCTGGAGATCGCCGTGCCGCTCGGCACGGTGGTCTACGACCGCGACTCCGACGAGATGCTCGGCGAGGTGCTGGAGGACGGGCAGCGTCTGGTGGTGGCGGCCGGAGGCCGCGGGGGTCGCGGCAACGCCCGCTTCGCCACCGCGACCAACCAGGCGCCGCGCCGCGCCGATCCGGGCCGCGAAGGCGACGAGCGATTCCTCCGCCTGGAGCTCAAGCTGCTGGCCGACGTCGGCGTCGTGGGCTTGCCCAATGCGGGCAAGTCGACCTTGATCAGCGTCGTCTCCGCAGCGCGTCCGAAGATCGCCGACTATCCGTTCACCACGCTGATTCCCCAGCTCGGTGTGGTCGCCAAGGGTCCGTTCGACGAGCCGTTCGTCATCGCCGACCTTCCCGGCCTGATCGCCGGGGCCGCCCAAGGGGCGGGCCTGGGGATTCAGTTCCTCCGGCACGTGGAGCGCTGCCGCGTCCTGGTCCACCTGGTGGACCTCTCCGCGGAGGGGAGCGCCGTGGCCGATCTGGAGACGGTGGAGCATGAGATGGAGGCGTTCAACGCGGAGCTGATGCAGCGTCCGCGCCTCCTGGTGGGCAGCAAGCTCGACGCCGCACTGCCCGAGCGCCGCGAGGAGCTGCGGCAGGCTGCGGCGGAGCGCGGTCTGCCGTATCTGGAGATCAGCGCCGCCACCGGCGAGGGCGTCCGCGCGCTGGTGGGGGACATGGCACGCGGGTTGGCCGGAGGGTCCTCGGGAGCTGCCTCGTGAAGCTGGGCCTTTTCGGCGGCAGCTTCGATCCGATCCACCAGGGGCACGTGGTGCCGGTGCGTGCGGCGCGGCAGGCTCTGGGGCTCGACCGGGTCCTGTATCTGGTCACCGCCAAGCCGCCCCACAAGCCGCGGCGGGCCTTGGCACCGCCGCTCGCCCGCCATGCCATGGTGGAGATGGCGCTCCTCGGGGAAGAGGGGCTGTTCGCCTCGCCGTACGAGATGATGCTCGACCGGCCGGCCTACACCATCGAGACGCTGGAGCATTTCCAGCGTGCCGAGCCCGCTGCGGAGCTCCATCTGCTGATCGGCGGCGACTCGTTCGCCGACTTGCATCTGTGGTACCGCTGGCGGGACATCCCGGCGGTGGCCCGGCTCGTCGTCCTGCCCCGGCCGGGCTGGGATCTGGACACGCGGGTCCTCCACCCCGAGATCGCGGCCTTGGCGGCGACCGACCGGGTGATCCTCCTGCGGGAGCCACCCCCGCTGGACGTCTCTTCAACCCGCCTGCGGGAGCTGTTCGCGCGTGGCGAGCAGCCGCCGGCCGGCCAGGTGTCCGACCTGGTGATACGCTACGTGCAAAAATACGACCTGTACCGATGACAGCCGAACCGACATCCTCGTCCCTCCCTTCGCCCTCTCCTGCCGTGGACATCGCGCGCAAGGTCCGCAGCGCCGTGGAGGCCGCCGACGACCGCAAGGCGCTCGATCTCAAGGTGTTGCATCTGGAGAAGGTCACCGACTTCACCGACTACTTCCTGATCTGCAGTGGAGCGAGCGAGCGCCAGGTCCAGGCCGTGGCGGACGCCGTGCTCGAACGCCTGCGGGCGGAAGGTACACGCCCTCTCCACCTGGAGGGGTACAACCGCGGGCAGTGGGTGCTGCTCGACTTCGGGGACTTCGTGGTGCACGTCTTTCTGGAAGAGCCGCGGAAGTTCTATGCCCTGGAGCGCCTTTGGGGCGATGCACCCGACGTGACCGCCCGGTTCCGGGCCTGATCCGGAGAGCGGCGCCATGGCGAGCGCTGCCCCGCTCTCCCTGCAGCGGCTCCTGCAGGACTTCCCCGTCCTCGGGGAGAGCCTGCAAGGCGCCGAGCGCGCCGCGCGGACGGACGCGCCGGTCCTCCTCCTCGGCGAGCCCGGCAGCGGCCGGTCCACCGTGGCGCGCGCTCTGCACGCCGCCAGCCGGCGCTCGGCCGCTCCTCTGGTCGAGGTGGACCCGGGAGCTTTCCCCAGCACTCTCTTCGAAAGCGAGCTGTTCGGCTTCCGGCCCGGCGCCTTCACCGGGGCCGAGAAGGGGAGTGAGGGCCGGGTGGCCCGTGCCGAGGGCGGCACCCTGCTGCTCGATCATGTGGAAGAGCTGCCTCTCGCCACGCAGCCCAAGCTTCTACGGCTGATCGCCGAGCGGCGCTACGCTCCGCTCGGCGGGGTCGAGGTGGGCGCCGACATCCGGTTCATCGCGCTGGGCGCCGAGGACCTCCCGGCCCGGGTGGGGCGCGAGACGTTCCGGGCCGATCTGTTCTACCGCCTGGAGGTGTTGGCGTTCCGCATCCCGCCGCTGCGCGAGCGGCGCCGCGATCTGGACGCCGTGATCGACCATCTCCTCGCCGATCTCGCCGAGCGCTTCGCCCGCCCGGACCTCGTGCTCGCCCCGCGGGCCCGGGCCTGGATGCGCGACCATCCCTGGCCGGGCAATCTGCGCCAGCTCCGCAACGTCCTGGAGCGTGCCCTGGTCCTCAGCGAGCGGGGGCCGCTCGACCCACCGCAGCCCGAGGGCTCGACCGAAGGGCGCCCGCGGCCTCTCCTCGAGGTGGAGAAGGAGCTGATCCGCAACGCCCTCGCCTACACCCGCGGCCACCAGGGCCACGCCGCCGATCTCCTCGGCATCAGCCGCAAAGCGCTGTGGGAGAAACGGCGGCGGTATGGGATTCCGTAGCGCCGGCTCGCCGCTCAGTCGCCGTCCGCCAGCAGGGCGCGGATCTCGTCGTCCTTGCCGGTCATCTGCCAACGGATCAGCGAGACCGGGATGACGCCGGCTGCGTCGAGCTCGGCGAAGAAATCGGAGAGCTTGAACGCGGCGCCGAGCTGGTGGCTGCGCTCGGTCAGCAGGCGCTCGATCTGGTATTTCCCGGTGATGTAGCTGCTGCCGTAGCCGGGCTGGCGCAGGTAGAGCTGCTGCTCGAAGCCGAGGAGGTCGAGGTCCTTGCGCATCCAGCCGCGGGGGGTCCACTCGACGTGGTAGTCGCGTCCCTGTTGCAGGGTGAAGTCGTTGGCCTGGACGTAGAGGGAGCCCAGCCCACGGGCGGCGCGCTGGGCCAGCATGATCCAGACGATCTCCCGCACCCGGGGCTGGTCGTCGTACAGGCCGGCGTGCATCATCATCTCTTCCACGCCGGTGGCGAGCCCCTCGGAGCGGGCGGCGAAGACGTTGAAGAGCAACGGCCCGCGGCGGATCGGGCTGGGGTGCGGCTCCGCCTGCATCCGGGCGATGTCCCACCAATGGTAGAAGTGGGTGTAGAGCGCCAGCGGCTCGTAGTGGGTGACGATGTGGAAAAAGTTGCGCGACTCCAGGGGCACGAAGCCGCCGAGGCGGGCGCGCAGGGCCGGGTCCAGGTAGGGGCGGATCGGCAGGATCTCGTTCTGCTGCAAGAAGGCGAGGTACCGGGTCACCGCTTCGTTGCCCCGCCGCGTAAACTCCTCGGGGCTCGCGATGGCGGCGAGCGGCGGCAGATTGCGATTGCGCTGCTCTTCCAGGCGCAGGGCGGCATGGGCGCGGTCGAGCTCGCGCTGGAGCAGGCGGACCTCGTCCTCCCAGGTCATCGGGATCAGGTGCACGTTGCGCAGAGCCCAGGTGTAGTTCTCCTTGCCGATGCCCGACGGGCCGGTCTTCGTCGGCGCCTGCTCTTCGAGCCAGGCGACGAACCCCTGCGTCGCCTGGAGGGCCGCCCCGAGGGCACCGGTGAGGGCCGGTCCCGCTCCGGCGGTGCGCCGCTGCAGGTCTTCGAGCGTCGCCACCTGATCGCGCATCGTCCCGATGCCCGCCAGCCAGAGCTCGCGCGCATTGCCGGTCAGATTCTGGCGCGCCTGCCGGAGCAACGGCGGAATGGTCCCCAGCTCGGCCGCCAGCTTCGCCTCGTCCGCCGCGGACAGCGGAAAAGTGTAGGTCCACAGGTCGATCACCGCGTGGTGGGTCGGACCCTCATGCGCCGGCGTATCGCTCTGCTCCGGCCAGGCCGAGAGGTAGAACGCCGGATCGCGCTCCCACGGGCGGAGCACCCGGTGGTTGAAGTCGAGCCCGTTCATCTCGGCGCGCACGAGGTGGTAGTCCACCTGCTGGGGAATCGGCCAGCCGCCCGGATCGATCGCCCGCAGCCGCGCCTGGAGAGCGCGCAACCCCGCGTGCTGCGCCGCCATCGCCGCCACTCCGTAGTCCGGCGCCCCATCGCGCAGCAGCGGCGGCTCGAAGGCGCGCCACTCCTTGAAGAGAGCGGGCAGCGCGTCGTAGCCCGCCGGAGCCTCGGCGGAGCGCGCTGTGCAGGGCACCAGAAACAGGCCCAGCAGCCCGAAGGTCAAGGCACCGGCGGCGAGGTGCCGGGGAGAAGCGAAGCTCATGGCAGGTCCTTTCTTCGATTCATGATCATCCCAGCCACCGCTCCGCCTCCCGCCGCGTCACCCCCGACACCCGGCCTTCCCGCTCCTGCAAGAACTGCCGGACCAGCTCGGGGCGTTTCTTGGCGACTTCCCGCAGGACCCAGCCCAGGGCCTTGCGGATGAAGAATTCCTTCTCCTCCAGGAGGAGGTCGGCGTAGCGGACGAAACGGGGCCAGTCCCCTTCGCCGCGGCGCAGGGGGAGGAGAAGGGCGAGAAGGGCGGAGCGGCGGAGCCAGAAGCTCTCGTCCTTCACCCAGCGGTCGAGCCGGGACGTTTCTCGCGGGTCCGCTTCGATCAGAGGGCCGACGAGGTGCACGGCGATGGCGTCCACGTAGGCCCAGGTGCCGGAGCGGCGCAGGAGGTCTTCGAGCAGGTCGAGGTCTTCGCTGCGCAGGGCGCGGCGCCGCGCGGCGAGGAGCTCGAGACCGGCGGCGCGCAGCTCGTGGACCGGCCGCTCCCAGAGGGCGTGCACGAGAGCGAGCAGAGCGGCGCGGTCGAGCGCCGGGTGCCCTTCGAGCCAGGCGCCGACGGCGGTGCGCAGGTCGGGGGTGGGGACGCCGAGAAAGTCGAGGTCGCTCTTCAGGTAGGCCTTCGCCCCGGCCGCCCGCTCCGGGTTGCCGAGGGCGCGCAGAAGCGTCTCGATCTCCCGGACCTGGATCTCCGTGCGCGGCGTCGCGGCCGGGGTGTCCTTCTTCTTGCGCGGCGCCGGCCGCACGTCGGGGTCCCAGCCGTACTTGTCGAGATCGACCCGGCCGCCCGGGCCGAAGACGACTCCTTCCTCCTCCAGGAGGTGGCGGTGCAGGCCTTCTTCGACACCGAGACCGCCGCGCGGGCTCACCGTGCCCTGGGCATTGAGCACCCTCTGCCAGGGCAGGTCGAGGCCGTCGGGTGTATCGCGGAGCACCTGGCCCACCTGCCGCGCACGTCCGGGCAGGCCGGCGAGAGCCGCCACCTGGCCGTAGGTCGCCACCCGGCCGGCCGGGATGCGCCGCACGACGGCGTAGATGCGTTCGGCGGCGGTGGCGCTGGGTTTCTGCATGGGTGCAAGGAATTCTATCGCCCAACCGGGAACAGGGCAAAAGATCGCTCCTGGGGTCCCCGTTTCATCGGGTATGATCGCAACGGCATGAGCGAACAAAACGGCCTCCGCAAGGTTCCCCTCGGTGTCCTGGCGATGCTTCTTCTGGTCTCCTCTGTGGTTTCCGGCGCCGATCCGGAGGGCGAGCTCAGCGCCCGCTGGCAGGGCGGGACCGTGCTCGTGCGGCTCCCCATCGCTTCGAGCTGCGACGGGTTCTTCAACGACAACGACGTGGTCGGCTCGCGGGTCGACAGCAAGGCGCGGCACCGCTTCGACGCGGGCGAGGTCGCCCGGGTCGACCGGATCAACGTCAAGCGCAACCGGGTGGATGTCCAGCTCGAGCTCTCCGAGGGGGTCCTCGAAGAAGTCCAGGACGGGCCCTTCACGCTCTACGACGCCAAGGTCTGCAAGGTCCAGCTCAAGGTCCCGGTGCCCGACCGGTCGGATGGAGCCGCGGTGGACCGCCGGCTCGCCGAGCTTCTGGAGCGGGTCGGCTCCGTCCGGGAGGCGGAGGCGTCACCCGGCTGGAACGGACGGCGGCGGGCCTCGTATCCCCCGGACTATGAAGAGACGCTCGCCGCCCACGCGGCCTGGAAGGCCGCCCAGGTCAACGCCGCCGTCCAGGCCCGGATGGACGACGCGATCGAAGAGGCCGCCCGCGTCACCGACCGCGTGCGCGCCGAGCCCGACTATCTGGACGGCTTCGCCGCCGGCCTCGACAAGGCGCGGGACCTCTACTACGGCGACTGTCCCAGCCTGCTGACGAAGACGTTCAGCCCCTCCTCCGGCGGGGGCGGCAAGAGCTCCGACTGGCGGCGCGGCTACGAGGACGGCCAGCGTCTCGGTTTCCACGTCGAGCTGCTCCGGTACCTGCGCGGCTGCTTCGTCCCCGTCCCCCCGGCGCCTGAAGCGCTTTGACAGGGCGGTGACCGAACGCTTACGATTCCCCTTCACCGGCTGCCCGGCCGGCCCAACCCCCATCTCGAACGACGCGCACAGCCGCCAGGAGGATGCCTTCCCATGCCAGAGACCGTCGAGCCCCGGACCTCCCGCGGACTGCGCGACCTGTTGTCGGACCAGATGCTGGCCCGCCAGTGGATGATCGAGACGATCCGCAACGTCTATGAGCTGTACGGCTTCGTGCCGCTCTCCACCCCGGCGATCGAGTTCCTCGACGTGCTGCGCGGCTCCGAGGCCGGCCAGGAGGCGCAGCAGTCGATCTTCACCGTCCAGAACCCGGAGAACGAGGCCCTCGGCCTGCGCTTCGACCTCACCGTGCCGCTCGCCCGCGTGGTGGCCCAATACCGCGAGCTGCCGCGCCCGTTCCGCCGCTACCAGGTGGCGCCGGTGTGGCGCGCCGACAAGCCGGACAAAGGGCGCTTCCGCGAGTTCACCCAGTTCGACCTCGACTCGGTCGGCGTCGAATCCGAGATCGCCGACACCGAGATCATGGCCGGCATGTGCGACACCCTGCGCGCTTTGAAGGTCGGCCCGTTCCGCGTCCGTTTCTCCAGCCGCGGCATCCTGAACGCCCTCCTCGCCTTCGCCGGCATCCCGCAGGAGCGGTCGGCGGACGTCTTCCGCGTCCTCGACAAGCTCGACAAGGTGGGGCCCGCGAAGGTCCGCCTGGAGCTGACCACCGGCTACGTCGATGCCTCCGGCGATCCGATCCGCGGCCTCGGCCTGGAGAATGCGCAGGTCGACAAGATCGAGCGCTTCCTGCAGATTCCGGCGACCGACCGCCGCGCCACGCTCGACGAGCTGCGCGCGACCTTCTCCGGCGTCGAGGGGGCCGCGGACGAGCTCGCCAAGATCGAGCGCATCTCGAACCACCTTTACAGCCTGGGCTACGCCGACGCCGAGGTCTCGCTCGACGTCTCGATCGCCCGCGGCCTGGCCTACTACACCGGCCCCGTCTTCGAGGCGAACCTGCTCGATGCGCCGCAATTCGGCTCGGTGTTCGGCGGCGGCCGCTACGACGAGCTGGTGATGCGCTTCCTCGGCGAGAAGATTCCCGCCGTCGGCGCCTCGATCGGCGTCGACCGGCTGCTCTCCGCCCTGGTCCACCTCGGCCGGGTCGGAGCGCAGAAGTCCACCGCCAAGGTGCTGATCAGCCGCATGGACCCGGCCCTGGAGCCCGACTACGTGGCGATGACCTGGGAGCTGCGCCGCGCCGGCATTCCGGCCGAGCTCTACCTCGGCACCGCGAAGGGACCCGGCAAGCAGCTCAAGTACGCCGACGCCTGGGGCGTGCCGCTCGCCGTCCTCTACGGCTCGAACGAGAAGGAGCGCGGCGTGGTGACCTTGAAGGACATGGACGCCGGCCGGCGGCGCGCCGAAGCGCTCGCCAACCGCCAGGAGTGGCTCGACGAGCGGCCCGGCCAGCGCGAGGTGCCGCGCGGCGACCTGGTGGCCACCGTGCGCGAGATGCTCGCGGCGCAGGGCGAGGCGGGCCGGTGAGCGATCCGACCTCTTCCCTCGGCCCCGTCGTCCTCACCGGCGGCTCCCTCTCCCTCGCCGACCTGGCGCGCGTGGCCCGCGATCCGCGGGTCCGTGTCGAAGTCTCCGCCGACGCCCTGGACCGGGTGCGGGTGTGCCGCGACCAGATCGAGCACCTCGCCCGCCGGTACCGCGAAGACTTCGCCCGCCTGCAACAGGGAGAGAAGGCGACTCCCGTCCTGGAGTACGGCGTCACCACCGGTTTCGGAGAGTTCAAGAACATCCCCGTCGCGCCGGAGCAGCTCGAGCAGCTCCAGCGCAACATTCTGCTCAGCCATGCCGTCGGCGTCGGCGAGACCGCGGACGACCGCCGGCCGGGCAACTACTTCGACGCCGACGTGGTGCGCGCCACGCTGGTCATCCGCCTGAACGCCTTCCTCAAAGGCCACTCCGGCGTCCGCCCGGTGCTGGTGGAAGTCGTCCGGGCGATGATCAACCGCGGCATCGTTCCGCGCGTCCCGATCCGCGGTTCGCTGGGCTCGAGCGGCGACCTGGGCCCGCTCGCCCACCTCTTCGTCGTCCTGCTGGGCGAAGGGCGGTACACCGTCGTCCGCGAGCCGGCCGACCTGGGCGCCGTGGACGGCGTGCTGCGTAGCGGGCTCGACCAGCTTGCGGAAGACCTCGGCATGCCGGTGCCGGCGCTCTCTTATAAGGAAGGGCTGGCGCTCACCAATGGCGCCACGTTCTCGGCGGCGCTCCTCGCCCTGGCGGTCCACGACGGCGAGAAGCTCGCCCATCTGGCGGACGTGGCCTGTGCGCTCAGCCTGGAGGCGGTCTGCGGCTGTGCCCGCGCCTTCGATCCCCGGGTGCACGCGGCGCGCGGCCTCGCCGGGCAGAGCGCCAGCGCGGCGAACATCCGCAGCCTCCTGCGGGGCAGCCGGTTGATCGAAGCGGCCGGCGCGGTGCAGGACGTGTACTCGCTGCGCTGCGCGCCCGCCGTCCACGGTGCGGCCCGCGACACCCTCGCCCATGCCCGCCGGGTGGCCGAGGCCGAGGTGAACGCCGCCACCGACAATCCTCTGTTCTTCCCGGCGGACGCCGCGCCGCCCTGGGACCACGAGTTCCGGGCCAACTGGCCGGCCGGCTATTCCGGCGAGCACCGCATCTCCTACTCGGCGGGGAACTTCCATGGCGAGCCGGTGGGCATGGTGGCCGACTTCCTGGCCATCGCCCTCGCCGAGCTGGCCGACATCTCCGAGCGGCGCGCCCAGATGCTGCTCGACGCGGACCACAACCGCAACCTGCCGTCGAACCTGGTGCCGCACCGCGGGGTGAATTCCGGCTACATGATCGCCCAATACACGGCGGCCGGCGTGGTTTCGGAAAACAAGGTCCTCTCCCACCCCGCTTCGGTCGACTCGATCCCCTCCTCGGCCAATTCCGAGGACCACAACGCCATGGCGACGATCGCCTGCCGCAAGCTGCGCACCATCCTTTGCAACGCCCAATCGGTCCTCGCCTTGGAGCTCCTCGTCGTCGCCCAGGCGATCGACTGGCGGGTCGCCATGCGCCTGCCGGCGCACACCCCGAAAGGTCACAAACCAGCCTCGGACGGCCAAGCCCTCCTCTCCGGCTGGGACCGCGCCGAGCAGGAAGCCAAGCTCTTCGCCGAGCG
>DIHE01000053.1:68258-69753 GCA_002420005.1 Holophagales bacterium UBA5704 | reverse complement strand
TTGGATAAAACCCTGACCCCCTCCCCCCCCTCCCCGACCCTCCCCCACGAAGCGGGAGAGGGCACCCCCACCTCCACCCACCGCAACGGCCGGTACACCCCACCTTCCGCCAGCGAGGCATACAGGTTCGCCAGATCGACCAGGCGCACCTCGCCCGCCCCGAGGACCAGTGGCAGACCGTAGTGCTCCGCCGGCCGGTCCAGGGTCTCCAGGCCGCCGCGCCGCAGCAGGCGGTGGAATGTGGACAGTCCGATCCCCGCGAGGAGGCGCACGGCGCTCGCGTTGAGCGACTGGATGAGGGCGTCGCGCGCGGTGACCAGCCCGCGGTAGCGGTCGTCGTAGTTCTCGGCGACGTAGCCGGAGTAGTCGGTGGGGACGTCGAGCAGCCAGGAGTCGGGGATGATCTTGCCCTCGTCGAACGCCAGGGCATAGAGAAAGGGCTTGAGCGTCGAGCCGGGGGAGCGGCGGGCCACCGCGCCGTTCACCTGGCCCTGCCACGCCGCCTCGCCGAACCCCGCAGAGCCCACCAGCGCCCGCACCGCCCGCGTCTCGTTCTCGATCACCACGACGGCCGCGTTGCCGATGCCGGTCGAGCGCAGCTCGGCGATCCGCCGCGCCACCTGGTCCTCGGCGATACGCTGGAGGTCCCGGTCGAGCGCCGTGCGGATGCGCGTCCGGCCCGCCAGCTTGCGTGCCGCCAGCTCGCTCAGGTGGGGTGCGAGGAACGGCGGCCGCTGCCGCAGGGTCGGCAGAGGCTCCGCCCGCGCATGCTCGATCTCGCCGGCGGGAAACGCACCCCGTGCCGCAAGCTGGAGCAACACCCGGTCGCGCGCCGCCCGCGCCGCGTCCGGGTGAACCGTCGGGTCATAGCGCACCGGCGACCGGGGCAGCGCCGTCAGCAGCGCGATCTCGCCGAGGGACAAACGATCCGGGCTCTTGCCGAAGTAGAACCACGCCGCCGCCCCGACGCCCTCGACGTTGCCGCCATACGGGGTCAGGTTCAGATAGATCTCCAGTAGCTCGTCCTTCGAGTAGCGCATTTCGAGCTGCACCGCGCGCAAGCTCTCGCGCACCTTGGACCCGAACGTGCGCGGCCCGGGCTCGACCATCCGCGCGATCTGCATCGGGATCGTCGAAGCCCCGGACACCACCTCCCCCGCCCGCAGGTTCGACCACGCGGCCCGCAGCACCGCCATCGGATCGATCCCCGGGTGGCGGCGGAACCGTTGGTCCTCAGAGGCCACCAGGGCCTGCGGAAGCTCCGGGGGAAGCTCCGCCAGCCGAATCGGAAACCGCCAGCGGTGATCCGCCGGCAGGAAAAACCGCAGCGGCTCGCCCGAGCGGTCGGCGACCACGAGGGCGGGCGGACGCTGCAGCGCTTCCCAGGGGAAGGGGAAGAGCAGGTTGAGGAGCAGGAGGAGGAGGAAGGGGGTGGCCAGGAGGAGGCCACCCCGGAGGAGGAGCCTTCCGCCCTTCCCCCCCTCCCCGACCCTCC